>NZ_JBHTAF010000024.1:0-503 GCF_042663485.1 Saliphagus sp. GCM10025334 | reverse complement strand
GAACTCGAGGCACGGTTAGCCGAGGGGGAGACGTACGAGCCGCCGTCGTCGTTCGTCGAGCAAGCGAACGTGAGCGATCCGGGGATTTACGAGGAGTTCGAGGAGAACTGGCCGGAGTGCTGGGAGCGGGCTGCGGACCTGCTCTCCTGGAACCAGGAGTACGATACCGTCCTCGAGGCCGACGACGCGCCGTTCTATCGGTGGTTCACCGGCGGCGAATTGAACGCCTCCTATAACTGTCTCGACCGCCACGTCGAGGACGGCGCGAAGAATCGGGCGGCGATCAAGTGGGAGGGCGAACTCGGGGAAACTCGAACGTACACCTACAGCGACCTGTTGCACGAGGTCGAAGCGTTCGCCGCTTCGCTGCGGGAGCTAGGCGTCGAGGAGGACGACGTCGTCACCCTCTACCTGCCGATGATTCCGGAGCTACCCATCGCGATGCTCGCGTGTGCCCGCATCGGGGCGCCCCACTCGGTCGTCTTCGCGGGCTTCTCCGCCGA
>NZ_JBHTAF010000023.1:0-517 GCF_042663485.1 Saliphagus sp. GCM10025334 | reverse complement strand
CTTGTGGGGTTGAAGCCGTCGTCGCGATGCTGCAAGAACGGGCCGATGAGTGGATTCAGACGTACCCTTGTGGGGTTGAAGCCGTACGCTCGCCTCTGTTGGAGTCTCTCATATCCTAGATTCAGACGTACCCTTGTGGGGTTGAAGCGAGGAGTCGAACCTCTATCTCGGCCTGGGTACCGGATTCAGACGTACCCTTGTGGGGTTGAAGCTACGAGCACCTCGAGCGCCGCGCCAAAGCGTCGTGATTCAGACGTACCCTTGTGGGGTTGAAGCTCGAGGCGACCATCCCCGATATGACTCGGGAGGACAGATTCAGACGTACCCTTGTGGGGTTGAAGCCCGACGACGAGGTGTGTTTCTGGACCGTCAACGGGGATTCAGACGTACCCTTGTGGGGTTGAAGCGTTCAGGTATTCGTTTGACGGGAGAGTGAATCCGCGATTCAGACGTACCCTTGTGGGGTTGAAGCGATTCGTCCGTCCCGAGGTCGGCGTTCAGTTCGTCGATTCAGACG
>NZ_JBHTAF010000022.1:0-563 GCF_042663485.1 Saliphagus sp. GCM10025334 | reverse complement strand
CCGACGAGACGCGGCTTCAACCCCACAAGGGTACGTCTGAATCCCGAACGGACGTTACTGTCCTATCCCCGGATTATCGAACCGGACGCTTCAACCCCACAAGGGTACGTCTGAATCCTGTGGGCGTTCGACTACAGCAAGAAGTGCCAGACGCTTCAACCCCACAAGGGTACGTCTGAATCCTCACGTGGTGTGAGAAACTCGGTGTCGAATATGATGCTTCAACCCCACAAGGGTACGTCTGAATCCTGGGGTAGCGGATGGACGACGATTATTAGCGATGCTTCAACCCCACAAGGGTACGTCTGAATCCGTCGACCAGCTCGTCGGGCGTATCCGCGAGCAGACGCTTCAACCCCACAAGGGTACGTCTGAATCCGTTCGAGTCGGATCGGTCGGGTTGGGAGTTTACTGGCTTCAACCCCACAAGGGTACGTCTGAATCGCCTTCTCGACTGGTTCACCGATGCAATCCCTCAAGCTTCAACCCCACAAGGGTACGTCTGAATCGGCTATCGGGCCGGATCTCCGGCGGGTGTACGACACGCTTCAACCCCACAAGGG
>NZ_JBHTAF010000021.1:0-570 GCF_042663485.1 Saliphagus sp. GCM10025334 | reverse complement strand
TAGGCGTCGAGGAGGACGACGTCGTCACCCTCTACCTGCCGATGATTCCGGAGCTACCCATCGCGATGCTCGCGTGTGCCCGCATCGGGGCGCCCCACTCGGTCGTCTTCGCGGGCTTCTCCGCCGACGCACTCGCGACCCGGATGAACGCCGCCGATAGCGAGTATCTCGTCACCTGCGACGGCTACTACCGCCGTGGCGATCCGTTGAACCACAAGGAGAAGGCGGACAAGGGGCTTCGCGGCGTCGATCACGACGTCGAGACGGTGGTCGTCGACCGCCTCGGCGACGAACTGAACCACTTCCTCGGCGCCAACGCCCACGATTACGAGGAACTGGTCGACACACACGAGGGCGAGACTGTCGAGCCGGTCTCGCGCGATGCGGAGGATATGCTCTTCCTGATGTACACTTCGGGGACTACGGGTCAGCCAAAGGGGGTGAAACACACCACGGGGGGCTACCTCTCGTACGCCGCCTGGACCTCTCACGCCGTACTGGACGTCAAACCCGAGGACACCTACTGGTGTGCAGCCGACATCGGCTGGATTACGGGGCATTCGTACATCG
>NZ_JBHTAF010000020.1:0-570 GCF_042663485.1 Saliphagus sp. GCM10025334 | reverse complement strand
CGATGTACGAATGCCCCGTAATCCAGCCGATGTCGGCTGCACACCAGTAGGTGTCCTCGGGTTTGACGTCCAGTACGGCGTGAGAGGTCCAGGCGGCGTACGAGAGGTAGCCCCCCGTGGTGTGTTTTACCCCCTTTGGCTGACCCGTAGTCCCCGAAGTGTACATCAGGAAGAGCATGTCCTCCGCATCGCGCGAGACCGGCTCGACAGTCTCGCCCTCGTGTGCGTCGACCAGGTCGGCGTAGTCTCGCTGGTTCTCACCCAGCGAGTGCGAGTGGTCGTCGCCGAGGCGGTCGACGACCACCGTCTCGACGTCGTGATCGACGCCCTCGAGTCCTTCGTTGGCCTTCGAGAGGTGGTCGAGGGCGTCCCCTCGTCGGTAGTAGCCGTCGCAGGTGACGAGATACTCGCTGTCGGCGGCGTTCATCCGGGTCGCGAGTGCATCGGCGGAGAAGCCCGCGAAGACGACCGAGTGGGGCGCCCCGATGCGGGCACACGCGAGCATCGCGATGGGTAGCTCCGGAATCATCGGCAGGTAGAGGGTGACGACGTCGTCCTCCTCGACGCCTA
>NZ_JBHTAF010000019.1:0-591 GCF_042663485.1 Saliphagus sp. GCM10025334 | reverse complement strand
GTGAGGAACGCTCCGAAGCGTACCTCTCGAGTCGATTCAGACGTACCCTTGTGGGGTTGAAGCCCCCTCGCCGAGGTGGTCTTGCATACACGAGAGGCTGATTCAGACGTACCCTTGTGGGGTTGAAGCGTCTGCCACCGTCCCGGGGTCGGTTATCTCGTCGGATTCAGACGTACCCTTGTGGGGTTGAAGCTGGCTCCACGACATGATATCGTCGATCGTGTCGTAGATTCAGACGTACCCTTGTGGGGTTGAAGCCGCCAGTGGCCTCGAGCCGATCGACGAGTCCGTCGGATTCAGACGTACCCTTGTGGGGTTGAAGCTCGAGGTACTGGACCCGCCCGTGCCATCCAGTCTTGGATTCAGACGTACCCTTGTGGGGTTGAAGCTCGCGGTCGACGTTCGTCGGCACGATCGTCACGGCCGATTCAGACGTACCCTTGTGGGGTTGAAGCACGGGCTTGCCGCCTCTCGCGTTCGAGAAATGCGTCGATTCAGACGTACCCTTGTGGGGTTGAAGCCCGAAGATCGCCGACGCGGTGGCGATCATCGAAGATTCAGACGTACCCTTGTGGGGTTGAAGCGACGAGC
>NZ_JBHTAF010000018.1:0-1059 GCF_042663485.1 Saliphagus sp. GCM10025334 | reverse complement strand
TCGATACGCGCGTGATGTTCACCGCTTCAACCCCACAAGGGTACGTCTGAATCGCTAGCGCCCCGCTGGTAACGACAGCGAGGAGCATGCTTCAACCCCACAAGGGTACGTCTGAATCTCATCCTCTGTTATTTCGCCAGCCTCGCGGAGATCGCTTCAACCCCACAAGGGTACGTCTGAATCCAGTGAGCGCGCGGCGGCTCGAGTGTCTATCGGACCGCTTCAACCCCACAAGGGTACGTCTGAATCCGACGATCTCGTAAACCGCTTCGGTCCCCAGCGTTCGCTTCAACCCCACAAGGGTACGTCTGAATCCCAGGCCGACCTCGTCGATCGTGTGGCCGACCCGGAGCTTCAACCCCACAAGGGTACGTCTGAATCGCGAGCATTCCAACTCGCCGCCGTCAGTTTTGTAGCTTCAACCCCACAAGGGTACGTCTGAATCAAGACCGCTTCTGGGTGGGAAGCGACCGGACTCGCGGCTTCAACCCCACAAGGGTACGTCTGAATCCGTCGTCCATCCGCTACCCCAGTCGTCCTTGTGGTGCTTCAACCCCACAAGGGTACGTCTGAATCGATCTTCGTGTTCGCTTCCTCGGCGTCGACGATACCGCTTCAACCCCACAAGGGTACGTCTGAATCGCGGGCGGGATCTCGACGGGCGCCGTCGACGCCGCGCTTCAACCCCACAAGGGTACGTCTGAATCGCCCGCATTGCGGGACCGAGCGCGTACCGAAGCGGCTTCAACCCCACAAGGGTACGTCTGAATCCGTTGATATGCTCGCTTCCGGTATATGTGTCGTCGCTTCAACCCCACAAGGGTACGTCTGAATCGATCAACCACAACGAGCACGCGATAGCGACCCACGAGCTTCAACCCCACAAGGGTACGTCTGAATCCGTCATAGTTATTTTCGTTGTCCCTCCAGTCTTCGTGCTTCAACCCCACAAGGGTACGTCTGAATCCGGGCGTCCTCGAGTACATCGCCGCGTGTGCGGAGCGCTTCAACCCCACAAGGGTACGTCTGAATCTAGCCCTGGCGTGACCGCCATCAAAC
>NZ_JBHTAF010000017.1:0-1139 GCF_042663485.1 Saliphagus sp. GCM10025334 | reverse complement strand
CCTCAGTCGTCCCCAACCTGGGCAGCGATGTCCTCGACGACGTCCGGGTTCCGGAGCGTCGAGGTGTCGCCGAGTTCGTTGCCCGAGGCGATGTCCTCGAGCAGGCGACGCATGATCTTGCCCGAACGGGTTTTGGGGAGTTCGGGCGTGACGATGACCTCTTCGGGTCGAGCGATGGGCCCGATGGCGTCTTCTACCCCCGCCACGATGCGCTCCTCGAGGCTGTCGTCGTCCGCGTAGCCGTCTTCGGGGATGACGTAGGCGTAGACGGCTTCGCCTTTGATGTCGTGGTCGCCGCCGACGACGGCGGCCTCGGCGACGCCCTCGACGCCGACGATGGCGCTCTCGATTTCCATCGTGCCCAGGCGGTGCCCGGAGACGTTGATGACGTCGTCGACGCGCCCGAGGATGGTGATGTAGCCGTCGTCGTCGATTTTCGCGCCGTCTTCGGGGAAGTACACCCACTCGTCGCTTTCCTCGTCGGAGTACTCCTCCCAGTACTCGGAGAGGAAGCGCTCGTCGTTGTTGTACAGCGTGCGCAGCATCCCCGGCCACGGATTATTCACCGTAAGGTAGCCGGCGTTGCCCGCCTCCACCTGGTCGCCGCTGGCGTCAACGATGCGGGCGTCGATGCCCGGCAGTGGCGGTCCGGCCGAGCCGGGTTTCATCTCGCCGATTCCGGGCAGCGTGGTGATCATCATACCCCCCGTCTCGGTCTGCCACCAGGTGTCGACGATGGGACACTCGGCGTCGCCGATGTGGTCGTAGTACCACTGCCACGCCCGCGGGTTGATCGGCTCGCCCACGGTACCCAGTAGCCGAAGCGAGGAGAGGTCGTGCTGATCGGGGTACTGTTTGCCCCACTTCATGAACGCCCGGATGGCGGTGGGGGCGGTGTAGAAGATGTCGACGTCGTTTTTCTCGACGAGGTCCCAGAGGCGGTCCTTCTCGGGGTAGTCGGGCGTCCCTTCGTACATCACGGTGGTGGTGCCCAGTGCCAGGGGTCCGTAGACGATGTACGAATGCCCCGTAATCCAGCCGATGTCGGCTGCACACCAGTAGGTGTCCTCGGGTTTGACGTCCAGTACGGCGTGAGAGGTCCAGGCGGCGTACGAGAGGTAGCCCCCCGTGGTGTGTTT
>NZ_JBHTAF010000016.1:0-1470 GCF_042663485.1 Saliphagus sp. GCM10025334 | reverse complement strand
AGACGGACGCGATCATCGCCAAGCTCGGTACCGAGCTGCCATCCGTGAAGGTGTTCGAAACCGAACTGGACTGGCTCCTGGGGCCCGCGAGCGACGACGAGGTTGCCATCAGCCGCCTGCTGTTGGTTGACCGCACAACGTTGCTGGTCAGTTCCTTCTACCCGGACGCCGACCCCGACGACTCATACGAACAGGCGGTCTTCGCCAACGGCCTGGAGAACGGTATCGTCGTCCTCCTTCGCCGGATAATCTCCTCGGGTCTGCTCCCCGTGGCGAACCCGGTGAGGTAGCCAGTCAGCGGTTCCCGGGTCAAACTGTGCGAACAGAGTGATGACTACAGACTCTGTGCTGATCACAACGCCTACGTTTCGTTCGCTCTCTATCGGCTGAACCTGACGGTCACTACAGTTATGATTGTGTGATTTTGTGATTGACATTTGGTCCTTGTGTAGTCTACAACCTGTACTGACCGAGAATCTCTTCTAAATATCTCCTCTGATTCACCCGTATCCTCACAGCCAAACCTGCTTGGAAAAGCGTTTACCAGTTCTACGTCGCCTGTCTTTTGTTATGGGAACTGATAACAAGTCGAACGCTGGTACTGTCGACGCCATAGTCTCGGGTTCCATGTCCTCAACTGATCTTCCGATAGATCTCGATGATTTCTTCCAGCACCTTGCCAACGAACAGACTCGTTACGTACTGTATCTCCTAACGGAAAGGGGAGGGACTGTTCATCTGGAAGAGATCAATGACTATTTTGACAGTAGTAGTGACAAACTGATGCTTCATCACAGTGTTGTCCCACGACTGGTTGATTTCCATCTGGTCGACTACGATCAGGAGACCAAAGCAATAACACCGACTCCGCTTTGCGACGATCTAACATCTGCTCTCGAAACCGTCAAAGCATTGGAAAAAGAACCCGTTAACGAGTTTCTGGAACAGATGAACCGATAAACACTCTGTACTGAGCATACCGATGCGGTAAGTCCTTTACCTATACTGAGCGTTCGACCTTCCGCGTTGATCCTTCCTCAGCCCGTGCAACATTCGCGCTGTGTATTCAGCACGGTCACAGACACTTATCATTGGTCAAGGATTTCAGCATAGCTGTTAGAGTCATTGTGTCAGGGCTTTCCAGCGAATTAGAGTGATGAAAACAATCTCCTCGCGGCGTTAATACTCGGCTGAATACACTCTCCTTACTATTTCTATGTATTGAAATCGCTATCTAGCATCCAAGAGAAATACTTCAATAAGATAATCTAAGGTTATTAGTACCGTCGGTAAGATGGATGAATCATGCACTATCGACAAGGTATCGCACGATCCATGGTCGTCCTGATCGTGTTCACCGCAAGTACAGGCGTCGCTGCCGCCCAACAAAACGAAATCAACAACTCACTCACGCAGATTGAGGAGTTCGTCGCCACAACCCTCGGTCAAATCGGCGTGATCGTCTTCCTC
>NZ_JBHTAF010000015.1:0-1804 GCF_042663485.1 Saliphagus sp. GCM10025334 | reverse complement strand
TTCAAGACAACCGACGAGACGCGGCTTCAACCCCACAAGGGTACGTCTGAATCCCGAACGGACGTTACTGTCCTATCCCCGGATTATCGAACCGGACGCTTCAACCCCACAAGGGTACGTCTGAATCCCGCTTCCTTTGGCGATGAACAGATTCCCGATGCCAGCTTCAACCCCACAAGGGTACGTCTGAATCGAGGCGGTCTCGCTTCTCCGGGTCGTATTTCACGATGCTTCAACCCCACAAGGGTACGTCTGAATCTCGGCTCGTGATCGCCCAGATGGCTGTCTGCCTGGCTTCAACCCCACAAGGGTACGTCTGAATCAATCGATCGACTGGGAGTACACCAACTACACGACTGCTTCAACCCCACAAGGGTACGTCTGAATCGGCATTTCACGTTCTCCTATGATCATGACAAACAGCTTCAACCCCACAAGGGTACGTCTGAATCAAGGACTCAACGACCAAGAGCTTCCCTTTGATACCGCTTCAACCCCACAAGGGTACGTCTGAATCGATTGTCCTTCCCTTGAGTGGGGGTCTTGACTCACGCTTCAACCCCACAAGGGTACGTCTGAATCAACTAAAATCCAATTTGACAGCGTTGCATTGGACGCTTCAACCCCACAAGGGTACGTCTGAATCTCAGTCGGTGCGCCCGGGTGCGAGCTACGGACGGGTGCTTCAACCCCACAAGGGTACGTCTGAATCGATCTCGTAAACCGCTTCGGTCCCCAGCGTTCGAAGCTTCAACCCCACAAGGGTACGTCTGAATCGACGCTTGTACGCGGGGGGATAGAGGACCACGAACGGCTTCAACCCCACAAGGGTACGTCTGAATCCTGGAGACACAACGATTCCCTGTACATGGCTGGCGCTTCAACCCCACAAGGGTACGTCTGAATCCCGGATCTCGATGTTCGAGGCCCTGGAGGACGTCGAGCTTCAACCCCACAAGGGTACGTCTGAATCATCGATCACGTCGCCAGCCTCGCCGGAGGTGTCGAAGCTTCAACCCCACAAGGGTACGTCTGAATCGAAGAATGAACTATCCATACGAGCCACTCGACGGTGCTTCAACCCCACAAGGGTACGTCTGAATCTCACCATGATACAACTCCTCGAGCTTGTTCTTGTCGCTTCAACCCCACAAGGGTACGTCTGAATCTATGGAATTGGGCTGGGCGCCGTCGAACCGGACGCTTCAACCCCACAAGGGTACGTCTGAATCGACTAAGACGAAAGGCTCGGTCTGGCACTGCTCGCTTCAACCCCACAAGGGTACGTCTGAATCGTTGAAGGCGGTGATAAGCCGCATAGAGTATCGCGCTTCAACCCCACAAGGGTACGTCTGAATCCTTCGAGATTTCAGTCCGGCAAAACGCTTGCGAGCTTCAACCCCACAAGGGTACGTCTGAATCGCGCGTGTTGCTCGCGCTCGTGGTGTTCATCCCGTTGCTTCAACCCCACAAGGGTACGTCTGAATCTCCCCGATCTCCGGTTCGGCGTCGATCCAGACGTTGCTTCAACCCCACAAGGGTACGTCTGAATCGAGTTCGTCCACCGTCGGTTCCTCTCCGTCTTTCGGGCTTCAACCCCACAAGGGTACGTCTGAATCCCAGCCGTCTGGGGCTCGTCGCAGCTCTCGAGATGCTTCAACCCCACAAGGGTACGTCTGAATCACGTTCATGTACGCCGTCTCGGTGCCGTCGCCATCGCTTCAACCCCACAAGGGTACGTCTGAATCATGGTGAATTTGACCACCATATCCTCTCTATCCACGGAATTCACTTCACTATTTCT
>NZ_JBHTAF010000014.1:0-1816 GCF_042663485.1 Saliphagus sp. GCM10025334 | reverse complement strand
CGAGTTGGAATGCTCGCGATTCAGACGTACCCTTGTGGGGTTGAAGCTCCGGGTCGGCCACACGATCGACGAGGTCGGCCTGGATTCAGACGTACCCTTGTGGGGTTGAAGCTCGAGCGGATCGACGTCTCACCCGCGTAGGCGTATCGATTCAGACGTACCCTTGTGGGGTTGAAGCACCGAAGCCGAGCGGCTAGCCGCCGATATCGAGTCGATTCAGACGTACCCTTGTGGGGTTGAAGCTTTGCTCACGCGGAAGACGGCGTCAGTGCCGTTCTCGATTCAGACGTACCCTTGTGGGGTTGAAGCGGTGTCTGAAAGCCCGACGCTGTGAAAAGCAGCGTCGATTCAGACGTACCCTTGTGGGGTTGAAGCGAACAGGTACAGTCGAGTGTAGGGGCCAGCCGAGATTCAGACGTACCCTTGTGGGGTTGAAGCTCGTGGCCGGGAACGGGACTCAGGCCCGACACCGGTAGATTCAGACGTACCCTTGTGGGGTTGAAGCCCGAGTGGATCGTGCGCGTGCTCGAGGAGTTGTGGATTCAGACGTACCCTTGTGGGGTTGAAGCTTAGTCATCGTTGTCGATTCGGGAGGGGATCTGCGATTCAGACGTACCCTTGTGGGGTTGAAGCGCGTCGGTGTCGATCTCCTCCGGCGAGGTCGTCGTGGATTCAGACGTACCCTTGTGGGGTTGAAGCGTCCTGACAGACCACGGCGTCGACGCCGGCCGACGAGATTCAGACGTACCCTTGTGGGGTTGAAGCACCGAAGCCGAGCGGCTAGCCGCCGATATCGAGATTCAGACGTACCCTTGTGGGGTTGAAGCTCATCGACGTCCTCGAAGTGAAGGGTGACGGCCGTGGATTCAGACGTACCCTTGTGGGGTTGAAGCAACGTCTGGATCGACGCCGAACCGGAGATCGGGGAGATTCAGACGTACCCTTGTGGGGTTGAAGCTGAGCCCGACAACGCCGCTCTCTCGAGCGACCAGATTCAGACGTACCCTTGTGGGGTTGAAGCGGGTTGCTCTCGAACCGGATGCAGAGCTCGCCGTCGATTCAGACGTACCCTTGTGGGGTTGAAGCGACTCCTCGAGCGGGCATTATGAGCACGGATACAAGATTCAGACGTACCCTTGTGGGGTTGAAGCACGAAGACTGGAGGGACAACGAAAATAACTATGACGATTCAGACGTACCCTTGTGGGGTTGAAGCGAGTGCCCGTCACCGGACTGTTCGCACTCGACTGGATTCAGACGTACCCTTGTGGGGTTGAAGCAACCAGTACGACCTCGAGGCGACGGGCTACCGGCGATTCAGACGTACCCTTGTGGGGTTGAAGCCTCGGGAGAGGCTGGAAGTCCGCCGTCGATTTCTTCGCGATTCAGACGTACCCTTGTGGGGTTGAAGCGCGATGACTGGAAGTGGCGACGGACAGTGGCGAGGATTCAGACGTACCCTTGTGGGGTTGAAGCTTCGGGGCGCTTCGTGGCGAACAGGCCCGTGTTGGTGATTCAGACGTACCCTTGTGGGGTTGAAGCGGTCGCGGGCGCCGACGTCATCGACGCGATCGGCGAGATTCAGACGTACCCTTGTGGGGTTGAAGCGCCTATTCGCGCTGGCGCTGGCCGACCGCCTCCGGATTCAGACGTACCCTTGTGGGGTTGAAGCGATAGATGCCAGTGGATACTGATTCCGATATTTGGAGATTCAGACGTACCCTTGTGGGGTTGAAGCGTCCGGTTCGATAATCCGGGGATAGGACAGTAACGTCCGTTCGGGATTCAGACGTACCCTTGTGGGGTTGAAGCCGCG
>NZ_JBHTAF010000013.1:0-3020 GCF_042663485.1 Saliphagus sp. GCM10025334 | reverse complement strand
AGCGGATCGAGGACGAGCATTTCGATCTCGGGATCCATCATCAGGCGATGGTACATCTCGTGCTTCTCCGCGAACGTCTTCCCCGATCCCATCTTCCCCGCAATCGCTTTCGAATACGACGAGAGCCGATACCGATCCAACAGAACGGGCGTGTTGGTCCCGTCGAAGCCATAGAAGACACCCTCCGGGTCAGCTACAGCGGGCTCAATAAATGGGAACATTGTCCCGACGGCCGTCTCCTGCATGAGCTGGGTCGCCTTAATCGGATCGTCGCCCAGTGGGGCCAGCGCGTCCTGAGATTCGATCTGGCGTTTCTCCAGCGTGACGGCTTTGGCATTTGCGGCACCCACCGTTTCGATGACGCGTTCGGTCGCATCATCGAGTTCTTGCTTGGTGTCCGCAATGACCTCGATGTAGATCGCGAAGTCGAAGAGTTTCGTCTCACCGAGGATAATGTCCCAGATGAGCTCTTTGACCATGTCGCGGTCAGCCTCGGCTTCGTGAGTGTTGGTCTGATTCTTCTCGTATTTCTTGTGCAGTCGGGCTCGCAACTGGGTGAGGCGTTTCTGGAGCTTGCGGAGAACCGATCCCGTATCGCGGGGCCTGATATGCTGGGTGACGCGGACGTGGTCGTTCGTCGTGTACAGATCCTCAAGCCATCCCAGTGGAACTCGCTCGGGATAGCCGTGGATGGTCAGGGTGCGGACGAACTGGTCGTTGCGAACCATGTAGCCCGACTCGAAGAGGTTCGAAACCTCCTGGAGTTGACGCGGAGCGATGACGTCACGGTCGGCCAGCGACTGTTCGGTTTCGTCCTGAATGACGCCAAGCCGGAGCTCGCCGTCGTCGACGTCCTCGACTTCGAGCAAGTACCTGGCCTGCTTGCGGATATTCTCCTTCGTGAGGTCGTCGCCGTTCGCCTCGAGGACCTCCGCAGCGCGGTCAAACGTCTCGTCGTCGATATCATCGATGCTGGGTTCGCTACTCCCCACAGGAAGCCACGAGCGGAAGCGGTCGAATCGCCCCATCAGTACTCGCCCTCCGTTTTCGTCGCGTGCGAAAATTTCTCGAACTTCGGATCGACGTGGTTGTAGTAGTGATAGAGGATCTCCATCGTCTCCTGGCGATCGGTAACACGCTCGATGGAGACGTCAGTCCGACCGAGTGTGTTCGTAATCCGACGCTGGCGTTGCCGGACCTCGCGGATACAGAGTTCGGTTCGGGCTTCTTCGTGGGAGCCGCCCAGTGGCGTTCGATTGACGATTCCCGAACAGACCCTGCCGATAACCGGAAGCGTCCTGAGCTGACTCAACACGCTTCCTGTATCGAGATCCTTGTGGACTTGGTCCGCCTCGACGCGCGTGACGATGTAGAAATCGCGCTGTTTGAGATCCTCGTCTTCGATGTTGGTGTTGGCCCACTGGATGTAGAATTTGCGTCCGTACTGGAGGATTGGCGTCTGGCCGCGTGAAGCCATGCTCGCACCCGCTGTATAGAACTGCTCGAGATGGCCGGTCAGATCGAACGTCTTTGGATAGCAGGGAACGGCAACGCTCGACTCGAGCGACATGAGGAACGACATGTACGCACTCATCGTGTCGCGTTTCGCCTGGTCACTGAGCGAGAGCCAGTTTTGGGGGTGGACTTTCAGGAGGCCGATGTAGCTGTTCTCGTCGACGGCGATGCCGTCGTCACGGACGTAATCGAAGCCGAGTTTCGTCTGAGTGGTCGTGGGCTCGCCGAGTCGATTCTCGAGGTCGAAGTGGTCGCGAGCCCGAGCCCTTTCGCGAGCGGTCGGGAGATCGGTGTCGATGTCGTCGAGGAATCTATTGAGTGCCCGGAGAACTTCGAGGTCGGACTCGGGTGCTGCCGACGATGCTCCGTTACGAGTCGCGGCAGTCGGATGGTCATCGTTCTGTGACTCGGAATCCGGGGTCGAGTGCGACTCAGTTGCTGACACGCTCGTCGTCGATTGTCCGGCTGAAGTATCGAGTGAAGAGTTCGCGTTGGCTGTCTCGTCAATTTCGTGTTCCCCATCGCTGCCGGCGACGGTTCCATCAGTAATCTCGTCAGAGGAAGAAGAGCCCATGCGCGGTTACCTCGATTCGGTCTCCTGTTCAGCTTTGATCGTCTCGATGTCGAGGCCTTCCTGCCGGACGCCGACGACGTCCTGGACAACAGCCGTCTCTGCCTCGGGTCGAGTACGGCGATTGTAGTACGAGTTCGACGAGAGATAGTAGTCAGCGGCGGCACGGGCGTAGCTGATCGGCCGTTGGCCAGCGGGCGCAACGAGGAGGATGAGGATGCCAAGTGTGAGACCGATGCCGCCTGCAATCAGGAAGAGCGTGCCGGTGAATCCGAGGCTCTGGGCGATGCCGAGGGCGAGAAACGGGATGACGAGAACCTCGCCGGCTTCGCGGGCGGTGAGACCGAAGATCAACTTCGTGTTGATAATCCGGCCTGCGATGGGGAAGGTCTCCATGTAATCGTTCCTTTACAAAGATGGATAGTTAATAGTTTCCTTAGTATGTCGGTTTTTCCATTGCATTCATGATTTGTTAGGTATCTTTGTCCGTAAAGCGATTCGGGAACGACTCGTGAAGATCAGCGAGCGTGATTGCCTCGGCATCACGCTCAGCTGCGTGCATTGCGGCGTCGTCGACGATTCCCACGATGTCAGCACTGCTGAGCCCTTCAGAACGCTCGGCCAACTCGTGATAGTTGTCCTCGTCAAGAGCGGTCGGGAGTTCACAGAGTCGTACGCGGAAGATCGCCTCACGAGCGTCGTGGTCGGGGAGGCCGATTTCGTACTGCTGGTCAAACCGTCCTCGGCGTGTAGCAGCCTCATCGAGGAGGTCGGCTCGATTCGTCGCTGCGATTACGAGGAAATTCGGGTTCTCGTCGTCCAGATGCGCGAGGAACTCATTGACGACCTGGGCGTGCTCTCGGTGGAGGTCATTTCCACGGTCAGCGAGGAGGGCATCGATTTCGTCGATGAAGATGACGCACCGGTCGAACTG
>NZ_JBHTAF010000012.1:0-3313 GCF_042663485.1 Saliphagus sp. GCM10025334 | reverse complement strand
TATGAGTGGGTCGGCGGCGAGCCGGGGTTCCCAGCGGGTCTCCCACGCCAGTACTGGCCGAAACGCGGGCGGGCTTAACTGCCGTGTTCGGGATGGGTACGGGTGGTGCCCCGCCGCTCTGGCCGCCGTAAGGCCGACTCGCGGAGTCGAACCGCGATTATACCGGGGTCGGTTACGGTGTCTAAGGTTCTCTGGTCGGTTGTGACCGTGGTGTACGTGTAGTCCAATTAGCGCCTGGACCCGTTCTTACGGGTTGATCCATGCGAAATGAATGGTGGCTTGATCTGTTAGTGCTCGCGGGCTCAACACCTCGTTGCCTCGGTGCGTACACCCCGAGTCTATCGAACTCGTCTTCTACGAGTGATCTCGGTGGCATCTCTTTTTCGGGTGGGTTTCGAGCTTAGATGCGTTCAGCTCTTACCCCGTGGTGCGTCGCTGCCCGGCACGTGCCCTCTCGGACAGCCGGTACACGAGTGGCACCCATTCGGAGTTCCTCTCGTACTATACGAACGTTCCCGTCAGATACCGTAACACCCCCAATAGATAGCAGCCGACCTGTCTCACGACGGTCTAAACCCAGCTCACGACCTCCTTTAATAGGCGAACAACCTCACCCTTGCCTGCTTCTGCACAGGCAGGATGGAGGGAACCGACATCGAGGTAGCAAGCCACCCGGTCGATATGTGCTCTTGCGGGTGACGACTCTGTTATCCCTAAGGTAGCTTTTCTGTCAGCAATTGCCCGCATTGGGCGGGCTAATTGGTTCGCTAGACCACGCTTTCGCGTCAGCGTCCGTTGTTGTGCCGGACACTGTCAGGCTTCCGTATGCTCTTGCGCTCTTTCTCGGGTCTCCGACCCGAGTGAGGAAACCTTGGGGCGCGCTCGATATCTTTTCAAGCGCGTACCGCCCCAGTCAAACTGCCCGGCTACCAGTGTCCTCCGCCAGGAGTGAGAGTCGCAGTCACCATCGGGTAGTATTTCAGTGATGCCTCGGTGGCCCGCTAGCGCGGGTACCTGTGTAGCGGCTCCTACCTATGCTGCACAATGGCGACCACGTCTCAGTGACAGCCTGCAGTAAAGCTCTATAGGGTCTTCGCTTCCCCTTGGGGGTCTCCAGACTCCGCACTGGAATGTACAGTTCACCGGGCCCAACGTTGGGACAGTGGCGCTCTCATTGATCCATTCATGCAAGCCGCTACTAAAGCGGCAAGGTACTACGCTACCTTAAGAGGGTCATAGTTACCCCCGCCGTTAACAGGTCCTTCGTCCCCTTGTACGGGGTGTTCAGATACCTGCACTGGGCAGGATTCAGTGACCGTACGAGTCCTTACGGATTTGCGGTCACCTATGTTGTTACTAGACAGTTGGAGCGCCCGAGTCACTGCGACCTGCCACTTTCCGTGGCAGGCATCCCTTATTGCGAACGTACGGGACTAACTTGCCGAATTCCCTAACGTCGGTTGCTCCCGACAGACCTTGGCTTTCGCCGCCACGAGTACCTGTGTCGGATCTCGGTACGGACAGTGTGCTTGCCTTTTCACGGGCTCTGGGTTGACCTCTCTTGCGTTATCCAGCCATTCGACCGCTTCGTGCCATTACGGCTTCCACGGTCTTGGACTGTTCACCCGGGCGAAAGCCCGGGAGAGGCGGCCCCAAAGCGTCGGCTTTGAGTGCACACTGGCATAGGAATATTAACCTATTTCCCTTTTGTCAGCTTCGAATTGCGGGCTGACTTAGGACCGGCTAACCCTCAGCTGATTAGCATTGCTGAGGAACCCTTACTCGTTCGGCCGTCGGGGTTCTCACCCGACTAACGCTGCTACTATGACCAGAATTTTCGTTACTGCACGGTCCACACGACCTCTCGGCCGTGCTTCCACCCGAACAGTACGCCAACCTACGGAATCGTGCTGTGACGCACGTCGCTAGGTCTCGGTGGTGGACTTGAGCCCCGATCATTTTCGGCGCCGCAAACCTCGGCCGGTAAGCTGTTACGCTTTTCTTAGAGGGTAGCTGCTTCTAAGCTCACCTCCCGGCTGTCTAGGGCTTGCGACCACCTTCGATCGCACTTAGTCCACACTTGGGGACCTTAACCCAGCTCTGGGTTGTCTCCCTCACGGTACACAGGCTTACCCCGCGCACCGGACTCCCCGCGTCGACGGCGTTCGTAGGTTCGGAGTTGGACAGGGGGGCGAACTCCTCTCGGAGTCCGGTCCCCCAATCCGTCGCTCTACCCCACGAACTACCTCGGCGGAGGTCATGCTTCGACATGTTTCGGTTGGAACCAGCTGTTTCCGGATTCGATGGGCCTTTCACCCCTAGACATAGGTCACGCGAGGGTATTGTAGGACACCAACGCTAGCGGGCCTCCACGTGGCTTTCGCCACGCTTCACCCTGCCCATGCCTAGATCATCCGGTTTCGGGTCGTGCCCGCCTGACTCCCCGCGCTTGAACACGGTGACCCTGGTCGTAAGACTGCGGTCATATCGGTTTCCCTTTGCCTTCCCCGATACTCGGGTTAGACTCGTCAGACAGGCACACTCTCTGGTTCGTTTTTCAAAACGTACGACGGAACACCGGCTTCCCTCTCGGCTTACTACAGGTTCGCACCTGGTTCATTGTGAGAGGGACCTTGTATGCCCCGTCGCTCTATCGCCAACTGAGTTCACGCCCTATTGCACCTCCCTTTTTGGGGTGCTTTTCAGCGTTCGCTCACGCTACTTGTTCGCTATCGGTCTCGAGGAGTGTTTAGTCTTCGCGGTCAATGCCCGCGGTTTTCACGAGGGATTTCCAACCCCCGCTACTCTGGAGCTGACGCACACGTTACTGATCGACGGTACGGGACTGTCACCCTGTTTCGTACCCTGTTCCAAGGGATTTCTCGTCGATGGTCGAGTGCTGCAAGTCAGTCCGAACACCACATTGCCCGTGAGGGCTTCGGTTTGGACTGTGTCGGGTTCACTCGCCGTTACTAACGACATCGCGGTTTGCTTTCTTTTCCTGTCGATACTAAGATGTTTCAATTCTCGACGTTCCCCATTGCGCTAAGCAATTGCAAGAGGATTCCTATTCGGAGATCTCGGGTTCTTCCCCTCCGTGCGGGTCCCCCGAGCTTATCGCAGCTTGGCACGTCCGTCGTCGGCTCTCGAGCCGAGCGATCCACCAGTTGGCACAGTAGCCACGTTCTTTCGGATCGGTGCTGCACAGAATGCAGCGGTTGTGACCCGGGAACGGGTCCAGTGGACGCCTGGACTACACGTACACACGGTCTCATCTGCCACCAGTAGACGGCTGGTGACATCGACCCTTCCC
>NZ_JBHTAF010000011.1:0-4543 GCF_042663485.1 Saliphagus sp. GCM10025334 | reverse complement strand
GGTTCTCGTCGTCCAGATGCGCGAGGAACTCATTGACGACCTGGGCGTGCTCTCGGTGGAGGTCATTTCCACGGTCAGCGAGGAGGGCATCGATTTCGTCGATGAAGATGACGCACCGGTCGAACTGTTCAGCTTCGGCGAAGAGCTGGTTGACCTGCTCGGTTGACTCGTTGATCCATCGGGATTTGATATCACCCGCAGATAACTCGAGATACGGATGGCCGAGTTCGCCGGCGATTGCTCGAGCAAACAGGGTCTTGCCGGTTCCTGGTGGGCCGTAAAGGAGAATTCCATTCGGTGGTGAGACGTTGAACCGCTCATAGGCTTCGTCAATCCGAGTAAGTGGTCGGAGGACTGATCGCTCGATATTTGTTTTCAGCGACTCCATCCCACCAATATCTGCAAACCCCGTATCTGGTGCTGAATCCCAGTTGTAGGTAAATCCTGTACCCTCTCTCGAGAAACCGTCTATATCTTGAGTCGGCTGATTGGCGGGATCAGATGAGGCCCCCACGGAACTTGACCCAGCGCGTTGTCTCTCTTGTGTAACAGAGGAACTGGTGTTATCAGTAACTATAGCTCCGAGATTGACGTACATCATCATTGGAATATATACGATCCAAGTGAGGCCCATCACCCATGCATCGTCAAACAGAACGGACACTCGGAGTGGACGTAGTTTCTCAGCAAGGATAGGCCAGCTCTGTCCCCAAAGAGGGAGAAACCAGATGAGAGTCAGGAGACATGCTCCGATAATAATCCCCAGAGACCATCCTCTATCAATTCCCTTGTGATCTTCGCCGAATATTTCGTCAATAACTGTGAATACTGAGATGGCGATTACCAGTGGGGTAAGGGGTACAGCAACTACGCTGAGAAGTGAGGGAACGAGCATACCAAGGTGAGATGCTAATTCACCACCCACTAGAAGTACCCCGATTGGAACAAGTAGGTAACAAACTGAGGATATCGCTGTGGAGACTGCCAGAATGATTCCGGCTCGGAAGATGTCTCTACTACGTTCGGTGGTAGTGGACGTAGTGTGTTCTTTACCGTCCATTGTTGTCCCAGATTAAGAGTTCCCCCGATATATGCGTCTGGCCAAGTGGACATTCATTTGGATCGATCCCTACTCTCTGACTCGTCTGCAAAGTCACTCAGATCCCGTTGTTTCGGATTAGTTTCTTGGCTCGTATCGACAACGGGGTTCTCCCGATACCGTTCTAAACCCGCCTCAGCCCAATCAACGGGCGATTGGTGAAGATTTCGGGTTGCGTAGTCTGTGCCGGACTTGGCGTCCTTAACCGCACGTTTTCCACCTTTCTTGAAAGCTTGACCTCCCTTCTTTGCGTCGTTGACCCTCTTTTCCGAAAGGAGAGTCGTAGCTGCACTTCCAACAGCTCCCTTTGTTCGTGTCGCAGCCGACCCAGCTTTTTGAACAGCAGCACCACCCTTCCCACCAGTTGCCCACCTGTCAGCACCAGCTGCCCCATATCTCGCCTGCTCAATCAGAGCAGCACGAGTCGACTTCTCCCCCGACTGGTTCGTCGACGAGCCCTGAGAACTCGACTTACTCTTTGCCCCCTGTCGTCCGGAGATCCGCCGCGGCGACAGTCCGGCCATCGCCGCTGATTTGATGCCGACAAGTGCAGGGGCGACGAGCCCGATCAACCAGAAGAGGTACGCCTCGAGGACTTCCCCGAATCCAGGGTCACTCGCTTGTTGACTCTGGGCAGCGGTCGCCCCCTGGCCGGCCATGTCCGCGTACGCACCGGCGGCTGCAGCACCGGTCTGCAGGAGGCCAGCCATCACAATTCCGGCGAGGAGCATGTAGGCGGTCGCCCGAAGGACGGTCTTCGAGATCTCCGACGCGTAGCGAAGCGGCCCGAAGTCCAGGAACAACATTGCTCCGAGCACAGGTAGGAGGATGAACGTCGCATTGAACAAGAACTCCCGCAGGATGAAGACACCAAGCGCGAGGAGGATGCCTGCCACGGACACCATACTCAGGATGAGTCCACCGATGATCGCACCAGCACTCGACGCCGCAACCCCGTCGAGGCCTGATTGCAAGACCTCCGGGCCGAACGCAGCGCCGTAGTCAGCAGTGAAGATATGGCGAATAAGCGCGTTCGTCAACAGCAGACTGAAGTGCATGATCTGACGGGCCACGGCGACGAAGATGATCACCTTCAACGCTTTCCACACCAGCATGAAGTTCGTCACTTCGATCTGGTCGGCGAACGGTTTCGTTGCGACGCCCGCCATGAACATGATCACGAGCAGTTGCGGAAAGATATCTAGATTGTGCTGGAAAGCTGCCTGCATCCCAGGATCTGAGTAGGGACTATCGAAGATGATGAACGTGAGTATCCCGTTGGCGACGAGTTCACCGATAAAACCGAGAATCCCGGTCAGGATGTAGGTGAAAAAGTCCGCAATCCAGTCGGAGAATACAGCGGCAGGCGAAGCTACGGGCGTGTCAGGCAACAGAATCGCAATGCTGTGCAGACTGGCCGATAGTATCTCGGGACCGATGCTGTCATGAGCGACGTCGGTTGGGACGTGGTATTTCGAGCCATTCATTGTGTGTTCTGAGGTTGTTGTGGGGCTGTTGTGTGCGTGTTAGAGTCACCACTCGAGCGTCTGATGGGGCCCTAGCCCGTGTCCCTCCGCATGTACGCGAACGGTGCGAAGAAGATGACAAACGCGATCACCGAAACCAGCGCACCCGCGAGACTGGTCAGGAGTTGATAGATGTCAAACGGATCCGGCTGAAACGCGACTCGAGCCTGCACTGGCCCGTAGTAGGCGTTTTCGGAGGCGTCAGCCACACCTGCAAACGAGGCGGTGACGTAGAGGTCTCGCCGCTCGACGACGATGGCGCCGTCAGCGTTCGTCGTCGCTCGCCCTTGAGCCGCTCCTCGAAGCCAGAGTGTTCGATTCGTCAGCGGTTGACCAGTATCTGTGCCCGTCAGTTGGATTCTGGCATGGGTCTCGTTGAGAACCGTCGTAGAGAGGCTCGCGTTCTGCTCGCGAACGGTCTGGGTCGTCAGCGAAATCGAATCATTGTGGATATCGCGAACCTCCGTGATCGGCTGGTCGACGTTCGTAATGACGATCTTCGTATAGCCGCGAGGGGAAACCGAGGTGAGATTGACATAGCGGTCGAGCGGAGCCGCGCTGCCGGACATATTACTGCCATCCAGGTGCGTGATCTCTGGACCGGATGTGGCGTCCGTCTGTTGGGTCCACTCGAGCGTCGGCTGCCGGCGGTTCGCGATAAGCTGGACCTCGAGGACGTTCGGGAACGCGACGGTCTGCTGGCGCGTCTGTGCAGTTTCGAACTGCTGTGTGAGCGTTTGGGTAAGTCGTGTCTCGTTTCGGAGTGATAACGAGGGGACAGTGTACGATTCTGGAAGCAAGCGATGGCCGCGTGTCGCATTTAGGTATTGTCGCTGTGAGTAGACGCCCCAGACGTTCTGGATGCGTCCCTCTGCGTCGTCGAACTGCGCATAGCTCCAGAGTCGACGCTCAGAGAGCGATTGTGCCCCCTCGAACGTGAGGACGATTCGGTCGATATCCTCCTCAGTGCGAACGATCGTCTGTGTGACGCTGAGGTCCTGGTTCGTCGTAACAGTGACACGCTCACTGTCCTGGACTGTGTGCGAGAGTTGAAGCGTTTCATCGGTTGCGTTCGATAGCTGCCAGCTGCCGCCGTCACGGACGTAGATACTCGTCGTGGCGGCAACCGTCGAGTTGATCGTCGCGCGAACCTGCATCGTCGTCGGCTCGCTCGCGTTCGCGCCGTCGTACTCGAGTTGCCCTGGTGATTTCGAATTACTGGCCCAGGTCTGCTCCCCAATTCGGACGCTCCGATCGACCTCCTGATCGAGGAGGTCATAGGAGAGACAGGTCCTGGTGTCGTCGGTGACGGTGCATGTCTGATTCGGGAGGCGGGTCGAGTAATCGAGGTGAGTCAGGACGGTCCCGTTTCGGGGAATCAGCAGTCGTTCGCTTGTGTTTCCAGCGTGGGCTTCCTCACCAGCACCAATGCGAGTACGCGCTCCGTCCGCTGTACCGAGAATCGTGATATGGGCGTCTTTGATGACGGTTCCGTTCGAGCGCTGTGAATCAGGCAGCCAGAGACTCGTCGAGTCGTTGCGCTGGATGGATTCTAACTGGGCAAGCCGATACTCGCTGAGTGTCTGTTGATCCGGTCCAACGCGATACGGTGGCTGTGTCGTCGCGTAGGTGAAATCACGTACACGACTGATGTTTGCCAGGGAGGCGTTCTCCTCGCGGACAACATCTTCGATAGTGGGAAGCACGAACGGTGGAAGCGATCCGGAACCTGGATCTCGATCATCGGAGAGAAACGCTCGTGTTGCGTTGTCCGGCGCGATGCTGGCTGGCGTTGTGACTGCACTCACGACGGGGAGCGTGAGGAGGGCGACAAGCACCAGACCGGTGAGGGGACGACTGGCCGTCATAGATCAGTGTAATGGGGTGGAGCGGCGGCCCACTCTTGGTTCACCTCAAG
>NZ_JBHTAF010000010.1:0-4602 GCF_042663485.1 Saliphagus sp. GCM10025334 | reverse complement strand
CTTGAGGTGAACCAAGAGTGGGCCGCCGCTCCACCCCATTACACTGATCTATGACGGCCAGTCGTCCCCTCACCGGTCTGGTGCTTGTCGCCCTCCTCACGCTCCCCGTCGTGAGTGCAGTCACAACACCAGCCAGTATCGCGCCGGACAACGCAACACGAGCGTTTCTCTCCGATGATCGTGACCCAGAAGCCGGATCGCTTCCACCGTTCGTGCTTCCCACCATCGACGACGTCGTCCGCGAGGAGAACGCCTCCCTGGCAAACCTCAGCCAGGTGCGCGATTTCACCTACACGACAACACAGCCACCCTATCGCGTTGGGCCGAACCAACAGACACTCAGCGAGTATCGAATTGCCCAGTTGGAATCCATCCAGCGCAACGAATCGACGAGTCTCTGGCTGTCCGACTCACAGCGCTCGAACGGAACCGTCATCAAAGACGCCCATATCACGATTCTCGGTACAGCGGACGGAGCGCGTACTCGCATCGGTGCTGGTGAGGAAATCCACGCTGGAAACCAAAGCGAGCGACTACTCATCCCCCGAAACGGTACCGTCCTGGCACACCTCGATTACTCGACCCGCCTCCCAAACCAGACATGTACCGTCACCGGCGACACCAGGACCTGTCTCTCCTATGACCTCCTCGATCAGGAGGTCGATCGGAGCGTCCGAATTGGGGAACAGACCTGGGTCAGCGATTCGGAGTCACCAGGACAACTCGAGTACGACGGCGCGAACGCGAGCGAGCCGACGATGATGCAGGTTCGTGCGACGATCAACTCGACAGTTGCCGCCACGACGAGTACCTACGTCCGTGACGGCGGCAGCTGGCAGTTATCGAATGCAACCGATGAAACGCTTCGACTCTCGCACACTGTCCAGGACAGTGAGCGTGTCACTGTCACGACGAACCAGGACCTAAACATCACACAGACAATCGTTCGCACTGAGGAGGATATCGACCGAATCGTCCTCACGTTCGAGAGGTCACAATCGCTCTCTGAGCGTCGACTCTGGAGCTATGCGCAGTTCGACGACGCAGAGGGACGCATCCAGAACGTCTGGGGTGTCTACTCACAGCGCCAGTACGTGAACGCGACACGTGGCCATCGCCTGTTCCCGGAATCGTACACCATCCCCTCAGTATCACCCCGGAACGAGACACGACTCACCCAGACGCTTACCGAGCAGTTCGCAACTGCACAGACACGCCAGCAGGCCGTCGCGTTCCCGAACGTCCTCGAGGTCCAGCTCATCGCGAACCGTCGCCAGCCGACGCTCGAGTGGACCCAACAGACGGACGCCACATCCGGTCCAGAGATCACGCACCTGGATGGTAGTAATCTGTCCGGTAGCGCGGCTCCGCTCGACCGCCATGTCAATCTCACCTCGGTTTCCCCTCGCGGCTATACGACAATCGTCATTACGAACGTCGACCAGCCGATTACGGAGGTCCGCGATATCCACAATGATTCGATTCCGCTGACGACCCAAACTGTTCGCGAGCAGAACGCGAGTCTCTCTACGACGGTTCTCAACGAGACCCATGCCAAAATCCAGCTGACGGACACGGCCACTAGTCAACCGCTGACGAACCAAACGATCTGGCTTCGAGGTGCGGCCCAAGGGCGAGCGACGACGAACGCTGACGGCGCCATCGTAGTCGAGCGGCGAGATCTCTACGTGACTGCTTCGTTTGCAGGTGTGGCTGACGCCTCCGAAAACGCCTACTACGGGCCAGTGCAGGCTCGAGTCGCGTTTCAGCCGGATCCGTTTGACATCTATCAACTCCTGACCAGCCTCGCGGGTGCGCTGGTTTCGGTGGTCGCGTTTATCATCTTCTTCGCACCGTTCGCGTACATGCGAAAGGAGGGGGGATAGAGCGCCCATGAGACGCTCGAGTGGTGGCTCTAACACGCACACAACAACCCCACAACAACCTCAGAACACACAATGATTGGCTCGAAATACCACGTCCCAACCGACGTCGCTCATGACAGCATCGGTCCCGAGATACTATCGGTCAGTCTGCACAGCATTGCGATTCTGTTGCCTGACGCACCTATAGTCTCACCCGCCGCCGTATTCTCCGACTGGATTGCCGACTTTTTCACCTACATCCTGACCGGGATTCTCGGTTTTATCGGCGAACTCGTCGCCAATGGGATACTCACGTTCATCATCTTCGATAGTCCCTACTCAGATCCTGGGATGCAGGCAGCCTTCCAGCACAATCTGGATATCTTCCCACAGCTGCTCGTGATCATGTTCATGGCGGGCGTCGCAACGAAGCCATTCGCCGACCGGATCGAAGTGACGAACTTCATGCTGGTGTGGAAAGCGCTGAAGGTGATCATCTTCGTCGCCGTTGCTCGGCAGATCATGCACTTCGGTCTGCTGTTGACGAACGCGCTTATCCGCCATATCTTCACTGCTGACTACGGCGCCGCGTTCGGCCCGGAGGTCTTGCAATCAGGCCTCGACGGGGCTGCAGCGTCGAGTTCCGGTGCGATCATCGGTGGACTCATCCTGAGTATGGTGTCTGTGGCAGGCATCCTCCTCGCGCTTGGTGTCTTCATCCTGCGGGAGTTCTTGTTAAATGCGACGTTCATCCTCCTACCTGTGCTCGGAGCGATGTTGTTCCTGGACTTCGGGCCGCTTCGCTACGCGTCGGAGATTTCGAAAACCGTCCTTCGAGCGACGGCCTACATGCTCCTCGCCGGAATTGTGATGGCTGGCCTCCTACAGACTGGTGCTGCAGCCGCCGGGGCATACGCGGACATGGCCGGTCAGGGGGCGACCGCTGCCCAGAGTCAGCAAGCGAGTGATCCCGGATTCGGGGAAGTTCTCGAGGCGTACCTCTTCTGGTTGATCGGACTCGTCGCTCCCGCACTCGTTGGCATCAAATCAGCGGCGATGGCCGGGCTGTCACCGCGGCGGATCTCCGGTCGACAGGGTGCGAAGAGTAAGTCGAGTTCTCAGGGCTCGTCGACGAACCAGTCCAGCGGAAAGTCGACTCGTACCGCCCTGATCGAACAGGCGAGACATGGGACGTCAAAAGGGGTGAGAGGAATCGACAAACACATCACTCGCGGGGTAGGTGGCGCCGCCGTTGGAAAAGCTGGTTTTGCTACTAGTCGGGCCAAGAGCGCGGTCGGAGGAGCACTCGCAAACAACATCTCGGAAGACAAGAGAGAATGGAGTAAAAGCAAAGGAAGAGCGATCAAGAAGGGAGGAAAGCGTACGGCAAAAGATGCACATGCAGGGGCGGACTACGCAACCCGAAATCTTCACCAATCGCCTGTCGATTGGGCAGAGGCAGGTCTCGAACGTTACCGTGAGAACCCCGTCGTAGATGCCGCTGATGACTCTAACTCAAAGCAACGAAACCTGGATGATTGGACGAACACGGCCTCAAACAAGGGTCGATCAGAATGACAGGGTGTTCGACCAGATGAATATACAAGATAATTTCGTAGGTTGAAACAGCATATGGACGATCGAGAACCCACCACGCCCTCAATTAAGCAGACGGCCGATAATCGAGGGTACAGCCACGTTTTCAGGACTATTGCTGTAGTTCTCGTTTCAACAATCCTATTAACTGGCTGCTATCTGTTCGTCCCATTAGGCGTGGTTTGGGTGGCCACGAAAGTCCCCTCGTCATTTGGGTGGCTCGCAGCAGTTGTCAGTATTCCCTCTATCTGGTTCCTCCCAGGATTCACTGCCATTGCCTTAGTAACGATTATGGAGCTGGTAGCAGGGCAGGATGACAAGGATATAGAACGAGGTTGGGTTTTTGGAATTATTGGTGGATCGACTATCTTGACCGCTATTTGGTTTCTTCCACTTTGGGGGACTGCTTTCCCCAGCGTTTCAGAGATGGTCCAAGTACTCCGAGCGCCGGCATTGTTCGATAACACATGGCTAATGGTTCTCAGTTGGATCGTCTCCGTTCCCATGATGACATACGCCGACCTCGCTGCTCACACGGAGACCAATACAAATAGCAACTCCCCAAAATCAAAGCAGAAGAGACAATCGAGTTCGATCAACTGCGCTAACCAGTCAACTGATTCTGCAGACGAGATAAGTCGAGATAGGGCTCAACCATATACTACCGGTGAGAACAACCAAGAGGTGGACCTGCAGGATTTAACGTACAGATGGGAACCTGCACCAGAGACACGGTTTGCAGATATTGGTGGGATGGAGTCGCTGAAAACAAATATCGAGAGATCTGTCCTTCGACCACTTACCCGGATTGACGAAGCCTACGAGCGGTTCAACGTCTCACCACCGAACGGGATTCTCCTTTACGGCCCACCCGGAACCGGGAAGACCCTATTCGCTCGAGCAATCGCCGGCGAACTCGGCCATCCGTACCTCGAGTTGTCTGCAGGCGATATCAAATCCCGGTGGATCAACGAGTCAACCGAGCAGGTCAACCAGCTCTTCGCCGAGGCTGAGCAGTTCGACCGGTGCGTCATCTTCATCGACGAAATCGATGCCCTCCTCGCTGACCGTGGAAATGACCTCCACCGAGAGCACGCCCAGGTCGTCAATGAGTTCCTCGCGCATCTGGACGACGAGAACC
>NZ_JBHTAF010000009.1:0-66904 GCF_042663485.1 Saliphagus sp. GCM10025334 | reverse complement strand
AACCGACCTCTCTGTGCATCTTGGCAGAGATTGAGTCATAGCGTCTATAATCCCACCGAATACTTATTATGGAACGTTATATAGGTTACTGCGCTAACTCTTATTCTGCTCTTAGTAACCCATATGGGGTGAGTAGTTTTATGTAGCATGAGCCTAAAGAGTGCAAGCGTCAACTGAACGCACTGCTCGGCGGATCAAACCGTCACGGAAAATGACCCCTGCGGCCCAACGCAGGGGACGGCGATCGTTGACACAGACCTATAGGCCAACACCATGACCAACGCAACCGACCCACATAACTATACATCCTCTAAAACCGCCACGCGGCAGAGGGTGGAGGGGGTGGAAGTACCCCCTCCCCTACTTATTGGTAATCCGGACGTTGTGACTGGTATGGCTGTCCGTAACCGAGCCATCGACAACTCACTCGAGCGCTCGATCGACGTCGATCTCGCCCACTACGTGCCGACTGTCCCCTCGGGGACGACCGCGCGCGTCACGGTACGCGGCGAGCCCGGCTCGTTCGTCGCCGAACTCGAGCGCAACTATCGCTGGATCGTCGAGGGCGCTGGCTCCTATGCAGAGTTGACCGGCGTCTTCGGCGGCGACGGCGAAGCCGAAAAACCCGAGACCGTTCCCGAGTGGATCGTGCGCGTGCTCGAGGAGTTGTGCGACGTCCGCGAGGTGTCTGTTTACCGATGAAATACGACCGTAGAATCGATTCCCTGCCGATAGGGCGGCAGGAGCACTGCATGGCAGCTGATAGGGCGGCTGCCCGCGCTCGAGGTATAGCGCTTTCATACCCTTGGGAATCAGATGGAGATATCGTCAGACGCTCCGACTAGATTTAAGAGCGGGCGTTGTCAACCTAGCCGATATGCACGGCTAAGGAAAATAGGCGACAGGACACGGGACAAGAGGCCCACGCCCCAGGACGCTCACACCCTGTGGTTGGCGGTCTTTTGTCTTAAGCTTTCCCCCACGACGAGTGTCAACGCTGTCATTCGTTCGGTAGAGGGTGGCCTGTGTCCTGTTTCCGGAGTTTCCTCACTATGACGCAGGCAAGCACGCACCCACGAGCAGTTAGTGCCGTCTCGAGAGTGACGGCTGTTTTCGTACCTACGGTCCACCGAGAGGTGGTTTCATGAGCGATCTCGAGACCGACGAGTTTGACGTGCTTGAGTGTTCGACGTGTACCAAAACGTGGGTTCAAGAGACCGGATGGGTCGGGCAGAGTTCGGTTACGTGCCCGCATTGCGGGACCGAGCGCGTACCGAAGCGGAAGGGGGCACGCACCGCGCGGATAAAGACGATCAACGGCCAACCCATCGAAGGCCGAGAAACTGCCGCCGAGTGGCGTGCCCAGTATGAGGCCAGTGAAGCAGACCTACTGGACGTCTACAAGGATTTCACCGAGGAGAACGGCCAGTACGACCAACAAGAGGCTGACCTTCGGGAGCGCTCCAAAGCGCTGGTCGAATCACTCACCACCCTTTTCGAAGAGCGATTAGATCTCGGTGTCCCAGACTTCGAGCGCTTCGAGGAACTCGTCGACGTCTCGATGGCCGAGGAACGCGAACGCTACGCCGACCTCGTCGATGCGTGGTGTTCCGACCCCGGTGACGAACTCGCGGACCTGGTCTCCCTCGAGGACCCCGACCACGTCCTGTTCGAGAGCGAGATCCGTGACGACCTGGAGGCGTGGGCTTCCCGGCCCGATCGGGGCGACCTCGCCCGTGGTGAGGTGACCCCGACCGACCAGCCGCCCGTCTCGGCGGCCGCCGTCCTTGAGTTGGACGGCGACGCTACGGTCACGGCTGTCTGGGAGTCACTGTTCGAACACGAGCGCGTGCGTACGTTGCTCGCTGAGAGCGTCCGGGAGTTGTTCGTCGGCGCCGACGTCGCGAGTACGTACGAGGCGCTCGAGGATCTCGGGATTCCCTACTGGATTCGCTCCGAGATCGTCAACGCCGCGCGTGGTGACGCGAACGCAGTCGGCCTACTCGCAGGCGAGCTCGTGCCGTCGATCCACGACAGTCCGATGGCGAGTACCAACGACCTGCTCGCGGCCGCCCAACTGTTCGGCGCTGCCGAGGACGCCACCCTGTCGGTTACCGTCGATGAGGCCTGGCTCGAGAGCCGGCGGCGTGACCAGCGCGTCGACGTCTGTCACCTGCTCGCCGTTCTGGCCGACAGTTTCGACGTCCGTGTGGTCGCGAGTGGACTGACCCTTTCGAAGGTCGTCGATTCCCACCGTGTCGACCTCCCAGGTGTTAGTGAGTGGTGCAGTCGTCAGCGTACTCGACGCTCTGGCGATGAGACCGCGAAGGCGATTGCCGCCAACCTCGAGGCCGACTCATTCGAGGTCACGATGCTCCGCGAACTGTACGCCGACCCGAGTGGAATCCTGTCGTACGCGGAGTTGTACGACCTCTATCCGGGCGATAACGACTCGCGTGTTCGCCAGATCGTCGGCCAGTTCGTCGACGACGATCTCGTAAACCGCTTCGGTCCCCAGCGTTCGAAGAAGGTCGAGCTTCGACCCCTCGGTGAACAGGTCCTCGAGACGTTCGAGCGTGAAACCGCCAGACAGCGGTCGATTTCGTCTTTCGTTAATGGCGGCGGTAAACAAGACAGACAGGACCGTGTATGCACCGGAACGGGATTGGGTGGGGGAGAGGACGATCAGGACAGCACCGCCTACTACCGGACCCGATACCTGGGACCGGCGGCGCACGCGGCGGTGGCGGCCTGTGGGGAAAACGGCGGCCTGACGCTTGTACGCGGGGGGATAGAGGACCACGAACGGAAGACCCGATACGTAAGCTACAACGATGAACGCCGGGAGGCGGTTGTAGCCGTGAGAGCGGGCGAACCGCTGCCACTGACGGTGAGCAGTGCACTGGCGTTAGCCAGCGAGGAGTTTGTAGACCGGGTACTGACCCCGTCCCGCCTAGAGTCGATCGACCCCGACCCAGCAATCATCCGCGATGCCCGGTGTATCGGCGCGGCCTCCGATGAAGCCGTCGAGGACGGCCAGACGTTCCGGGACAACCTCATCGAGTGGGGAGACGAGCTCGCTCTCCTCACGACTCAGTACAAGCGAGGCGAGTACGACGACGGCGACTCGTTCCGGTCGGCGATCGTCCGCTCCGCACACGGTCTCTGGGGCACGATCGTCCACATCCTCAAGGCACTGGATATCACGCTCCACCGGGAGATCCGCGTTCCCGAAGGTCTGAAACTCGAGAAACGCGAAGCGTTCGCCGACTCACTGGCTCACGCGGCGGCCATCCAGTCGGTCTATCGAGGCCACTTCGCTGCCTATCGACAGCTCTTCGAGGACCGCGAAGACAAACGTGAATCCTCCTTCACCGCAACCGTCGACGCCGACGACCCGACGGGCTCACTTATCGGTTCGTTCATCCTCCGTGGCCCCGACGTCCACAAACTCGAGGACCTGCTTCGCGACCGCCTCGAGTCACCGAGAGAGGTCCACGAGGACGCTCCCGAGTTCGGCGTCGAGATTCCCGTCCGATCCGAACCCGACCGCGTCTCCTACGCCAACACCCTCCAGCGCGTCCTCTCCCGGAAGAACCTCCGGGCGACCGGCGAGGCCGTCGCGACGACGCACGCTCTCGTCGAGACGCCCCAGGAAGCCGCCCGTGTCCTCCACCGCTCCCTCTCGCCGGAGGCCGATCGCCGCGAGATCCGCCCCGACGAACTCCGGACGGCCTTCGCGAACCTCGAGGCCGACTCCCTGGTCACCGATCTCGGCACCGACGAGCGCCGGACGGACTCGGCGGGCAAGATCGTGAAGGCACTCCTCGAGACCGACGAACCGCTCTCGAAGACAGCGCTCGCCGAGCGGGCTGGCGTCTCCCCGAAGACGGTCTACAACTATCGTGGGGATCTGGAGTCGCTGGGTCTGCTCCTAGTGACCGACGACGGCTACCGGCTGGCGCTCTCGTTCTCGACGAGCGAGGAACGCGCCGACCCTGTCCTTCCGTCGTTCGCGGATGGATCGTTCCTCGAGGCCGTCGACGCGTTACTCATCGAGTCACTGCCACCGGATCGCTACGGCGACCCATCGGACCCGATCGGCGGCGTCCTCTTCTGGCCGCAAGATCCGTGGGCGCTGCTCGATCACGACGAGTACGGCCCGTGGGTCAGACTCGCGGCGAAACTCACGGGTGAATCACCGCCCGATGACGAGGACTCGGACCTGTTAATGGGGCCGGTAAATAAGCAGCAGCCGATCAAAACCGCCATACGGCAGGCCGCTGCGGATTAGTTGAACTCGAAGTCATCTCGGGTGACGTTCACCAGTTCTGGTGATGATTTCCTAGCATCTTTCGACGCTGAGACTGGGGATTTGGACGGTGAGTGATTACGCTTCGAGTATGCTTTTGTAAAATGCAGTAGAATTAACTAATAGATGTACGACGACCTTCCCGACGTATATGAAAAAATCACTGAAAAATTGGCAGATCGCGTCCCTGCGGAGCACCTAATTATACTTAACGCAAAGGACGATTCCAAAGAAGGAGCAGAAATAGTGGCGTCGCCAACGATGAAGTCCAGACCGCCGCACCAATTCAATATCACGTTAGTCCTCGCTCGTAATCTCTACCCTAGACTTCCCACCCTTCCAGATAATCTTCCGTATAGAGAATATCGGTCGGACCAGGCATCAGTCACTTGGATCGAAGAATGGCACAGAGCAATCGGTGCGTTCATGACAATGCTCGAATCACACGGATTTTCGGAAAAACAGTCAAAGAACCACCTCAGCAACGTTCCCCGGATCGAACAGGCCTGGAACACGGTTGAGAATCAAACTAAAGAGGAGCGCCTTGAGGATCTCAAATCATATCTTGAATTATATTCGGGGGACGACATTCGGTTTAAGTATGCCAAAAATTATGGATCTCCAAGCGACGTCAGTGAACTCTCAAAAGAGCAGATGAAACTAGCTGAAGAGCTGTTGATGAATTCTGTTAAAGATCCCGGGGCGTGTTATGAATCGGCGATTACTGCGCTACGTCAGGACTTGGAGAATGAACGATTATCGTACGTTGAGGGTGTATCACTCCCAAAATATGGAGGTATGGCTCAGGCTCATGGGTGGTTTGAGATCGATGGGAATGTTGTCGAACCGACTTGGCCATGGCATCGACCCATTCCTCCAGAACCGGCTGTATACTATGGAAAATCGATCGACCCTCAGACAGCCTCAGATATAATGGCTGAACGCGGGCGATATGGATCGATAGTCTCGTCTTTACACGATGCAGTGTAACAAACTATTATTTTGACCACCAGCCGAATGCATCGCCGATCTCATCTTTGCGCACTTGCCCGTTCTCCTCGAGTTTCTTCAACCGGTACCGGGCCGAGTTCCGATGGCGTTGAGGCCGCTGCGGATTAGTCGGTGTTTCCAGTAAACTCCCAACCCGACCGATCCGACTCGAACGGTCCCTCGGTGGTCAGATGCTTGATTCGCTTTCGAAGCGTCTCCGAATCACGGACGTCAGTGTGCTGGCGATAGAGTCGCTGGAGGGCCTTCAACGAAAACCACGTATCACCACTGGCGACGATCGCCCGTAGAACGGCTTTGTCCCGGTACCCCATCTTCGAGGTCTCGGTGACGTCCCACTCGTCGCCATCGAGTCCATTGACGGCCTCGAGCTTCTCGAGACGGCTCTTCATGTTTCGATTCCTCGCGTCGAGACGGCGGACCTCTCCGACCAGCTCGTCGATCACGCCCAACAGCGTTTCGACCTGTTCGTTCGCGGCTTCCTCCTCGAGTTCTGACAGCCGGGACCGGATTCCCGGCAGAGGACGGCACTCAACCGAGGCACCGCTGGGTTCAGAGTTAGCGGACATTCGGATAGGTCCTACCACGAACACGAATATAAGAATTCGTCTAGCGGGGTGAAAGTAAACAGTAGGTGCGCGTAGAACAGCTAAATCGACCACCAGACGAACGCTCCACCGATCCCGACGGGAGAGACAGATCTGGATCAATCACACGAAATCCGCTTGTGGTTTCGTAACTTCCGATCGGGGTCCTTCCCGTAGATCCATCGGCCGCAATCCTCGCATTGACGTGTCCTATCTTCGTTCCCGATGTACTCGCCATCTTCGATATACGACCCATCCACGATCACGCCTGAACTCCCTGCCAAATTCATACTCCCTGGTTCGAGATCGGCCCGGTAGTAAACACCGCGAGCACCCTTTTCAAGGAATCCATCGCCAACGAGCTTCTTGAGTTTCTTCGGCGTGTTGATCGACGAGACATCGCCAAACCTTCTTGCGACTTCTTTCGTCCGAAGCACCGGGACGTCTACCTGAATGAAAATGTCTCGAATGTCCTCGAGGGTCCCCTTTCGTCTATCCTCGGCGTGACGTTCGAAGTGACAAGAATCGCAAAGCGTGAGCAGATTTTCGAACTCGTTGCTCCCGCCTTCGTCCAATGGGCGGATGTGATGAACATGAAGTGAATCGGCGTCTGAGTCACCAATCCCGCAGTCCTGACACTCCCTGCCGTCACGGTCAAGGATGTCTTCGCGAACCTTCCGCCATTCAGTAGCAGAAAGCCTATTCGACATTTTCAAATCACCTACGAGTACTCCAGATAAACTCCTGGCCAATCTGCTCTTTCGAAAGCCGACCGTTCTTCTCGAGTCGGTCCAACTGGTTCCGAGCGGTGTTTCGGTGGCATCCAACCTGTTCAGCTACTTCGCCCGTTGTGACGGGTTCCTCACGGCGAACAACACGAACGAATTGAGAGGCTTTATATTTCCGACCGAAATCATCGGCCGTCGAATCGTCACGAGTCACGGATGGGTCTACGGACGCCGGGTATATAGTTACTGTGCAGGTGCACAGTAGAAAGAACTAAGACCCCACAGAAGAATGAACTATCCATACGAGCCACTCGACGGTGAAATCACGCCGTAGAAAGCGCAACGATAGGGCGTTGCGCGGGTCGGTTCGTATACCCTTGGGAATTCAGGTAAATGAACCATGCGAGATTATAACGCCAACCCCCTTAAACTAGCGGGGAACGAAACACAAGCAGAGAACGGTGTCCGCCGGTACGGCCGCTCGGACACTGAAGGAGTCCACATCGACGTCGAGTTTTCAGCGCGCACGTCACGCACGCTCGAGACGCCGCTCTCCGAGGTGGCGGACCGATGAGCGTCCACGCGTACGTGCCCGAGTCGGAGTACAACCTCGAGGCCGACACCCACGATCGCGTGCTCGAGCTCGCAGGTGAGGACCCGGTCCGGTTCATCGACATGGACGAACCGGACACGGCGCTCGCACTCATCCGGGGAATCAACTCCCTCGAGCGCCTGGCCGGCTGGAGACTCGCGAACCAGTCGTTTTTCGAGCCGCCGAAGCGACCGATCACCGACGCCCTGGATGCCCGCGAAGCCGAACTCACGGGCGAATCGACAGAACCAACGGCCGACGAGGCCGACGACCAACCGGACGAGTCGGACCCAGAACCTTCGTCAGAGGCACTCCCCGACTCGGACACCTCTCCTGTCCATCCGGACTCGCGCCTCGAGGCCGACGAGGTCCTGGTGATCGAACGCGGTGACCGAATGGAGTACGTCACGCCCGCGAGCGCTGACGCCGACGCGCCCTACGTCTCCCGGACGCTCGACGAGAACGGTGAGGTCTGGAACGAGAACGACGACCTTCGGAACGACGATCTCCTGCGTCGACTCAACGGCGAGCACGAACGGACGACGACCGACGAGGTTCCAGCGGCACTCGGGGGTGGACGATGAACCCTGCCGACTATCCCGGACGCGGCGACCTCCCGGACGCCCTCGCGTTCGTGAAGCCGAACCGAGCACGGTTCTGGATTCATCTCGAGAGCTGCGACGAGCCCCAGACGGCTGGCGAACTCGTGTCGGCCCTGGAGTGGTCGAGCGCCACGATCTACCGGATGCTCGAGGACCTCTCGGAACACGGCCTCGTCGAGACGGCGATGAAGCTCACCGACGCCGGCCCGATGGATGCCTACCAGACGGCCATGCCCGAGAAACGGCCGGTGTGGGACCGACCGACGGCCGAAGGGGTGGTTCGATGACCATCTTCGACGACCACTCGGACGAGATTCTCGCGTACGTGCGTCGACGCAAGCGTAACGGCCAGTCGTTCGTGACGACCACGCAGGTCAAACACGACCTCGGCATCGACGGCCACATCGCCGGCCGCGTGCTGGCACGTCTCGAAGACCAGGGCCACCTCGATCGCTGGGGCGGCTCGTCGTGTGCAACCTACCGGATCACGACCGAGGCGAAACCGCTCGCGACCGATGGCGGCGAAGACGAACACCCGCTCGAGGAACTCCTCACGAACGCCGACGAGGAACTCGAACTCGAGGACGTCACGATCGACACGGAGCAGTTCCACGCCGATCTCGTCCAGGTGGCCCAGGCCGCCGAGTCGATCGAGACGCTCGCGACGGACCTGCGAGCGCTGCGCCGAAGCGGCCTGACCGACGAGGACGTGGTCGCGCTACTCTACGGTCGCAACGCGAGTCTCAACAAATCCACCATCGAGACGGCACTCGAGACCATCGACGAGACGATTACCGACCTTGAGAGCGGAAAGCGCAAACCGAAACACGACCTCCTGGTCCGGCTCGTCTACGACCTATCGGGCCTGGGAAAACAGGAGACCGAGACGGTCGTCGACGAACTCGAGGCGTTAGTCGAGCGCTATGGGTACGACGACCTCCAGAACGGGGGAGAGGGACAGTGACCGACACCCTCACCGTCGTGGACCTCTTCGCAGGCGCGGGCGGGATCTCGACGGGCGCCGTCGACGCCGCGAAGAACCTCGGCTACACACCCGGCCAGGACTTCCATCTGACGGCGATCAACCACAACGAGCACGCGATAGCGACCCACGAGAAAAACCACCCGTGGGCCGACCACTATCATGCAAAGGTCGAGGCGATCTTCCCGCCGGACGTCGCCGAACCCGGGACGGTCGACCTACTGACGGCTGGGCCGTCGTGTACGCATTTCTCGAACGCGAGAGGCGGCAAGCCCGTGAAAGAACAGGAACGGGCGTCGCCGTGGCACGTCCTCCGGTGGGTCGAACTCCTGCGACCGAATCACCTGCTCATCGAGAACGTCGGCGAGCTCCGGTCGTGGGGACCGGTCGAAGACGACGGGACACCATCGCGCGACGGCTCGATCTTCGTGCGCTGGGTCGAGATGCTTCAGGCACTGGGCTACACCGTCGTCCGTGACGACAAAGATCGGTATGGGGTCAAACTTCGAGCCGCTGACTACGGCGACCCGACGACCCGACAGCGGCTGTTCGTGATCGCCTCGAGAACGAACCGACCGACACCCCCGCAACCCACCCACTCGAGCGACCCGACCGACGACCTCGAGGACTGGGTGCCGGCCAGTGAGATCATCGACTGGAGCGACCGTGGCGAGTCGATGTTCACGCGCTCGAAGGCGCTCGCGAGCAAGACGATGGACCGTATCGCGAAGGGCATCCGTGACTACTGCGACGACCGACTGGCGCCCTACGCGGCGGCACTCGAGCGAATGGATGAGTCGGATATCTACGCACTCCAGGACGACGTCGTCCCCGTTGAAGAGATCGAGACGGCGATCGACGAGCGGACGGAACCGTTTCTGGTTCGTGGCGAGGTCGCCGTCGACGACACAGCGTCGACGCCGATGGTGATGGGCCAGCACAGCGGGGCCTACCCACGAGATGCGGACACAGAACCGGTGTCGACCATCACGACACGCGGCGCTATCCACTTCATCGAAGCGCAGGCGTTCGTCCTGCCACGGAACGGATCCGCTCGAGGCAAGCACTCGAACCCGGCCTACAACCCCGACGAGAGGCCGTTCCACACGGTGACGGCCCGGAATCACGACGGTCGGCTGTTCTCGCCGTTTCTGGTACAGTATAACGGCACGCCAGAGCACTCAGTGAAGTCGATCGACGACCCGCTCCCGACGCTCACCAAACGCGCCCGGTACGCGCTGGCCGATCCGGCGGTCTACCCGTTCGGTATCGATCTCCGGTACCGGATGCTCGACCCACCGGAGACCAAACAAGCGCAGGGCTTCCCGGCGGACTACGAGATCACGGGCGACGCGAAGAAAGACCGACGCGCACAGATCGGGAACGCCGTCCCGGTCGGGATGGCGCGAGCGCTCTGTGAGCACATCCTCGCGACGGAGGCGCCGACGCTGTCGACCTACGGCGCCGGGTTCCCCGACGACGCCGACGTGGAGATCCCGGCGTACGAGGAGGTGGTCTCGGATGACTAAGACGAAAGGCTCGGTCTGGCACTGCTCGAACTGCCCGAGAACCGTCTCGAGACGCCAGTACGGCGAGACGTGTCCCGACTGCGGTCTTCCGGAGGAACGGCCATGAGCACCGAGACTCCGACGGTCTACGGCGCGGAACCCACCGGAAACCGCTGTCTCAACTGCGGAACGCGCGTCCTCGAGGGGACGGTCGGCGTCTACGGCGACAACGATGGGAACCTCCACGCGTGCCCGGAGTGCTCGACGTACCGCCACCTCAAACAGGGCGCTGGCTGGAATCCCGACTACGAACCGGTGGTGAACGGCCAATGATCGTGTGCGAGCACCATCAGCGCCCGGAGTGCCTCGAGATCGTCGACTCGAAACTCGAGCCCGACGGCGACGACGTCTTCGTCGAAGAGCACTACGAGTGCCGCCTCGAGGGCCTCGAAGGGTCGTACTCCTACTGTCGAGGGATCGAGTCGGTTCGCGGCGCCATCGTCGCGACGGGAGAGTTCCCGCGCACGATCCGCCGAGCAAAAGTCGAGGGGATTCGCCGATGAGACGCGTAATCGACGGCGGCGTTCGCTACGACTGGCAACTCGCTGTGATCGGATCGGACGTCGTCGCCTCGGTCCACTACCCCGGCGGCCCGTCGATCACCTACTCCACGGAGAAACTCCCGAACAAGAAGCGCGACCCCAGCGAGTTCGGGTTGCTCCCGATCGAGGTCGTCCAGCGGTATCACCGCAAATCGCAGACGGACACGCCGATGGGCGTTATCGTCCGGAAGGTCCAGGCGGCCGTCCACGACGACGCCAGCGAGGTGCCGGCATGACCGACGACCACCCGGAGGCCACTCACGAGGAAGTCGAACAGGCGATCGAACAACTGGAGGAGACCGAAGACGATGCACGATAGAACCCCACTCGACGATCTGGACCGCGAACTGTGCGAACGAACACTCACCGAGCTGGCCGCGCGCCGACTCACGATCGAGGAGATCGGCGAGTTTACTGGCGAAGGTGAGCGCCACGTCGAGCGCGCGTTGAACCAGTACGACCTCGAGGCGACGGGCTACCGGCCGCCGTCGGGGACGGTGGCGGCGGACCTGCTCTCGAGTAGTTCTGAGGAGGAAAGCGACGAGCCGACGACCCAGCGGACGACTCTCGAGAAATTTGCAGGTGGTTCGGCATGAACGATACTGACCGCGCGCCGACCGTGTTCCTTCCCGATGGAACGCCGGTCAAAGTGAGGCTCGTCGGTGCGAAGTGCCAGGGAGACGTATCGGGAGAAGGCCACTACGGCTACACGCCGGCGGACCTGGACGGCGAAGACCCGACGGTCTACTTCGAGGAGGTCGATCACGATGTCGAGTGACGGACTTCAGCACGTCCTCGAGTGCGTCCACAAACGCACTGAGCCAGAGCCTGATGGCATTCAGGACGCAGAGTCGAACATCTGGACTGGACGTCGTCGAATGAAATCAGACGGCAGTTCGTCACGATCTCCGCTGGATCGAGGCGATGTCAATCAAGTCATTGACCAGCTCGTCGAACAGGATGAGGTTTTCGAGTGGTTTGGTCTACTCGCTCCTTGCACGGAGGAGTACCTTCAAGCAATCCTCGAGAACGAAGCGAAAGCGGACCTCTCCCGCCAGATTCTGGTCTCAAAAGTAAACAAGAAGCTCAAGGAGTTGAATTCAAATGAGCGATAAATCTGAAAGTGTAGATAATAAAAACGCTGTGTGCAGCAGCGTTAGAGAGCGAATCCAGCGAGTCAAAGACGCATACGACGCACAACGCCGTCAACTCGAATCGGGCGGGGAAGAAGTACCGTGCGACCTGTGTAAAGTCGTCTCCGCAGACCACTTCGAGACAGTCCAAAACGAGGAGACTGGCGAAAAGATGGACGTGCATCTCTGCGAAGGGTGCCACCAGAAGACGAACGATTATGCCGCTGGAAAAGACGTTGATTTCGCGCCAGAATTACGTCTTCGAAAACGACACACAGAGACGGGAACTGATGGAGGGAAGGACGATGAGTGAGCAGTCGTCGGAGGGAATGGAGCGGAACGGGAACGAGGTATACGAACTCGAGAATGGCGAGGAGTTAGTCGTCTACTCGAGGGTGTGTACCTGTGGGGATGCGTTCAAGACAGTCAACGAAACCCGAAAACGGTGCCTATGGTGTAAGGCAGAGGCACGAATGCGAGGTGAGGCGTAGATGACCGGTGTTGACCGAAACGGCCGACCGATCCATGAGTGTCCCGAGTGCGAGGAGATCGCGCTGTGGGAGGGGCCTGATGCCGGGTACTGGATGTGCGATGAATGCGGCCGTCGCTACTCCGGCTCGCTCGAGAACCTCACGCTCATGGAGTTGTACACCGACGGCGGCACTCCCCCGAGCGGAATGGAGCGCGAAGACTACCGCTGTGCGGACTGCTCGGAGAAGTATCACACCGAACTCGGTGCGACCGGACACGCGGCTGCACAGGGGCACCGAGTGGCGAATATCCGGACCGGAGAGGTGCTGAAATGAGCGGGACTGAGCGGTGTGTGATTATCGGGTGCGACGAAGACGCGGCTGTCGATACCCATTTCGGCCCGATGTGTGAGCCTGACGCCAGTGACATTTCAGACCGCTTCATCGAAGACCCACCAGAGCCTCCTGAGTGCCCTGTCTGTGGGGAATCCGGCGACGTGAGGGAAGCGCCAGATGCCGGTTACTGGACTTGCTTCGAGTGCGGTGAGCGAGGGTCTGGATCGGCTGACGACGTGAACTGGTGGAGGAACGACCCGGAATCACTCTGGTATGTAGAGTCGGACGGAGGCCGCGATGAGTGAGCCCGGTATTGAGCGGAACGGGAACGAGGTATACGAACTCGAGAACGGTGAGGAGTTGGTCGTCTACTCGAGGGTGTGTATCTGTGGAGACGGGTTCAAGACAGTCAACGAAACCCGAAAACGGTGCCTGTGGTGCAAGGCAGGGGCACGAATGCGAGGTGAGGCGTAGATGACCGATATTGAACGTTGGAAGGTGACGAACGAGGAGGGATTCATCCCGCCAGTCAGTTACTACGAGTCCGACCGGGTTGCAGCACGCGCCGAAGCAATGCCGGGCATGACGGTGACGATCGTCGGAGGTGTGGTCGATGACGAGTGACGATACTGAACGACCAGAGCCACGAGAGGCTCACTGTCAGTGCTGTGGTGGATACGCCGGGATGGGGGGGCCTGATCCAGAGTTCTGTGCTACTTGCCGTGAGGCGGGTGAGCACCTCGATCAGAAGGACGATGCTGAGCGTTCGGCAGAATTAGTGGCTGTGGAGTGCCCCGGCAACTGTGGCTTCACGGCAGCAATCTCACGCGGCACGCTCTCGATGGCAACGTGTCCAGGATGCAACAGTGAGCTGAAGATAGACGCGCAGAAGTGGGCTCATCGTTGCCCCGAGACGGCTGCCGATGTGGTGGTCGAGTCTCGTGGTAATGAGTGCCCCTACTGCGGTCGGAGGGGGTCGGCGTGAGCTCGAAGCCAGAGGTCGGCCTGAGTGACGAAGATCGGCAGAAAATGAAGGCCGCTGCCATCTCAGGAAACCCCGACGAACTCCTCCCTGACGGCGAGTACACGACGCCGGTCAGAGCGCCGAGTTCTGACACAACCGAAGAGAAACGGAAGTACCCCGACGCCAACGAGTCCACGGCAACGCGGGAGAAAGCACTCAACGCGGCCGAGTACGAGCGATTACTCATCGGCGCGTCCCGGCTCGGTGGCGACGAAGGGCTGGAGACATGGGCCGCTATCGTCATGCTTGGCCGACTCGGACTTCGCGGCGGCGAGTTGACACACTTCGATGCCTCGTGGGTGGACTACTACGAGGGTGTCATCGAAATCCCCGGCCACGACCCGTGCACATCGGGTCGGGGCGGTGACGTGTGTGGGAAGTGCAAGCAGGCGATTCGACAGCGGCAGGATAACGGCGACGACCGGTCGGTCGAGGAGATCGCGGAACAGTACTGGATGCCGAAGACCGCTGCGGCTGTTCGCTCGATCCCGTACGAGTGGTCGGCACGAACGCAAGAAGCCGTCGCTACACTCGTCGAACTCCACGGCGAGTGGCCGTACTCGTTCAGTACACTCCAGCGCCGCATCCGGGACGCGATGGAAGCCGCACCGTCGCTGGCCGAGGACGCAACGTCGACGCATGGACTTCGGGCGACCGCGGCGTCGTATCACGCCGGGAACGGCCTGGACAAAGAGGCACTCAAACAGATGATGGGCTGGACTGACGACAAGACTCCGACGAAGTACCTCCAGATAAATGGCCAGATGACTCGCCGCGCTCTCGCGGAGGTGTATCGCTGATGGACCGTAGGCGAACCTCTACTGGATCGCTCCAACAGACGACACTCAACCCGGAATTAGACAAGGTTGAGTTGGAGGCTTGGGTCCCGCCGATAGAGTGTGGGGGTTGTGGCGGACGAGTGGACACGTTCCTCCGATACAATCGAAACACCAAGGCTCGCTGCTCGGAGTGCGGTTCCGAATGGGAGTTTGTTTCTTGCCTATCAGAAGGAAACGACCGCACACTACACACGGGAACTGAGCGTTCGGGGGCCGACCGATGACGGACACGGCCCAGGAGACGATCGTCGACGAGGAAGCGTTCGAGGCGACCGTCACTCGAGGCGATCTCGTTCGCATCGCCGACGCCCTCGACCCGGTCGTGGACGAAGCACGACTCCACTTCACGACCTCGGAACTGCACGCGAGTGCGGTCGACCCCGCGAACGTCATGGCGGTCGACAGCGGCCGGTACGAAATCGAGGCGAACCGGCCGGCGACCGTCGGCGTCGATGTCGACGAACTACACGAAGCACTTCACTTCCTCGCCTCGTCGGACGAGCAAGTCACGATTCAGTACGAAGACGGCGACGACGAACTCACCATCTTAGACAACCACTGGGTCGAAACCGTCCCTGTAATCGACGAGGACACGATTCGAGACGACCGGGATCTCAACGACATCCTCGAGCGTATCGACTTCGAAGTGGTCGGGACGGCTGAATCCTGGGAGTTCGCCGGCTCGATCAACAAGGTAGCACTGGCGGCCTCGAGAGGGATACGGTTCCTCCCGGTCGCCGACGCCGTGCTCACCGAGGGCGACCGCAAGGAGTTCAATGAGGACGACGGTGAGTTCGAACGCGTCTGGGGCTACCAGGACGAATTCGATGCTGACCTCGAGCGCCGACCGGCAACCTACGACGGCGCGGTGTCGGTTTACTCACCCGGCTATCTCGAGGATCTGGCTCAGGCACTCCCGACGGAGGGTACGGTCACGTTCCACACGGGCGATAACATCCCGCTCATCGCCGAGTCCAGCGAAGGACCTCGAATCGTGGTCGCCCCACGTCTGAAAGACCCAGTGGAGGACGACCGATGACGGACGGCCTCCACGATCACACGATCAAACTCCGTGAGGAGTACCCCGATCGCCTCTACCCGCTCCTCATCGAGCTGGCCGAGTACAATCGCGAGGAGTGGCTCGAGGGGTCGAAAGGCAACACGATCGGCGCCGACGAGGTCCGAAAAACCGGCCTCACCGGGATGCAGAAAGAACTTGCCGACATGGTCAAAGAGCGCCTCGAGCGCTACGAGGAGTGGGCGTGTGACTGGTGTGGCGTCAACCAGTCCACCTGTACGAAAGGCGTCGACGGTCCGTCGCTGTGTAACGAGTGCGCCTTCGGGGACGGTGATTCCGAATGACTGACTCCCCCGACGCCGGCTCCGAGTACGAATGGTGGTGTCCCAAACACGGCTATGTCGACGCAACCGAGCACCAGCACGGTGGCCGCGCTCGAGCGTTCGTCTGTCCGAGAGCGGGCTGTCGCCGGACGGTCAAAAGCACGACCGTCGACTGGGACGCCTACGCCGATGCTCGAGAGAACGCCGAGAACCCGCCGTGTCCTCGGTGTGAAAGTACGGCCATCACGACCGTCCCCGCAAAGCCGACGTTCCGCTGTTCGGACTGTCAGCACGCGTTCGGCTACGCGGGTGCGTACTACTGACCGCGACAGTACCCACGCTGGCACTCGAGTGCAAGTTCTCGATCGCGGTCCTCGGCGCGTCGGCTCGAGCGCCGATCCACCGGCCACGACTGACATCACGAAACGATGTCCGGAGGCGCAAAATCGCCCACGTTCGACCCCTGGCCGCGCTGTAGGTCCATCATGCACCTTGCGCACCACCACATCGGGCCAGCATGGTCTCCCACCGTTGCCTGTTACCTCCACTTTCGCACCGAGGCGGACTGTTTCTATCCAGTACATCGAACGACCGCGTATGCTCTCGTGCGAGTGGCGTGACTGCGACCGGACCTCCGACTATCGGTTCAACGTCAAAAACCGACGTCGGGTCACCCAGCGCACCGAGTACTTCTGTGAGCGTCACGCCCTCGAGCGGATCGAGGAGGCCAGCCACGATTCGTGGCTCGAGATCATGTCGTCGACGAAGCGGTAGCCAAGACTTGGGCCCGGAAGGCCTTTGGTTTGACCAATCAATTATCTGGAGCGGGTTCATCCCGCGGGCAACGAAGCTTGGACTCGACGCCCAAAACGACCGACAACTCCCTAACCAGGAGTTTTCAAATCAGATACTATGACACCACAAACCTTCGAGTGCCCGTCACCGGACTGTTCGCACTCGACTGGCGGCGCTGCCGAGCTGGCCGAGCACGTCAACACCGAGCATCCTGGCGAGTTCCGACGTAAGGACTGGCCGGCGACCGAGGCCGGCCGGGGGACGCGGGCTCGAGATCGAGCTGAAGACGACGAAGAATAGGCCTGCTATTTCTCGTACCTGCGGGTGAAGCACTTTGTGTCTAATATAGTCAGATCAAGCCATCCCGCCAAGAAGGTACAGGAAATGAATGATGGCATCAATAATCCGAAAAAGGAACTCTACGGGGTTGTCATAGAAAAGATCGGGAAGATACCTTGGGATCATAATTGATTATAGGACGTGTATGTATATAATTTCTAGCACATCTTACCGGGGGCGAATCTGACCATTGGATTAGAACACACACGATTTGCAGATACTCTGTCTGACAAACCTATTTGTATGTCCTATCTGTATACAGTATACGTATATGGAAAACACCATGAGAGCCGCGACGTACGTCCCGAAGGGCGGCGTCGGGAAAACGACGTCAACGGGCCACATCGCCGTTTCGGCGGTGAACCACCACGACCTCGAGGTCGTTGCCCTCGATCTCGCCGGCACCCAGAACGACCTGGCGACACAGTTCGGCATCGCCGACGAGGTCGACGACCCCGACGCCCCGATCTCGGCGGTCTTCGGCGAGAACTGGAGTTTCATCCGAGACAATATCGACGACATCGTCGATCGGATGGTCTTCGAGACCGACGAAGGCGTGGACATCATTCCGGCCGACGAGGGTCTCGGCGGCGCCGACAACAACCTCGCGAACGTCCCCCGGGAGAACCGATACGGCAAACTCGACGCGTTCATCACCGACGAGCTCGCGCCACGCTACGATCTCGTGTTGCTCGACCTCCCCGGAAAGGAGGACAACATCACGATCAACGGGCTGTTCGCCGCCGAGAACGTCGTCGCACCGCTGAAACCCGGCGAGTTCGAACGCAACCAGGCGAAGAATCTCGAGACGGAACTCGAGGCGATCCGCGACGACGCCGATCACGACGCGAGTCCGCAACTTCAGCTCGTGTTCGCGACCATGATCGAGAAGGGGACGAACCTCTCGGGTGAGTTCGAAGCCGAACTAAAGAAGGCCTATCCTGACGTCGCCGGTCCGTCGGTGACGAAGGCCCAGGACATCGGGAACGAACAGGCCAAAGGCCGAACCCTGTTCGCGCTCGAGGACGACGAACTGTACGCGACGGGAAAGCGAGCGCGTGACTCGTATCGCGAACTGACCAACGATCTACTCGACCGACTGGAGGCACGATAACATGAGCGACGACACATCCAAAGCTGAAGCCCTACTCGAGGAAGCGAAACAGCAGAAACGCCACGAAACCGAACCCACGAACGAACCGGCCGACGACTCGCCGTCGCTTGAGGATGCGATCGTCGACGCGTACGCGGCGATCGACGATGGCGACGCTCACAGCAACCTGACGATTCGTGATTCGGATCTGGCAGCACTCGTCGCTGGCCTCGACGAGACGGACGGCCTCGAGGAGATCGTGGCCGACGCCCAAGACGACCTCGATCGGGAGGGAACCGACGCCGACGCGACGAAAGCGATGGCACTCGGACTCCTGGTGCGCGTCGGCCTCTCGGAAGTCGCCCCAGATACTCTCGAGACGACGCTCGAGGCGAAGAAACGCCACGCGGTGAATCAAGCATCCGAAATCTGAATCTGGAAGCGGTATTAGTAAACTGAATATAGATATTGTATACGTATACCGTATACGAATAAAGATTCCCGAAAACGCTCACTTGAGGCCGGCGAGGTTCGTCGGCTAATTCATTCCCGATAACTATACAGTCACTCCGTCCGACCTGTTGGCTATGGCAACAACTCCTGCCGAGGAAGTGTATCGCCGAATGCCGACTCTCAACCTCATCGACGATGGCGACGTCCGCCACATCGTCGGCCAGCTCACCGCCGACGCCCCGGATTACTTCTGGGAGGTGCCAGCCAGTACTTCTGGATTCCACCACCCGGCGTGTCGCGGCGAGCGTGGTCTCTGGGCGCATACGCTGATGCTCTCGACGGTCATCGACCGCCTGGCGGACAGCTACACCGGACAGGGCCGTCTCACCGAGTACGATATCGACCTCGCCCACGCGGCCGCTATCCTCCACGACCAGCGCAAGAACGGCGACCCGCTGAACCCGTCACCGAAATCGACGTCAGACCACGACCTTCAGATGGCCGAGGTTGTTCTCGAATCCGACCTCGATGACGCGGTGGCCGACGCGATCGCCTCCCACATGGGAGCGTGGTACGACGGCCCCTATCCGGAGACGGACCTCGAGGACCTGGTGCACACTGCCGATATGGTCGCGTCGACGGCGTCGATCACGCCGAAGGTCCAGGGCCCGATTCCTGAAGAACTCGAGCACTGTGGGCTCGAGGCGACCGACCTTCGATAGTCCGATCCTGTTTATCCGATCGAGCGGCCAACGCCGGCGATGCACCCACAGGACGACCTCCTCGTGATCGAAGCAGAAAAACTCGTGTGAGGAGCCGGACGGATGCTCAGGTATATAGTCAGAGAGTTATTCGAGGGCGTAGCTATAGTAACCGACTTCTTCACCAGCGGTCGGCGAATCTGATGCCGAACCGTCTAGCACTCGGCATTCGACGAGGCCCTCATTCAACAACGCCCGTATTCGGATTTGAAGGAAGACAAGGCTATCATTCATTACGTATGGGAGCGGCGGCACCTCGTCATGATGCCGCCTCTCGTATTCATCCTCTGTTATTTCGCCAGCCTCGCGGAGATCGAAAAGTCGATCATTATCTGCTTGTTTATCGAAATCTGTACTCAATACCTCGTCGCAGATCTCACGAATTCGGAACGCTTTATCAGGGTGTTGAGAGAGGAAATTGACTATTCTTACGGAGAGGGAATCGGGATCTCGGCCCTTTTTCCAAATATCGGAATCAGTATCCACTGGCATCTATCGAATCCCAAGCTCTCGCTTGATCTTCTCGATGTCTCGCTCGAGATCGTCAATTCCAGTGCGCATTCCCCTCCCTTCGAGCTTCCGCTCGATGTCGTCGACACGGCGTTTCAGTCCTTCTCTCGAATGTCTACCTTGGACCGATCGCTCAAGTTCGTCGAGCCTCTTTTCGATGGCATCCAACCGCCTTTCGGTATCGTTCTGCATTCGGTTGAACACTCGCATTGAAGGGGTTAATATCTGACGCGACCGGAGTGAAAGTGAAAGTAAATGGGTATGGGGAAATGACTGAATGAAATTGATGAACCCCTCCATTTCCTATCCGTGCGCTAACAGGCGTCAGACGTTGATATCTGGGAGATTAGCATCTAGGACTAGGGTCGAAATTTCTATACAGCGATATTCGGTTTACCACGGTTCTACACACCATTGGCCGAATACCTGTGTATCTACGTTGTCCTGCAAGCGACAACCACGTACACAGTAGTTTTATATGAATGTCAGTTGTAGCGAAACGTACGAAAATGAGGGATTTAGAATCGGTAAAACGCTCAGCGAACCGCCTTCTCGGCCGAGAACACAAGCGAACGAAACTCCCGTCGACGACAGAAGGGCGTCGGGAATTGGCTGACGAGATCGGCGAGGACGGCCTCGAGTTGTTACAGGCGATGTACGTCGTACGAATCGAACTCTTGAATGGGGAGACGACGACCGAAGAGGCGTTGGACAATCTCGGTTCCGTCGTCGCGATGCTGCAAGAACGGGCCGATGAGTGAGTCGGTCAACTGGTCGCGAATGTCGCTCGAGGAACTCCAGCACCACTGGAACGCCTACGTCGAGATCGACCTCGAGCGAGCTGGCTACGATCTCGACACCCGGCCGACCTACCAGGACCTTCTCGACGTCGGTGCGGGTGGAATCCAGTACGCCCTTCGCGAACACCACGATATGACGCTCTCGGAGTTCCTTGAGACGGTGGGCTATGTAGAACCCCTTTCTGACGGGTCCTACCCCTGGGGTGTTGCCGATGAAACCACCATCGAAGAACTGGAATCGTACGCCCTCACCATCGAACGGCGCCGAAGCCTCGCCGATACCACGATCGCCTCGAAGAAATCTCGGCTGTCGACGTACGCCCAGATATATCGCGACCTCCACGGCCAGGCCGACCTCGTCGATCGTGTGGCCGACCCGGAGAACGAAGGTGACGAAATCCGTCGGGTGCTCGCCGTGTTCGACGAACTGAACGCCGACCTCGGGACGGACGAATCGAAGATCCGCTACCGGGGCGACGTCAACCAGTTCTACGAGCACCTCGAGCGCCGCGCCAAAGCGTCGTTCAACCCGGCCGAACAGATCCACCGCGAGTACAACTGGACACGTTCTGAGCCCGACAACGCCGCTCTCTCGAGCGACCAGGTGCGACGCCTCTATCAGGCCGTCGAGAACCCGAGCGAGCAACTGCTCGTCCTGGGGCTGTGCGCGTGGGGCCTTCGCCGTTCGGAGGTGGCGGCGTTGCACGTCTCCCAGCTCGTCCTCGAGGGCGACGACCCACGGATTCACTTCGACGAACGAAAGAACGGACCGGGGACGGTCGCCCTGATCTACGGGGCGGCGACGCTCGCCGATCGCGTCGATGACGTCGGCGCCCGCGACCGAAGCTGGAACGGGTATCTGTTCCCGTCGACGGCGGCCTCGAGCGGCCACATCACGGGCGAGACCGTCCAATCACGATTCCAGCGCCTCGCTGAACGAGCTGGCGTTCGCGTACGCGGGGAGACCCCGACCTCGAAAATGGGCCGGCGGTTCTGGTATACGACGTATCTCGATTCCCAGAAACAACTACTTGAGAATCTGGATGTAATCGCGGCCGACCAGGGGAGTTCGGACGCGAGTGTTGTACTGAAAAACTACCTCTCGGAAGAGGAACGACGGAAGTACCGGCGTGAGTTCATGCGAGAGAGACTGGCGGACGCCTTCGAATAGCGCCCCACCGCGTCAACTGTTCTATTCCCCGTCGTCGATCTGGGACCGGAGTTGTTCGACCTCCTTTTCGAGCTGGCCGACACGAGAGAATTGGTTGTAGAATTCAGCGACGATGTCCTCCTCACCGACCTCTTCGAGTAGTTCGAGATCGTCCTCAATCTGTTGAATTCGTTGGCGAGCACGGTAGCGCGCGTTTCGACGATAGCCGTCCGGGTCCTCCGGGTCCTTCTCACCCTGGAAGAACTCGCGTTCACCTTTCGACAGCAATCCAGTCACGGTTGATTCGACTTGAGGCGTAGTCCCCATAAAGTGATGCACTATCCCGGCACACTTAGCTTTGTCCCAGATAGTGACTTAGAATACCGAAAATTAGAGCTATCGTCTCGAATAGCCGGGACAGATATATGGTGTTTGAAATAGAACCTGTTGGTATGGCAGAGAGCCAGAGCGAACGACCCGAACCGCAGCGGACGATCATCGTCGAGCGAGCCCACCTGCTCCACGACCAACTCGAGTACTCGGAAGAGAGCATCGACACGGCCGAAGATTCCGAAGAAGAGGCGTACCACACGCACCGTGTCGGGCTGACCGAGGACTACATCGACGCCCTCGAGGGCGACGGACTGAGCGAGGCGACCGTTCACGAGACAGTCGAGACGGCGCGCGAAGAAATCGACGGCGGACTTCCAGCCTCTCCCGAGGAAGCGCAGGTGTACGCCGAACTCGACGCCGCCCAGCAGATCCTTCGGCGATATTTCGACGAAACGCCGAACGTGCTGGAGGTTGGGGCAGTTGGAAACGTCTCCGGCTACACAAATGGAGAAGTCGAGTTCGAAGGCACGGGCGGCAAGGCGATCATGGAGTTCAACGACGAGATTACTGCGCGAGCCGCTGCCGACTGCATTCTCGACGGAGTGGGCGCCGAAGAAGACGCTGCGCTAGTGGGGCAGCGGTGATTTGAATGCAGATCGAGAGCCCATTCCCTGTCGAAGGAACCGTAACGCCAACCGACTACGGACACTCCACAAACCTCCCGTGCGAGTCTGAATGGCTGACCGAAGCCCCGAATGGAGACTACCTCCAGCAGGCCGTCGATCGGGCGGCTCGAGAGTACGGCGAAGGAACGACGGTACGTGTCCGATGGACCGGGCGTCACGGCGAGTGCAACGGCTTCGAACTACTCGGAACAGAGGGGGAAGAATGACGCAAGCACACCGCTACCCCTGGAACGTACGGTTCGACCTCGGCGGCGTCACCTTCGACGGGCCGGGAATGGAGAGTAAGCGAGAAGCGGAGTCCATCAAGAACATCGTCGAATCCACCGCAGACGCCGACGTCGACGTAGAGGTGTTCAAACAGTGAAACTCGCACACGGAGAGTACGATCTCCCGAGCATCGACTGGTTGTGTAAGGAATGCGGCGAGGTGTACGTCTCGGCGGGCTACCCACCGGAGACACGATGCACGGACGGCCACGCCGCTGGGTGGAAACCACGAGACGACGTCTTCGAGGAGTACATCGCCACCCTCGAATCTCTCGAGCCCGGCGACTGGCTCGCTATCGTCGGCGAAGGACCGGCGCCGCTGAAAGGGCCGGTCGAATCGGTCGGCGATGGCGAACTGACGACGAAGGAACTCAACGCGCCCGCACGATACATCCGCTGGGAATGCGGAGACGACGACACCGACCCGTCAATTGTGTGGGATACGGACGACGAGTACGCGACGTTCACCGATGACGTCCACCACGCCGAGGCGATCGAAGCCGAATCGGTGACCCGGACAGTCAGGGACACCGTGAGGGCGGAAATCGACGACATCCTCGACGAGGCGGCACACGAGGCCGGACTCGATCTGGACGAAGCGGAGGTCTCGACGGTCCGAATGGCCGACGGTGAGCTCGAGATCACGTTCAAACGCGAGGTGCCGGCATGAAGCCTCGTCTCAGAGACCGCCTCACGGTCGAGAAAGACTGCGAGGAGATCGAGGTATTCAACTGGGTGAACGTCAACCGGTGGTCGACCGTCCGGGCGAGCAACCCGGTAGTGTCTCACGAAGAGACGGAAATCGGCGCGGGAGACGCGTCGTTCACGCCCGATGCGATCACGAAGTGGGTGGCCGAAGAACTCCACGACGAATTCTACATCACGCCCGAGGATCACGGCATCGAAGTCATCGACGTCGAATCCGACGAGGTGACGGTGCTATGAGCTTCGAACGCGTTCCTGACGAGCTGCGAAAGAACAACCTCGCCATCCGCTGCATGATCGGCGAGGACGACCCCGATCTCTGTGACGGCTGGCTGACCAGCGTCGAGATCGATCCCTCGGACGTCCGGGTGGACGGCTACGACCGACTCCACTTCGCCGAGCACGTCCCGACGGAGTGCCCGGAGTGCGGCGACCGCGTCCTCGAGTACAACGGCGTGGAGGTGACGTTTCACGCATGAGCCAGACAGCCTGCGAGGAGACGTACGAACACGTCTCGATTCTCGAGTACAACGAGACGGCGGGGGAGTTCGACCGCGAACCCGGCGCCCGGGTCATCGTCTCCGGCGTCCAGCGAAACCAGCACGTCCGGTGTGACGAGCGGAAGGGCTTCCCGAAGATCGCCGACGCGGTGGCGATCATCGAACTCGACCGGCCGCTGACCGACGACGAAGTGACCGAGTGGTGTAACACGGAGGTCGGCAAGCTCGTACTGGCCCACTGGTTCGACAACGTCGACCCGAACCAGGTGATCTCGTCGTGAGCGACTACCCGAACCGGACACGAAAGGAACTGTACGGCTACGCAGTGAGCAAAGGAATCGACGTATCGTCGTCGATGACCAAAGGCTCGCTCGAGTCGGCGATCCGGGCTGAACTGGGCGGGCCGGAGGAAACGGACCTCGAGGACGGCGTCGACTTCGACACCCGCGTCGATCACCTCCTGCTCAAGGTTCGAGAGGCCGACGGCGAGCTCTGCATCCGGTTCGAGAGCAACCCGAACCCGATGTACGCGACGCTCGAGGACGATGGGGCGTTCCAACTGTGGGCGTTCGACTACAGCAAGAAGTGCCAGACGAAGACCGATCACGAGGACTTCCTCCGGGGCTTCGAGACGGCCGAAGCGGCGATTCGGTCGTGTGCGTACGACACCTACCACGTGACGACGACCTCGCCGGAGGAGATCGACACCGACGCGAAACCGACTGCGACCTCTCTGGGTGATTACGCATGAGGGCCGAAACTGCCGACGACCTCGAGGTGTGGAACGTTTTCGATATCCCGCCGATCGGGGAGATGAACAACGTCGCTCCCGACAACGACTACGTTCCGACGCCGGACGGACAGGTTCGGTGTTACTACAACACCGAGTTGATGCGCTCGCTCCACAGTGAGCGCTTTTCGATCACCTTCGACAACGAGCCCGGCGAGCCCTACGCGTTCGTGTTCCAGGCGCCGATCTCGATGTGGCCCGACGGCGAGCCCCACAAACCCTCGCTCGAGACGATGCTCACCGAGGAGACCATCCCGATCGTGGAGGTCGACGTCGACGTCGACGACCCGAACGTTCGCGTGTTCGAACCGGCCGACGAGGTCACCTGGGAGTTCGAAATCTGCCTCGAGACGACGCCCTACGAGGTAGACGATGAGTAGAGAACCCTACTCCGGCCCGGAACAGTGGCACGACCTCGCCCGACTCGTGGTGAACGAGTCTCTCGAGTCGGCTACGCGCACACTCTACTGCGAGGACCACGATCGAACTCTCCAGGTCCGTTACCACTACCTCGAGAACCTGCTCGTTATCGAAGAATCGGCCGACGACCACCTCTTCGGATGGCACACCATCGCCGAGTACGAGGGGGCCGATATCCCATCGCTCGTCCGCGGTGATCTCGACACCTTCACCGACGCGCTGACGACCTACGACCGGGGTACGAAAACCCGAGAGCGGATCAAACCCGACATCGAGTTTGCTGATCTCGAAAGTCATGCGACGCTGGTGAAATGCACCGAATGCGGGTATCGAGAGGTCGTCACCGGGTCTGTGGAGGAGTGGACTGACTGTTGTGACCGCCCGAAACGTCATGGCTCGCCGTTGATCGATCGGAACACAGCCGTCGATATCGCCGCCGCACCGTTCAAGGAACGACTCGCAGAGCTTGAGGAAGAGCCAGTCAGAACGGAAGTACTCCACCTCTACGAGACGCTGTTCCCGCCGTGGGAAGAACAGGAGGTAGGGATCAATGCCGAGTAACGAAACGACCGACACAGACCGCTGTAAGAGTTGTAAAGAGCCGATCGAAGGACAGGGCGTCCTCCTGCATGGACGGTTCCCGATGCACACTGACTGTTACCTTGAGGTGATTCAATGAATCTCGAACCCGAGAACGGCGAATGGTCACTCGCTCGAATTGACGACGTCGATCCGCAGGACTACGTCACGCAACGCGAGAACGGCGCGTTCGATATCGAGGGATCGCCGGTTCTGGTCCTGGGAGATGGCCCGACGCGGTCAGAGAGCGACCGGCTGTGTTCGGTCCACGTCGTTGACGTCGATCCTGGCGCCGAAGACACCTCCCAGGTCGGCCCCCACGAACTGCTCCACTGTGTCTACTGGATGAGGCCGAGCAACGGCGGGGTTCGGCACGACTTTGGGATTGTTGACACCGAGAACATGATCAAAGCCATCGCAATGGAACTCAAGGACGACCCGGAGATGACCGTTCTGTGGATGAACGATCGCGACGAGGAGTTCACCGGCCAGATCCTCTCGGCAATTCGTATGGAGTTCGGCGACGACCGAATCCAGCCCGACGGGGAAACAGTCGATGACGTGCTCGACGACGATCGAGACGACGAAAGTGACGAGTGGCCTTACTACAACCAACTCCCCGACGACATGGGCCGCTGTTCGGTCGCAAACCGGCCACATACGGCGACAGATTTCTACAAAACTGACGGCGGCGAGTTGGAATGCTCGCTCTGTAATGAGGTGATTGATAGATGAGCGGTGTTGAGCAGACCCGACTGGCGGAACTGAAGTTCGCCGAGGAACACATCGAACCGATCCTCGCCGGACGGAAGACCGCCACGATCCGGTACGAAATCGACTCACACGACGCCCTCCGTATCGGTCGGACGTTCCACCTTCTCGACGAGGACGGCGAACGGTTCGCGTCGGCGATCGTCCACGACCGAGGATACACAACCGCAGAGTGGATAGTCGAGAACGGCGTCGAAGGACACGAGCCGTACCACGATTTGGAGTCGTTCTACAAGCAGATGCGAGAGTACTACCCTCGAGCCGAGCTCGGCCCGAAGACGTGCTTCGAGATCATCTACTGGGAATGGGGTGAGTTGTGGGAATGAGCGACAACGACCGCGTCTCCGAGCAGTGCCTGCCAGCGCTGGACGCACTTCGGGAGATCGAGACCGACACCGAAGACCAGGGGGCGGCCATCGAGAAGGCGCTCGAGTTGGTCGAGTGGGTGATCGAGGACGACAAGGGCCGGAACGGACCCGGGCCGACGGACGCGCTCATCGCCCACATCGAGAACACTGACGAGTGTCCCGCCTGTGGAAAACCGATCGAGAAGGGCGGCTGGTGTAGCCTCTCGTGTATGCAAGACCACCTCGGCGAGGGGGAATCGGCATGAGTGAGACCGAATGCGCGGTGTGTGGAGCGGAGGAACGGCCCGAAAAGGGGTGGATCTACAAATCCGGCGACGTCCAGCCCGTCGAGATCGAAGGCGGCGAGCTACGATTCGAAGCGAAAGAAGGCGCCCTGGCGTACTGTTCGACCGAGTGTTCGCGGCAAGCGGAGGACGACGATGACGAGTAACACCGTTCACATCCTGACGGCTGGAGAACAGCCCGGTGAGGAATTCCCGATTGCGGTATTCGACGACCGAGAGACTGCAAAGGAAGTCTACGACGAGTACACCGGATATTCCGAACTCGAGGGTGTGTCCCCCGAGGAACGTCAGGAACCGCTGTCGAATCCGGTCGGAACGTACGAAATTGTCGACGACGTGTGCGGCCTCTCGGCGTTTATGCTGGGCGAGTTCGAGGTCCTCTCGAAGGCGGATCTCGAGCGAGGTGAGGGCGATGACTGACGAGGACGGTCCACTCCTCTCACGAGAGGAGCGCATCGAGGTCTTCTCCGAGGAGTTCGTCGAACACCAGGAGTGGGCCCAGACCGAACGCGAACGGGTTCAAGAGGCTCAGGAGGACATCCTCGAAACGATTCGACAGCGCCCGGACACGCGCATCGCCAAACACGGCTCGAGCCTGTCGAACGCGGGTGACCACCGCCTGACGTTCACCGTCAACGTCGCGGGGAACGCGTGGGCGGGCTACGTCGACCCGATGGTCGGCGAGATCGAGCAGACGGTCGCGACGCTTCGTGGCGAGGCGGAGGAACTCCGGGAACGAACCGACGGGGAGAGCGATATCGCCGAACAACTCGAGCACCGGGCCGATCGGCTCGAGGCGGCCTATCGGGGTGAGAGCGATGGATGAAGAACTGGCTGGAGACCTCCGTCCGGTGGCGCTGGCGATATTCGGTGCGTTGATCGGATTGTCGGGAGTGAGGGTAGCGGCCTCGCCGTTCCCATACACCGTGAGCGACCGAGGAATAGTCCACCTGATGTGGAACGCGTCCCTCTCGATGATATTGCTCCTCGGCGCTGGCATGATGGTGGCGGGTGTGGCCTGGTTGCTCATCCAGGGCGTGAACGACTTCCTCGAAATCCGGGCTGAGTACGAATGACTGCAAAACTGTTCCAACCGGATTCAGACGGCCCCGATGCAAAACTCGAGGTCGAATCGGCTGGCCCCTACACTCGACTGTACCTGTTCGAAAAGACCGCTTCTGGGTGGGAAGCGACCGGACTCGCGGAACTCCACCCGGCGCTCGAGCCCGACTACAGCGGCGGGGTCGAACCCGGAATCGTCCTCGAGTGGGCGTACACTCAGTGCCACGCAGCGGGCGACCGGACGAAGGTGAGCCACCGCGTTCGAGTCTGCGAGCTGGGAGACGGGCTCGAAGTCCGTCACGAACACGCCCGGGAGCAGGTACTCGGCCACGGCGATCGGGACGAACACGACTGGCGAACGCTCGAGTGCTGGTGGGTCCGACCGACTGGTGTGGAAACGCGGGAGGTGGGCGTTTCGTGAGTGTCCGTTCCCTCGTCTGGGTCGGAGTATCGATGGCGATAGAAGTAGCAGTCGCAACGATAGCAGCAGTGGCGGCCGCGCTGGCGACAGTGATGTACCTGTTCCCGGTTGTAGGGAGGTTGAGTACTGGATCAACGGGTTGGAACGTCATCCACTCGGCCCCGTGGTGGGGAACAATTCTTCAATTACTGGCACTGGCTTTCGCAGTTGCAATAGTCGTCCTGGCGGCTGTTACGGGCCAGATTGCAACTCGAGCCGTTCTGGAGGAGGTGGCCGGATGCGAATGAGCCCGGTCGTCCCGCTTGCAATCGGCGTCGTACTCGGTCACGTCGGCCTTCTCGACTGGTTCACCGATGCAATCCCTCAAGAACTACGCCTAGTGCTCGCCGGCCTCGGTCTCGCGCTAATAGTGCTCGAGGCGCTGAAATGGCGCAGTGCGCCATTTCGAGAGGTGGCCGATGTCGAGTAACGAAACTGCCACTCGAGCACTCGAGGAGATGGCTTACGAACACGTCGAGACGCAGTTCTCGACGGAGCCGAGATCGGTGTCCATCCCGTGCCAGCTCCGGTTCACCGAACCCGTCGAGCAGAATACCGACGCGTTTCACGATGCACTCGAGCAAGCGGGCTACACGGCGTTGGATCACGAACCAGCGCGCCACCACGACGGGAAGCGCCCCCACTACGAGGGAGAGATTTACAGGAGCGAGTCGTTCACGCGCCTGAAAGTACTCGTCTTCCGGGGCTCGCTGGTTCGACTCTTCCCGAAAGACGGAGAGGAACCGACGGTGGACGAACTCGAGACGGTGATCGACGCTCTCGAAACGGGCTTTGGGTCGCCACTTGAGCACGATCCGATAGACGGTGGTGGGGCCGATGCGTGAGGAAATCGACCCGTTCGCCTACGAGGTTGGCACTGGTGACCGGATCACCTTCATGGACGGGTACACCGAACGCGAGGGGACGGTACTCGAGACCGTCGACGACCAACTCGGCTACGGCATCGTCGTCGGACTGGATAGCGGCCGGGAGAAAACGATCGGTCCAGAGCACTTCGAGGGGCGCGTATGATCGGGCGCTTCCTGATACATCTCGTCGGCGGTATCGTCGCCGTGATTGTCCTCCTCGGCCCGCCGACCGGAGCTGCCCTGGCCGGAGCCTACCTCTTCGTCCCACCGATCGACGCGGCAGTGGGTGGGAGTACGGCTGCAATAGCGGCGTTGATCGTTCTCGCCCAGCTCGTCTATATCGTACTGACTGGCATCTGGGTGAACTCGAGCGCCTGCAAAACCCTCAACTGGAGGATTGCCGAAACATTCACACCGAACGGCACGAAAACGGAGGGCACGACCGATGAATAGCAACGAGAAACGGACGATGCTCTACCTCGGCGGCGTGGTAGCTGTCCTATCGATATCGCTGCCGGTCTTCCTCGCCCGAGAGCGGGGCGTCTCGGGCGCCGATCTGGCGGCGGCCGGAAGCGAGGCCGTGATGCTCTGGGTAACGTCACCGCTGACGCTTGCGTTTGTTCTCGTCTTCGCGATACTCTATGCGGCTTATCACCGCCTTCAACAGGCCCGTCTTCGCCGGCTGATTCTCGAGAACGACTCCGAGTAACTGCTTCTACGTACTGAAATCGAGGGCGCGACGCCGTGAGCGACCGCTGCATGAATATGACGGGAAAATAGTCTTTGCTCAAACTGGCGGAGTCGGAAATGGTCTGAAACCCCCCAGGGAGACAGACCAACGGCAGGCATTGAAGCGGACGAGTCGCACCATCATAACCCGGCCACCCTAAGCCGGTGGCCGTCTTCCCTACCGATCCACGTACCTGAACCCTCGAGTCACCGGCTTACACGGAACCTCCTCCTCGCAGGGCTCGAGTGGCTCGAACCAGAGGCGACCGTGCTCGACGTCGATCACGGCGCCGCGAGCGTGGACGCACTGGCCGTCGGTGAACAACACCTCCGCGCCGGGGCCGGTCTGTTGGGGCGTCCCGTTGACGGTCCAGAAACACACCTCGTCGTCGGGAACCTCGCCTGCGAGCTTGTGGTGGACGGTCTCTCGATGGGCGTAGATGAGGATGTCTTTCATCGATCCTCGAACCTCGGCTGGATGGCTCGCCGATGGACGGCGTAGGCGATACCGACCGCGATCGCGTAGGCGACCAGGACGCCCCCGAACGCGACTATCACGTCGATGAACTCGTTACCGGTGTCGGGCCTGAGTCCCGTTCCCGGCCACGAGAAGACGTCGACGGCGAGCACGGGATTGAACTCGAAGAACGACAGCACTGGCGAGTAGGCCACCTCGTACCACTCAACCCCGCCGACGAACGCACCATACCCCAGAAGCCCGGTGAGAACGGCAGTCCGGGACAGGAACTCCACGAGCGGCGCGTACGCGACCGCGAGACCAGCGGACCGTACTCGTTCGGGAAGGTCTTCGGCGTAGAGATAGCTACTCACACCGGCCACACCAGCCAGCGAAAGCGCCAACAGGTATGGGTTGGCGACGAACTCGGCGAAGGCCCCGGCCGAAAAGAGAAGGTAGTCGACGACGCTACTCGAATCGCTGAACACGTACAGTAAGATGGTCACGTGCACGACCGACACGATGGCGACGACGGACAGGTGGATCGCTGCGAACTGTTTGACTCCCGTTGCTACTCGGTTTGGAATGTGATTTCGTACCATAGTTGTGACTCTCTGTCAAGTATCCTAGTTCTTTCGGGGCTATTCTACTCGCTCGAGCACTGCTTCGGCCGTACTCTCCCCGACGCCATGCACCGACTCGAGCCGGTCCCGATCGGCGCCGCGCAGCTCGGCCAGCGAGTCGAACTCCTCGGCGATCGCCTTCGAGGTCTTCGGGCCGACGTTGTTCACGTCCTCGACGAACGCGCGGATTTGGTCGTTTCTGCTATCGAGGTGGAACTCGAGACGGCGCTCGAGTTCGTCGGCGTCGATCTCGCCGCGTGCGTACGCCTCTCTGGCCTCTTCAACAGGGGTTTGCGGGCTCGAAAGGCGGTTCCGGACGGTCGCTACGGCGACGAAGCCGAGGACGAGGGCGAAAAACGCCATATCGAGGATCGTGGGTTCGGCGGGCATCGCTATCGCTCGCCGACTTCATTAGACTCGCCCCAGTCGCGGTAGTCCAACCGAAGCTCTCGCTCTGTCGCGCCGTCGTTGACTCGGCTGGCGGCGTCGATCGCCACGTCGACGGCCTCGTCGAACGAAAACCCGCGTCCGAGCGTACTGCCACTCATCCACGTATTTTCTGGGTCGTACTCAACGCGCCACGCGCCTTTGTAGGGCATGATCGTGATATGTTCCGAGCCGGCTTTCCAGATTGACAGCCAGTAGTCGGTGGGCCGTGTCCACCCAGTCGGCCACGGTCGCGTCTTTCCGTTCCGTCGTTGGAGTCGCCAGCCCTCGGGGAGTCGGTCGGGGTCAAACGGCGGACTCGACCGAAACAGCGCGGTGCGAGCGCCCGTGAGAACCTTTGAGAGGTCACGCGTGTCGATTTCGACGCTGACCGGGCCGATTCTGTGGGTACTCATGCCTTCACCTCGAGTAAATCCAGCGCCTCGAGCACTCTTTTCGTCCTCTTCGACGGTTCGTAGCCGGTCATGAACGCCCGGGTTCGCCCCTCTGAGTAGGGAATCCACGTCCCGTGCCAGGGCTTTTCGATACCGAGGTCGATCCACGCGCCCGTCTCCGGATCGGAGAGGAACCAGTGCGTGCCGGCGCCGTCTTCGCGGACGTCGGCCCACGAGAGACAGTGGATCTCGAGGCCGCTGTCCTGGCCGCCCTGGCTGTGGTAGTAGCTCTCGGCCAGACAGTAACAGGCGCCCTCGACGGTGCCCTCGCGTCCCTCGTAGCCGTTCGCGTGGACGACGTCGGGGTTCGAGCGGGCGTACTCCCGTATCCGGCGGGCCGTCGCGTCGGGTTCGACCTGGATTTCGTGGACCTTCTCGAGAGTGTCGAACATCACGATCGCCTCCAGGGGTCGCGCTCGAGGAAGACAACCGTCTCCCCGGTCGAATCCTCCCTAACGGACAGTACTCCGTGACGCCGGCCCCAGCGAACCCAGCTCTCGAACTCCTCGGACGGGTACTCGCGAACGCGGTCCTCGAGAACCGAGAGCCACTCCTGTTTGTCGTCGCGTAGCGCCCCGAGACACCGCTTTCGGATGCGCTCGGTGATCTTCGTGTTCGCTTCCTCGGCGTCGACGATACCGAACCGGAGGGCGTACTCCGCTCGCCAGCGCGGACGCGTCGTGACGTCCTCGTCGCGACTCACGTCGCCGTAGACGTCACACACAGCGTCGACCAGCTCGTCGGGCGTATCCGCGAGCAGACGAACGTCGCTGTTGAGGACGGCGAGATACCGCGTCGTTCCGTCGGCGTCCTCGAGGACGTAGGCCTCGAGAAGCACGTCTTTCTCGACGTCCTCCAGGGCCTCGAACATCGAGATCCGGTACTTCGCACTCATGAGCGCCTCGTAGGCCAGCCGCGCCCCGAGACCGACCGCGATACCGACACCGATCGCCACCGGCAGCGGGAACGCCAGTGAGTATGCGATCGCCGTCGCGACGACGACCGCCATGATCGGGACGCCCCGCCGGAGAGCGGCCAGGCGAACGCGTCGGCGCGACCACGCTTCGCGAAGCCCGAGACCGAGCGTGTCCATCGAGTCCCGTCCGAGGTAGGCCACGACGGCGATCGGGGCGAGCACGCACGCGAGAACGAGCGCCTGGATTCCGGTATCCGCCGAGAGCAACGCCCGACCGACGTCGACGTACGCGCCACTCGAGACACCGGAGAGGAAGTACGCCAGCGGCAACGGCGCCGCCAGCACCCACGTCCCGATGAGGACACGGCGGACGGCCAGCGAACCGGCCAGCGCCCAGTCGACGCGACTCCCGCGCCAGTTTCGGCCAGTGGCCTCGAGCCGATCGACGAGTCCGTCGGCAGCCTCGTGGTGATCGTAGTCGGCCCCCTCGAGGGCGGGGTGATCGGACAGCCGCCGACCGTCACCGAGCGTGACGTCCTCACGAGCGGCCTCCAGTACGCCCGTGATGGCTTCGGCGACCGTCATCGCCAGATAGTACAACCCGATAGCGAACGCCACCACGAAGCCGAGGACGGCCCCGTACTGACTGACCGGCGGACCACCGGGGACCGCGTTCTCGAGCCCCGATCCGATGACCGTCGGCACGACGCCGGCGATCCACACGATTGACACCCGTTTGACGGACGTCACCCCCAGGGTTCGACCCTCGAGACCACCCTTCGAACCGGCCTCTCGCGTCCGATAGTGGTCGAAGACGACGATCGCCACGGCGCCACCGGCCAGCAGGGCAACGGTGAGCCACCAGCGAGTGAACAGCCACTCCCCGACGATGAGCACCGCCGACAGGCCGAACGCGAACAGCGTCCCGGCGTAGGGGAACGACGATACAACGTCGACGGCGAGCGTTCCCACCGTGACCGTCGCGTCGGCGAGCATCGAGAGCGCCTCGAGGCCGCCGGGCCGATCGGTCTCCGAGCTCAAGAACTCGAGCAGTGCCGCCGTTGAGACAGCCGGCGCTCCGAGGACGGCGACCAGGACGGCGAGCCCGATCGACCGCCGGGCCGGCCGGGGAAGCCGGTCGATCACGGGGCCGATCGTCGATGACAGCGTCGCCCGTACCTCGCCGAGGCCGCCCGTGACCGTCGCCGCACGTCGGTCGATACCTTCCCGATCCGTCACCGTCTCGAGAATCGCATCCCGGTGACGAGTAACGTCGATACCGACAGGAAGCCGGTAGGTCGACGGATCACGGTGGTACAGTTGCGTCCACAGCGTGTCCTTGTGCTCGGCGTTCGAGGGTTTGAGGCCGGCGAACCGGCTTCGATACCAGATGAACAACAAGAGCAACGCCATCCCGACGAGGACGCCGACGCCGGTCCACTTCTGACCGGCGGTGAACTCGGGAACGCCGCTCTGGAGGAGTTCAGGCCGCACCGGTGCTCACCTCCTCGGAGTACGCCGCCGCTCGAGCCGACCGATCGTAGCTGTCGACGGCCGTCTCGAAGGCGTCGCTCTGGTAGTCCCCGAGCGGGAAGCCGTACCGGTCCTCGAGCAACTGAGCGGCCTGGAGCAGGTTATTGAAGATGTATCGGAGTTCGTCGGGCGTCCCGTCGTCTTCGGTGAACGGGTGTTCGCGGACGCTCGCGACGAACGAATGCAGGTACTCGCCGTACTGCTCTTCGTCCTCGAAGTGCGTCATGTCGGCATCGAGGCGTTCGATCAACGTCTCCAGGTCGAGCGTCTCGATCGGCGTCTCGAGTCGCGTCGGATTCACATCGGCGTTCTCGAAGTCGAACGCGACCAGCTCGTCGTGACACCAGTCGACCGTCTCGAGGATAGCCTCGAGATCACACGGTGCGTCGCCAGCGGCCTCGGTGAGCGGGGCGATCGCCTCCTGTTCGTCGAGTGCGTCGGCGTCGACGCTGTCCTCGCGCACGAGGTCGACACTCTCGAGAACTGGCTCGAGCACGTCTTCGTCGTCCGCGTCGATCTCGAGCGACCGATCGAACGTAGCGACGGCGACGTAGCCAGCCTGTCCCATCGCCTGGAGTCGGTCACGAACCACGTTTCGGGGTCGGATCGCCGCGTTCAGACGAATCCACCCGCCGAGGACGGTCTCCCCGAGGTGGTCACGGAACGCCCGCGCGATGTGGTCATCCTCGAAGATGTCGAACCAGTCCATGTTCGCCAGTTTGTTCAGGCGATCGCGTTCGTCAACCTCGAGTTGTCGCTCGGCGATCTCGCCCTCGTGGGCTTCGTTCTGCTCGAAGTCGTGGTTCTGGCCCCGGAGTTTGTGGACGACCCACGCGAAGAACCCGAGGTACTGGAGCGCTGCGAGCATCGCTCCGAGGGAGACGAGTAGCAGGGTATGGAAGCCGAGATACCCCGACGAGAACATGTTCAGCGGGTTCCCGATGGTCGCCGCGACAGACCCCATTCGATCGATCACGTCGCCAGCCTCGCCGGAGGTGTCGAAGAACGGCAGCCAGCGCCCTTTCAGGTCGTTAACTACGGAATCGGCCTTTTCGCCGAGGTCGACCATGTCCTGACGCTCGTCGAACTCCGACTGGGTGAGGTAGACGCCGTTGGTGTCCGAGAGGCGGACGGTTGCCTCGTAGCGAACCGTCTCGGTACCCGTGGCGTTCTCCTCTTCGACGGGTTCCTCGACGAGCCAGTACAGTTCGAACGTTCCCGTCTCGCCGTTTGCGTCGAGCGTCCACACCTCGAGGTCGTCGTCGAAGGTGAACGAGCCGGCGTCGGTATCCTTCCCGTAGCCGGTGACGTTCTCGCGGTCGACGTTCGTCGGCACGATCGTCACGGCCTCGCCACGCGCCTCGTAGATCGTGGTCCCGTTATCGGTCTGTCGAGCGACGTCGCTATCGATGTAGCTGGGTTGCTCGATGTGGAGGTCGGCCTCCGGGTGGTCGGTCATCTCCTGAGCGCCAGCGATGCCCGCCAAGGGCGCCGCCAGCGACACGAGGAGAAGCAGTGCTATCGCTAGTGCAGTAGGTGTACGCATGAATATCTCGTCTCCTCAGTCGTCTTCGATCTGAATGTCGGTCCCGAGGTCGTCGGCCGTCGGCTCTCTCGAGAGAAGCGTTCCCTCGCTATCCTCACCCGAGCGGTTGCGTCGCCGGTCACGGACGCCCATCACGCGGTCGACGCGGTCGATGAACGGCTCGAGGACTTCGTCCTGGGCCTTCCGAGCCATCTCGTAGGCCTCGTCGCGTTGCTCGATGAGCGTCTGAATCCGGTCGTTCAGATTGTCGACCTCGTCTTTGTGCTCCTCGAGTTGCTTCTTGAGCGTCGGTACCTTGTCCTCCCGAGTCATATCGGGGATGGTCGCCTCGAGAACGGACTTCCCGCCGCCTTCGAAGGCGTCGATGCCATTCGTGGGTTGGGCGACGATCGTGCCGAACTCGGTGTGGCTGACCGTCGCGAGCTCGCGATGGATCGAGATCGGCGCCGGGTCGTCGGCGTCGTAGCCTCGATACTGGGCGAGACGCGCCCATTCCGGATCTAAATCCCCGACTTTGAGCTTCGAACCCGGGTTTCCGAGCCGCGTGAAGCCCTTGTAGACCTCGACGCGTTCGTTCTTGCCGTCCGTGTCGGTGATGTACTCACAGAAGTAGCGCTTGTTCTCGTGGTCGCCCTGGGCAACGAACTCGTCGACGCTGGTGAACACCGATAGCTGGTGCCGGCGACCGGCGTAGTACGAGACAGCCGCGAGCACGAACGCCCCCAGCGCGAGTTGCGCCCACCGATTCGAGAGCAGATTTCCCATCGTGGTGGCGATCCATCGGAACGCCAGGACGAACACGCCCACCGCGAGCAGGGCCGTGAGGAACACCCAGAGTTTGTTGTTGACGATGTACTCGCGCCATTTCCCGCTCGATTCGTCTGCCACCGTCCCGGGGTCGGTTATCTCGTCGATCGAGTTGTACGTCCCCGAGAGATACCGGCGCCGGTGGCGCTGATTGATGTTACTCGCGTCGGGTGTCATACTCACAGATCAACTCCAGGTAGTCCGCTAGTTGGTCGTCGTCCAGTTCGTCGCCGCGCGTCCATACGATCTCTCGAGCGAGCGTCGCGACCAGCGCCTCGTTGACGTTGACGTCGGCAGTCGCGAAACTCGTCTTGAACTCGTCCCAGATCGGATCGGGACAGGACAGTGGATAGTTTGTGGTTCCGGTCAGTTCCATGTTGAATTGCTTAGAACTTCGTAGTAGTACTTCGATGCTGTTCCCGCCAAAACGAAACGGAGGGGGTGGCGGGCGATCGCCCCGAGAGTTCGCCGGGAAATTTTCCGTCCGGGAGCTGGCCTCGAGGCTCAGGGTGGTGTGTGGGTGAAGAATTATCATACGGTCTAATTTGATCGGGGGCGCGCATGATACGCGCGTATATTACTGGTACAAGTAGCCCGGTGCTTTCTTGGTGTGAACGTTTGGAAAAGCCGTTACGTCTGTGGATTTGCTGGTGTGAATTGGTGTGGATTGGTCAGTCACGAATGGATCGGCTCGGCAGCGCTCTGGATGTCGACAGTGGCCTCCTCTAGGAACTCTTCCCCCTTCTTCGTGAAGCGGAGATTCCGGTAGGCGACGTCGCCATCGATCTTCGTATTCGCGACCTCGTCCTCGATAACAGACGATACAGCCGCCCCGAACTGTGACTGGACGCCCCGATGCTCGAAGTCCCAGCGGTCACGATCGTGACCGTGGGCGACGGCGAACTCGTGGAAGGCCGTGTAGACGTCGCTCTTTTTGATGCGTGCATCCCACTCGTGGGTGAGACACTGCTGGATGAACGCCTTCGCAGGCGTCGCCTCGGGGTCGTAGACGCCGTCGGACTCGGTGCCGTCGCCGTTGAACGGATCGATTACCAGCGACGGGTGGATCTCGTCGTCCCAGATCACGCCGTCGACGTCGGCCGGCTTCCGTAACTCCTCGTTCTCGAGGTACTGGACCCGCCCGTGCCATCCAGTCTTGTCGACGGCCGCATCCCGGTGGTGATGGCTCGGTGGTGCGTACCTGACGGGCGAGACGAACTCGATACGGTGGTTCTCGACGGCCGGCTCGACCATCCCGATCACGCCTGCCTCACCACGCCGGGCGCTCATCGTTCCCCAGAACGCTTTCTTCCGGTTGTTCTGGGTCCACGACATGATATCGTCGATCGTGTCGTAGTTCGCGCCGTAGACGACGTAGCGATTGAACATCTCCCGGATCGATTTCAACAGGTCGCTCGGTTGCTGGGTGTCAGCGAAGACGTGGACGCCGTAGTGGCGGTTCTCACGGAACATTCGCATCAACACCTGGCCGATTGCCTCCTGGATGGCCGCGACGCGTGAGTCGAAGCTCTGGCGTTGCTTGTGGGGCGCGACGCTCCAGAGTTCGCGCATGATAACGCCGCAGTCGGGGACGAACGGGTCCTGCTTGCGTTGCTCGAGGATGGAATCACAGAGGTATGCGAACGCCATCACCTTCGAGATTTCAGTCCGGCAAAACGCTTGCGAGAAGACCGTGATCGTCTGAGTATCGTAGAAGATGTCCTTCCACTGGATGGCGTACGGATCTTCTCGAGTGCGGATGAACCCCTCGTTCTGGAGGCCTCGAAGCACGCCGATCGCCTTCGCCTTGTGCTTATCGGAGAGTTCGGGCCGGAGTCGAATCTCCTCGGCGATGTCGCCGAGTGACCAGTCGGTTTTGTCGGCGTCGACCTCGTCGTAGACCTCCCGGATGGTTTGTTCCTCGCTCTCGGAAACTCGAGACATGATGAGCGAGACGAGCAACGGCTTTCGAATCTCACACGCCGGCACGGTGAACGGTCGGCAAACGAACTCCTCGTTTTCGGTATCAAAGGGAAGCTCTTGGTCGTTGAGTCCTTTCGTGAGCGGGAGCAGGATCTCCATCTGCCGTTCGTCGAACTCGGTGCCCGTGAAGTCGGGAGCGAGCCCGAGTTCTTCGCGCACCTTCCGGAGTGGCTCCTGTTGTTGGGGGACGTCGTAGAACCAGTTCTCGCCGTCACGCATCCCGACGAGGTCGATGAGTTTGATGTCTTTCCCGTCGACGAAGTTCCGGAGGTAGTAGTCCTCGGTCTCCCGGCCCATGCCGGTCGACTTCCCCGTGCCGGTGCCGCCGCAGTACAACGTCTTCAACGGCCCGGCCTGGTCGGAAAAGAGGTGGATCGGGTCGCCGATATCCATGTCCCAGTCCTGGAGGTGGACGCCGAGTTTCGTCGTGTGGCCCACACAGTCGACGGCGTTGGTGTAGCTCGTGGTGACGACCTCGAGGTGCTCGGCGATCGCCACCGCCGTCTTGAACGTCCGTTCGACGAGGCGTTTCGCCGTCTCGAGCTCGTCACTGACGCCGGCGGACTCGAGGGCAAGCCGCGACCGGTTGCTTCGAGCACCTTCGGCCAGGACTTCTCGGATACGCGTCTCGTCGGTCGTGAACCGACGGTAGGCCGGGTAGTCCCAGTACTCGTGGTCGGCGAGGTCCTCCGCTAGGCCGACGACCAGGCCGTCAATCTGGTCCTCGAGTCCGGGGAGGATGGTCTCGCTCAACTTCCGGGCGACGTACTGGTAGTGCGTCGTCTCACCCCGGTCGAGCGCTCGAGAACACCGCCGGATGGCCGTGTTGACCGCTTCCTTCCGGGTGCGGAAGGCCTCACCCCGGCGCTTGCGTTGCTCGTGCTCGATCGTGTCCCGCGTGGACTGGTTGAGTACCATTAGGCCATCACCGTCGTCGGATCGTGTCCGCCGGTCTCCTCGTCGCTCTCCTCACCGTCGTCAGCGTCGACGTCGTCGGTCTCTTCCTCCGCTTCCTCGGCGGCCAGCGCTTCGGGGTCCTCGAGCGTCTCGACAGGGACGTCCTTCGCGAGGGCTATCTTCATCAAAGAGAGCTCGCTCTCGAGGGACGAACACAGCGAGTGCCACCCCTCACGAGCCTCGTGTAAGGCGACCGGGTGAGCGGTATGCTCGTGTGTATACTGGCGGGTGGCTCGCTCGGGGTCGTTGGCCGTCCGGATCGCTATCGGCAGCCGTCCGTTCCCGATCGGGCACGAGGCCACCGTGCAGTGGCACGTCGGCGTCGGTCGCGTCTCGTCGTACTCGTGATTGTTCGGGCCGTTCCCGTGGTGCAGTTGGTACTTCTCGTGTTCGCGTTTGAGATAGGCGACGAGGAAGTTCGTGTAGCCGTTCGTGTCGTACACCCGCCGGAGATCCGGCCCGATAGCCTGGAGTCGCTTGCGGACCGAGAGTAGCGTCTCGGTACTGGCGGCTGACTCCTCGAGGCGCTTGCGGATGAAGTCGTGTTCGTCAGCGATTATCGAATCCATGATCGAACCTCCTGCTGTGGGTTTTCGACGAAAATGTACATCGCGGCGATGAAGAACACGGCCATCCCGACGAGCATGAGCGGGAGTACTCCACTCCCGATGAGGACCCAGGCGAACGAGAGCCAGAACAGTGCGAAGAACACTGCTCGAAGCGCCCAGAACCGGCGGAACCAGCGCCGGGCCGTGTTCGGGAACCGCGTCGTCAGCACGTACGCGATGGCAAACACCACCACGACGAGCATCAGTATCGATAGCATTAGCGGCGCCCTCCAGTGCCCGAGAGGTAGTTCATCAGTCGCTGGTGACCGCCAACGCCGACCAGGTACAAGACGTACAGGGCAACGGCGACGATCGCCACGCCCACCATGAACGCCCAGAGGTTGGTCGTCAGCAAGAACAGCGCCACCGCGAGTGCCAATCCGATCGTTACCACGATTCCTTTCGTCGTCTTCGGTGTGTCTACCATGCTCGTACCTCCAGTGTTGTCTGTCCCGGACGCATTTCCCCGAGTTTCTCTGTCGCCTTCTCGAGGGCTGCCTCGAGGTCGTTCATGACCGTCGATCGGAAGCCATCCAGCCACGAGCGATCGTCCGTGTACCGGAGTGCTGGCGGCTCTGCGGTTCGACTCATGACGTAGGTCGTGTTCTCGACGCCCTGGCGTTCGTACTGACAGACCACGGCGTCGACGCCGGCCGACGAACTACAGTCGGGAACCGTCTGCCAGCGCTCACGCCCTGGCGTGTCGTCGCCGTCGTATTCGATCACGATTTCGCCGTCGTGATCGATGGCGACCGTCGATTCGTTGCCCGCGAACGCGTCCTGGGCGTACTGCCACTCCGTCGAGGCGGCGATCGTCGGGAGTTCGTAGCCGGTAACGTTCTCGACGAATCCGCTACTCGTATCCCGGAGCGAGAAGACCGTCGACGCTTCTTTGCTCACGCGGAAGACGGCGTCAGTGCCGTTCTCATCGACGTCCTCGAAGTGAAGGGTGACGGCCGTGTACTCACCCTCTCGAGTCGGCTCGAAGTCCGCCTCGATGTCGTTCGTGATCGACTGCTCGGCTTGCGAGGGGTACGGATACCACATCTCGTTCGGGATGTAGACGCGGACACTCCGGTCGATGGTCTCGTTGTACTGTGCCCGGAGGTAGACCGCGTTGAAGTCCGTCTCGAGGCGTGAGTCGATGCCGACGTCAGCCGATTCTTCGGCGACCGAGAGCGTCATGTCGAGCTGGCCCACGTGGCCCTCGGCGTAGCCCTCCGATTCGAAGGTGTCGACGGCGTCGTCGCTCGCGAGCGGGTGGTCGGTGTCGATCGTGGTGACGTTGCCGTCCGACGTCGACGCCGCTGCCGGAAGGCCGATGCCTGCGAACAGCGAGAGCGTAAGGAGTGTTGCCAGTATGAGTGAAAGTGTACGTTTCATGGCTTGAACACCCAGAAATCGCCGTTCCAAATGTCGACTAAGGTCGCCGTCAGGTCGTCCATGAACGCCCACAGGAACAGGCCGGCGGCGAAGAATGCCACCAGGCCCGAGGGGTTCACGACGAGGGCGAGAATCCCACTCGAGAGAACGACCAGGACGAGAATGACCCGGTACAGCGTCATGAAGAGGCCGTCACTCGAGAGGTCGCGCCCTCTCCGGGCGAGATGCCGGGGAACCGGCGTCGGTATCCGACCGCGCGTGTACCAGTAGTAGGCGACGACGGCCAGTAGTACGAGAGCTAGTATCCAGAGCATGGTTATCGAACCGTCCAGAGCGGCCACGACGACTCGTCTACTGGCCAGCGGTCGTTAACGGCCGGCCAGAGACGGAACAGTGCTAACGCCCCAAAAAAGAGGGCGTACGGGATAGCGACGTAGGTCAGGATCCCCAGGCTGCTGATTACCATCGCGGCTGTGAACACGGCCACGCCCGTAATATGGCGCGGAAGCGACGATGTGAACCCAAGCGACCGGGGCAGACTATCCCGAATAAAGATTAGTGTCGAAACGACCCACGGCGGAAAGAGGTCGGCGATCGAAACCGTACTCACCACCAGCCAGATGTTCGCAAGCCAGCCTTTCATCTGGCAGAACGGCCAGAGGATAACGTTTTTCGGGCTCATGGAGACCACCCCAGGAGCAGTTCGAGGACATTACGCGCGTCCTTGCCCACCCCGATGTTGACGGCGTACTTCCCGGCGAGTTCGTTCAGGTATTCGTTTGACGGGAGAGTGAATCCGCCCTCGAGGTTGTCTCGGCGGTACTGTGAAAGGTCATCCGAGGCGTTTTCGGCGGCCTCGTTCTCGAGTGTCACCTCGAAATCCGGGTCCTCTGGGGACTCGAGCGGCCACTCGAGGTCGATGAACTGCTCGGTGACGTCGTCGTAGGTCGCCCGGATGGTCGTCTCGATCTCGCCGGAGGCGGTCGGCCAGCGCCAGCGCGAATAGGCGAAGGTGACGCCGATCTCAGCGCTGCCGTAGGCGTTCACGTCGGCCTCCTCGAGCAACCAGTTGCCGTAGTCGACCCAGAGGTCGGAATTGGCGTTAAACTCGTTGCGAGCCTCGTCGACCACGACCTCGAGCGGGTCGGGCGAGCCGAAGCCGAATCCCGAGATGAGACCGGAGAAGAACGCGCTCCGGTCGGCCTCGTAGGCCACGCCGTCGGCGAGGATGCCCTGGGTTGAGTCGGTTGTCTGTGCGCTCACGGGCATCGAGACCCCGGTGGTCGCGACCGCGAGGCCCGAGGCCTGGATGAACCGTCGTCTGGTGGTGTTGGGTTTCATGATTCTGGTACTGAAAGATGGTGCGGAAGGTTGCGCGAAGGGCTGAAGAGAAGGCCCCAGGTGATTGGATTCGCTGTGCGTTGTCGGATTCGGTGTCTGAAAGCCCGACGCTGTGAAAAGCAGCGTCGAAGGCCAACACCATTGCCCCGATATTTGTTACGCGCCTCGAGACGAGGGCGCGATGGGTTTAGACGAGTTTCACGTCCGGGGCGGCGATCGCCCAGTTGCCCTGAACGATGTTCGTTCCCGCGTCACCGACGGCCTGCGAACCAACACGGGCCTGTTCGCCACGAAGCGCCCCGAAGAACTTCGCGTACGTACTCCAGACGCCTGGTCCGGGGAGTGGAGACGCGATGAACGCCAGTGCGCTCGAGACGCCCTGGAGAACGGCCGCGAGGACGACCCCGGCGCCGAACATGAACGCGTACACCGCGCCGAGGATGATATTCAACGGGATGAACACCACGAGCGCGAGCAACACGCGCGGGGTGGCGTTCTTTGGCCCGCCGAACTCGATCATGTTGTTAGTCATCGTTGTCGATTCGGGAGGGGATCTGCCGGAGCGTCCCGAACACGTCCGAGTAATCTGACCGGAGTACCAGGTAGATGCCGAGCGGTCCACCGACGCCAACCACGACGGCTAGCGCGCCTATTCCGGCCTGGGGGACGTACTTCGCGAGAGGCGACACCCCGAACCAGCCGGCTGTGAATAGGACGCCGCCACAGAACCCGCAGGTCGTCATTATCAGCATGTAAATATTGAAATCGATGAGTGCTGAGTCTGCGTAGTCGGTCTTTGGTGCCTCTACCAGGTCGTCAGGTGATTCGACGCGAGTCTGAGCGACGTCGTTGGTTGTATCCGTGCTCATAATGCCCGCTCGAGGAGTCGAACCCCGATGCCGCCACTGCGGGTTAGGGAAGTGCTCGCCACTGTCCGTCGCCACTTCCAGTCATCGCGAACACCGTCTGGCCCGCGCTCCACATCCAGAACGCCTCGATGTACGAGCCGATCGACGAGCCAGAACTCAGCCCCTCGCTTCCGAGGAGGAGTTGCCAGAGCAGGTCGATGACCATCCAGAGGTAGCCGACGATCATGACGAGGATCGTTAGAACGTAGCCGACGGTGAACTGCCAGATAAGCGCCCAGACCCGCTCGAGCGCCTTCTTTCGCATGCTCATTGGCTTGCCCTCCCGGTCCGGCACTCGACCGGCACCGACTCGATATCGGCGGCTAGCCGCTCGGCTTCGGTGAAGGCGGCCTCGCGCTCGAGGGCCATCTCCGTGATCCGCTCACACTTGCCGTCAGCCGTCTGATGGTAGACGTGCCAGCCGGCCAGCAGCGACCGCGAGCGGGCGACGACGCGCTCTTCGTAATCCTCGCCAGTTGCGCGCGTCCAGACCTTCCGGAAGACGCCGTCCTCGTCGGTGAGGAATCGGCCGTCGACGCTCACGGGGTCGATCGTCGGGAAGCCGATCTGTTCGGAGACGGTCGCGACGAGCTCGGCGAGTGCGTCCGATTTGGTGCGGTCTCCCGTCCGGGTGACGGTGGCAGTACTGTGGTCGGTGGCTGTTCGAGTAGCCATATGCCCGCTCGAGGAGTCGAACCCCGATACGCCTACGCGGGTGAGACGTCGATCCGCTCGAGAACGCGAGTGGCGAGTCCGAACGTTACGATTCCGGCCACGACGCTCACCGCACCGATCGCGATGAACACCTGCGTCTCTGGAGTCGACGCGAGGATGCCGGGCTCGAGGCCGAACGGATCACGCGGGATTTGAGGCGCGAGGAGGCCGAGACCGTACCCGACGAGGGCGCTTGCACAGGCGATCAGTCCGACAACGCTGGTTTTCAACTGGGCCATAAGGCGCTCTCGAGGAGTCGAACCTCTATCCCGGCCTGGGTACCGGTGAACGGGTCGGCGAAAAGAATACGGAGATCGCTAGTGTATCTCGAGCTGGCTCACCGAGAGCCTGTCCGGATCGACCGGGCTTCGTGGAGCATTTCTACTTTCAGTGCGGTAGCGGTTCTCTTTTGTCAGTTCGTACTGTAAGTTTGGTTTATTGGAATGAGTTCACAACAGTGGCGAGATCGTGAGACGCTACGCGAACTACACCTCGATAAAGGACTTCAGGCAGGCGAAATGGCCGATGAGTTGGGTTGTTCCAAGTCGACCGTTCTCACGTGGTGTGAGAAACTCGGTGTCGAATATGATCAAAACCGGTCTAAGCCATGGTTCGACAAGAACAAGCTCGAGGAGTTGTATCATGGTGAGGAGTTGTCCAGCAGCGAGATCGGGGACGAGCTCGGATGCTCTGCAACGACAGTGAGGGAGGTGATGGATCGGTTTGGGATTGATCGGCGGCAACCTCCAAATATTGCGGCTGAGGGCGCCCCTTGGAGAGATCCTGAACTACTCCAGGAGCTCTATCATGACCGTCATTTGTCGACACCCGAAATTGGTGAGCGGCTCGGGTGCACAGGGAAGACGGTTCGTGAGTGGATGGTTCGGCTAGGGATTGATCGTCGGGATACCACCGAAGCTCGCCTTCGTTCGCTTCGACGGCGCCCAGCCCAATTCCATACCAAATCAGACGGCTACGAGCGGTGGTCAAATACATTCGATGGCACCCACTATGTTGTATACGTCCATCGCTTGCTCGCTGTTTCTGAGTTCGGGTTTGATGCCGTCTCCGATATGGAGGTTCACCACATCAATGGAATTGAATGGGATAATCGACCCGAGAATCTCGAGTTGCTCTCCAAATCGGATCACGGTAGACATCATGCTGAAGAGCGGTGGAACAGTTAGGGTTCTGCGTAACACCTCAGTTTTCTTTCGGCTGTTTTCAGGCTACGCTCGAGTGAACTGAGTGTGTATGTACGGACTCAGGATGTAGGGAAGTTGAGCTTCGTTTCAGAGAATCTAATCTGCAACTCTCCTGCATACGCCCCATTCACCTTAACATGGCCCTCGAAGTTGTTAAGCAACCATTCCATGTCATCGGACGTTACTGAGGAATCAGAGTGGAGGATATAGTAACATCCTTCCTCGTCCGTTTCTCCGAACCTCTCTGTTAGCCCCGCCCTCGACAAGATTGAATCGGGGCGATTTTCGATTAGCTCTTCAACGTTCTCGTGCCACGGTTGTTTCTTCGTCATTGTCTTGTTCAGCAGGAACCACTATCTATCCACGTACACGTCTCGAAATCTAGTAAGGTTTTCGACTGTTCAACAGGATCAGCGTTGATCGAACGAGATTTCGCCAAGGCGCTCTCTCGCGACAAATGCGTTGATATGCTCGCTTCCGGTATATGTGTCGTCGAACACGTCTTGCGGTACTACTCCATACCATGCCAGCGGATGATTTCCGTACGCTCGCCTCTGTTGGAGTCTCTCATATCCTACCCGAAGAATCGACTCAGCCAGGGTTCCCCGAATCAATTTCTTCCCACGACCTTTCAATGACGATCTCTCTGTCGCTGTCGCCTCATCGATTGTTTCGTCGGTCACATCTGTCCAAATGTCCGATATCGCTTTTCGATACAAACGCGTCTCGACTCGTTGCGAAAGCGGAACACTACACCAAAATTCCACAAAGTCCCTATCCCATAAGGGAAGGTACCAATCGAAGTCGTACGCTTCAACCGCACGCATTGAACTGATGATGTATTTGGGCTGCCGATTCCGGAAGTCCCAGGCCTCAACCGCTTCAGACGCCGTAACAGAATCCACTTCTGACAATATCCCCAGTTGGTTTGTTATCCGGTCAATGATTTCGGGCCGGGTGTCCTTTGAAAACGTCCCCAGCGAAACGTGTGTGTCGAACATCCACTGGACGACCTCGTCATGGCTCACACGAGGTTTTTGTTGAAACTGTTTCGGAAGATGGCTGCCCGCAATCATATCTCCGGAGTGTCCTGGGACAATGATAGCGTCATTTTCGATCGAAGGTGAATCAGCCAACTCGCTCAACGCAGGCCCCATTTCAATATGTGGAACTCCTGCAAGGCTGCCAGTTAGATCGTAAAGCCGGTCGCGTCCCTCACTTCTGAACCATTCTCTCCATGTCGCATGATCATAATTAACGAAGTGCCAGTCTATTCCGAGAGCATCAGCTCGCTCTTCAGCGATCTGTACCTCATTTGAAGTGGGCTGCCCGTATGTGAAAGCAGCGAGATTTTCGTGACCCTGTTTTACGAGCAAAGCAGCGATTATTCGTGAGTCAAGACCCCCACTCAAGGGAAGGACAATCTGGCGTCCGCCAGCGTAATCGATCAACCGCTCGATCGCGGCCGACGCAACTGTAGCTACATTCTCGACGGTCTTCTGTTTGTCATGATCATAGGAGAACGTGAAATGCCGAGTAATATCGAGCGTCCCCTCCTTCCACCGAAGCACTTCACCGGGGAGCATTTGTTTGATGTCTGGATGTCTTGTTCTGTGACCGTTCACATGCCCTATATTCCTGTATTCGGCAGTCGAGACCCGGTCACGTTTCGAGGGGATAACTGAGTCTATCCAGTCACTTCTGTCGGAGAGGTAAAGGGCTCCATCGTGCACGGCATAGAAGAGCGGAAGACTTCGTATATGATCCACACTCGCAACGACCTCATCAGGCCTCTCCTCAATGTACGCGTAAAAGCCAGGACAATCCTCATTTTCACTGACGTTAGAGGGCGGAGAGGTGGTATGAGAATTGACCTTTCGGTTAGAGCTTACGTCCCAATTCTGAGTGAGATTTAGATGATAGTTTGCCATATTGACGTAATCCAAATCAACCTAAATAGTGATGTCGGTCACACTACTGTTACCCGAGTCTCGTTATATCGAGGTAACTGGCTTGCTGAACCCCATCTACAGTTACGTCCCCTCCAGTATCTTGCTGGAGCGTGATGTTTACCGTATCGCCGTCTGCTAAACTAACAACGCCTGTGACGGTCGCTGAGTCTCGTCCCCCACTCCCCGTAATAGCAGAGCTATTTTGCCGTCTGCTGGAGCCGTTCCGGTTGATTTTGAGGAGACCGCGGCCAGAACCAGAAACGCCGTCTAACTGGATCGTGGCGGAGACAAGATAAGAACCTTCCTTTGAGGCTGTAAACTCGTTATTTGCGGTGTCGAAACCATCCAGTTCGTCCAATGCAACGCTGTCAAATTGGATTTTAGTTTCGGACAAATCAGCAACGGTCTGGTCGGTCGATAGGTAGGTGTTAGTGGCGTTTTTTATCTCCGGATTGTAGAACGGTTCGGAGAGGTCTGCGTCATAGATGAATCCGGTCGTGTCGGTGTCGTACTTCTCCGAAACGTTCGTGTAGGTCGTGCTTGAGTTGACCTCGATCATTCCGTGCTGTCCGGCAAACACGCCAGTATCTACGTCTGCAATCTCGCCAACCCATTTGCAGTCCGACCCCTGATACGCACGAATGCCAATTTTTGCCACGTCGCTTCCAGCAGTAACTTTCGAATCTGGATGGCCCATTATGTGTCCGCCATCGTTCGCTTCAATGACCCTCTGTGTACCGCCTTTTACCGTCGCGTATCGAACCGATAGAGAGCCGTTCACGACCCCGATTGCCAATCGGCTACCTGTTCCCTCTCCCTCAATTGTGGTAGTGCCGCGAAGGATACACGAAGACTGATAATTAACTTGTATAGGTCGGTCGTTATATCCAACGCCAGCGGTGCAGTTATAATAGAGACAATAGCTCTGGTTAAGGAGGACGTGGCGGGTTTCGGCGTTTTCGAGCTTGAGGTTTTCGAGTCGGAGACGCGAGCCTTCTTGTGAGATAATAGGGCCACTTTGAAGGCCGTCTATCGTCGTGTCCGGGTTTCCGCTTCCGTCGGTTGCTCCGATGATTTTCACCGGCGGGTGGTGCGGCTCAAGGGTGATTGGGCCATCATAGGTCACTCCACTATCCTGAGCATCAACTATCGCCCAGTCGTTACCCGGTGCCACTGGGAGGTCGTCGATGGCCGCCTGTAGATCAGCGTAGTCGCTGGCGTTGACAACTGCCTCACCTGTATTGAGCGATCCAACGTTGTCGATGTCCTGGCCAGCCGCGTCGAACGTCTCAGTTAACGGATTGGTTAGCCCGTCGATCTCGAGCTGGTCTTCGTTCAGTCGGATCTCGACACCGTCGTCCGTCTCGACGGCCTCGATCGCGCCGACAAAGTCCATCAACTCGGGGTCGATCGTGATCCCCTCGCCGTCGTTGGCGACCAGGTGGGTATCGAAGAACCCGAGGTCCGATACTCCGGGGTTGTCGCTCTCGCTGTTAAACCAGCCCATGAAGGCCAGTGCCGTCGCTGCGTTCGCGTTGAATTCCCTGCGTGTTTGGTTAGTCATGATCTCCCCCGTTTGTTGTTATTCGCTCGCTCGTCCCGTCCGGCAGGCCACAGGCACTTTATCGAGGTCAGCGGCCAGACGCTCGGCGACCGAAAAAGCGGCTTCTCGCTCGAGCGGCCGGTCCGTCACCCGCTCGCTCGTGCCGTCGGTTTTGTTGTGCCAGACGCTCCAGCCAGCCAGCGTCGAGTCCGATTCCACAGTCACCTGCTCGCCGTCGCGACCGGTCCACACCTTGAGGGTGAGGTCGTCGCGGTCGAGATACCAGTCCCCGTCGACCATCATCGGATCGATCGTCGGGAAGCCGATCTGTTCGGAGACCGTGTTGACGAGTTCCGCGAGTGCGTCGGTCCGGGTCCGCTCGGTCGTTCGGGAGACGGTGCTGTGGTTGTGCCGGGTGGCTGGCTCGGTTGCCATAGGCGCTTTCGAGGAGTCGAACCTCTATCTCGGCCTGGGTACCGAAAGAACGCGTCCGCTAGTGGTTGTGAGTCTGTGCTTTAGGCCGAGAGTCGGCGCCGCGAGACGACGAGGCCGGCCGCGAAGAGCGCGCCGCCGAAGCTGCCGACGGTCGTGAAGCCGAGGAACGGCAGGACATCGAGCGTCAGCATGATGTCGAGTCGGTCGAACCCGGCGTTTCGCAGGTCGCTGTAACTCAGGTCGGCCTGGTCGATGAAGATGCTCTCGACGTCTTCGGCGTCGAAGGCCGCGCCGTAGTTCTGGGACTCAACGAAGACGTCGATCTCCGAGGCGCCGGAGTAGTCGTCGCCGACGTGGAGCGTCCAGACGCCGTTGTCGTGGACGTAGTAGGTGTCGTTGGCCGTGTCGACGATGTCCTCGTCAGCCTCGCCCTCGAAGGCGAGGACGGGCGTGCCATCGGCCGCTGCCGAGGCGCCGAGGATCAGGTCGCCGGACTCGAGATCGTCGCTCATGGCCTCGTCGAAGGCGTCCGAGCCGTTGCTCGTCGAGTCGTAGACGGTGACCGTCGTGTTGTCGCCGTCGATGCCGACGGTGCTGTCAAACGTGTGCAGGTCGGCGGGCTCGTCGTCGCCGAAGACGCCGAAGGACAGTTTCGCGAGCGAGAACGTGCCGAGTTCGGTCTCCTCGATCGTCGCGCTGTCGTCGTTGACGTTGACGACTGCGTGGCTGTTGTCGAAGGTGATGTCGACCTTGAAGGTGTCCATCGCCGTCGTCTCGTTGCCGTTGGCGTCTTCGCCCCAGACGTTGACGGTCACAGTCGTGTTCTCGCCAGCGTCACCGGGGAGTTCCGCCAGTTCGCCCTGGGAGATGTTCAGCGTCTGTGAGGTCGCCGTCCCGTCGTCGATCGCGTCCTCGAGAGTGGCGTATTCCTCGCCGTCGTAGGTGACGTTCATGTACGCCGTCTCGGTGCCGTCGCCATCGAAGCCGTTCGTGCCGTCATCGGCCGTGATGTCGGTCTCGAGGTAGTCAGAGTCGTTTGCGTCGTAGTTCGTGACCTGGTCGGAGCCGTCGCCGGCCAGGGTGGTTGTGTCTGCGAGTGCTGCGCCTGCTAGCGCCCCGCTGGTAACGACAGCGAGGAGCATGAAGACAGCCAGTGCTCTGTTGATGTTGATTCGCATTGTTGAAGGAAGGGGTTAGTCAGAAAACGGTGCTCGAGTGTGGTGTTAGGCCCGCATAGGCGGGGGAACACCTCCGCTCTCGAAGGGTTGTGGATTTCGGGGCATTGGTATCTATCGCCGGATTGTGTTACGAGAAGTCCACCACTGCGTTGTTGGTCTGTCGTGCCCCGCTCGCTGTCCTGACAGCAAACGCGGGCGGTCCCGTGCCGTCGGTGACGTCATCGACGACGTCGAAGGCCAGCGTTTCAGAGCGATCGATGTTTCCGCTTGTATCCTCTACAGCGACGCGCCATTCGATTGTCGACCCAACCGGTACTGTCGGTTCGTAGTACTCCCATTCGACCGATCCGCCAGATGACGAGAGCGAGCGCTCGATCACGCTCCCGGAGAGTTCCCAGTATTCGATTTTGTCGTTTGAAGCAGTCGGGCTCCCGTAGACGTGGCGCTCGTTGAATCGCTGGTAGATCAACCCGATGTTGTGAGAGGTGATCCGATCTGAGGATATCGACCACGGCTCAGACGGGAATCCATTTGTATCGTAGCTCTCGGTCGTCATGTACCGCGAGGCCCATTCGCCGTCGGACTGCAAGTTGTTTGTATAGCCGTGGATTCGGCCGTTTCGGTCGATCGTCATCGTCTGGAGATTGATGTGGTTATCAATACTGCTGTAATCGTTCGTTTTAGCGGCTATCACGTAGTCGTTCCACGTTCTCGGGCCGCTTCCTTTGGCGATGAACAGATTCCCGATGCCAGAATCGTGTTCTTCGCCAGCCATGTACAGGGAATCGTTGTGTCTCCAGACTGTGGGTGAATTGAACGTCCGTTCGAGATCCCAGTCTGAACCCCCCAGAGTGATCTCGTTCGTGTAGTTTTTCCCCTCCAGGGTTTCGGCATTCAGGACGCCTACCTTGTTCGGATTTGCATGGCTTTCGTAGTAGAGATGCAGAGTTTCCGTCTCAGGGTCGTAGAACCAGTTCGGATCTTCGGACTGTTCGTGTGTGGCTGTAAAGACTGTCTCTGTGTTTTGGAATTGGGTGAGGTCCCCTCCAGGTGATTCTGCCCATACTAAATTCTGTCCAGGGCGTTGGTTCTCGCCGTAGATCATCACCAACCGATCGTCAGTTGGATCTGGCTGGCGAATGTCCATGCACTCCCGAACGGAGATGTTATCAATTACGACCGAATCGGGTGTGCGATTCAACGGCTCGAGGTAATCCGCTTCCCCGTATTCGCTCATCGACTGAAACTCGCCTCCGTTCAACGAGAACTCGACCCACGCGTGACTAAGGTCCGATCCGGTGATGTCGGCCTGGAGCGTGTTGTGGCCCAGCTCGTCGTCAAAAATCATTGAGCCTAGAGCAATTATCTCTGATGCCCCCTGGCTGATTTGGATCTCGGCCATTACTTACTCCTCTTCGACGATTGCTCGGACAATCGGCATCGCCGTTTGTGATTTACCGGACTTGTTCGTGATCCGGATGAGGACCGTCGAGCCGTGTGGGACCTCTCCGCCACTGACCGATGTTTGCCCGGCGTCGACTGAATCTATCACGACCCCAGCAGAATCATCATAGACCTCGAGTGTGAGGCCTTTTCCTGTTCCCCCACCCTTCTTTTGGAGTTCGACCCGTTGGAGGTTTAGCGTCTCCCAGCTGTGGAGGTCCGTTCGATAGATTTCTTCACTCGCCAGACCAGCTTCCCATTCAGTATGGCCTGGTTCGTAGGAGAGGTGTTGTGGGCCAATATCCTCAGCCCCACCGAGGAAAGACGGGAGCCAATTTGAGAGTGAGAAGCCAGCAGCCGCCATTAGACCCAGGTACCCTCGTCTGGAGATCGTGGAATAGAGCATTCAGTTACCCCCGAAGATGAGCGGATGAGTCAGCCCCTCGAGGGGTGCCCGATTCTTCTGTTCGCTTCGACTCAACGCGTTGCTATTGTTCGTTATCATTTTTATAACACTCCGTGAAAATTTTGGGCTTAGATCGTCCTGTTATCCGCCACGACTTAGTTATCACTCACAGTGAGTATTCAATCAAGAAAATAGTTATGGCTATAAGAACTTCGCGCCATCGAACATTGCCGATGCGCTACTCGTTGACGTATTGACTGACCATCCGATCCCCCCATCCGTGAAAGTCGAGTCAGTAGCCGTCTCGGAAACTAACTCCGTTCCATTAGAATCTTCAACAGTTCCAGTGATTGTACCGTCAGTCTCCCACCCGATCTCTACTCTGAGCCAGTCATCAGTCGGCCACGTCACGCTCGTCTGAGCTAAATTGTCGCCGGTGGTACCGCCAGAGCCGTTTCGCAGTTGGATAAGGAAGTCGTCGACGTCGAACCGAGTGAAGATCCGATATGAGTCGTCGTCCGATAGGATACCGTCAGGAACGCCAAACGAGAACATCGCTTGAGCACCAGACCCATCGTTGTAAACGTAGTATTCCCACGTGTCTCCCTGTGCTGGGTAATCCTCGAGGCCCCCTCCAGACCAGGAGTCGATCGTCTGAGCTGATCCAGATGAATTGCCTTTGAGTGAGTAGCTTCCTTCTTGAACAGGTGAAGTAGTCGTCACCTCGAAACTTGCCGTAGCGCCGCTATACGGGTCGAGATTGGCTCGTTCGAAATCGTCTAATATCGCTACGAGATCCAGAGTGAGTATCCCGTCTGAGTCGACAACGTTGGTCAGGCCAGATAAGGGCCAGTCCGAGCCGTTGATCGTGAGTGAGTCTGGCGATTTTTTCTCAGACGTTGCCGAACCGATTTCGTTGTATCCTTCCATTGTGTCACCTCAAGTCGTCTGTTTCACTGCCGCCCGCCCATCCGAGGCGGTGGAATAACTCGCCAAGTCGGTGATCTATCGTCCCACTCTCCCACCAGCTCGAGCGCGTGAGCATCACTTCTGGGTCCTCGATCGCGCGGCTGTTGGTGCGGTTGTAAAAGCCATTATCAGCCCACTGTTCTCGTGCCTCGCCCCAGTCTTCGAGGTTCGAGAAGTTGCTCGCGAACGCGCCGTCTTCGCCAGGCGAGTATTTGTGATGGTGCCAATAAGGGATGATCTCGAGCGTCGCGTGGGTTCGCAACTCTGGATGGCGAATCTGCTCGAGATTCCCTCCCATCGGTTCCACCTCTGCGGGGAAGTGGTGATAGGCGCTGTAGACGACTCGAGCGACCTCGCCCGTTTCCTTGTCCACCATCACGTAGATCGGCTCGTGATCGCCCAGATGGCTGTCTGCCTGGAAAACGAACCCCCAGAGGTTCGCACCGTCCTGGTGAGAGAGTTGGGACCAGTAACAACAGACGTCGTAATCGTACTCCTCAGATCGAGCCACGTAACCGAACAGTCCATTGTGTCGTTGGCGCGTCTCCCAGTCAGTCACCAGCAGCGGCTCGTAGCGATAGAGCATCTGCTCGTCAAATTCTATCGTGACATGATCGGGTTTGCCGCGCCAACCCTCTTCAGTCGTGTAGTTGGTGTACTCCCAGTCGATCGATTCTTCGGGGAGTGTTAGCGCAACGGCGTTGGTGTCGAACTCCGGAGAGTCAGTTCCCGAGTTCGCCCCCATCTCGAGGAAGTACTCGTAGTGATAGTCTGAATTAGCCTCGAGCGTATCGAGGACGTGTGTTTGCGTACCATCGTTCACGTTCTCGAGATGCGTATTCAGAGGGGTGTCGTCGGAACTAGTCTCGAACTCACGGACTGTTATCTCGATCGCACTGTTAGCCGAATCGTAGATGGTCGCGCTCGTCTCAAGCTCGACTTCGCCCGAATCTGTCGCAGCGACTGACGCCGGGATCGAGATCGCCCCGATCGTAGCCGTCGCCACAGTTGTTTTGAGGAAGGCTCGCCGATCGAGGCCCGCGCTATCGATCTCTGTTTGGGTTTGCTTTGGCATTGAAAATAACCTCCTTAAAGCCACCCTCCCTGGGTGTTCGAGAGCCAGCGGTTGAATTCGTCCCGAACCTGTGCCTCGTCGTTTCGGACGTCGGCCTGTGTCTCGTCAGGTTCGGCGTTGTTGATCGCTGCCTGGACGTCGAGGAGACCGTTTTCAGCCTCCGTCTCACCGACGTTCGGGAGCGGGTAGGACGTCACCGTCAACCGGTCGATCGCCTCCTCGACGGTCAGATTTTCACTCGCGCGTATGAGTGTCGCCCCGCCAGCGACCATCGGCGCAGCCATACTCGTTCCCGAGAGTTCCTTCGGGCCGTTCGGAAGCGTAATTCGAATGGCCATTCCCGGAGCCGCCAGCGCTGGAGTGGCGCCGTTGGTGTCACCATTCGAAAGGTCGGAGACACCCGGATCGGGGCCGATATTCCCGAAGTTTGCGATTTTGGTATCGTCCCGATCGCCGCTTTCGGGAACGTTCGTCGCGTTGATCGCAAGTGCGTCGTCGGCGTCTGCGGGAGAGTTGACCCAGGTCGATCCACCAATCCGGTCGTTGCCAGCGGCGACCACCGGAAGGACGTCGTTCTCGGCAGCCTGCTCGAGGACGACCGCGAGTGCCTTCGAGTACATCGGACTCCCCAGTGAGAGGCAGATCACGTCCGCACCCTCATCGATCGCCACCTCGATCGCGGCGATGATGTCTGCCGTCGAGCCGCTTCCGTCGTCACCGAGTGCCTTGAGTGCTAACAGCGAGGCGCCGGGCGCGAAGCCGTCCGGGCCGACGATACAGTGAGAGACCCACGATCCGTGACGGGAATCCGCTCCGTCAGCCACCGCTTCGGGGCCGTTGTCGCCAACCGTCTCGCCAGTGATGAGGTTCTGGCTCTCCGGGAGCAATCGGCTCTCGAGGTCGCCGCCGTCGGTGTTACAGCCGGTGTCGACCACGGCAACGACCATGCCCGAGGTGCCGACACTCGAGACGAGTGTATCGTCCGCGCGAACGTGTTCCCGAGCGTCGGAGATCGACGCCGTCAGAGCGTCCTCATCGAACGCGAGGCCGCTGCTCGAGGGAGTTGGCGTTCTCGAAACAGCCAGTCGGATGCGCTCACCGTAATCGAGGTCGACGTCCCATGCCGAGGAGTCCTCGAGTGTGGTGAGCGGCTCCGGGAACGACATCGTCACGTTCGCGTCGACGTACTCGACCCACGAGAGCGACTGGAGGCCGCCCGAGACGCGCGAGAAGCCACCGGGGTAGGTCTTCACGCCCGCATCCTCCCACGACGTCGAGATCGTCGCGAGGTCGGCGTGGTCGTGTTCGGCCAGCAAGTCGCGTTTGTCGTCGCTGTCGACCCAACTCGTGAGGCGGTCTCGCTTCTCCGGGTCGTATTTCACGATGAACGTCGGGCTGTCATCGAGCCCGTGTTCGATCCGTTCGTCGGGTCGGGATTCGGCCAACGGCGTGAACGCCCCCCGAGACCAGAACCCACCGATAAAGGCGGGTGTAGTGGTTAGTACGGCTGTACTTGCGACTCCGGATAGGAATTGTCTACGTTGCATAAATGCACCTCTTAGGCTGTTGGTCTCGGTGGGTCCCGCTTCCGGCGGGCGATGAGGCCGACGAACACAAGGCCGAGTCCGTCAACCCACAGCGGGACCGACGGCAGACTCGGTAGGCCCTCGAGTTTGACCTGGCCCCAGTGCTTGATCCGGTCGGTCCACTCAGGCTTCTCGATGATCTCGAGGTCGAGCTGACCCCGGTCGTTCGTCTGCGTCCACAGGACGGCCTTTCCGTCGTCGTTCGTCGTCACCTGTCCCCAGCGGGTGTCGCCGCTCCACGTCACGGGACCGTCCCCGTGGTAGAACAGCGAGCCCTCGGGGAGGTTGTCGAAGTGGACGTAGGTGGTAACGTGCGAACGGACCGTCTCGCGGTTATCGCCCTGGAGCACTCTGAACGAGAGGTCGTGATGGGTGCCGCTCAGTACGGCCTCGGGCTTGAGGTCGATGCTCGAAGGCGCGCTTTCGCCACCCGGAAGGATGGCCGCGATGCGGACCTGTCCAGCAGCGTCGACGTCGATCTCGCCGCTTCGAATCCCTTCCCCTACAATCACATAGGGGCCGGTCGCGTCTTCGGAGGCTCGAACAACCGGGTTGCCCGACCGAGGTTGTTCGTGTGCCCGAACGCGAATCGTCCGGACGAACTTCTCGCCGCCGTTGGCGAGGTACGTCATTCGGACAGTGTGGACGCCCTGTCCGTTCGTGGTGAACGTTGCGCGCGTGGCGCTCTTGATGTCGACGCCAACCACGTTTCCGTCGGGGTCGTACACATCGACACGCTCGAGGTTGTCGTAGCCCGTTCCGGTCTCGGGTCGGAGGTTGACGGTGACTCGGTCACTCGGCCCGGGGGCCGTCGTCGAGAGGTCGACAGCCGGCACACTCGGAATCGCACCGGAGTAACCAGGGTTGATGATCGAGCCACCAGTATTGCCGATGCCTTCGTCGTTCGCTGCCGTCACCACGAGGTTTCCGGTCGCGGGGTCGTTCGGCCCGATGGGATATTCGACCGAGAGCGTCCGCGCCCCGAAGAGGCCGCTTCCCGAGATTTCGTAGAAGTCTTCGGGAACGACCTCGGTAGTGCCGTCAGACCATTGGATTTTCACGTTGATGGCATCTTCCTCGACGCCCTCCGGGAGTGGGAACTGGCCCCGGATCGCCGAGAGTTGGTCCTCGAGGTCGCTCTCATCGTCGATGTCCTCGAGCTCGTCGATCAACTCCTCGAGCGTGTCCACGCGCTCTTTCAGATCCTCGCGTTCCTCATCGGTGAGGTCGCCGCCGATCTTGTCGATCACAGTGTCTATCTCCTCATCGGAGAGGTCATCGAGATCGATGTCCCCGATCGAGACATCACCGGGTTCAAAGTCGAGTGGATTGGCCCCGAAGATCGCCTGTTCCATCAACTTCGTCTCAGTCTCGAGTTCCTCTCGAGAGAGGTCCTCGACCTCTTGTACTTCGTCGAACTTGGAGGATTCGAGGTAGCTTTCGCGGACGGGATCGACGGTCTCGACGAGTGACTTTGCCATCTCGTATCGCGTCTCGAGTTGGCCGCGTTCCATCTCCTCGACGCGCTCGTCCCATTCGCTCTCGAGTTCGGAGATCGTCTCGTTGAGTCGCTGGTCTTCGATCCAATTTCTCCATTCATCGAAGCCCTGGAGTGGCTGATTCGGAAGGGTATCGAGTCGGTAGCCCTGAATTGTCGCGCCTTCAGTCGGGACGTCGTAGTGTTGCGGGCTACTGATTACGTAGGTGCCGTTGTAGTCGTGTTCCTCCACAGCCGTCCGGAGGTCTTCGAAAGACGGCCCCGTGATTTCTCCTAAGAGTTGGCCGTCCGCTCGATAAGCCTGCACGGCCGCTCGCTCGACGTTTGAGGAGAGGCGAATCTCGAAGTGCCCGGTCGAATTCGTCCTTGTCGTCCGCCGCTCGAACTGACCACTACTAAGTCGGTCTTTGATTTGCTGAGACGTCTCCACAAGTTCGCCAGCCTCGTTTTCGAGCTCGGATGAGAACATCGAGGCGATCTCGTCGGGGTCGCCCGAGGAAATTACGTAGCCGCGTTCCGGTGCGCCTTCGGGATATACGCGATAAATCCCTGGAGAGAGGCTGGTGCTGGCGGCGTGCCACTCGCGGTCAGGCCACCCGATGCGTTCTTCGGTGAACATCACGCGCGTATCGAGTTCCTGCCGATCGAGGACACCCGTCGGCCCCAGTTGCTCGACGACGATCGTGCCCTCAGTCGGTGCGCCCGGGTGCGAGCTACGGACGGGTGAAGTGTCCACATAGCCACCGTCCTCCGCAGGGTCCCACAGTGAGAGGACGATCTCTTTGTCCGGATCGACAGTCAATCGTGGGTCGTCCACTTCATCGCTAATAATCGTCGTCCATCCGCTACCCCAGTCGTCCTTGTGGTGAACCAGTGGATATGTCGCATCTGCTTCCATGTGGGAATCGAGGTCATAGTTTGAGTCCCACGCATCTGGCAGTGGACTCCGCGCTTCATCGAGGAGTTCCTCGGCCCGTTCCTTGGGGTCCTCGTAGACGCTCTCGTCGATCGTGGTGAAGTCGACGCCGAGACCTTCGACTGTGGCGTTCGGGATTCCCTCACCCTCCTGGTCAACGAACTGTCCGCTGATGACGTGTGCGCCAGCATCAACCTCGTCGAGCCACATTTCCCGGTTGCCGCCATCGTACCCAGGCATCATCATGAAGGGGCCGCTGAACTGGTCGAACTCACCCTCCATTTGCCATTCCTCCGGTTCGCTGGACCCAGCTTCCCAGATTTTAGCCCTGGCGTGACCGCCATCAAACTGCATCCGGAACTCTACCCACGTGTCATAAATCGGGGCTGTTTTCTGGTCCTCCGGGACGTCATAGTTATTTTCGTTGTCCCTCCAGTCTTCGTGAAGGTACACCTCTCCGTCAACGTTGTCGATAACGAGGACCGCTCCGTGTTTCTCGTTATCGCTCTGGTCATCCAGGCCTATTCGATATGACCCAGTTGACTCATTAGCTACTTTGAATGTGCCTGTCAGTTCGAAATTATCGTGAGTGTCAAATTCAGGGCCATCGTCCCACCGAAGTGACTGCCACGCGTCCTGGGTGAACTCTTGTTCCGTGATTTTTAGCGATGAGGTCCCCCAAAAACTATCGTTCGATACTGTGGGTGAGCCTTCATCAGATACCCATCCAACTGTATCGCCATCTTCGAAATCATCGTAGTAGCTGGCGTTTTGCTGAATCGGGTCACCGCCGCCATCACCGCCACCCGTACTTCCACCGTCGGTGTCAGCGGCAAGCGCTCCGGCCCCAGCCATCGCCGGAATGGAGAGGATTAGGAGGGCGCTGAACACGATCGCCTGGATCTGTCGCCGTGACGGAAGCCAGCGGCTACGCGTCGCTCTCGAAGTTGATTTGTTTGTCATTGGAATAGGTCTCAGTGTCGGTAGAAGTCGCGCTGTTTGTCGTCTCGGAGCACCTTCGGTAGAAAGATCCACTCCGCCACTCGCCGCATGATTTCGGCGTCGTGGAGTTTGCCGCGCTCTTTGAGTTTGCGTGCGCCCTCCGCGATCGTGCGCTGGTTCCGTGGCGGGACCTCAACCGCCCGAATGTTCGCGCTCACGTACTCGACGAGCTCGAGGAGTTGGTCCTTCGGCCGATCGGGGATGATCCCGCCGTAGGTGAGGTGGCCGTACTCTTCGGAGTAGCGCCAGCGTCGCGAGGACGGCGCCTTCTTTTCCATGTCGCTTCGAGCCGTGACCAGACTGTTCGCCGACGGTGGGTAGACCTCCGGATCGGTGAGGTCGACCCTGATTCCCTCGCTCGAGTGCTGGCCGTTCTCCGTCGGCTCACAGAGGGCAACCGGGTCCAGAAATGGCTCTTGAGACGTCTGCTTGAGCCACAGATGGGCGAGTGACTCGATTTTCTGTTGAGTAACGGCGTTGCTGTTCGGATCGTGGCCGACGAGATCCTTTTCCTCGGCGTCGTAGTCGGTTTCTGATTCTGATTCGCCCCAGTGGTCGTAGCGGGCGTACTGTGCTCGTGCGTGAGACGCGCGAGTCGTGGACTCGTCACTATGGGCGGATGAGGTTGCCATTGGTATCGTGGAAGTGTGAGCGGTTGTCTGACGGTTCTGAGAAGCGTAGCTATGTACCACGGCCGTTTTACGGGCCGGGGAGCCTCGTCAAATCGACCACCACAGCAGGGTGCTGCCGGTTCAGAGTCCGATCCAATACGGCCCCATTCCCGGACACATGTCGTTGACGATGACCGTTATTGTATTGATAAACTCCCTAATACATGAAGGTTCCGGGGCTTTGCCGGAAAGTTGCCTGTGGTAAAACGGTTGTTAACCAGGAAATAACCGAGTATTGTCCGGCCGATAGTGCCACCGCTGGATTGAATACGATCCACCACGGAAAACTGAACTGACGAGCGCCTACTCAGACTCGGCGCGCTTGTCCTCGAGCTCCCATTGGCGTTTTCCATACGCCAGGGCCATGCGATACGCCTCGGACCGCGAGTTCGCCTCGTCGCCGAACGCTTCGGATACCCAGTCCTCGAGCGATTCGGTGACGTCGATCTCGCGCCTCACCATTCCTACGTCTCACCTCCATAGGCGTGACTGTCACAGGCCGATGGTAAAATAGGTCGCTTTTAGACGACCGTGCCGAGCGCGTCGGTTGCCGCCCGCGAGAGGATCACGTTCTTCTCGGAGACGTTCACCGGTTCGCCAGTGACGTCTTCGATGAGCGCTGCGAGACTCGAGAGGTACGCTTCGGAGCGTTCCTCACGGAATTTAAGGATCTTGTTGTGCTCGCCCGCCCGGTTCTCGAGATAGCAGACGACGAAGAGTTCGCGGACGTCCTCAGGAGCGCCCTCGAGGTAGCCAGGTATCTCGAGGTCCTGGTCGGCTTTCGACCCGACGGGAGTGCCGAGCGTCGTGAGCACGCGGCCCAGGATCGTGCCGTGTTCAGTCGGCCGGGCCTCGTCGGCACGCCCAGAACGGTCCTCAACGATCTGGTAGTCGACGTCGGCCAGTTCGAGCGCGTCGATCACGTGGCTCTCTTTGCCGCGCCGGTTGAGCGCGAACGATGGGCGATAGTAGTTATTCGCGATCGACCCGCCCGAGAAGACGTTCGCCACCAGGGAATTCAACGCGTCGAACTTCGGATCGCTGTACTCGAGGTCGAGCCAGCCTTTCGAGCTCGCGACATCGATCGCGTTCACTGCATCGGGGGCGCCGCCGTCGTCGATCCACGTTCGCAGGCGCCCGCGTGGGAGCTCGAGTGCTTTCGCGGTCGCTGTCGATTTGGTGTTGTGCTTCGAGGCGTACTCGGTCGCTTTTTGGTACTGTTGGACGATCTCGACGGCGTCCTTGTAGGCGCCGCCGTCGAAGGTTCGTGCGAGGTCTTCTTCGGTCACGAACACGCAGGTAGTCATTGCTCGAGTGGTGGTCAGTTCCATGTAAGAGGATTCGGGTTTCGGTGCTCGAGGGCGAAATCGCCATACGTGAACGTTTCAAGGGGGTGCTGTAAGCCTTCTATGAGTCGCTGATTATCAGTTTTGAAAGTGTCTCAGATACCGTGACTCTCGTTTATTCAGACCTAGCCACAGGGTTTATTATACAGTCGCTAAGTGAGACTATCAGCACAGGTTCGGCGCGAAGAAGCTGACGGCGTGGGTTGGTGTGGATACCCCCATCCCTTCGCCAGGTGGACTGACAGTGGGTCGGTCCATAAAGTTTCTGACCGTTCAGACCTGGTGCACAAGATCACACATGGATCTCAAAAAATACAGAAGTAAGCTGATCGGTGATGAATCGGAACGGGCTGTTTCGCCCGTTATCGGAGTAATATTAATGGTTGCGATCACAGTAATTCTTGCCGCTGTTATCGCAGCGTTTGTGCTCGACCTCGGTCCAGGGTCCGGCGACACTGCCCCGCAAGCTAACTACGAATGGACGAATGATAGCGGTACTTATGTCGTTGAGCACAGGGGCGGTGAGCCTGTGGATTTAGATTCTGTTCGGGTTTCAGGTGGCAGCGCCACAATGTCAGGGGAATTCAACACTGGCGACACTATTAACGTCACACCGGATAACCAAGGCGATCGAGTCCAGCTTATTTGGGAGCGAGGTAACAGCGAAGATATCCTGACGGAATACAGCGGATAATACCGCACCTCTAACTTCGTTTCGAAGCGATTTCATAGGCCACAGCGACAGCAACAGTCACGGAGGCGAAACTTACGACGTGTTCTAATCGAATTCGGAATATTGCAACCCCAATTTGGTTCCCACGGTTCAGATCCTCAATATCCCACTGATCTTGATCGATGAAGTTGTTCGCGTCGCCTTTGGTTTGATATCCATCGTCGGTTTCAGCGACGACTCGGTGACTCACTACCTGGTCGCCTAACTCCCCGCCAGGCTCAAACAGGACGACGTCCCCGATCTCCGGTTCGGCGTCGATCCAGACGTTGAACTGAATCTCATCGGGATCTTCGCCCATCGACCCACCGTCGGTTCCGAGGACGCCGATCGGCAACCCGAGCGTCGGCGCCGCGATAAGCCAGACAGTAATAGCCGAGAGCGTGAGCACTGCAAAAGCGTACTGCGTACGGTTGTCCATTATGCAGACAGTCAACCGATCTAGAAAAAAGCCTTCCGGGCCTATACCGACCGATCGACGACTTTCGCACCCGCGAGGATCAACCTCGAGCGCCCCCGTGGGTCGACCGACGGCGTCAACGTCCCTCGGGCCAGCCAGCACGGTCGCTCGGTGCCATCCTCGAGCTCACCATTCGAACACAGATCGCACCTGGTCGCCGCGATCGAGACGTAGCCGTCGTCGACCAGTATCAGGAGTTCGACCGTCGCGTTCGGGTACAGCACCCGGTTACAGACGTCACAGGCCCCTCGTTGTCCGATACCGACCGGGATGCCAGACAAGAGCGCCGTCTCGAGCGTCTGGTTCATCGGAACTGCTCGAGGCGCGCTTTCGCGTCCTCGAGTCGGCAGTACTCCGGGTGCGGGTCGTTCGGTTGGAAGAACGTCAGGCCGTCCTCGACGTCCCAGCGCGGCCGTTTTGACTTACCGAACCCGACGCGCTCGTCGAACGAGGCCGAGACGACCCACAGGCCGCTCTCGTCGAGGCCCTTCACTGACGCACCGTAGCGGTTCTCGCTGTAGAGAACGAGATCGACGCCCGTCTCGTCGCGGACGTGTTCCACGGTCGCGAACCAGTCGCCCTGTTTGATGGTCGAAACACAGCGATCGCCCTCGAGCAATTCGCGGATCCGTCGGACAGTGGTTCGAGATTTCTCGGCGCGGCGGATCAACTCGAGTGGTTCGCCGTCGATACCTTTTTCCGTCGTCTGAATCGTAGACATTCTTGCATCACCTTTCCGGGTGAGCACGTTGGCCGGGCGTTGCACCGCCCGGCCGAGATTCCTCCCGACGAACCAACGTTGCTCAGCTAGTGCCTAGTGCTATTCCCACATAAATATTGGTATTCTCCTCTTGTTTCTGTCATAGTTACTCGAGGCTATCGGGTGCCAGATCCTCAAGTTTCCTACCAGAACTCATATCTATTTTCACGGTCGCCATCGCGAGGTCTCGAGTGTGGTCGGTCTGTGGACGTCACGGCGTCGGTGATCGGCTCGAGCGCACACCGAATAGGGACGGTCGCAGTGAGCGCGCGGCGGCTCGAGTGTCTATCGGACCGAATTTCCCTATCTCTTGAAAATCACGACAGTAAGTTAGAATATGAATGTCAGGTATAGCAATACTTTTGCGGGTAGGCGTTTTAGCGACACCTGTCGTTCCCTAACGTAGGGGCGATGCCAAAATTCGGTGTGGGTCATGATCGAACCACCTGAATATTGGTAGCCTGACCCCCTGACGAGGGCGACAGCTCTAATCATGCTTTCATAACCGAAAAGTTGTTACACTGTTCAGAAGGCCCAGAAGACAACCGAGAGGGCGATAAGCCCAATCCCGGCCGTATAGGCCCCGCCGAACAGGAGTGCTGTGCCACAAATCATACTGGTAGCTGGCAGCCCGTCTTCGGGCGACACGTCGACTCTAATCATGCTCTCATCCGGGTTTCCCCGGTCGCGCCGCGTTATCCACGACGCTACTTTCGTTTAGATATTCGTCACGTATAAACCCACGCGAATTAACGGATTTAGTGAATCTACGGTGTGGGTCGCCCCAGGCCGTTGAATACGACCTCAAAACACGAAACGTACGAAACCGGACCCCTATCTATTTCAGACTGTCACGACCACCAACACAGTATGATTACCGACCACGCGGTTTTACAACCGGACGTCCAGCCCGATCGGGAGGTGGTCGTCCATCGCGACGGCGAAATATCACACCTCACCTCGACGCTCGAGCCCCTCACGCACGGCTACTCCACCACGGGTGCGTTCATCCACGGGCCATCGGGCGCCGGGAAGACGTGCACGACCCGGTGCGTCCTCGAGGACTTAGAGCGCGTCGCCGGCATCCCGGTCGCGTTTCTCGATTGTCTCTCGATCCATAGCCGGAGAGACGTCCTGAATCACGTCCTCGCCGAGCTGGGCGATGGGTCGACGCTCGAGCGCCGATCGGTCGGCCCGGCCGATATGGCCGTCCGCATTCGCGAGATCGTGGACGAGCCGACGGTCGTCGTTTTGGATGAGGCCGACCAGGTCGACGAGCTTCGCGTCCTCCAGGAGCTATACGAGGTGCCCGATTTAGTGCCGATTTTGGTGGCGAACCAACCTTGGCGAAAGTTCGATCGGGCCGACATCCGCCTCGATTCGAGGATCGGGTCGTTTCCCTCGATCGAGTTCGACGCTTACGACCAGGACGAACTGGTGGAGATCCTTCGCGAGCGCGCGTCGATCGGCCTCGAGCCCGGCGCCGTCGAGGCGGGCGTCCTCGAGTACATCGCCGCGTGTGCGGAGCGAAACGACTGTCGCCGCGCGATTTCGTTGCTTTTTGAGAGTGTGAAGCGCGCCCGTCGCGATGGCGAGGGGTCGGTCACGCGCGCGGTCGTCGACGCCTCCAGAACGGATGCCGATCGGCAGGTGATCCGGTCGCGGTTGTCGTCGTTGAGCCGGCAGCAACGGATTGGGCTCGAGGCGATCGGGGAGGTCGGGCCGGCGACGTCGACGCCGCTGTTCGAGGCGTACGAGTCCAGGTCGGGCGACCCCGTGGCGAATCGAACCTTTCGCGGGTGGCTCCCGAAGTTCGTCGAGTACGATCTGGTCGATCGGGCCGGAGACGAGAGCGCCCCGGAGTACGAGGTCCGAGAGGTCGTGCTCGAGGAGCTCGGCGGAGCAGTAGTTGCTAAAAGTTAGTCTTCGAGGTCTTCGGCGTCGATCTCGCGTTCAGCCACCTGTTTCCCCTTTTCCGTGATCTTGTATGCGCCGTCGTCGGGGAAGTTTTCGAGGAGCCCTCGAGAGGTCAGTTCCCGGCAGCGTTGCCCGACCCAGTTGGCCGAGTACGGAACGTTCAGGGCGATTGAGGCCGGTTTGAGCTTCGCGTCGGTGGAAGCCATGAAATCGAGAATGTACGTGTCGGCAGGCTTCATCCAACCGACCTCTCTGTGCATCTTGGCAGAGATTGAGTCATAGCGTCTATAATCCCACCGAATACTTATTATGGAACGTTATATAGGTTACTGCGCTAACTCTTATTCTGCTCTTAGTAACCCATATGG
>NZ_JBHTAF010000008.1:0-117557 GCF_042663485.1 Saliphagus sp. GCM10025334 | reverse complement strand
CGACGAGTTCGCTGTCCGAACTGAATTTGTCCTCGTCTTCGAGTTCCTGTTCGACTAACGCGAGCGTAAATGGCGTCGCGACGACCGGTGCATCGTATCGATGTGCCAGTTTGGAAATGGCACCGATGTGGTCGAGGTGGCCGTGAGTCGGGACGATCGCCCGGACGTCACCGTCGAGGTCGCTCATGACCCGATCGTCGGGAATGGCGCCCATGTCGATCAGGTCGAGGCTGTGCATGTTCTCCGTCTGGATGTTGTCGTGAATGAGGACCTTCGAGAGGTTCAGTCCCATGTCGAAGATGACGATATCGTTTCCTGCGCGAACGGCAGTCATCTGCCGTCCAACTTCCTCGTAACCGCCGATGGTTGCAATTTCGATTTCCATAGATGTGCCGATCATAGCGGTCCAGCCACAGGGAATGGGAAGAGAGCGAGTCAGGCGTCAGTGAGAGGCGTCGGTCGCGGTAGCACACGTGTTCGTCGTCTTGCCGTTCACCCGCATCCGTGTGAGGGACAGCGCGTCTTTCGGTTAGATAGGTAGTGACTCTTCGGACCTATATACTTCAGGGTTCGTGCTCGAGAAACACACTCACGTGATCCACTAGCCCCTACTCGAAGTGGTTCCAACGGACGACAAGTGGTTCCAAAGAGTGTGACGGCGTCTGGTTAGGCTCACAACGGGAGAACGTGAATTGGGGCAGATTTGACCCTCGCCGAGACGTGCTCGCTTCGCTGTGCGCGCCTCGTCTGGTTCAAATCCCCCCGTAACAACTTTTCAGCGACGAGCGACTCGCTACGCTCACGACTTCGTCGTTCGCATTTCCGTGGCGCGTAGCGCCACGCTACGCTCGTCGCGTTGTATCGCTGAAAAGTGGGTTGGGGCAGATTTGAACTGCCGGCCTCCTCCATGTCAAGGAGGTGTCATAACCAGACTAGACCACCAACCCGTCCGGTTCGCGTCTTCGTCCTGCAGTCAATCGTTGCCCGCCACCCTAATTGAAGGTTTCGAATCGGTGGCCGTACGCGAGACCTCACCACGGACGAGTCTCCGACACGCTTAAGTCTATGTACTTGTTTGGTCATTACCAGACAGACTCGTACATTGGTGTCCCCTATGAAAACGTACGTCGAACACGTAACTGACGGTCACGATCTGACGCAAGCCGACGCTCGAGCCGCTTCTAACGCGGTCTTCGAGGGTGCGACCGAGGCCCAGATTGGTGCGCTGTTGACGGCCCTGCGCGCGAAAGGCGAAACGGAAGCCGAGATCGCGGGCTTCGCGGAGGGCATGCGAAACGCCGCGCGAACGATCGACCCCGACCGCGAGCCGCTTGTCGACACATGCGGCACCGGCGGCGACGACTACGATACGATCAACGTCTCGACGACGAGCGCCATCGTCGCCGCGGGCGCGGGCGTACCAGTCGCCAAACACGGCAACTACTCGGTATCCTCATCGTCCGGCAGCGCCGACGTGCTCGAGGAAGTCGGCGTCACCATCGACGCCGAACCGCCGGCCGTCGAGCGGACCATCGAGGAGGAGGGCATCGGCTTCATGCTCGCGCCGGTCTTCCACCCCGCGATGAAGGCCGTGATCGGGCCGCGCCAGGAACTCGGGATTCGGACGATCTTCAACGTCCTCGGCCCGCTCACGAATCCCGCGGGCGCGGACGCGCAGGTCGTCGGGGTGTACGACACGGACCTCGTGCCGGTCCTCGCCCGGGCGCTCGCGCGAATGGACGTCGACCGGGCGCTCGTCGTTCACGGCGCCGGCACCGACGAGATCGCCATCCACGGCGAGACGCGAGTCGCGGAAGTCGACGGCCAGAGCGTCGAGGAGTACACCCTCGAGCCGTCCGACCTCGGCCTCAAACGGCACGCCATCGACGACATCTCGGGGGGAACGCCCGCGGCAAACGCCGCCGACCTGCGCGGTATCGTCGAGGGGGACGTCGACGGGGCCAAACGCGACGTCATCCTGGCGAACGCCGGGGCTGCCATCTACGTCGCCGGCGAAGCGCCCACCCTCGAGGCCGGCGCGGACCGCGCACTCGAGGCGATCCAGCGCGGGGACGCGAGCGCGACGCTCGATCGACTGTGCGGGGTCGCTCCGGAGGCCCGGTGACGTGACTCGCGTCAAGATCTGCGGCCTCACGCGAGAGACCGACGTCGAGGCGGCCGTCGACGCCGGCGCTGACGCCGTCGGTGTCGTCTCGGACGTTCCGATCGACACGCCGCGCGAAGTCGCTCCCGAGCGGGCGGCCGAGCTCCTCGGCGCCGCGCCACCGTTCGTGACGACCGTCCTGGTAACCATGCCGACTGGCCCCGAGCGAGCGATCGAACTCGTCGAGCGGGTCGACCCGGATGCGGTCCAGATCCACGGCGGGATGCGCCCTGGCGACCTCGCGTACCTCCGGGCCAAAATCGACGCACAGGTGTTCCTGGCGGTCGATGCAGAACGGGTGACCGCCGCCTCGCGGTACGACGATCTCGCGGACGCGCTGGTCGTCGACTCCGTGGACGACCAGGGTGCGGGCGGGACCGGCGAAACTCACGACTGGGAACGGACCCGAGCGGCGACCGCTGACCTCGAGTCGCCCGTGATTCTCGCCGGCGGGCTGGTTCCTGACAACGTCGAGGATGCCATTCGAACCGTCACGCCGTTCGCCGTCGACGTCTCGAGCGGGATCGAATCCAGCCCTGGCGTCAAAGATCACGACGACGTCCGGTCGTTCGTCGAGCGAGGTCGACGAACGGCACTGGCGCCGAACGAACCTCGCCAGCGAGTGATCGAGCCGTGAGAAACGCCAGACGAGCAGTCACGAGGGAGCGATGACGGATTCCAGATCGACGACCACGACGCAAGCTGCCGGGACGCCGACGTTCGAGACCGACCGCGAGAGCTTTCGTGCCTACGCGAACGCCGCTGATCGCACCGAGCGGCCGGCCGTCGTGCGCGTCGAAGCGACGCTCGAGGTCGAGACGACGCCGCTCACCGCCTACGCCGCGCTTACCGGGAGAACGGCGACGGACCGGATCGAAGGCAGTGAGGGCACCGAAGCCGACGAGGGCGACAGAGCTGACGAGCGAACGCCCTACGCGTTCCTGCTCGAGAGCGCCGAGAAGACGCCCTCGAGCGACCCGGACGGGGCCTTTCAGCCGAACGCGAGCACGGCGGAGCGACACGCCCGCTTCTCGTACGTGGGCTACGATCCCGACGCCGTCGTGACGGTCGGGCCCGAGGGAGTCCAGGTCGAAGTGCTCTCGGCTGCGGCGCCGCTCGAGGCGATCGAAATCGGTAGCAGGGGGGCCGGGGACACCCTCGACGCGCTCCGGGGCGCACTCCCCAACGTCCGGCTCGAGAACGTGCCAGACCGGGACCGCCAGCACTTCGACGGCGGACTCGTCGGCTTTCTCGCCTACGACGCCGTCTACGACCTCTGGCTCGAGGAGGTCGGTCGCGAGCGGCCCGAATCGCGATTTCCGGACGCCCAGTTCGTCCTGACGACGAAGACGCTCGCCTTCGACGAACGGGACGGGTCCGTTTCCCTCGTGTTCACGCCGGTCCTCGAGGCCGACGACGATCCGGATGCGGTGTACGACGAGCTTCGCGCCGAAGCGACACGCGTCCAGGAGACGCTGGAGTCGGCGACGGCACTCGAGACCGGGGGGTTCCGTTGCCAGGGCGAGACCGCTGGCTCGCGGGAGGACTACGAGGGACACGTCAGGCGCGCCAAAGAGCACGTGCTCGATGGGGACATCTACCAGGGCGTGATCTCCCGTCGGCGAGAACTCCGCGGCGACGTCGATCCGCTGGGATTCTACGAGTCGATGCGGGCTGTGAACCCCTCGCCGTACATGTACCTGCTCGAGCACGACGACCTCACCGTCGTCGGCGCGAGTCCGGAAACGCTCATCTCCGTTCGCGGGCGAGAGATCATGTCGAACCCCATCGCGGGCACCTGCGACCGAGGCTCGAGCCCCGTCGAGGACCGTCGACTGGCCGGCGAGATGCTCGCCGACGGGAAGGAGCGCGCCGAGCACACGATGCTGGTCGACCTGGCGCGAAACGACGTTCGACGGGTCGCCGACGCGGGATCGGTCCGCGTCGACGAGTTCATGAACGTCCTGAAGTACAGCCACGTCCAGCACATCGAGTCGACGGTCACCGGCACGCTCCAGGAGGATCTCGACGCGTTCGACGCGACCCGCGCGGCGTTCCCCGCCGGGACGCTCTCGGGTGCGCCCAAGGTCCGGGCCATGGAGGTCATCGACGACCTCGAGGACGAACCACGCGGGCTCTACGGCGGCGGCGTCGGGTACTTCTCGTGGACGGGCGACGCCGACGTCGCGATCGTCATCCGGACGGCGACGGTCGAGGAACGAGACGACGACCAGTTGATCACGGTTCGGGCGGGTGCGGGACTCGTCGCCGACAGCGATCCAGCCGCCGAGTACGAGGAGACCGAGAAGAAGATGGGCGGCGTAGTGAGTGCCCTCGAGCGGATCGACGTGGACTCGAGCACGAGAGGGCTTTCAGAGAGCAGTGGTAGTGACGGCGGTCGAAGTCATTCGAAGCGGAGCGAGCACGACGAACAGGACGACACCGACGAAAACGCCGTCGCGGAGGCACGCCGATGAGCTCTTCACGCGACGACCACGACGTCGGCGTACCCGCCGAGACAGAAGCCGAACCGCCCCATCCGCACGTCCTCGTCGTCGACAACTACGATTCGTTCACGTACAACCTGGTCGAGTACGTCAGCGAGCACGCCGAAACGACGGTCCTCAAGAACACCGCTTCGCTCGAGGACGTTCGCGCGGTCGAGGCTGACGCGATCATCGTCAGCCCCGGTCCCGGTCATCCGAAAAACGACCGGGACGTGGGCGTCTCGATGGACGTCATCAGGGAACTGCGTTCGACAGTTCCGATCCTCGGCGTCTGCCTTGGCCTCGAGGCCGCCGTCTACGCGTTTGGCGGGACGGTCGAGCGCGCTCCCGAGCCCATCCACGGGAAGGCCTCACCCGTCACCCACGACGGGCAGGGCGTCTTCTCGGGGCTCGAACAGGGGTTCCAGGCCGGTCGGTACCACTCCCTCGTCGCGGTGGACGTGCCCGACTGTCTCGAGGTGACGGCGACGACCGACCACGACGGCAAGTCGCTCGTGATGGGCGTTCGCCACGTCGACCCGGACGTGCCACTCGAGTGCGTGCAGTTCCACCCCGAGAGTGTGCTCACCGCTGTCGGCCACGACGTCATCGAGAACTTCCTCGACGGAATCGCCTCTCAGAACTGAAGCGCGTCGAGGTAGCCGACGGTGTACAGCGCCGCGAGGACGACGGCGGCGACCAGACCGACTCTGATCGCCATCTTGATCGCGAACCTGACCGCCACGACGACGACGGCGAGGACGACGAGCGCCGCGAGCACCATGAGCACCGGTGAACCTGTAATCGGATCTAGCATACCTACCTACGCGCGCTAAAGATACCTAATACTTCCGACCATCTTGACAGTAATTCGGAAGTGAACGTTCCGATGGCGACAACCAGCCGAGTCGCTCGAGCTGCTCGGGTCGCTCTAGACGAGAATCGACGCGACACGTCGAAACCCCGAACCGGCCGGGCACCCCACCGTGTCGTGTGTTCGCGAGACCGCCACCTCCTTCACTCGAAAAACTAAAAACCACCGTACGTCGCCGTTCTGAACGAGAATTCGATCACTTTCGGTCCACTCTGGAAATCGTTAAGGCCGTTGGGTTCGTAGCGTCTTACAGACGCCACGGCGGCAGTCTCAGTCGCCGGTTTCATTTACGAGCACCGACTGGTATAAACACAACTGAAATTGTGTTCTTACAACTCAGGTAGATTTATAGGGTTGGGAGAACACCAAACCGTCGTCACTACTCATGGAACGGAACACTCAATTTTCGGGGAAACTCGCGTCAGGAGACTCCTGCGTGCTCGAGGTGGCGCGCGCATGAGCGGGTCCGAACTCACCGCGGACGATCTCACGCTCCCGATCAAGCGCACCGAGGGAGAGACCCTCGAGGATCGGATGACGGCAAACGCCTACCAGAACATCCTTCCCGCCCGCTACCTCCGGAAGGACGCCGACGGCGAACTCGCTGAGACCCAGGAGGAACTGTTCGAACGCGTCGGGAAGAACATCGCGCTAGCCGAAGCGGTGTACGAGGCGAACAACCAGGGTCTCGAGATCACGGTTACGCCCGATCAGCTCAAGCCGGGTCATCCGCGCCGGGACGAACTCGCGGCGGAGGTCTTCGGGGAGGGGACCACCGTGGACGACGACAGCGAGACGACGCTGACCGAACGGAACGTCAACAAGTTCGCTTACGACACGATCGTTCCGGAACTGCCGGAACCCGTGCGCGAGCACGTCGAAGACGTCGCCGAGACGTTCATCGAGGGGATGGAGAGCCTCTCGTTCATGCCGAACTCGCCGACACTGATGAACGCCGGCGACGAACTCCAGCAGCTCTCGGCGTGTTTCGTCATGAGCCCCGACGACGACCTCGCAGACATCCACGAGACGGCCAAGAAGGCCGCCGAAGTCTTCCAGTCCGGCGGCGGCGTCGGCTACGGATTCTGGCAGCTTCGCCCGTTCGGGGACAGCGTCGGCTCCACGGGCGGCATCGCCTCCGGACCGATCACCTTCATGCGGACGTACGATCAGCTCTGTGAGACCATCGCGCAGGGCGGGACGCGACGAGGCGCCCAGATGGGCATCATGCGCGTCTCGCACCCGGACGTCATCGAGTTCATCCACGCGAAGAACAAAGACGTCTCGCTGGCACACACCCTGCGGCTCAACGATCCCGACGACTATACGTACACGACGTTCGCCGAGGCGCTCGAGGAGGCCCGCGAACTGATCGACGACGACGGGAAGGTACCGAAGCACCTGCGCAACGCTGTCGAGGGCCACCTCTCGAACTTTAACATCTCCGTAGGCGTCACTGACGCCTTCATGGAAGCCGTCCAGAACGGCGAGGAGTACACCTTCACCAACCCGCGCACGGAAGAACCCCACATCGCCACCGAGGAAACCAAGGAGATGTACGGCCGCTACGACCTCGGCGAGTACGTCGAGGTCGGTGAACCGCTCTCGGTACCCGCCGAACTCGTCTGGGAGCGCATCGTCGAGGGCGCCCACGAGAACGGCGAACCAGGGGTCATCTACCTCGAGCGAGTCAACAAGGAACACTCCTTCGACGTGGAGAAACACCCAGAACATACCATTTTAGCGACAAATCCCTGCGGCGAACAGCCGCTCGAGGAGTTCGAGGCCTGCAACCTCGGTCACATCAACCTCTCGACGCTGGCGGACTTCGACGCCCCCGACTGGCGCGTCTGGTCGACCGAACACGCCGAGGAGTACGACTCCCACGAGGACGCCGTCGCCGCGTTCCTCGAGGACGCCATCGACTGGGAGAAATTCGACGAGCGCATCGAGTACGGGACGCGCTTCCTCGAGAACGTCGTCACCATGTCCGACTTCCCGGTCGAGGAAATCGAGGAGACCGTTCGCCGGATGCGCAAGATCGGACTGGGCATCATGGGCCTGGCCCAACTGTACATCCAGCTCGGTATCAAGTACGGCAGCGACGAGGGCAACGAGGTCGCCCGCCAGTTGATGACGCACATCAACCACGGTGCGAAGGAGACCAGCCACGAACTCGCCGAAGAGCGCGGCTCCTTCGCCGACTGGGACGACTCGAAGTATGCGAACCCGATCGAGTACCGCGAGTGGTTCGAACACCAGACGGGCGAGTCCGCCGACGACTGGGCGGACGGCTACCCCATCCGAAACCACAACGTGACGACCATCGCACCAACCGGGACGACCTCGATGGTCGGCAACACGACCGGCGGTTGTGAGCCCATCTACAACGTCGCCTACTACAAGAACGTCACCGACGACGTCCAGGGCGACGAGATGCTCGTCGAGTTCGACGACTATTTCCTTCGGACGCTCGAGGCCAACGACGTCGACGTCGAGGCCGCGAAACGCGAAGCCCAGGAACAGATGGCCACGAACCAGTTCGACGGCGTCGACGGCCTCGAGACCGTCCCGGACGCCATCGGCGAACTGTTCGTCATCACCGCGGACCTCTCGGCGAAAGATCACGCCGCGGTCCAGTGTGCCTGCCAGGAGGGCGTCGACTCCGCGATTTCGAAGACGGTCAACGCGCCCAACGACTCCACGCTCGAGGACGCCAAGGACGTCTTCGAGTGGGTCTACGAGCACGGTGGCAAGGGCGTCACGTACTACCGCGACGGCACCCGAACCAAGCAAGTCCTGACGACGCGAGCCGACAATACGGAGTTCGCCGACGAGCAGGAAGCCGCCGAAGCGTTGCTCGAGCAGATCGACGACATCTTCGGCGGTCTCGAGCAGTTCCTCGAGCACGAGGACGTCCGAGACGTACTCGAGGCCGACGGCGCGACCATCGGCACTCAGGACGAACCCGTTACGGTCGACTTCGCCGAGAAGCGCGAACGCCCCGATTCGCTCCAGGGCGTGAGTCAGCGGATCGACACCGGCTACGGCAAGGTGTACGTGACGATCAACGAGGACCCCGAGACCGGCCAGCCGTTCGAACTCTTCGCGAACATTGGCCACTCCGGGGGCTTCACGAACTCCTTCACGGAAGCGCTCGCGAAGGTCATCTCCACCTCGCTGCGCTCGGGCGTCGATCCCGAGGAGGTCATCGACGAACTCTGTGGGACCCGGAGTCCGAAAGTCGCCTGGGACAAGGGCGAACAGATACAGTCGATCCCGGACGCCATCGGCACCGCGATGCGCCGGTATCTCGACGACGAAATCGACAAGCCGTACCCGAAACAGCAGACGCTCGAGGAGTCAGCGGACGCCGAGACTGACACTGACGCAGACGCCGGCCTCAAGACCGACGTGGAGGTCGTCGACGCGGACGACCACGAGACCGACGGTGGGGCGGCGACTGCGGACGAACGGGACGCCACGCAGGACCTCATCGACGCCGGCGAATCTCCGGAGTGTCCCTCCTGTGGGTCGCTCTCGCTTTACTTCTCGGAGGGCTGTAAGACCTGCGAATCCTGCGGTTGGAGCGAGTGTTGATCGAGTAGCTCGACGCCGATTCGGATTTTAGCTTTCCAGAGTTTCAACGGAGGGTTCGACTTCACTGGAGGAGTGGCTCTCGAGCCAGCGGCCACACCGAAATCGAATCGTTTCTGACTCCTACCGCGCCCGTCGAGAGGTTCTCGAGATGAGCGGCGAACGTCCGAGTCGGGCCTGAACCCGACGACGTGACCATCCTACGGGGCTCTGTTGAAATGCTAGTAAATGATATTCGCGACCTGGTGCGGTCAGTACAGTGGATACACTACTCGGGTGGGTCAGCGGAGTCACCGAATCCGCTTCCATACGTTTCGATGACTTCCGTGATGGTGACTTCGTACGCGTCGTACCACTCGCTCCACCGCTGTTTCGCTCGTTTGTGGTCTGCATCCGCGCCAAACGCCTCGAGCGCGTCGAGTGAGTCCCAGTAGTAGACGACGAGCACCTCGCCACTTGCTGGGTCGTTCCACGTTCGTTTACCGCGATAACCGTCCGTCTCTTCGGCAACGGCCTGGATCGAGTCGTTCAACTCGTGGAACTCCGCATCGTACTCCCCCGGATCCAGGCGAAACGTAACCAGGTACATCGATACCTGTACCCAGGCTTTTGCGGTCAAAAAGATTCGCTTCCGCGAACACGATGCGCCGGAGATACCCTCGTGACACAAACGCACCGTCCACACACGAGATACGAGGGCAACCTTCGACAAGCTCCTCCGACGGAACACTTAGCACGCCCGACGCCGAAACGCAGCCAATGACCGACGCTGGACCCGCATGTCCCAGTTGCGGGGCCCACCTCTACAAACGTCACTGCAAGTACGTCTGTCCCCAACACGGCGTCGTCTACGATTGTTCCGATCCGTTTCGATAGTCCACCGACAGCCGGTTCAACGACTTCGATACTCCCACGTGGACGGACGACTCACCGACTGAGTTGACCGAAACGACTACCTCCTCGAGTGTCCCACGTTCTGACGATTCCCGTCGCATGGCCACCGAACCGACGATTCTCGTCGTCGACGACGAGCGCGAACTGGTCGACCTATACGCGAGCTGGATGCGCGACAGCTACGCCGTTCGCACCGCCTACACGGGTCGCGGCGCACTCGAGCAGGTGAGCGACGAGGTCGACGTCGTGCTGCTCGACCGACAGATGCCCGATCTCGCCGGCGACGAGGTCCTGGACGAACTCCGTCGTCGAGGCCACGACTGCTGGGTCATCATGGTTACCGCCGTCGACCCCGGACTCGACATCATCGATCTCGACGTCGACGACTACGTGACGAAGCCAGTCTCGCGAACGACGTTGACACGCCTGATCGAAACCCTCCGCGCCAAGTCGCGATACGGTCAGCACGGTCGTCGTGAAGTGGCGGCGCTCTCGAACAAGAAGGAAGCACTCGACGGTTCCCTCTCGATCGACGACCTGGAGGGAACCGACCGATACCAACGGCTCGAGGCGGACTTACAGGAACTCGGTGACTCGATGGGAGACGGGTTCGCCGAAAGGGAATAGCGCAGGGGTTCGCCGAGGGCGAGAGCGCAAGGATCCGCCAGGGATGGGTAGCCCGAATACCGTGAGGACACAGAATCGTGAATGGAGATGCGTCTTCGTTCACTCGAGCGACGTCCCCGCGGTCGACCCAGTCCGGAGGTGGCTGTAGATCGACGGTGCGACCAGTGCAACGGCGACGACCGCTGCCGACCCGGCGAGGACGAACCCGTGCTGACCGACCCCGTCGACCAGGACGTCGTTCGTGAGCCTGGCCGCCGAGGCACCGACGAGAACGGCCGCGATCGTCCACGGCAGCTCGCCGAGGGCCGTCCCACCAACGAGGTGTCGAAGCCGAACCCCGCTGACGGCTGCGGCGGCTGTCGCGACGTCCGAGGGAATCGGCGCGAGTCGAGACGTGACGACGCCGCGAACGGGGCCGACGGCGTCGTAGTAACGGTCGATCACGTCGCAACTCCGCCCGAGGAAACCGGCGAGCGGGCGTCTCTCGCCGGTCGACCGGTTGCTTCCCCCGACGAGCCAGCGAACCACGAGAAAGGTCGGAATTACGGTCAGCGAGACGCCGAGCAGGGCGACAGGGAGGCCGAGAACCGCGCCGTAGCCGTAGCCGACCAGGACGGCGAGCGGAGTCGTCGGCCACGCGAAGAGGGGCCGGACAGTGTACAGAACGGCGACGGCGAGCCCGAACCGGTACGGATCGCCAGCGACGGATTCGAGCACGCCGACCGTGGCCGACGGCGAGACGAACAGGCTCGCGAGGAAGACGAAACCCACGAGTCCCGTCCCGAGGAGGGCTCGAGTGGTGATCGGCGACGCCATCGATTGCCGGAGGTTCGAACGCCGGGGTTGAAACCTTTCTGTCTCGTGACGTTCTCCCGAAGTGATAGCAGCGGTTCCCTTCCTTCCAATCTCCGTATTGTTCGGTACTGAGAGCGCCAAACCGAGCGATGGGGCCGAGCGTCGACACAACGTTTATCACCGTCCACGGAACACTCGAGAGCGAGCACGATGGCCGAAGACGACCGCGTCAACCTCGGACTCGCTCTCCTCGAGCGACTCGAGCACGAGTCGCTCCCGCTCCCGGCGGTCGTCGACCGAATCGAGACGATCACCAAGGATCCCGCGGTGACGCGAACGATCCTCGACGAGGCGGAGTTACGCGGCATCATCGACCGGGAGGACGGCATCGTCCGGGTGAAGAGCCGCCAGTACGTTCGATTTCAGGAACAGGTCGTCACCAGGGAGGGCGAATTCTCTTGCCGACGCTGTGGCGCCGGACTCTCGACGGGTCACTTCATCAAACTCGAGGCTGGCGAACTCGGGCCGTTCGGCTCGTCGTGTATCAGGAAGGTCACGGGGCGGGAGTGAGAGCAATGATTACGTCAGAAACGCCGCCGTAACGCCAGAACTATCCGTTCGGTAGTTGCCATACAGTCGGTAGCTACTATAGTTTCGGTAGTTGCTATAGTTCCGATAGCTTTGTCAGCAACAGTTATCGACCCTGCCGAAGCTCCTCGATCAACTGCTCGATAGTCGCCTGTTGGGCCTCGAGCAACTCGGTCTGGGCCTCGACGGCCGACTCGAGCGACTCGATCCGCTCGAGCAGTTCCGGGTCGGCCAAGGACGAGTCGGCCGTCGACGTGTCCCGGACTGCGCCGGCCGAGGCCGAAGATCGATTGGTCACGCTGGATTCGTCGTGCAGATCGCCGTCGGCGGCCTGCTGCTGGGCCGTCTGCCCGGGCACCTCGTCCGTGTTTGACCCCAAATCGAAGGCACTCGAGGAGCCGAGTGGGTCGTTGGAGGGGTCGGTCTCGGTCGGTTCCTGGCTCGCGGCCGCCTCCTCGTCGAGGTCGTCTGGTTCCGGCGGGTTAGCATCCAGCGGGTCGACGCCGATGCCGAAGTCGACGCCCGACGCTGACTCGCTCGTCGGTTCGTCCGCGTCGTCCTCGTCTGCCGCGAGGAGCGCGTTGAGTTCCTCGAGCGTCTCGACGTCGTGGAACGAACAGAGCGCGCGCTTGAGGCGTTCGGCGACCTCGTCGGCCTGGTCGTTCGGCGCTTTGATCCGCTGCTGGCGACCGTCCACCCCGAGGACGACCTGCGTGGCGACGCTGCCGTCCTCGAAGGACAGGTTCGTCACGTCGGCGTAATGGTACTGTTCGAAGTCGCTGTCCCAGACGGCCTCGCCGATGTGCTTGACGAGTCGGTCGCTCGTGATGATCAGGGTGAGTTCGCTGAACCGGAACGTCTTGAGGACGGACTCGCCCGAGTCGGTGATGTCGTTGCCGGTGAGCACGCCGGCGAGCACGGGGTGGAGAACCTCGTCGGTTCGATTGGCCGGAATCGTGAACTCGCGTTCGCCGTCGAGGGGATACTCGAGCGTAAATCGCGTCTTTCGACGCCCCTCCGAGAGGGTGAGACGGTCGGCGTCGTGCGGGAACGTGTCGACTGATTCGTCGCTCAACAGTCCTTCGGCGCGATAGATGATGGTCCTGGAGGGTGTGATGAACAGTTCGTCGTCACCACCGAGTGGCACTCGAGCGGCGATTTCCTCGCCCTCGAGCGTCGACTGGACGATACCGGGAACGGTCATGCACCGTGGTTCGTATGGGCTGGTGATAAATCCGTGGGTAGGGATTACACGCCGTCGGCGAATGGGAAGGTTAAAGAAACACAGCGAACAACCCGCTACTGCAGCAAGCCCGGGTGGCTTAGCTGGACATAGCGCCGCACTCATAGGGTTCAGAGATTCGGTGCGGTTTCGCCTTGGAAGCCTCCGTGTCCCTCGAGGACTCTGCCGAGCCTCGAACCTGGGACATGCGGAGATCGAGGGTTCGGAGCCCTCCCCGGGCATATTGCCACTTCTACGGAGCCACTATTAACGACCTCGAGCTGAGCGTCCCCTCACTTGGTGTACGGGGTGATTAGCCTGATCCGACGTTCCCTGCTACTGTCGCTCTGGAAGGCGTACTGTGACGACTCTCCGCGCACCATTTAATCGTGGAAGGACACCGACTTCACCGTTCCCGAGTCCGACAGCTACCTCGCCGAACACATCGAATTCGAAGGTAGACGGGCCGCAGGCCCCGGTGGGAAACTACTATTCGTGCCGTGGACTAATCGCGACCATCTCGAGACCGCTGTCGACGTCGTACCTATCGGGCGGGTCGGTGGGGCGTCGGCGACGGCCTTGCCCAAGGAGAGGGGCGCCCGCGACTACAACCGTCATCGAATGCGATCTTCCGGGGAGCCCGAGTATCGGTAAGTCCGTACGTTCTCGAAGTCGAAAAGTCGGCTCCTGCCAGGTCAGTCCTTTTTTGGCTCGAAGCCGGAGTCGAGTCATGACGACCCACGTGAGCGTCGAGCAGGTCAGGTGGTGGCTCGACGAGAACGCCATTCAGGACGTTACGCCTCACTCTCAGGAGGAAACGGAGTTCAACCTGCAGGTGACTCTCTCGCGCCTGCCGATACACCTCATCCAGGAGGAGAAGCGGGGTCCGATTCGAGTCGTCGGGCGTAGCGCGTTCGACACCGAACGGGCAAAGCGACTCATCCGCGAGGAGGAGTCGCGCACAGAGCTGCTGGCCCAGATCGGGCCAGTGCTTGCTGCGACGCCCGGGTTCTACACGTTCCTCGACGAGGAGGACCGTGCCTGTGAGCTTCGGAACGCCGAGGTGCTCCAACTAGAGCACCGGATCTATCCTGGTGAGGCGACTCAACAATCGTTGATGGACAGCGTGATGGGAATCGCCACCGGAATGCGCTACGTCCAGAACGTACTGGCAGCGACACACCCCGGGTCATCAGCGGTATCCGATGAATCCACTAACGAGAGTACCTCAGAATCGGATACTCCGTCCACCGACGAAACGGACGCGGACTGATTCCCTTCGTTTTGCCAAAAATGCATGAGTCGATGAGCATCTTTCGTACTCACGACGCTCTTGATTGTAGATTCCGAAGATTTAGGACGTGAAACGGACTGTTACGTACGGCATTACGTCGTTCACTTGCAGCGGAGCTACCGGCTCGACCGGGTGCTCCGTCGCCTGGAAATCACGTCTCGCCCTGCGCCGCCGGAAGAGCGACCGAAAACGTCGCGCCCTCCCCAGGCTCGGAATCGACCTGGATATCGCCGTCGTGGCGCTCCGCGATTCGCTTACAGACCGCGAGGCCGATCCCGGTTCCTGAGACCTCGTCCTCGCTGTGAAGCCGCTGGAAAATTTCGAAGATGCGTTCCGTCTCGTCCGGATCGATTCCGACCCCCTCGTCGCGAACCGAGACGAGCCAACGGTCGCCGTTCCGTTCGGCCGTCACGTCGACGACTGGCGGTTCGTCGCCGCTGTATTCGATCGCGTTCGAGACGAGGTTCTGAAAGAGTTGACGGAGCTGGCTCGGGTCACCCTCGACGCGAGGGAGGTCGTCCACCTCGAGATTGGCGTCGCGTTCTCGAAGCTTGAGCTCGAGGTTTTTGCGAACGTCAGCGAAGACGTCGTCGAGGTCGACCGGTTCGAACGGTTCCCGTTGCGTCTCGACGCGCGAGTACTCGAGGAGGCCGTCGATCATCGCCCGCATTCGCTCTGCGCCGTCCACGGCGTACTCGATGAACTCCTCACCGTCCTCGTCGAGTTCGTCGGCGTAGCGACGTTCGATCAACTGGAGATAGCTGGTGACCATACGAAGCGGTTCCTGAAGGTCGTGGGAGGCGACGTACGCGAACTGCTCGAGTCGCTCGTTCGATCGCTCGAGCTGTTCGTTCGTCTCCTCGAGTTTGTCCTGGACGCGTTCGAGCGCGCGATTCCGTCGCTCGAGTTCGAGGGCGTTCGTTTTGGCCCGGGCGGCGTAGGTTCCGACGCCGAATCCGGCGACGCAACTCAGCGCGGTGAGAACGGCGAGCGACCGTCGGGGGTCTTCGAGCCCCATGTCCGGTTGCGCGTGATAGACCCCTAGAATAACGAGCATTCCGCCGATTCCGAGAAGCGACCAGCGCGCGACGGACGAGTAGAATCGATGGTCGACGGCCGACGTCGGGAGACGATACCCGCCGACGAAGACGACGAGGCCCGACCCGGCTATAAACGAGAAGACGACGAATGCGGACCCGAGCGACGTTCCCTCCGACACCACGGTGACGAAGTACGTGGTGCCGACCAGGACGTACAGTAGACCGAGTCCCATCACCGCGTATCGGCCGATTACTCCTACCGACAGACGAGACGAAGTCGTCATCGTAATGCGCTGGGATTGAACACGGTATCAGTTAACGATGTATGTCGGTCGTTCGAGTAGTCCGTCGTGAACACCCGACGTGGAGGCGGTAAAACGAAGTAACCTATCTCCGCACGAGATAGTTTCCGAACGATGGTAGCGGGAACACCTACCGCTAACAGAAGCCGTCTATATGCGGTTGTGGTGAATGTCGATGATGACGACAGTCGCCGAACTCGAGGTCCCCGCCGGCCACTTCGCTGCAGCGACCGCGTTCGAGCGCATCCCGTCGCTCGAGCTCCAGTTCGCAGGGGTGGTCGGAGAGGGCCCGCCACTCGTGTGGGTGTCGGGGGCGAGTCGCAACGAGATTCAGGAGGCGCTCGAGGCGGATCCAACGCTCTCGGTGCTCGCCAGTCTGACCGACGCCAGCCGCGAACGCTGGCTCTTTCGCCTCGAGTTCGACGCGCCGATCATGCAGTTCCAGGAGGTGATCGCCGATCACGGTGGAGCCATCCTCGAGACGACCGGAGTTGACCACGACTGGACGATCGAACTGCTCTTTCACGATCGACAGTCGCTGTCGGCCGCACACGACGAACTGCTGGATCAGGAGTTCTCCGTCTCGGTGCGTCGCATGACGGAACTGGACGGCGACCTCAGCGAGGAGACGCCGCTCACGGAGACCCAGTACGAGACGATCGTCACGGCCCACGAACTGGGCTACTTCGACGTACCGCGAAAGGTGACGCTGAAAGAGCTCGCGGACGAACTCGGTATCTCTCACCAGGCGCTGTCGGAACGATTACGGCGAAGCCACGCGGCGCTCGTGAGCGCCAAATTGTCCGATGGAGACCAGCGGAAGGTCGATCTCTGACTGCCCTCCGTCGACTTCTTCGCGTAGTCGTGCACTCAATTCGAGTGACGTGACTCGGGTTGCAAGCGGTGAGTGACGACCATCGGACACCGTCGACCGACACTGGCGTCCTGGATTGGCGGAACGCGGATGCGTGAACATTCGGTGTAAATAGTGTAGATACTCCGTCTCGAGCATCGCCAGTGGTACCCCGTCTGAGTCCCGTCAGTCTGTCCCGCCTCAAGTCCCGTCAGTGATCAACCGAATAGTTCTGTGCCAATGCACCCAACAAATACTGACGATCGTTTTTCCTGACCCCCAATTATTCCGTATTCGTCCCCAAAATACCGGTAATATTGCTAAATTTGCTCATTGAGTCGGATTTATGAAGATATCCGATCAATAGTGATTCGTCGACGGGACCTCCCGCCGACTAAGGAATCGACGCATCAACGACCCCTGTGAGTGCAAGTGGCTCGCGAACGACGCAGTTCGGGTGCCACGTGACACAACCGACGTGTCATGGTGGATCACTCATGCTCGAGTCGACCACGCCTCGCGACCATTCGTGGCTGTGTGGTCGCTAACGTGGTCGTCTTCCACAAGTGCCTCCACTGTCACATCTCGACCGGTGTGTGACATCGACGCGGATACTGTACAGATTTCTATAGGAATTATCTGGCTGAAGGTGGAAGACCGTACTATGTGGAACACCGCACAGAACCGGAATCAGCCAGTTCGTGTCTCGAGCGAGAATTCGAGAACGGATCAAATACGGAGAAAACGATGGTAGACGTCGCCCTCTCCGTCGGTCGACTCCTCGTCGCGTTCGTCCTGGTCTTCCTGAACGGCTTTTTCGTCGCCGCGGAGTTCGCATACGTTCGAATTCGAGCGACCGCTGTCGACGCACTCGTCGAGGAAGGGCGCTCGGGGGCGGTCCTTTTACAGGACGCGATGGATAACCTCGACGATTATCTCGCCGTGACCCAGCTCGGCATTACCATCTCCTCACTCGGTCTCGGCTGGATCGGTGAGCCCGCCGTCGCGGCTCTGCTCGAACCCGTACTGTCGCCGATCTTACCCGGGGGGCTGATCCACCTCGTCTCCTTCGCCGTCGGGTTCAGCATTATCACCTTCTTGCACGTCGTCTTCGGAGAACTGGCGCCGAAGACGATCGCGATCGCCGAGGCAGAACGCGTGGCGCTGATCGTGGCCCGACCGATGAAGCTCTTCTACTACGTCTTTATCCCCGGACTCGTCGTCTTCAACGGGACCGCGAACTTCTTCACGCGGCTCATCGGCATCCCGCCGGCCTCCGAGAACGAGGAGGTACTGACCGAAGAGGAGATCCTCGCCGTGCTGTCGACGGCCGGTCGGAAAGGGAACATCGAGATGGAGGAAGTCGAACTAATCGAACGCGTGTTCGACTTCGACGACCTCTCGGTCCAGGCAGTCATGGTTCCCCGACCAGACGTGATCACAGTCTCCGCGGACACGCCGCTTCCGGCCGTTCGGTCCAGAATCATCGAAGAAGGCCACACCCGATATCCGGTGATCGATCCCAACACGGACGATCAGATCGAGGGATTCCTCGACGTGAAAGACGTTCTCCGCGTCACCCACGAAAATCCCGACGCCGACGCGCTAACGGCCGGCGACGTCGCCCGGGAGATGCTCATCTATCCGGAAACCGGTTCGGTCATCGACCTCCTCGAGCAGATCCAGCGCGAACGAAAACAGATGGTCGCCATCGTCGACGAGTGGGGCGCGTTCGAGGGCATCGTGACCGTCGAGGACGTCGTCGAGGAACTCGTCGGCGACATTCGCGACGACTTCGACGTGGCCACGGACGAACCGTCGATCGATCGGCGACCCAACGGCACCTACGTCGTCGACGGCGGACTCACGGTCTCGAGGCTCAACGAGACGCTCGAGACCGCGTTCGAAGCCGACGGCGTCGAGACTGTCGGTGGGTTGATCCTGTCTCGAGCGGGTCGCGTTCCGGACGTCGGTGACGAGTTCGAGATCGAGGGGTACGAGTTCGCCGTTGCGGCAGTCGAGGGGACACGTATCTCGCAGGTCGAGGTCCGGAACGCAGGAGCGGGGTCCGCCGAATCCACGGAAGATTCGAGCCTCGAGTGATCGACGAGAGCGCGTGATCGATTCTCGAGGTCTCGCGTCGGTGGTGGAGCGCGTTACCGATTCGCCTCGAGCCAGTCGACGGCGAAGTCGACCATCGCTCGCTGGGGAACTAGCCGCGCGTCGGCGGCGCCGACCGATCCGCGTCGAACGATCGAGTCGTGTTCGTCCTCGAACGCGTCGCCGAGGGTCGCGAAGTCGCTGGCGTCGGTTTCGATGTCCTGGAAGGTGACCGACGTTGGCTCGCCCTCTTCGAGAACGGTAGCGACGGTATCGGTCGGTGGCAAATCGATGTCCGCCCGGTACTCGGCGAGGTGGAGCGAGGTGTTGGCGCCGTGGTCGACTCCTAGCAGGAGGACCGAGCCGGAGCGGTCGTAGACGCTGGCCAGCGGCGAATGCTCCCCCAGACCGTCGTCGAACCCGTGGTCGGCGACGATGGTTTCGGCGTCGGCGCCCCAGGCCGCGAACGAGACGGTCGGGTGCTGGCTCCGATAGACGTCGGGGTACGATCGAAAACACTCCGGAACCGCGCCGACGCCGCGTGTCGGCGTGGTCGCCGGTCGATAGGGTGGTCGCTCCGCTCGAATCGTGTCGATCCAGTCGTCGGGAACGGGTGGGTTCGACCAGACGGCCGGATCGCCGTACTGTCCGGAGTGGGTCGGCATGACGAGCGTCCCCGCCTCGGTTACGGCGGCCATGAGCGCGTCGACGACGGTCTGGGCGTCCACGCAGACCCACCCGAAGGAGCTGAGCGAAGAGTGGACGAGCACTGTCTCACCCGCCGTCAGCCCAAGCGCCCGGAGGTCGTCGACGAGCGACGACACTGTCACGGGTTCGTCCACTGCGTCGATCGCATCTCGTTCAGACATAATTCGTCTCACACACAGGAATCATTTGAGTGTTCGGACGCGATCCAGAGCAGAGACCACGACCCAGCAGGACTCGATAGATCGCTATATATCATGAAGTTTAATACTACAGATTACGTAGTGGTCGTATGACCGATTCAGACACCATCATGGACGCGCTCGAAACGATCCTCGACGTTCCGGCGACTGAGGCCCTCGAGTCGGCGACCGACGTGAGAGAAGTTCCCGACGGGGTAGAAACGGCAGGCGGGGAAGAAGCGATCGACGAGACGACGAACGACGAGTCGTCGGCGAAACGGGACGTTCTCTCGCTCTTGGAACGCCGACACGCCCTCTCGATTCTGCGAGCGATTACGACCGCGGGCGGGCCGAGTCGCTTCTCCGAACTCGAGGACGTGATTCCGGCCTCCCCGAACACCCTCTCCGCGCGCCTCTCTGAGTTCGTCGACGCCGGACTGCTCGAGCGAACTGCCTACGACGAGGTTCCCCCGCGCGTGGAGTACGAACCGACCGACGCTGGGGCGACACTCTCCCCGCTGTTCGTCTACCTCCGCCTGTGGGAGAGTCGATACGGCGACGAACTCGAGGGGTGAACGGGCCTCGGAAACTCGAGGGGTGACCAAGTTCCCGAAAATCGGGTCCAGAACGAGGCCCCAGAACTCCATACGAAAGCGAGAGCATCGGAGGCTCGAGACCCGAAACCGTCGCGGGGAAAGGAACTTCTTTGAGGCACCCGCCGGTACGGTCCGGTATGGAAGGCACGGCCGTTACCGTCGAGTCCGTCACCGAAGTGGGACCGTCGACCGTCGCACTCGAGCTCGCGACGCCCGAAGAGTTCGAGGCACTCCCCGGGCAGTTCGTCCTCCTCCGAGCGGCGCCCGAGGGCGAGGAGGTCGCACGCCACTACACCCTCTCGTCGCCGACGGTCGAGGAGACGTTCGAGATCACCGTCGGGGTCGACCCCGACGGCGAACTCGCACCGTGGCTCGCCTCCCTCGAGGGCGGCGAAACGGTTCACGTCGAGGGCCCGTTCGGAACGATCGCCTACGAGGACGACGGCGACGTCGTGGCGATCGCCGGCGGACCCGGCATCGGCCCCGCGGTCGCCATCGCCGAGGCTGCCCAGAGGGCCGGCCACGACGCGACCGTCATCTACCGGGACGACGAACCGGCCCACACCGAGCGACTCGAGGCACTCTCGGAAGCGGGGGCGACCGTCACGGTACTCGAGGCGGACGACCACGAGGGTCTCGAGTCGGCCGTCGACGCCCACCTCGAGGACGGGCAGTGCTACGTCTTTGGGTTCGCCGACTTCGTCGACCAAGTCGCCGAGGCGATCGAGGCCGCCGGCGGGGATCCGGAGGAGGCGCGCATCGAAAACTTCGGGTAGGGCCGGTTCTCTCGGCGCTCGCAGGTTTGCGTGAATTCTCGACTCGAGTTACACAGACTCGCTGATCGTCGCACTCTCTTCGAACGCTGACCGGCAGGACGGACAGCAGAAGTGATAGCGGTCGTCGTCGATGGTGATCGAGACGCCGTCGTCAGTCACCCGGTTCGAACACTCGTCGCACGTAAAGGCTAGATCGGACGAGGCGATCGACGGGGACCAGTGGCGGTCCTCGAGCAGGTGAACCCGGTAGCTGTCGAGGGACTCGAGGTCGACCGCGTCGGCGAGCACCGCTCGTATTCGTGCCTGGGAGACGGTAGCGGTCGCGAGCACTCGGCCGTCCGCCGTCGCGAAGACGTGTTCGATCGCCTCGAGCGAGGACAGGCGGTCGGCGATCCCATCGTCTGCGTCCGGCGAGAGCGTACAGTCGATCAGTACCTCGGTCCCCGCAGAGACGGTCGATCGATCGACGTCGACGGTAAAGCCATCTATCACGCCGATGTCGACGAGTCGGTCGACTCGGTTGGACACAGTCGGCGCGGAGACGTCGATCCGCTCGGCGACTTCGCTGTAGGGCTGGCGGGCATCCGCGACGAGGTGGTGGAGGATCTCGATGTCGATTTTATCCAGGGTTCGCACATACATAAATTGTATACTCCAGTATTACAATTTTTGGATTCTGCAGAAGCATCATAGTTGTCCATGCAGAAACGATACGTTGGGCTCAGGCAAAGACGGCGCCTCTCGTGACTCGAGCGACGCCGCGAACGGTTCCTCTTCAGAACGCCGCAGCGGAATCGAAACGCTCAGAATCGCCGCCAACAGCGCCGTTTGTTCGCTCCCTCCCCCGCATAGATCGTTGGAGCGCTGCAATCCAAATCAGTTGATCGACCACCTTCGCTCGGCCGTCCGCGTTGAATCGGCAACTGCTGTTTAGCGCAGGGAGAATGTCAATGTCCTCTAGCCTGTCGCGTCCCCGGCCGTCGAGGGTCGAACGCATACCGTTAAGCGCCTCCTGGCGAATGCTCGAGGCATGCAGATAGACGATGCAAGCGACGTCGTTCGAATCACGTTCGATCGACCCGACGTGCTCAACGCCTTCTCGACGGAAACGGCCGTGACGCTCGCCGATGCGATAGCCGACGTCTCGCCGGCCGACCATCACGCCGTCGTCCTGACGGGCGAGGGAACGGCGTTCAGCGCCGGGGGTGACATTCAGGCGATGGCCGAGCGGCGGGAGGGGCCACAGGAGGCGTTCGACCGGATCACCGAGACGTTCGGCCGGGTCGTCGAGGAGATGCTCGAGTGTCCGGTTCCGATCGTCGCGAAGGTCAACGGCGACGCCGTCGGCGCCGGCCTGGCGATCGTCGCCCTCTCGGACTTCGCGTACGCCGTCGAGGACGCGACGTTCTCGTGTGCGTTCGTACGCGTTGGGCTGATTCCCGACACCGGTGGAACGTTCCTCCTGCCGAAACTCGTCGGATTGCGAACGGCGAAGGAACTCGCTTTTACTGGGAAATTCTTCGACGCCGACGAGGCCGCCGACCTCGACCTGATAAACGAATCCGTCGACCCCGACGACCTCGAAGAGCGCGTCGAGGAGACCGTAGATCGACTCGCCCGTCGACCGACCGAAACCATCGCGCTGATGAAGCGGGCGATGCACGAAAACCTCGGTCGCCACTGGGGTGAGGCCCTCGAGTACGAGAACTTGTTGCAGGTGCAGGCGTACACCTCCGATTCCCACGAGGAGGGCGTGTCGGCGTTTCTCGAGGGGAGAGAGCCGGATTTCGACTGACCTACTCGAGTGCCTGCAGCGGCAGGCAGCAGACCCTTCATCAATTTCGTGGACTGTTCGAGTGCAATGGCACGAAACCTGACAGAGGACGACATCGGCAAGACAGTGGTCAACGCGAACGGCGAAACGATCGGCATGGTTTCCGCCATGCAACACGGCACGGCCCACGTCGAACCGGACCCGGGAATGACGGACACGATCAAGGCTAAACTCGGCTGGGGCGACACCAACGAGGACACCTACCCGCTCCAGGAGAACGCCATCGAGCGGGTCACCGACGACAAGATCCACCTCCGATCCGACCTCGGTGACACGACCGGCACGACCGGCACGAGAGGGACGGACCGCGGAACTGACCTCTAAACCGGTTCGAACCAGGTTCCAATCGTTTTTCCGTCGCCCATCGTGTCAAGAGATAGCACGCGCATGCAAGGTCCACTTGCATCCGTGTGCCGCCCGTTGATTCGAGCGCTATGTCCGCACGATTTACGCCAGAGGACGTCGGTAAGCGTGTCATCAACGAGCACGGCGACGACGTCGGTATGGTCACTGACGTCGAGGGCGCTACTGCCTACGTCGAGCCTGATCCGGGGATCACCGACAGCATCAAGGCCGCCCTCGGCTGGGGGTCGCCGAGCGACGAGGCGATCACACTCGAGGAGTCCAACGTCTCCGAGGTGACCCGCACGGAGGTTCACCTCCAGAGTCCTGGCGCGATGGGTGCCGACGACGTGGGCGACTCGAGCGGTCACGAGACGGAGATGGGGTCCGAGATAGAGAGGGGATCGGGGATGGAAGCGGAACCGAAGACGGGGACCAGGACCGGTGTCGACGAACGAGAGCCGATCGAGGAGGGACCGGGAAGTCGAGAGACGGAACCGAACCGGTCGGAACCGGATCGAACCCGCGGTATCGACGAGGGTCACGGCCGAGTCGATGACGAGGACACGGCGAAAGTCTTTGAGGAGGACGAAGACCTGTTCGACGAGGGCGAAGGGGTCTTCGACGACGAAGAATCCGCGGTCGAACCCGACTCGAGGTCGAAGACGGCCGACCAGCACCACGGCGGCCTCGCGCGGGAACGCGACGACGAACCGGATCGGGAGCGAGGGGCAGACGGGCGAAGCGTGAGCGACGCGGACGGTGACAGCGCCAGAAAACGGAAGGCGGAGGAGATGAATGCGGTTTCCGATTCCGAGAGCGACCGCAGTGAGGAAGAGGACGACCGGCGACGCCGTGGGAAGCGACGGAGTACCGAGGACGAGGACGACGAGCGGATTATCTGAGAACAGAGGCCTCAGGGCCGAGACTTGAGACCTGTGGCCTGGAACCAGCGGCTTGAGGCTCGAGATTCGATCCCTGAAACCACCAACGACCGAACGGGCCAGAACCGGCGCGATCGTCGGTTACTCCCGCCCGGAAAACGCTGCCAGACTCGACTGCACGCCCGCCGCCAGTTCCGACTTTCGCCGTAACCGATCGAGGGATACCGGCAACTGCTGAGCGACCGTTGCGACGGCATCGTGGAACGTCTCGGCAGTCCCGTACTCCCCGGCGAGGCCGGCACGGTTGCCGTCCTCGAGACCGTTTGCGGCCCCCGGTGCGCTCTCGAACGCGTTCCGGACACTCTCTCTGACTTGCCAGACCCCAACTGGCGCCCAGTAATCGTCGCTCACCTCCCGAAGCACCAGACACTTCGCCTGGCGACCGATCGACTCGAGGTGCTCGAGGACGCCGAGTCGGGCGGCGTAGTAGGCGCCCGCCGTCTCCTCGACGTAACTCGAGCGGCCCTGGTACCCCTCCGAGGCGCTGGCCATCCAGATTCCGGCGCCCGGATCGGGGTTCCAGATGCTGCCCGGCGCCTTCATCTCGACGAGTTCGTACTCCCAGGTGCCGGGAGCGAGGATCACCCAGTAGCGGTTGCCGACGTACTCGTTGGCCCAGACCTGTACCTCGTCGATGCTCGGGGCGTTCCGGATCCGCCCGCGGAGGTACTGCCCGACGGTGTCGTCGACGGCGGTGATCGACCATCTGGTGGGAACGAGTCGTCGCTGGGCGGCTTCGCCGAGGGCACCCGCCGAGAGGATCGAGTTGATCTCGTAGACGTCGAACCCGCGCCGGTAGAGGTAGGTCATCGCCCCCTGGGCTTGCCAGTCGTCGTCCTCGAGGGTCTTCTTCACTGGTCGGGGAACGTGCGGGTTCTCCGTTAAATCCGCGGAGCGGGCCGCCGCCCTGGGCCCGCGCGGGGTCGCCACGTCGGTGCCCGCGTCGAGGCCCAGGTCGGGTTTGCCCTCGAGACCGATTTCGAGGTCCACCGGTCGATCCGCGATTGCCACCTCGCGCTGGACGCCGACGAAGCCGTCCCAGACGTCCTGGACGGAGGGAGCGAGCCGGCTGGCAATCCCCGGTGCGTCGACGTTGGCACGCTTGTTCGAGTTGAGCAGGCCGGTCCGGCGCTGGAGCACGTCGTCGATTCCGTACCCCTGCTGGTACCAGTTCCCGTCCGTGACGTAGGACTCGGCGTCGTCCTCGTCGCCAACCGGCGAGAGCACGCCGACGGGGATGTCGGGGTAGTTCGACCGCCCGACGAAGATGGAGGGCGCTGTGGAGCCGACGAGGGTGTCGCCCGAGAGCGCCCGCTCGAAGTTGCGCTCGAAGTCCTCGAGGTGGTCCGTGATGGCGTAGGACTTCTCCTTCGCGAGGCGCCGGCGCTCGGCCTCCTCGTCGGGTTCTAACTCCTCGATGTAGTCGTCGAGGCGCATTCACTCGAGGTAGGGGCGGCGAGGGTTTGAATGTTCGTCTCGAGGTCCCGAGCGGCGTGGTCTCTCTCGACGAGTGATCGCCGAACTCCCACGCGGGATTGATTTATCAGGCGGAATCACATACGTCGTCGTAGTGTCGTCCATCCTCCCGATCATCGTTGGCATCCTCGTCCTCGGACTGGGCGCGCAGTTGCTGGCCAATCGCCTCCGCATCCCGAGCGTCCTGTTTCTCATCCTCATTGGCCTGTTGGTCGGTCCCGAAGGGCTTGGCTTCGTCTCGATCGATACCTTTGGCGCCGGCCTCTCAACCGTCGTCGGTCTGAGCGTCGCCATCATCATCTTCGACGGGGCCTTTCACCTCCGCCGGGAAAAACTCGAGTTGGCCCCTCGAGCCATCATCCGGTTGACGACGCTCGGTGCGGCCATCGCCCTCGGCGGGACCGCCCTCGCCGTCCGGTACTTCCTCCACACCGACTGGGGAATCGCCTTCCTGATCAGCGCCCTGCTGGTGGCGACCGGCCCGACCGTGGTGACGCCCATCCTCGAAGTGATCACCGTCCGCGAGCACGTCGAGGCCGCTCTCGAGGCCGAGGGAATCGTCAACGACGTGACGGCCGCGCTCCTGGCCATCGTCATCTTCGAGACGGTCGTCGTCGGGGACGAGCGTTCGCACGTACCGGTGTACTTCCTTCAGCGCTACGCGGTCGGCATCGGCGTGGGAATCGTCGTCGCCATCGTCGTCTACGCCCTGCTGACGCGAGTTAGACAGCCCGCGGGCGACGCCCCACAGACCGCCCGTCTCGTCGTACTGATCGGCGCGTTAGCCGCCTTCGGACTCGCGGATTCGATCTTCGCCGAGACGGGCGTGGCCGCGGCCGGGACGGCCGGGTTCGTCCTGGGCAACCTGGACCTGCCACATCGCGAGGAAATCGAGGGATTCAACCGCGACCTGACGCTGCTCGTGCTCTCGTTCGTGTTCATCTCGCTGGCCGCGCTCATCGACGTGGAAGCGCTCCTCGGCCTCGGGTTCGGCGGCATCGCGGTCGTCGTCGCGGTCACGCTGATCGTTCGACCGCTGATCGTCGCTGCAGCGACCACCCACTGGCGATTTAGCGCGGGCGAACGGTACTTCTTGAGCCTGGTCGGCCCGCGAGGGATCATCCCCGCCTCCATCGCCACGCTGTTCGCCATCGAACTCGAGACGGCCGGAAACGCCGTGGCCGCACAGACCCTCGCCGGCACCGTCTTTCTCGTCATCTTCATCACGGTCGTGCTACAGGCGGGGCTCGCCCGCCAGCTCGCGGAACACTTCGAAATCGAACCAATGCGCACCATCATCGTCGGCGGCGGTCGGGTCGGCCGAACGCTCGCCACGCGACTGGAGAACCGTGGAGAGAACGTCATCCTCGTCGACAGCGACTCGGCGACCGTCGAACGACTCCGTCAGGAGGGGTTCTCGACCCACCACGGCGACGGCACCTCGACCGAGACGCTTCAGGAGGTCGGCATCGACAACGCGAAACTGGTCGTCGCCACGACCGCCGACGACGACACCAACCTGCTGGTCTCTCAGCTCGCCTCCACGCGCTTCGACGTCGAACGCGTCCTCGCCCGAGTGAACACACCGGAGAACGTAGAGGCGTTCGAGACGCTCGACGTGGACGCCATCGACGTCTCGAGCGCGACGGCCTGGACCATCGACAACGAGATCGAACGCCCGGCGCTGGCTCACTGGATGAACGAACTCGGTGAGGGCCACGACGCCCAGGAGATCGTCGTCACCGCGGCCAAACTGGTCGGGACGACCATCCGCGACCTCGATTCGGAGATTCCCGACGGCTGTATCGTCGCCGTAATCGCCAGTAACGGAGAGACGCACGTCCCCGAGGCCGACACCGTCCTCGAAGAGGGCGATCGGGTCACGTTCATCGGCCGCGAAGACGCCGTCCGAACGGCCGTCAAGCGGTTTCACCCGCGCGACTGAGTCGGGTTGTCACGCTCGAGCGGCAGGTTCGAGTCAGAACGCTCTCGAGCGGATGTTCTGAGCCAGAAAAACCGGGGCGCTTTTGATAGCTGTGTGGGAACGACGTATCAAACGTGAGTGAGGACGCCGATCCCCCCGAACTACTGGCCCTCCTCGACGACGAGTACGCCCGCGCGATCCTCACCGAAACGAGCGCCGAACCCATGTCCGCCAGCACCCTGAGCGACCGCTGTGACGCATCGCTCCCGACGATCTACCGTCGCCTCGAGCGGCTTCGGGAGTGTGACCTGATCAGCGAACAGACCGAACTTGCACCGGACGGTAACCACTACAGCGTCTACGCGGCCCGCCTCGAACGACTTGAGGTGACCCTCGAGGACGGCGAACTGTCCCTCGAAATTACCCGGAAGGACGAAGACGTCGCCGACAAATTTACCCGAATGTGGGAGGGATTGCGATGACCAGGGGCGTCGTCCGACTCGATCAGGCGTCGACGTTCGAGTTGCTGACGGTCGCGAGTCTGCTCCTCGTCGCGCTCGTGGGGACAGTCCTTGCCGTGCAGGCCTACCGCGGCTATCGGCGAAACGACAGTCGAGCGATGAAGTATCTCGCCATCGGCTTGCTATTGCTGACACTCGGCCCGTTCGTAATCAACGTCTCGGTGACGACGTTCACCGCCGCCGATCAGGCGACGACAGTCTTCCTCGAGAACGTGAGTCGATTGCTCGGGTTGCTGGCGATCACGTACTCGCTGTACGGAACGAAGTAGGGGGCCAAGGGGACGGCGTGGGTGGCGGCGAACGATTTCGGAGAACGAGGTGTGGGCGGCACTGGCGACCGATTCGGCCAATACAAGCTCTCGAGCGGACAGAGCGATTGTACGAAATCCTCGGAGATATACTCCGATGATACCACCCGGTATAGATCATACTATCCATCAAAGACGCGGTGCCTCTTAAAGAGTCCGCGGTCTTTTCTCTGCGTGAAGTCGCTCGTCCGATTTGATTATACATCGGTCTCAACGGGTAGTTGCAGGCCGTAACCGGCGTGCTGGGCGGAGTCGGCCCTCCACTGCATCCATCAAACCGAACGTGCCTCTGACACCACGTTCGACACGCCGCTCCGACCCATCGACGCCCGAGGTGTACGCACACACTCGACGGCTCAACTGCATCCACCCCCATTGATATTTTCCCCGACATGGAAATACTTAGATAAGAGTGTAAGCGTACGAATGCGTATGGGGTGGACTTACGACGGACTGGTTCTCGCAGCGATCACACTCGTGGTCGTCTGCGCCGGGTGTACGGTGGCAATTTCCGGAGAGACGCAACCGGATGGGGAAACGCTTCTCGAGGAGGCGGTGACGTCTGACGATGTACCGCCGCTAACCGGGGAGCGGACAGTCACGTTCGCGGACAGTGCAGGAACGTACGAGACGACAGAACGCGTCTGGGAACGCCCGCCGTCGAAGATGCGAACGGAAGTGATCGACTCGAGCGGTTTCGAGGAGAGCCACGAAGGCGGGATTGCCGTTCGAAACGGCTCGACGCTCTGGCTGACCGACGGTGAGACTGACAACGTGACTACGTACGATCTCGAATCCAAGTCCGAGTCCGAGTCCGAGAGCGAGAGCGAGAACGAAGCCGACGACGAGGCACGATTACTGGAGGAGCGCCTCGACCGGTACGACGTGGCCTACGAGGGGACCGAAACGGTCGCGAACCGGACGACCCACGTCGTCTCGGTCGAACCGAAGGAGACGACAGTCGACCGTGGCATTGGCGTGCTCGTCGGCGACACCCGCTACGTCTACCCGCTCGAGACGAGTGCGTACGAGGAGACTGACTTCGAGGGCGGGACGTTCTGGATCGACGACGAACACGGGTATCCGCTCGCAATGCAGGGAACGTACACGGACGTCGACGGCACCGAACTCGAGGTCACCAGCACGTTCGAGACCGTCACGTTCGGAGCGGACCTCGAGGACGGGTTGTTCGACCCGCCGGTGGAAAACGGCACGAGTGACGAGGAGTCGGTCGAAGAGCCTGAATTCGAACAACACGAGTTCGAGGACCGCTCGGAAGCGAACGAGTACCTGCGATTCGAGGTTCCGAACGCCACGTTCCCCACAGAGTACGAACGTCAGTCCGTCTCTGCGGACCAGTGGAACGGCGTCCAGACCTACCACGAGGAGTACCGCGTTGGCGAGGACCTCCTCTGGTTCAGCGTCTCAGAGGGTGATCTCCGCGATGACGACCCCGACCGTGAGAACGTCGGCGAACTCGAGGCGACCGTCTCGGCCTACAACGGGACGACCCTCGTCACCTGGGACTGTGGCGAGTTGACCTACCAGTTGAGCAGCTCGATCGATGAAGCGGCGTTGCTCGAGCGGGCCGAGGAAATCGGCTGTCAGTGACGCAGTTCACGCAAACGAGTACCTGACAGACCCGCCACTCTCGAGCCTACTTTCGGCTGAAAACGGACGGCTAACCGACGTTAGCCGTGGATGCCCATCGCTTCGATCTGCTCTTGATACCGGTTTCGGATGGTGACTTCGGTCACCTGCGCGACGTCGGCGACCTCTCGCTGGGTCTTCTTTTCGTTACAGAGCAGCGAGGCTGCGTAGATCGCCGCGGCGGCGTACCCGGTCGGTGATTTTCCGGAGAGGAGCCCTTCTTCGGCCGTTTTCTCGATGATTTCGTTGGCCTTGGTCTGGACCTCTTCGGAGAGTTCGAGTTCGGAGCAGAAACGAGGGACGTACTTTTTCGGGTCGACCGGTTTCATCTCGAGGCCGAGTTCCTGCGAGATGTACCGGTACGTGCGACCGATTTCTTTGCGTTCGACGCGGGATACCTCGGAGATTTCTTCGAGGCTGCGCGGAATGCCTTCCTTTCGGCAGGCAGCGTACAGTGCGGACGTGGCGACGCCCTCGATCGATCGTCCGCGGATCAGGTCCTCTTTGAGCGCGCGTCGGTAGATGACCGACGCGACCTCGCGGACCGATCGCGGAACACCGAGTGCCGAGGCCATGCGATCGATCTCGGAGAGGGCGAACTGCAGGTTGCGTTCGCCGGCGTCTTTCGTCCGGATGCGTTCTTGCCACTTGCGCAGTCGATGCATCTGACTGCGCTTTTTCGAGGAGATGGATCGACCGTAGGCGTCTTTGTCCTTCCAGTCGATCGTCGTCGTGAGTCCCTTATCGTGCATCGTCTGCGTCGTCGGCGCTCCGACGCGGGACTTGTTCTGTCGTTCCTGGTGGTTGAACGCCCGCCATTCCGGGCCGGGGTCGATCTGTTCTTCCTCCACGACGAGCCCACAGTCTTCACAGATGAGCTCACCCCGGTCGGAGTCCTTGACGAGGTTGTCCGAGTTGCACTCGGGGCACGCACGTACCCCCTCTTGATCCTCGGTCTCGTCCGTCTCGCGCATTCGCTCCCGCTGGCGGGTGGACCGTGTCATCGCACTTTTATAGTAGTAGCACGGTATTATATAAACCTTTGGTCCGTATGTTCGTTGCAGGGATCGAATCGACCGGATTCGACCGACTCGGCCGGGTTTCTGCCCGGATTTCGGCACAGAACCACAACAGTTTTAGCCAGTGTATGGCGACAATTCGGCGTATGCCGGTCATCGAGTGCGACGTCGAAGACGCCCGCGACCGTCTCCAGGATGCGGGAGTGACGGTCGAGTCGGGAAACACTGATCACGAACGTTGGCGGGCGTCTCACGGGGGTGCGACGGCCGTCGCCTACGAGAACAAGGTGGTCGTACAGGGGAGTACGCCCCGCAATCTCGAGGCCCTCCTGCGCGAGGGCGGCGGTCGCGCGCACGTCTACTTCGACGGTGGCGCGCGCGGCAACCCCGGGCCTGCCGGGATTGGCTGGGTGATCGTCACGAGCGAGGGCATCGTCGCGGAAGGGAGCGAGACGATCGGGCGCGCGACGAACAACCAGGCCGAGTACGAGGCCCTGATCGCAGCGCTCGAGGCGGCCCGCGACTACGACTACGACGAGATTCACGTGCGCGGGGACTCCGAACTCATCGTCAAGCAGGTTCGCGGCGAGTACAACACCAACAATCCCGAATTGCGAGAAAAGCGGGTGACCGTCCACGAACTCCTTCGCGAGTTCGACGAGTGGACGCTCGAGCACGTTCCCCGGGAGGTCAACGATCGAGCGGACGCGCTGGCGAACGAAGCGTTGGATCAGGCTCAGTGAGAGGCGCGAGATCGGTTCTCTGCGGCCACGAACGTCGACCGTCTCTCGTCACAGGATATCGACGTCCACCCCGTTCTCGCCCGTACCGACGTCGATGGCACCGTTTCGGTAGATGATGATGCGGTGGCCCAGAAGTCCGAGCGAAAAGACGACGTCGTCCGATCCGCCGTCGGTCCTGACCGGATCGTCGACGGCGAACACGATCGACTCGAGCGACGGGGAGCCATCGGTGATGGGGTCGAACGTCTCCGTCGGCACGTCTGTTATCGCTCCTTCGACGGAGAACGCGATCGCTCCAGGCGACGCGTCGGTCGACTCGGTGCCGTCGCCTGACGAAGCGGAGACCGTGTCCATCCCCGGCGAAAGATCGTCCGTATCGGGCGTTTCGACGCCGACGTCCACCGTTTCGAGCCGAAGCGAGGCCTCCTTCTCGAGATCGGTCCTGACGGTGCGTGACTCGTCGACCGAAATATCGACGCGTACCGGTTTCAGGGAGGCTCCCTCGAATTCGCCCAGTAACCCTCTGGTCACCGTAATCACCCCTTCAGCCGCGAACGCGATCCGATTCGGTGGTCGACACACGATGCGTTCGTCGGTCAATCGAACGTTTCGGTTTTCGCCGATGTCAACGTGAACACTCATTGTCGTACCCGTTCGTTCGTACTTTCGCTGAGCGCATGTGAAACGGTGTCGTATAGATTCGAGACAGGTTCGCTGTCGAGTAATACGCACCGAGGAGACCGTCCGCGGGTATCGACCGAACCGGGTACTCGAACGAACGTCTACAGAGAACAGCTCCCGCCAGTGCGACGTTGGCGCGCCACCCGTTCCTCATCCGTGCCAACTTGAGCCAAACACGTATCGACTCCAGGCATCGTAGCGCCGACGCGAGCAGAAACAGCACGCCCAATAGCCTCGAGCCCCACCGTTCGAGACGAATGACCGGCCACGACGCATTCGAGTCCGAACCGGGCGAGAACGACGCCGACGGTGCGTCCGACGCAGCGCACGACCTGCCCGCCGAGGTCGTCGACGAGGCCGAACGCCTCCGACGTCTCGAGCGAAACGCCGTCGACGAGGAGGCACGCGAGGCCTACGCCGATCGCCGGGAACGGTTGCTCGACGAACACGACTACACGGAGCACGTCCGGGCGGACGACGGCGACGAGGTGCTCGTCTTACATCCCGAGGAGTGGCACGACCAGGAGGCCGGGGTCATCAGAACGGACCGCATCGAGGATCTCACGCGCGCGGTCGAAATTCCGCTCGACGGGCCGGGCGATCCCGAGGACTGGGAGACCGTCGACGAGCGAAACCGGTCGCTCGCGGCCGAGGTTCGCGACGTTCACGGCGACGTTCACGGTACCACCGCCGAGGCGCTCGCGGACTTCATGGGGAACCACTACGCGAAACCGATCACGTCGGCCTCGAGCGACGAACTCGCGGAGTTCCGGTCGGAGTACTTCGTTCGCAACGCCTGGCCCACCGAGGCGCAACTAGACGCGTTAGACGACTCTCTCGAGCGTATTTACGAGACGGCCGAAAAACCGGTGCCCGAATTCCGGTCGGAACCGTCCCGGTGATGTCAGAACGGGTTCTTCAGTAACTGTTCTCGATGATATCGCCGATCTCGTCGGCGCGGTCGTCGCCCGTGACGACCTTCGAGAGCGACCACTCGAGACCGTCGAGGACGGCCTCGTAGCCGTCGTCAGTTAGTTCGTACTGGTTGGTTCGCTTGTCGAGTTCGCTCTTTTCGACCAGGCCGAGGTCGACGAGTTCGTCGAGGTTGGGGTAGAGTCGACCGTGGTTGACCTCCGTCCCGTAGTAGTCCTCGAGCTCGCGCTTGATGGCCAGGCCGTACATCGGCTCCTTCGCCAGGATGACCAGAATGTTCCGCTGGAACGCTGTAAGTTCGCGTGCGATACTCTGCTCGCCGGTGATTGCTTGTGCCTCTGACATGGATGTGCAAATGTCACCAAGATATTTAAGAGTTACCAACTATTCAATTTGAGCCAGTGCGCGGTAACGGGTGCTACGCGGGGCAGACGGCCCGTATGCGGGCGAATTTCGGTTCGTTCGACTCCCACGTGAAACACCAGCACGTCGTGGCTCCACGGGATTACGAAAGTACTTTTTGATCGACCGCGGACCTGCCTGTATGGTCAATCTCTGGGAAGACCTCGAGACCGGACCGAACGCACCGGAAACGATCTACGCCGTCGTCGAGTGTCTCAAAGGCGAGCGAAACAAGTACGAGTACGACAAGGACGTGCCGGGCGTCGTCTTGGACCGCGTGCTCCACTCGAACGTCCACTACCCCTCGGACTACGGGTTCATCCCGCAGAGTTACTACGACGACGAGGACCCCTTCGACGTGCTCGTGCTCGTCGAGGACCAGACGTTTCCCGGCTGTGTCATCGAGGCCCGTCCCGTCGCGCTCATGAAGATGGACGACGACGGCGAGCAGGACGACAAGGTCGTCGCCGTCCCCGAAGAGGATCCCCGGTACGATCACATCCAGGACCTCGAGGACATCCCGCAACAGCAACGGGACGAGATCGACGAGTTCTTCTCGACGTACAAGAACCTCGAGGAGGGCAAGGAAGTCGAAACGCAGGGCTGGGAGGACAGGCAGGCTGCCTACGACGCGATCGAGCACGCCCAGGACCTCTACGAGGAGCACTTCGGGTAACGCCATCTGAGCGCCGTCGCGATTTTCTCGAGTGCCGAATACCCGAGAGTTATTCGATCGGCTCGACCGATACGTTATGAGCATGGGTAATTTTATGGGCATCGTTGGCGTAGCTAGAGGTGAGATGGCGACCACCGAACACCCCACCCACGACCCGGCGTCGGCTGACGACGAGGAACCCGGAATGGCCCACCTGACGGTCGTCCCGACGAATTTCGACCCCGACGCGGCGAATCAGCGCCGAGACTGACCCGGTGTGCTGAAGTCGATCACACTCGGCAAGACGCCCGGCAGAACCGGAGGGGCCCTATCGGTCTCGAAAACAGTGTCTCGAGACGAACCTTCTTGTAGCCGGTCGGACTACGGTCCCCCATGGGTCTGTTCGACCGATTGCGCGGCGATGAGAACCCGCGCGTCGCGTTTATCGGTATCGACGGTGTGCCGTACAGTCTGTTGACGAACAACCGCGATCGATTCCCCAACTTCACCGCGCTCGCAGACGAGGGGACGGCGAGCGAGATATCGAGCATCGTTCCGCCCGAGTCGAGCGCGTGCTGGCCGGCGCTCACGACCGGCGTCAATCCCGGCGAGACCGGCGTCTACGGCTTCCAGGATCGGGAGGTCGGCACCTACGAGACGTACGTTCCGATGGGGCGGGAGGTGCAGGCGACCCGCCTCTGGGACCGCGTAACAGAGGCGGGTCGTAAGGCAACCGTCTTCAACGTTCCCGTTACGTTCCCGCCACAGCGGGACGTCCAGCGGATGGTTTCGGGTTTTCTCTCCCCCGACCTCGAGAAGGCGGCGTTTCCCGACGACGTTCGCGAGTACCTCGAGTCGATCGACTATCGCATCGACGTCAACCCGAAACTCGGCCACGAGGCAGACAAGACCGAGTTCATCCAGGACGCCCACGAGACGCTCGACGCCCGCTTCGAGGCGTTCCGTCACTACCTCGAGACGGACGACTGGGACCTCTTCTTCGGCGTCTTCATGACGACCGACCGGGTGAACCACTTCCTGTTCAAGGACTACGAGCGCGACGGCGAGTACCGTGAGGAGTTCCTCGAGTTCTACGAGAAACTCGACGACTACATCGGGCGCATCCGCGGGCTGTTGCCCGATGACGTGACCCTGATCGTCGCTTCCGACCACGGCTTCACCAGCCTCGACTACGAGGTCCACTTCAACGAGTGGCTCCGCGAGGAGGGCTGGCTCTCCTTCGACACCGACAACCCGGACGAACTGGGCGACATCGCCGACGAGACGCGCGCGTACTCGTTCATCCCCGGCCGGTTCTACCTCAACCTCGAGGGTCGAGAGCCCCGCGGATCGGTCCCACAGGAGGACTACGACGCGGTTCGCGACGAACTGAAGGCCATGCTCGAGGGCCTCGAGGGTCCCGACGGTCGGAAGGTGGTCGACCGCGTCGTCGAGAAGGAGACGGCGTTCCGCGGCGACCACGACGATATCGCGCCGGATCTCGTGGCGATTCCGAACAATGGCTTCGACCTCAAGTCGGGGTTCAAAGCCGACAGCGACGTCTTCACCACGGGGCCGCGTAACGGGATGCACAGCTTCGACGACACGAGTCTCTTCATCGACGATCCCGACGCCACCATCGAGGACGCGGACCTCTACGACGTCGCGCCGACGATCCTCGACCTGCTCGAGGTCGACGTCAAACGGTCGGCCTTCGACGGCGCGAGCCTGGTATAGAGCGAGTCACCAGCTCCCGTTTTTACGGATACCGACTATCGAATGGCGTCACCGATCGACGAGCCACCGGTATCCGTTTCGGAGTAGTTGCCCAATACCCACGACCGTCGCCAGAACGGCACCGACGAAGACGATCGAGGCGACGAATTCGAACGACGGAAGGGGCGTGAATCGAACGAGCACGAGGAGAACGACCACGATGGCCCAGACGGCCGAAAGGGAAATGCCGATCCAGACGAGCATTCGAACGAGGGTGACTCGCACAGTCACCAGAGACGTCGCCGCGAGTATCGGTATTGCGATTTGCCGAGGTCGAACGGCGTCTCTTTCGTCACCTCGCGGAACGGTTCCGCTCGAGAACGCGTTTTCGAATCCGTTTTGACAGTCCCGATGCTGGCTCGAGTATGCGCGACGCCACCGACGTAGAAGGCGACGGCCAGGAGGAAGCGGAAGGCGACGCCGACGTTAGTGACGACTCGAGCACGCTGACGGAGGTCATCCACGCCCGCGGTCACGAGCACGTCTCCGCCCGACACGCGAGCACCTTCGAGATCACGACCGACGACTACCTCACCCCCGCCGGCGACTGCATCCTCGCCATCGACGCCGACCGCGCCCCCGCCGACTTCGACCCGGCCTTCGTCGAGGCCTGTCGGAACGCCGACGCGACGATCACGGTCTCCATCGAGGCCGACGGGCACGTCGACAGCGTGGCCGGGCGAGGGGACCCCGACCTCGAATTCGCCAGCGAGCGCAGTGCCGTCGGACGGACCAGTACGTACGTCGACGAGCGGACGGTCCTGCTCGAGGCCGACGTCGCCGCCGAGGGGTTCGACCGCGAACTGGTGGCCGCACTCGCCGACGGTGCCGAAGCGCGGGTGACATTTACCGTCTCGTCCCCCGAGTGATCGACGGGAGCGAGATTAATCGGTGCGCCGTCCGTCGGCCGCCGAATCCTCGAGACCCGTCCGTTCCTCGCTCGCTGATGCCGTTTCGAGTATCGAGCACATCACGGCGATTGCGATGACGAATATCTGTGATCTATTGAGACGTATCCCAGTATTCCGGCACTGGTACACCCCTCCCTCGAGCGGAGTCGCGACTGACGGTACAGCGAGACGACGACATCTTCACGCGTGCTCGGCCGGCCTCACCGCATCCCGTCGGGGAGCTCCTGCACCGGCGGCCGACCGATAGTACGACAGATCCCGTCCAGAAGCAACAGCAGGCTCTCTTTGTGCCGAGGCTTGTTGTAGTGAATCGACGTCGGAGCGACCCCGTACCGATCGTACTCGTCGAATGCGCCCAGTGGCACCGACTCGTGTTCGGTTACGTCTTTGCGAAGCTCGACCGCGAGGGCGTGTAGGTGGATGAGTTCCTGTTTACGCATTCCGTCAACTCCTCTCACGCAGATTCGTTCGGCTGGCCGATCTGTGGGTCTCCCTCGTAAATTCGAACCGTTCCGTCCGAACCGATGGTGATGGTGTAGCCCTCGTGTTCGAATTCGACATTGACCGTCGAATCGTGCGCGCTCGCGTGACGCAGCAGCGTCACGACCGACTCCAGTTCGATGGATTCGTACAACGGTCCGACGTCGGTCTCGGGCACCTCCTCGAGGGCCGCGATCGCCTGGACGAGTTCTCCCGTCAACGCGTCCGTTTCGTCCTCCATCGAGTCGAGTCCCATCTCGCCGTTGGCTGCGTGATCGAGTTGACTGCTCATATCTCTGGATAGCGGGCCAACGAACACCTATGAAAGCGGTGTCCCTAAATGTCGAGGTATATCCGCCATTATCGTTTCTCGAAACAATTTCACCAGCAGAAACTGGAATTATAATCGCTGTAAACGGGACGAAGAACGCTCCTCGAGCACGAACTGAATTTTGGGTCGGAAAACGCGACACCCCCTATCGATCTTTGCCCGACGTGGCGAGCGCACCCTCGCCGATCTCCTCCAGGACGTGTTCGTGAAACGCTTGCAAGACGGCGCTCTCGTCTTCGGCCAGCACCACGTCGCTCGCCGAGAGCGTCGCCAGTCCGAACGCACGCGGCGTCGGCGAATCGACGAGTCGTCTCGAGACCTCGAGTTCGCCCGACTCGAGGCGCGAAACGATGCCTTCGATCTCCGCGACGTTCAACTTGTCCTCGAGGAGTTCGCGGTAGGTTTCCTCGATGACGGCGAAGTCCTCGAGGCCCTCTGCGAATCCGAGCAGCATCTCGCTCGAAACCTGTTGCTCGCTGGCGGACTTCTCGTAGCCCTTGTACCGCTTGAGGATCATCAGCGAGCGCGTGGCGTTGATCCGGAAGTACCGTTGGAGGAGGTCGGTTCCCGACAGCGCACGTCGAAGGTCCGGGCGGACGTCCTCGGCCTCGAGGTCGGCGAGAATGCCCTTGAGATCGACCTTTCGGTTCAGCGGCATCGAGAGGACGAACCCGTTGTCCGCGACGGCGACGCGGACGTCTGCCGTCGCCTCCTGGGCACACCGGTAGGCGAGCAGCCGCGAGAGGCCGTCGTTTATTCGGCGACCGTAACAGGAGTGGACGTAGTAGTGGCGCTCGTACTCGTCGCGGTCCCGTTCGACCTCGACGGCGAGTCGGTCGGGCGTGCTCACGCTCTCGACGCCCGCGTAGCGAATTTGGTAGTCGAACAGCCTGGACATCGCACGGACGCTCGAGTCGTCCAGGGGAAACTGACGAAGCCAGGCGCGAACGCGTGAGGAGCCGCCCTCGTCGTAGTGGTCGAGGAGCGTCCGCTGGAACGCGAGGATTTCGCGGCCCATGTCCGAGGAGAGCGGCAGGCGCTCGGAGTACCAGGACGGCACCGTCGGCCGCGCGCTCGTCCGGTCGACGTACACCTTCGACCCGCGCCGGTAGCGGTACTCGAAGTGATCCCCGCCGAGGACGAACACGTCGCCCTTCTCGAGGGTGTCCAGATAGCCCTCGTCGAGTTGGCCGACCCACGCGCTATCGGCGCGCGTGTAGACGTCGCAGGTGAAGGAGTCGGGAATCGTGCCGACGTTAGTCATGTAGATGACGCGGGCGAGTCGGCCACGTTTGCCCATCAGTACCTCGCCGACGGGGTACTCTGAGTAGTGGTGCTCGCCGTCGGGTGGATCGTTCGCGTCCCGCCAGACCTTCGCGTAAACGTTTCGGTCCTCCATACCGCCGTACTCGGCCGTGAGGTAGGCCAGGAGTTGCTCCCAGTCGTCATCGCCGTAGCGCCTGTAGGGATAGGCGTGTCGCAGGGTCTCGAGCACCTCTCGTTCCGGTCGAATTTCGGCGATCGCCATTCCGTAGACCTGCTGGGCGGCGACGTCCTGGGCGTTCTCGGGGATCGACACGGAGTCGACGAAGCCCTCCTGGGCCTTCTTGAGCATCACGGCGCACTCGAGCAACTCGTCTCGGTCGAGGGCGATCACTCGACCCGTGACGGTCTGACCGACCCGATGGCCCGCCCGGCCGACGCGCTGGAGCAACGCAGCGACGGACTTCGGCGAGCCCACCTGCACGACGAGGTCGACGTGGGGCATGTCGATACCCAGTTCGAGGCTGGTCGAGGACGTCACCACGTCGAGGTCGCCCGCTTTGAGCTTCCCTTCGACCCGGTGTCGAACGTCCTTCGAGAGGCTCCCGTGGTGACACCCCGAGTTGTCCTCGTCGTAGGCGTCGAACCGCTCGCGGAGCGTGTGCAACACGCGCTCGGCACCCGAACGTGTGTTCGTGAAGACCAGCGTGTTGGTGTGGTTCTGGATGTGCTCGTGTAAGAGTCGGTAGAACCGGTCCTGGACGAGGTCTCGTGAGGTGTTGATCAGGTCGTCGGCAGGGCACTCGAGGCGGAGGTCAAACTCGCGGGCGAAGCGGGCGTCGACGATGTCGTAGTCTCGAGGGGTTCGTTCAGTTTCGAAATCCGAGCTAGCGGACCCCGGCTCGCTCGACGGTTCACACCCGACCAGAAACTCCGCGACCTGCGAGAGCGGCTCGATCGTCGCCGAACAGCCGATCCGCGTGACGTCGTGATCGACCAGCGCCTCGAGTCGCTCGAGGCTCACCGACAGGTGCGTCCCGCGTTTACTGGCCGCCAGCGAGTGAATCTCGTCGACGATGACGTACTCTACGTTACGCAGTTTCTCGCGGAACTTCGGTGCGTTAAGCAGGATAGCCAGCGTCTCCGGCGTCGTGTTGAGGACGTGTGGCGTCGTCTCGAGCATCGCCTGGCGTTCGCTCGAACTCGTGTCGCCGTGACGAATCGCGTGGCGGATCTCGCCCATCGAGTCGCCGCGCTCTTCGACGATCGATTCGATCCCCTCGAGCGGGACCTCGAGGTTCCGGTGGATGTCGTTGGCCAGCGACTTCAACGGCGAGACGTACAGACAGTACACCGCGTTCTCGAGTCCGTCGCCGTCCCGGTCGCGCTTGAAGAGTTCGTCGATGATCGCCGTAAACGATGCCAGCGTCTTCCCGGAGCCCGTCGGCGCACAGATCAGCGTGTTCGTTCCTGCGTGGATTTTCGGGATGGCCTCGCGCTGTGGCGGGGTGAAGAAGCCGCCGTTCTCGGGGACGTACTCACCGAAGGCCTCGAGCCACCACTCCTGGACTGCCGGCTCGAGTAACTCGAAGACGTCCCAGTCAGCGACGTCGGCCGACTCGAGTGCGGGCGGCAATGACGGTCTCGTCGAGTGCGACGACTCGTCCCCATCCATCGTCAGTCACTGGGGTCCGACCGCCTAAGAGGGTTTGGTCAGCGGGGTGAAAGTGGACGGCTACAGTTCGAGCCACTCGCTTTGGACGTTGTAGTCACGGAGTTGCCACCGTTGCTCGACGCGGCCGTCGCGGCGTCGGACCTCGACGATCGCATCGAACAGCGGTTCGAACAGGTTGACTGCGTCGTGATCGCGCGCCAGCGGAAGGTGAAAGTGACCCATTCCCGTCGTGCTGCGGACGGTAGTCGTCGTGATGTGGAGCAGTTTGAACACGTCTTCGGGATCGTACTCGCTCAGTAACGGGACGATCGAATCGACGCAGACGCGCAGTTCGGCGGGATCGAGGCCGCCTTCTGTCGACTCGATTTCTCGAATCGCGTCGATGACGTCCGTTCCGAGGGTGGCGAGCGGCCGACCGGCCGTATCGATGGTCGGTTCCTGTGCTGGTCGGACGGTGTGTTCGATGTGCCGCGTCCGCGCGTCCGTGGACTCACAGACGCAGCCGTGGCCGCGGTACGTCGCGTCTCGAGCCGTCACGGCGAGTCGATGGCGTTCGCTATCGGTGTGCGTCCCGAGCAAGCGCTGACACGCGACTTCGTGCGCTGCTTGCTCGCTGCTCCCGACGACCAGTACAGTACTTCCGTTCCGTTTGAGTCGGTCGAGCGCCTGCGCGAACGTGACGCCGTCTGACACACCGGTACCTGACTCAGTCTGCATCCATTTACAACCTCACCGTCGATCGCAATAAACATTGCGGTCGTCATTCATCTAAGTAAGTTCAACTCGAACAAAATTCGTCGGACGAGTTCGGCGGATAATTCGCTGGGGAGTGATCCAATCGGCCATTTTTTCACGAATGACCACGCAGTGGTCGCATGGACGACCGCGACGACCGTAACGACCGCGACGACCTCGCCGAAGCGCTTCGGGAGCTGAGCGCGACGCTGAACGCGCTCCGCGACGAACTCGAGGTCGACGCCCGGTCCCGAGACTCCCGTCGACGACGGTTCTCGTTACGCCCGCCCACGCCGGGCGAACTCGCGCGGTTCGGGGACGAAGTCGCGATTCCGGCCCTGATCGCGACCCTCGAAGCAAACATTCGCGCGCTCGAGGCCCTCAGGCGCGGGCTCAAGCTCGCCCGAGGCCAGCGAGCGGTTCGCGACGCTGCAACGGACGCCGCCGATCGGACGGCTAGCCGTTCGAGCGAACTCCGCGATACTACGCTCACGCACCTCGACCGCGCGCTTCGAGAACTGCAGGACGCCGTCTCGGGCGACGCCGACGAAGTCGGGATCGAGGTCGACGATCGGACGCGAACGTTGCTCGAGGACGCCAGGCGGCTTCGCGACGATATCGACCATCGACTGGCGGAGCGCGTCGACCGGATGGAAGCGTCCGAATCCGACGCCGCGTCTCAGCCCTACCGGATCGACATTCAGTCCGGGGACGACAACCAGCGACCCGCGGGTGACCAGCGGTCGACGAGGGACGAGGACGGAGAGAGCGACAGCGGTGCCCGTCTCCCCGAGGAATCCACCGACTCCGGCGTCGACGTCGACGCCGAACTCGAGACGCTGCGGGATCGATACGGCGCCTCGAGCGCGAGCGAAACGAATGAAACGGACGAATCTGCGCCGGCCGAGAACAACGGCGAGTCGGCGGACGAGGGGGAGTCGAGGGGTGACCTGGACGGGACGCGAGCCTCGAGTACCGGCGAAACAGGGGCGAACGACGGCTCGAGTGACGGCGAAGGAAACGGCAACGACAACGAAAACGACGGAGACAGCAGAGACGAAGAAGACGACGAATAGGTCTGCGAGCGAGCGACCGCTCAAACCGGTTCGAACCGGTAGCCGTCCCATGCCTGGCTCTCGGTGACCTTGATCCCCACACCTGGTTCTCGAAGTTCTTCGACGTAGACCGGCCGAACCTCGTCGCCGGTCTCGACGTCTCCCGTCGTCAGCTGACCCAGGGCTCGAACGGACGGTTGGTCGACCTCGAGCGCGTCCTCGAGGTCGAACTCGACGATGGCCAGGTGATTCGGTTCGCGGACGCCGGGCGGGGTGGCGGTGCTCGTCGTCCAGGTGACGACCGTCGCGGTGAACTCGCTCAGGTCGACCGTGTCGACGGGTTCTTCGCCGTCGGGTCCGAGGTGGTGACCGGGGAACCCGATCGTCCCGTCGGCGTAACGGTAGGCTTCCATCGTCATGCTGCAGCCTCCATGATCGTCGTGATGACGCAGTTGCCGAACCCGCCGACGTTACAGCACAGGCCGACGTCGGCGTCGACCTGGCGCGGGCCGGCCTCGCCGACGAGTTGCTCGTAGATCTCGACGCCCTGGGCGACGCCGCTTGCCCCGAGGGGGTGGCCCTTCGACTTGAGGCCGCCGGAGGTGTTGATCGGGAGATCGCCGGTATCGCGTTCCGTGTCGCCTGCCTCGACGCGCTCCCAGGCCTCGCCGTGATCGGCGAAGCCGAGTCCCTCCATCTGCAGGAACTCGAGGATGGTGAACATGTCGTGGAGTTCGGCCACGTCGACGTCCTCGGGGCCGTGGCCGCTCATCTCGTAGGCGGCCTCGCCGCTCTCGACGACGCCGTTCATGACGGTGGGGTCGGGCCGCTCGTGGACGACGTGGGTGTCGGTCGCCCCGGCGACGCCCGCGACGACTACGTACTCGTCGGCGTACTCCTTCGCCACGGATTCCGGGCAGAATACGAGTCCGGCGCTGCCGTCGGTGATCGGACAGAAGTCGTAGAGTCTGAGCGGGTCGGCCACAATGGGCGACTCGAGGACGGTCTCTAAGTCCACTTCCTTCCGGAACTGCGCGTGGGGGTTGTCGACGCCGTTTTTGTGATTCTTCACGGCGACCTTTCCGAGGCTCTCCCGGGGCGCGTCGAATCGCTCGAGGTAGTGCCGGGCGGTCATCCCCGCGAACGAAGGCAGGGTGACGCCGTGTTTGTACTCCTCGGGGTGGGTGATCGAGGCGATGATGTCGGTCGATTCCCCGGTCGTTCGGTGGGTCATCTTCTCGCCGCCGACGAGCAGCGTCATCTCGCTGGCCCCGCTGGCGACGGACTGCCAGGCGGCGTAGATGCCGGCCCCGCCGCTCGAGGAAGTCTGATCGACCCGCTGGGCGTACGCCGGCAGGAGGTCGAGGTCGTGAGCGAGCATGTTCATGATGCCGCCCTGGCCCTCGAACTCGCCGCTAGACATGTTCGCGACGTAGCAGTGCTCGACAGCGTCGGAAGCGACGCCGGCGTCCTCGAGGGCGGCGATGCCGGCCTCGGCGAGGAGATCACGGATCCACGCCTCGCGCTGGCCGAACTGGGTCATCGACGCGCCGATGATCGCAACGCGTTCCATGCTCACACTGAGTCAGGTCACGCATTTATAGGGTGAGGATGCTGGCAGAATCGCTGTTAATCGTTCCTGGATCAGCTGTCTATCTCTCCAGGTGGTGTCGGGATTAGTCTGCGAATACGGCGTATCGATGTAGTACTCCAGAGTGAGCACGTTATCAGTGTCCTCCACCTTCGTAGGCAGTCGTCAATCGTCGACCGTGGTCGGAGGTCATCCGATTCGATCGCTCGCGAGTATAGAGGTGCCACACGCAACTAGCGTTCCGCTCTTGTTCGTGTGCTCGAGCATCACCCCGTGAGGGAAGACGATTTTTCTCGCTCGCAGGCATTTGGCTGGTTTCCCCCCACGGGCAAGACAGTACGAGATGCATGCCATTTTTCGTATATGAACTCGAATACCTAACGAACTGTTGTCATATGCCGCGCGAGAGAGAAACAGGGCATCCGTTCGGTACGTTCGGTTTCCAGCGAGAGTACGTGAGGTTGTTCAGTACATGTTCTAAATAAGTGTTGACAGGCCGAATTCGGCTATCGATTATAATTTAGGCGTTGGTCTGTACGCTCCGTGTATGTCCCAGCAATCTACAGACGTCCAGGAGACGATTGCGATGTCTCCTTCGCCGTCTGCTCCCTTTACTGCTCTGCCACGGACGGAGTGGCGGGACGTCTTCTTTGGACTTCCAGACGAGGTACAAGAAGTTCTCGTCGTGGATATGAGTCGGTCGGAACTGGAGAGCTTTATCGACCGACTCGACCCAGACGAGGTGACCGAGGTTCTCAGACACACCGATGAAGAGACGCGTGAGGCGCTCCTCGCTACGCTCGATAACCAGCGCCGCGAGAAAATCGACTTTTTGCTCTCGTTCGATCCAGAAAGTGCAGCTGGGCTGATGAGCCTCGATTACGTTACCGTCGACGAAACGCGCCAATTCTCCGAAGTGACCGAGCGGGTTCGTCGATTCGAAGAGCGAACGGGACGTGTTCCGACGATTTTCGTTACCGATGATGGTAGATTACAAGGTGAACTCCCTGGCGCGGCACTGTCGATAGCCGATACCGTCACCGAAACAGTTAGCGACTACGTACAGGAGACGCCACACGTCCGCTACGACCACGATGACGAAGAGGTGATCGAGATTTTCAGGCAAAACCGCGAGCGCGCCGTCGCCGTACTCGACGAAGAGGACGACATTCTCGGAGTGATACACGCCGAGGACTTGTTGCAACTGCTCGAAGAGGCTCGAGGGGAAACGCTCTATGACTTCACTGGCGTCGCAGAAGAGGAGAGTGTCCTCGACGGTCCAGGAGCGAAGATACGGAGGCGGTACAAGTGGCTAATCCTCAACCTTGGAACTGCGTTTATGGCTGCAGCGGTCGTTGGACTGTTCGAGTCCACCATTGCCGCCGTCGCTATTCTGGCAGCGTACATGCCAGTCGTTGCCGGGATGGGCGGGAACGCTGGGACGCAGGCGATGGCAGTCACCGTTCGTGGAATTTCACTCGGTGAGGTGTCTCTCAACACCGGCAAGCGGGTGATCTTCAACGAAGTCGTTGCTGGTGCCGCCAACGGGTTCATTACCGGGGTGCTCGTGGCCGTGATCGCTATCGCCTTCTCGTTTGGCGAGTTCGGGATCTTACTCGGGGCCGTCATTGGTGTCTCGATGGTGGCGAATCTCGTCATCGCGGGGTTTTTCGGTGCGTTGACCCCGTTGTTACTCGACCGAGTCGGATACGATCCAGCCACGTCAGCGACGATCTTCATTACTACGGCAACCGACGTGTTGGGCTTTTTCGTGTTCCTCGGATTGGCCCAAGCAATCCTACTATAAATGAAGCCGAACGGGCCCGAGCCGGTGTTCCTGTAACCCACAGCTAACCCACCAACCGACCGGAACTCGAGGCGTACCGCGATGCACTCGTCGTCAACGGCATCCCCGAGATTATGTTTGGATGTTTGGATATGAGGATGTGAGGATGTCGAGGCCGAATACGAACGCTCGAGCGAGCAGGGCGTCGAGTTTTCCCGGGAGCCGATGACTGCCGGAGACGTTACGATGTCGTCTTCGACGACACGTGCGGGATCTCATATAAATCGTGCAGCAACGAGGTGAACGACGAGACCAGACTGACCATCCGAAACCGAATACGGGACGTTCGCCCGGTAATAGTGAGCGCGTAATCCGCATACATCGGTACGATACCCGGACGCAGAAATTCGACCGGAGCGAACATTTCGTCTCGAGTCCGTGCTCGGCGAAGATATGTGCCGAACGCCGCCAGTCAGACCTCCGCCGCCTGGAGGTCGCTCGCTCGAGACCGCGCCTGATCGATCACCGCGGGCCGGGCCAGGAAGGAGATCACGACGTCGTCGTCGCCGTAGGTCACGTCGTCGACGCTGGCGTGATCGTGGATCCAGGAGACGAGGCTCATCGTATCGTCGGTCATCGGCACGACGAGGTGCTCGCGTTCCCAGTCGGGAAGCTCCCGGTCGATGCGCTCGAGAAGGGCGTCCACGTTGCTCCCCTCCTGGGCGCTGACGGCGACCGGGTTCGGCGCCAGTGCCGAGAGCGCCTCGCGTTTCTCGGCGAGTTCCTCGTCGCTCACACAGTCGATCTTGTTGAGGACGGTGACGATGGGCGCCTCGTTGCGCTCGTAGAGGGTGTCGTGGCTGGTGACGAGCTTCTCGTGAATCTCCTCGACCGGTTCGCTCACGTCCACGACGAGCAAGACGAGGTCTGCCCGGTAGACCGAGTCCAGCGTCGACTTGAACGACTCGACGAGCCAGTGAGGCAAGTCGCTGATGAATCCGACCGTGTCGGTCACGAGCACGTTCCGGGGTTCGATGTCCGCCCGTCGAGTCGTCGTCCCGAGGGTCGTGAACAGCCTGTCCTGAGACTCCGCCGTCGCGTCGAGGTCCGGGTGGAGGTCCTCGTTCTCCTCGACCTCGAGGTCCCGCGCCAGGCGCCGGAGCAGGGTCGACTTCCCGGCGTTGGTGTACCCCGCCAGAGCGACGAGGTCGAATCCGGAGTCGCGGCGGCGTTCGCGACGCTGTTCCTCGGTCTGCTCGATCTGGTCCAGTTCGTCCCTGATCCGGCTGATCTGGTCTTTGATGTCCTGCTCGCGGCTCTCGTCGTACTCACCGAGCCCCATGAAGCCGGGGTGTTCGTCCCGTTTGGCGAGGCTCGCCTTCGCCTCGACGCGGGGGAGTTCGTACCGGAGTTCGGCGAGTTCGACCTGGAGCTGGGCCTTCCGGGTCTGAGCGCGCTGGCCGAATATCTCGAGAATCAGGGTGAACCGGTCCATGACCGTGACGCCCTCGGGCAGGAGCTGTCCGAGGTTGTACGTCTGGTAGGGCCCGAGCCGGTTGTCGAAGATGACCGTCTCGGCGTCGGTCCGTCGAACCGCCTCCGCTAGCTCGTTCGCCTTCCCCTCGCCCAGCTGGAGGGCGGCATCCGCCGTTCTGGTCTGGGTGACTTCGTCGACGACGGTGTACCCGGCAGCGCGGGCGAGGTCCGAGATCTCCTCGGTGTCGGCCACGCCGGAGTCGACGCGTTTAGCGACGATCGCTCGTTCGCTCGCCGACGCATCCGCACTCGTCCGCTCGTGTGTACGTTCGTTCATACGAGTAGCTGGCCGTGGTCGATAGGGGCGTCGACGCGCTTTGAGCGGTCGATCGGGTGCTCAAGTGGGCGCTCGAGCGAGCGGTCGATTGGACACTCGCGAACGCTGTCGACGGAGGCGTGCCTCGAGGCGTCGTCTCTCGAATTCGCCCGATACCTGACCACGTCAGGGATGCCGGCCGGTCACCTCGGTTAACTGGTCGCGAATCATACGTCACCTACGTCGGGAAGGGTCTTGAATGCGGTGGCGACCACCCATCAGCGCGAACCGGCGCCGTTTTTACGGCCGCGGTCGGAAAGTTGGGTATGACGCTTCCGGCAGTACTCGAGGCCGCCGACGGGCCGCGAGCGATCGACACCCACGCCCACCAGCCGACAAGCGAGTTCCTCCACGACGCGGGCGGGGAAATGATGCGCGACGCGGCCGACCGCTTTGGGGCCGACCTCGAGACCGACACCTACGAGCACATGGTCGAGGAGTACCGCGAGACGGGCGTCGGCCGGGCGGTCCTCCTCGGGTGGGACGCCGAGACCAACACCGGCAATCCGCCGGTTCCCAACGACTACGTCGCCGAAGTTCGAGACACCTATGCGGACTTTTTCGTCGGCTTCGGCTCGGTCGACCCGCTCAAAGACGACTGCGTCGAGGAGGCGATTCGCTGCGTCGAGGACCTCGACCTCTCCGGATTCAAGTTCCAGCAGATCGCCCAGGGCTTCGACCCGTCCGACCCCGAACACGAGGAGCTGTGGGCGACCATCGAGGACCTGGGCGTCCCGGTCGTCTTTCACGGCGGGAACTCGACGCTGGGGGCCTGCTCGCCCGGCGGCCGCGGGCTCAAGATCAAGTACGGCAATCCGATGCTGATCGACGACGTAGCGGCGAACTACCCCGACCTCCAGATCCTGATCGCCCACCCGGCGTTCCCCTGGGAACAGGAACAACTGGCTATCTGTCAGCAGAAGGGGAACGTCTACATGGACCTCTCGGGGTGGATGCCTCGCTACATCGACGACCAGGTGCTCCACTACGCGAAGTCCCTGCTGAAAGACAAGGTCATGTTCGGCACCGACTACCCGATGCTCGAGCCCAAACCCTGGCTCGAGCAGTTCGCCGAACTCGACTTCCCCGAAGACGTGCAGCGAAAGCTCCTCTGGGAGAACGCCGAGTCGTTCCTGGGTCTCGAGTGAGCAGCCTGGACCTCGAGTGAGCGGTTTGGAGAGGTGGGCGTACTTGACGAGCGGGAACGTCGTGAACGGAAAACGACGATACCGCTCGAACTGAGAACGAGGACAACTGTTGTATGTGCGTCTCGAGTACGTGAGCTATGTCCGTGTCGTACTGCTCGTTCAGCCATTCGGTCGACCCCTCGTTCGGCCATTCGATCGGCCGCTGGCTCGAGCACGCCCCCGCGACCATCCCAGGCCCGCCGGAACTCGAGATCGCGCTTTTCGTCCTGGTGGCGATGGTCGTTATTCCGGCGATCATGCTCGGCCTCGTTCTGTTGATCGTCCGACGACGAGCCCCGGGACTCGAGGAGATTCAGGCGTCGATCGACGCCGAACCAGACCACTCCGAGAGCGACGGTGACAGCGAACGGGAGTAGTTCAGGGGATGGGGGGCGCGGCGTAGTCGCCCCTCCGATTCGTCCCTGTCGTAGCGAAATTCGAACGGGATCACACCGCCAGGACGGTATCGACGACCAGCATCACCGAAAATCCAGCGAGAAACGCCATCGTCGCCGTGTCCGCGTAGCCGTGGCCGTGACTCGAGGGGATGAGTTCGCGGAACACGACCGCGATCATCGCGCCAGCGGCGAACCCCGCCGCGATCGGGAAGATACCGGTGACGAACGCCACGAGGGCGAAACCGACCGCGGCCGCGATCGGTTCGGGGAGGCCGCCCGAGAGCGTGGTGTAGAGGATCGTCTTCGGCGTGGAAACGCCGGCTCTGATGGCCGGAATCGCCATCGCGAATCCGTCGGGGACGTTCTGGACGGCGATGGCCGTCGCGATCGCGAGACCCAGTCCAGCCTCTCCGCTGGCGAAGGCGATGCCCACGGCGAGTCCTTCGGGGACGTTGTGGATCGTGACGGTGGCGCCGACGAGCAATGCCCGCCGCCGGTTGTCGTCCATCGCCGCCCGTTCGGCCGCGGCCTCGTCGCTCTGAAGCAGGGCGATCCCCTCCATTCCGCTGGCTTCCTCTCGGAACCCGGTGTTGATGTGGAGGTGGGGAAGCGCGGCGTTGACTACGAGTAAGAAGACCCCACCGGCGACGATGCCGGTGACGACCTCGAGCGGCGAACCGAGGTTGAGACCGGGGATGATCAGCGCGAAGACGGCCGCGCCGACCATGACGCCGGCGGCGAAGCCCAGCGAACTGTCGTAAACGCTGTGGCTCACTCGGTCGGTGTAGACCGTCGGCAGGGCACCGATTCCGGTCGCACAACCGGCGAGAGTTGCAATTACGAGGACCTCAGAGAGCGTCGACATAAGTGTGATCTGTCCGGAATTGGCTCGGTTTCAGTCGTTCGCCTCGGACGGTTGGTCGGAGTCGGGCTCGAAGTGCTGTGCGACGCGCTCGTCGACGACGTCGATGGAGATGCCGGCGTCCATGCCCCGGTCTGCGTCACCGAACCCGGCGCTGAGCACCCGGGTCAGGGCGTCTTCGACGTCCTCGTCGAGTTCGGTGATGCGGTCTGTTTCGACCTCGATGACGAATCCCGTCGTGATGTTTGGCGACGTCGGCAAGAAGAGTACTTCGCGGCCGTCGTCGGCCGTTTTTCCGGTCTTGAACGCCGTCATTCGCGCCCCGTTCCAGGTCTCGATCTTGACCGGCTTTTGCAGCGATTCCTGCTCTCCGAAGGCGGTTTCGGCAGCCATCTTGGAAGCGTTGTAGACGACCCGGAGGCCAGGCACGCGGTTGGCGACGTTGTCCAGGACGCGTTCGACCAGACCGCCGATGGTCGTTCGCATCAGGTACCCCATCGAGAGCGTGAGGATGATGAGCACCGTAAGGACGATGACGACCCGCAGGAACTGTGCGACCTGTTCACGGGTTCGGGCCGCACCCTCGAACGCGCCGTCCGGAATGAGCCATCGGAGCACGTTGGCGTCCAGGATCAACTCCGGGGTGACCCCCGCGATGATCCCGTAGAGCCAGTAGAGGAGGTAGAGGGTGATGAGAATGGGACCGAGAACGACGAGGCCGCTCGCAAAGTCCCGCTTCCACGAGGTCATGTGCTGTGGGTCACACTACGGGGTTATCAGCCCTTCCCTTTACCGGTCGAGGATTGCCCGCAGGGCGAAAAACAGGTTCTCCTTGCGTTCCATGACCCGCCGGTAGAAGTACGACTTCCACCGGCCGCCGTAGGGAACGTACTGCCACATCTCGTACTCCGCGGCGAGTTCCTCCTGGGCGTCCTCGCGAACGCCCATGAGCATCTGGAGTTCGAAGTCGGTCCCGTACTCCTCGTGGAGGTCGATGGCGTAGTCGATCATCTCGGGGTCGTGACTGCCGACGGCGACCCCGTCCTCGAAGTGTTCGAAAGCGTACTCGAGCAGTTCTCGATAAGCGCGATTGACGGCGGCTTTGTTTTTGTAGGCGATTTCGGCCGGTTCGTCGTAAGCCCCCTTGACGAATCGGACCTTGCCTGGCAGGTCGGCGAGTCGCTCGACGTCCTCGTGAGTCCGTCTGAGGTTGGCCTGCACGCAAACGCCGACGTTGCCGTCGTAGGTCGTCGTCATCGTCTCGAAGGCGTCGAGGGTGACGTCGGTCGTCGTGTGATCTTCCATGTCGATCCAGACGAACACGTCTCGATCTGTGGCCTCCGCGACGATTTCCTCGAGCAGGTCGCGAAAGACGTCTTCGCCCACGTCGAGGCCGATCTGGGAGGGTTTCACCGAGATGCAGGCCTCGAGGCTCGAGTCGCCGATCGCCGCGACGAGCGTGCGGTACTCGGCCGCGTCGGCCGCCGCCGGCGACCGGGAGTCGTAGTGTTCGCCGAGGAGGTTGACGATGGCGTTGATGTCCCGGTCGTTCAGGGTCCGCACGTGCTCGAGGGCCGTCGCGGGTGATTCCCCGGCAACGAACCGATTCGCGATGGGCGGGATCATAATCGAACGTGTGTCCCCCTCTTATTTGGCAGTTTGTGATTCGTCCTCGTTGAGGGATCGTCGCCTGCGACCGTCATCGGTCATCGACACCGCCCAGCCGTCGGTCGAGAACCACCAGCGGTTAAGAGCCACCGGTGCATCGAGGGTGACATGGCAGTACTCGAGACGGTCGTCGTCGCGTTCTGGGCGATGGTGCCCGCCTACGTGCCGAACAACGCAGCGGTGCTCGCAGGCGGCGGTCGGCCGATCGACGGTGGTCGAACCCTCAACAGTAAGCGACTGCTGGGCGACGGCAAGACCTGGCGCGGAACGGCGGTGGGGACGGCGATCGGCCTGATCCTGGCGGCGGTGTTGACGCTAATCGCCGGTGACGCGAGCGATGCGCTCGGCTTCGAGGTGCCGACGTTCACGCCGCTCGCGGCGCTCGGACTCGCCGGCGGGGCGATGCTCGGGGACATTCTAGCGTCGTTTCTCAAGCGTCGAACCGGCCGCGATCGCGGGGCGATGTTTCCGGTCGTCGACCAGCTGGATTTCGTCATCGTTTCGCTCCCGGTGACGGCCCTGCTCGACATCGACTGGTTCCTGTCCGTATTCACCTGGGAAGTCATCCTCGTCGTCGTCGTCATTACGCCGCTATTGCACGTCTCGACGAATATGATCGCGTACAGACTCGGGTTGAAGGACGAGCCCTGGTAGCGGGTATTGGGTATCGGGTATCGGGTCGCGTCGTCTTCGTCGAACCGGCCGCTCGAGTGCTGGCCTCGAGTTTCGGTCACTCGAACGAATGTCGACACCGACCTCGAACGCGATCGCTCTCCGAACGCGCATCCGACCTCGAGCCCCTCTGGCCACGAGCGCTCATCACATCGTTTATTTCGATTCGCCGCCCCACTCTCGCCAATGACGAACCAGGCACTCATCGACGCGCTCCGGGACGCCGACGCGGTTCGATACGGCGAGTTCGAACTCTCCCACGGCGGCACCAGCGATTACTACGTCGACAAGTACCTCTTCGAAACCGACCCGCGCTGTCTCGAGTTGATCGCCGAGGCCTTCGCCGAGCGACTCGAGGCCAGGGCCGACGCGAAACTCGGCGGGGTCGCCCTCGGCGGGGTCCCGCTGGCGGCCGCGACGAGCGTCGCCGCGGACGTACCCTACGTCATCGCCCGCAAACAGCGCAAGGACTACGGGACGGCGAACCTGATCGAGGGGCGACTCGAGGACGGCGAGGAGGTCGTCGTCGTCGAGGACATCGTCACGACGGGGACGAGTCTTGTGGAGGCGGTCGAAGCGCTACGCAATGCGGGTGCGACCGTCGAGCGCGCCCTGGTCGTCGTAGATCGGCAGGAAGGCGGCCGCGAGAACGTCGAAGCCGCGGGCCTCGAGATGGAGGCGCTGGTAACGGCCGAGGAGTTGCTGGCCGGCCGCGACTGAGCGGTTCTCGAGCGGTGGTTTCGATAGGACGTCGAAACCAATTCACATGCGGTAGTGCTGGTAGTTTCTTATCCGGATTTCGACGCTCGAACACACAGGAACGTCGGGTATTTCAACCGTTTCTCGTACGATTCCGGCTTTTTCTCTTTGAATGACTCGTTCGGCTTCGGCTCGACCAGTTCGTCCAGGTGGAACCCAGTTTCGACGAGCGGGTTGACGACTTCAGAAAAGGGCCGACGATAGAAGGGGACCTCAATTTCCTCGCCGGAGGCGGACCACGTCATCCGTTCCTGTTCGACATCGAAGTAGTTCTCGGCCTCGAACGCGATGTACTCATCGACTGGATGTTGTGCCGAAAACACGAGGAATCCACCTGGCCGGAGGATGCGAGCGAACTCCGCGAAGGGGTCTCGCCAGTCTTCGACGTAATGGAGCGAAAGGCCGCAGATTACACCGTCGAACGTCTCGTCGTCGGCGAACTCGAGAGGCCCCGTGATATCGGCCTGGCGAATTTCTGCTCGGTCGCCGATTCGTCGTCTCGCCCGTTCGAGCATCTCGGTGTTCCTGTCGACAGCGAGAACGTCCGCTCCCCGCTCGGTCAACCACTCTGCGTACCGACCGTGACCGCAACCCGCATCGAGGACTCGTTTGTCCGCGACGTTTGGAACGAGTTCCGTCGTCGCAGGAAACTCCAGATCCGCACAGTACGGGTCCTCTTCTTGCGTCTCGTACGTCTGTGCCAATTTATCGTATGCGTCCTCTACGGTGGGCCTCTCATCAGGCGGCATGAACACGTTTGTGTGCCGCTCTCTGAAGTAATCGTTGTGGTTCCGATTTTGAGGCATTTCCCATGCGTAACTAGCATCGACAACGACGCTGTAAATCACCAGCGCCGTCGAAATAGACAGTAAACCGATATCGAACGCCCCATGCTCGCTACTGCTGGCCGTAGGACTCGAACTTCGCGAGGACCGTCTCGAGTTGCTCGTCGGTGAGTCGCTGGGGCTCGAGGCCGGCCGAGCGCGCTTCCAGGTAAATCCGGGCCAGACTCTCGACGTGGGCCGTGTTCTCGAGGGCCGTCTCGAGGTCCGGTGCGGTGACGACGAGGCCGTGGTTTTCGATGAGACTCGCGGTAGCGTCGGCCTCACGCATCGCGGTGACGATATTCTCGGCCAGCGCGTCGGTGCCGTAGGGGGCGTACTCCGCGACCGGTACTCGCTTGCCGACGGCGACGATCATGTAGTGAATCGGCGGCAAGGGTTCGTCGGCGATCGCCAGCGTCGTCGACCACGGCGAGTGGGTGTGGACGATGGCGCCCACGTCCTCGCGGCGGTAGATGGCGCTGTGCATCGGCACCTCGCTGCTGGGTTTCATGGCGCCGTCGCGATGCTCGCCGTCGACACCGACGACCGGCACGTCGGCGACGTCGAACGCGTCGTAGGGGACGCCCGTCGGCGTGATCGCGAATGCATCGCCGTCGCCGCCGCGGACGCTCAGGTTGCCGGTTCGGCCGGGAGTCAGCGACGCGAGGTCGCTCGCGCGCTCGACCACCTGCTCGCGCTGGGTCTCGAGGATCAGGTTCACAGTCACAGTACCAGGTCCGTTAGGTCGCCGAAGTGATCTATCCTGTGGTCCGGAATTCGGTCGTCCTTCGTTCGATCATCGACTTCAGAGGGGCCGGGGTCGTCCGGCTCCTCGCCCCCAGCGTCGAACAGCACCGTCTCGAGGCCGATCGCGTTTCCGCCGACGACGTCCGAGGTGATCGAATCGCCGACCATGACTGCATCGCTCGGGTGACACTCGAGTCGAGCGAGCGGGTAGGTGAACATGACCGAGGCGGGTTTCTCCTGGCCGACCTCCTCTGAGGTCACGAGCAGGTCGATGGCGTCCGCCAGGTTCAGGCGCTCGATCTTGCGGAGCTGAATCCGGGTGGTGAGGTTCGTAACGATTGCCACGTCGATTCCGGCCTCGCGCAGTGTGGAGAACGTCTCCTCGACGCCAGGGTGGATCGCCATCGCCTCGAGGTACCCCTCCCAGTAGGCATCGCCCAGAGCCAGCGCGTCCGACGGTCGGGGCTCGCCCGTGCGGCGCTCGAGTGCACGCTTGAAGTACAGCAGGCGGTCGTGAGACGCGGCGGTCCCCGCGAGGTCACGTTTCACGTCGCGGCGGCCGGTCTGGTAGAACGCCTCGAACTCCCCGGTGTCGAGGTCGTAGCCGCGCTCGAGGGCGGCCTCGTGGGCGGCGGTCTTTCCCGCCTCGTTGCACGGTGCGTAGGGGTAGAGCGTGTCGTCGAAGTCGAAGAGCACGGCGTCGACGGTCATAGGTAACCTGTTCGGGCATCGGTAAAACGCGTGTCGGTCCGATCAACTCGCTTCGAGTGTCGATTCTCGAGTCGCTCGAGTCGACGTCGAGTGCCAGTTAATCGTTCGGGAACTCCTTCTGGAACCCGCGGAACTCCGTCCGGTGGGCTTCCTCGTCGGCCAGGATCGTCACGGCGACGTCCTCCGTGACCGGATCGTTCGCTTCGCCCGCCGCCTCGAACAGCGCCCGATAGGTCTCGATTGCGTCCTCCTCGGCCTCGAGCACGCCCTCGATGACGGACTGGACGTCGGTCGTGTCCTCGGGCGGCTGGAGGCTCGACTGGCGGGCCTCGAACTCCATCGAACCCGGAGGAGACTCGTCGAGTTGTTTCAGTCTGTTCCCGAGCATCCGCGCGTGCTCGAGTTCCTCCTCGACGTCCGCCTCGAGGCTCTCTTTGACCTCCTCGGCGTGGACGCCGTCGAGGACGATCGCGTTCGTCAGGTAGTTCATCACGGTCTCGAGTTCGTCGATGTACGCTTTCGTCAGTAGGTCGGTGACCTCGTCTGCCATGATCCGTTCTATCACGAACGCCCGTATAAAGCTGACACCGGCATCGCTCACGCCGGAAGCCCTGCCGGCACCGCCGTCCTTTATAGCCGTGCCGGACTGAGTTGCGGGTATGTCGAATCACGATCCTGGAACGGCGGACCCGCTCTCGGTCCACGGCGTCGTTCCCCCGACGGTCACGGCGTTTCACGAGGACGAGTCGGTCGACTACGAGACCACGGCGGCCCACGCCCGGTTCGTCGTCGACGGCGGCGCCCATGGCGTGTTTCCGCTCGGGACGAACGGCGAGTTCCCCCTGCTGACCGCCGACGAACAGCGAGGCGTGGTCGAAGCGGTGGTCGAGGAAATCGACGGTGAGGTGCCCGTCATCGCGGGCGTCGGCGCGCCGAGCACGCACGAGACGGTCCAGCACGCGACTCACGCCGAGCGAGTCGGCGTCGACGGACTGGTCGTCGTCACGCCGTACTACTACCCGATCGATCACGATGCTGCCCTCCAGCACTACCGCCGGGTGGCCGAGGCGACGGACCTCCCGATCTACATCTATCACATTCCGAGTAAAACGGGGAACGCCATCTCGCGGTCGACGCTCGACGAACTGGCGAAGGTCGACGGTATCGCCGGCCTCAAGGACTCGAGCAAGGATGTGCCCTGGCTCGCCCAGTCTATCGACGCCCACCCCGAACTGACCTTCCTCTCCGGGTCGGATTCCCTGCTCTTCCCCGGTCTCGAGATCGGTTGCTCGGGCATGGTGAGCGCGGTCGCGAACGTCTTTCCCGAACTCGTCGTGGATCTCTACGATGCCTACGACGCTGGTGAGGAGGACTGCGCCCGTGAACTCCAGAGTCGCGTCTACGACGTTCGGGACGCGCTCAAGACCGGCGGTGCGTACATGTCGGGCGTCAAAACTGCGCTCCGCCTGCGCGGATTCGACGCAGGGCCGCTCCGGAGTCCGCTGCGACTGAAAGACGAGGCGAGCACGGCGGAACTCGAGGCCGAACTCGAGGCGCTGGACCTGCTGTAGGAGACTCGCCGGGTTCCTCGACGCCCGCGTTCGTCGAAGGTTGGTTCGCTACCGATCGACAGGAGGAGGCGGGGAGAAGGAGCGAGGAACGCAAACCGGTGGCATTTTTTGCCGTTGACACGGATCTCGAGGCATGGAACTCACGGCCGAGCAGGAGGCGGTCAGGGACGTGGTGCACGAGTTCGCCCTCGAGGAGATCCGGCCGACGGCTCTCGAGGCCGACGAGACGGAGACGTTCCCAGAGGACGTCTGGGACGGCCTCGCGGATATGGACCTGACGAGTCTGACGGTTCCCGAGGAATACGGCGGGTACGACGCCGATCCGGTCACCTACGCGATCGTCAACGAGGAGGTCGCCTACGGGATGCTGGCGGTGGCGACGGCGCTCTCGGTCCACTGTCTGGCGACCTCGTGTATCGCCAAGTTCGCCGACGACGAGCAGAAGGAGCGGTGGCTGCCGGAGATGGCCACCGGGCGACCGGTCGGCGCCTTCGCGCTCTCGGAGCCACACGCCGGGTCGAATCCGGCCGAGATGACGACCGAGGCCGTGAAAGACGGGGACGAGTACATCATCAACGGCGACAAGCAGTGGATCACGAACGGCCAGCGAGCCGGCGTGATCGTCCTCTTCGCGAAGACCGACCGGGACGACCCCTCGACGGTCACGCAGTTCCTGGTGCCCGCCGACGCGGACGGCCTCACCGTGGGCGAGAAGGAGGACAAACTCGGGCTCAGGGCGAGCGACACGACGGGACTCCACTTCGACGACGTTCGAATCCCGGCCGAGAATCGACTGACAGAGGAAGGCAGGGGACTCTCTGCAGCTTTCGATATTCTGACCGGCGGCCGCGTCGCCATCGCCGCCCAGTCGGTCGGACTCGCCCAGAGCGCCCTCGACGAGGCCATCGCCTACAGCCAGGAACGCGAGCAGTTCGACCAGCCGATCGGCGACATCCAGTCGATCAGGCACAAGCTTGCGGAGATGTCGACCCGGATCGAGGCTTCGCGCCTGCTTACGCGGGAAGCGGCCCGCAAGCGAGCGGCGAGCGAGGGCGACGCGGCGATGTTCGCGAGCATGGCAAAGTACTTCGCCAGCGAGTCGGTGATGTTCGTCACCAACGAGGCCGTCCAGGTCCACGGCGGCTACGGCTACGTCACCGAAGGCGAGGTCGAACGGCTCTACCGAGATGCCAAAATCACCGAGATCTACGAGGGAACGACCGAGATTCAAAAGAAGATCATCGCTCGTCACCTGCTCGAGTAGTTCTCGACCAATCAGAGGCGTTCTCCGGGCGTTTTTGGAGTTCTGCTCGAGTACCCCTCGAAACGCCGTTATCGACGCTGGTCCCGGCGACGACCGAAGCCACTTTCCCCCTCTCGTTCCTCTCGTCGTTCGTGAACGCCGACGGATACGATGCGATCGTCTACGACCTCGACGGGACGCTGGTCGACCTCCCCGTCGACTGGGCCACCGTCACCAGCGACGTCCTCGAGGTGTACCGCGCGGCAGACGTCGACCCACCGGCGTCCAGCCTGTGGTCGCTGTTGGCCAGCGCGCCCGACGTCGGACTCGCGGCCGAGGTCGAGGCGACGATCGCCGGCCACGAGCGCGAGGGTGCACGGCGGTCGACGCGACTGGCTCACGCCGACGACCTCGAGAAGCAGGCTGAGCGAATGCCGGTCGGCGTCTGCTCGCTCAACTGCGAGGCGGCGTGTCGGATCGCCCTCGAGGAACACGCGCTCGCGTCGGCCGTCGGCGCCGTAGTCGGACGGGACACCGTCGAGACGCAGAAACCCCACCCGGAGCCGTTGCTCGCGGTGATCGACACGCTCGAGTCGGTACCCTCGCGGACCCTCTTCGTCGGGGACTCTTCGCGCGACGAAGAGACGGCGAAACGAGCGGGTGTGAGATTCCAGTACGTCGACGGACAGTAGTTCTCGAGGCGACGGATTGCGAACGAGAGAGGTCGTCAAAATACGGACGAGAGAGATCCCGACAGCCTACCGACCCTGCACCCGCTTCGCGTACGCGAGGACGGTGAGCGCCGTGAGGACCCAGACGATGGCACCGACCCGAATGGCGAACTCGGCTCGAGCGTTCCACGTCGGCAGCTCGACAGTCGTGGACGCGAGGGCGACGAGCGGAGCGCCGACCACGATCGTCGTGACGAACGTCACCTGCATCACCCAGCCGTAATCGACGCCCTCCGGGGAACTCGTCTCGACGCGTTGAGGCACACGCGGACGTCTCGAGTGAGCGGGCTTAACGATACTGGCTTCGCCCGCCCTCCTGCACCAGACGGCCAGCGGGTTCATGAGGTGGCAGTGAATCGTACTAGTATGGAGGCGACTCCGGCCGAGGCCCCGGATGAGTGAACAGCGAATCGCGTACGTAATCGCGCTTCTCGTCGCAGCGATGCTCTCGGCCGGCGTCGCATTGTACGCCCTTCGAGGCCGCTCCGAACGCAGCGACCGACTGCCTACGTTACTGGCGGCGATGATGTCGGTGATCGGCGTCTGGGCGCTCGGATCGCTAGGGGCGCACACGAGCGCGAGCGAGTCGGCGACCTGGTTCTGGATTGGCGTGGGCTACCTCTCGACGTTCGCGCTACCCCTGACCTGGTTCGCCTTCGCAGCCCAGTACGCGGGGTACGGGCGACACCTCACCCGGCGGACGATCCGCTGGCTGGCGGCCGTTCCGGCGTTCACGTTCCTGACGATGCTGACGAATCAGTATCACGGCTGGTTCATGACCGACGTCGTTCTCGGCGACGGTCGCTTCTTCATCACCTTCACTGCCGGGTGGGCGTACGACCTCCACCTCATCTACTCGTACGGCCTGGTTCTCGCCGGAATCGCTCTCGTTTCACACGTTGCCTACACCTCCCGTCGACTCTACCGAAAACAGGCGGCAGTCATCGTCACCGCCGTGCTCATTCCGTTCTTGGTAAACGTATTCTACACGCAGGTAACCGGATCCGAGGTGGTCAACTGGACACCCGTCGCGTTCGCCGTTACCGGCGCCGCCATCGCCGGGACCATCTTTCGCTATCAATTGCTCGAGATCGTACCAGTCGCCCGGGAATCCATCGTTGAAACGATGCGCGACGGCGTGGTCGTGCTCGACGAACAGGGGCGCATCGTTGACGTGAACGCGACGGCCGAGCGCATGCTCGAGGGGTCCAACCCCGATGCAGACCTCATCGGCGCGTCTGCCAATCGAGTCCGACTTGGCACCGAAACTGTCGAAGCGATCGTCGAAACCGGTCGTGACGAACTCGCCATCGAACGGGCGGGAACCACGCAGCACGTGGCCATCCGAAGCGAACCGATCACGACCGGGTCGGACGCTACGCTGGTGATGATCCGGGACGTAACCCATCGGCGCGAACACGAACGCGAACTCGAGCGGACGAACGCTCGCCTCGACGAGTTCGCGAGTGTCGTCAGTCACGACCTCCGGAACCCGCTGAACGTCGCAGCCGGGTACCTCGACATCCTCGAGACGTCCGTCGACGAGGACGGTCGAGAGACCCTCGACGTCGTTCGAACGCAACACGATCGAATGCAGGCGATCATCGACGACGCGTTGACTCTGGCGCGGGAGGGATCGACCGTCGATGAAACCGAGACTGAGACCCTGTCGTTCGAGGCCGTCGCCCGCGAGGCCTGGGACGGCGTCGACACGGGTGAGGAGACGCTGACGGTCGTCGACGATCGGTCGCTCGAGGCTGATCGAGATCGGTTGCTTCGGGTCCTCGAGAACCTCTTTCGAAACGCCGTGGAACACGGTTCCACGAGCCATTCCCTCGCTGACGCTCGCGAAGACACCGTGGAACACGCTGGACCAGCAGTCGCCGTCGCGGTCGGCTCGAGCGACGAGGGGTTCTACGTCGTCGACGACGGGCCCGGAATACCACCGGAGGAACGGGAACGCGTGTTCGATTCGGGGTATTCGACCGGGGCAGATGGAACGGGTTTCGGGCTCTCGATCGTCACCCAGATCGCCGACGCCCACGGCTGGACCGTCGAGTGTAGCGAACGCGGGCGAAATGGGTTCGACGGCGCCTGCTTCGAGTTCTCGGTTCAGAACTCGGCTGACCGTCTCGAGCCCGCTCTGGCCCAGAAACAGTGACGTTTACTCGCTCGACCGCGACCGTCGTGGTATGCCAACGGTTCGTGACGTTCGCGAGAAGGCCGGTACGGAACCGATCACGATGCTCACCGCCTACGACGCGCCAACGGCCCGCATCGTCGACCGAGCCGGCGTCGACGTGATTCTCGTCGGCGACAGCGTCGGCAACACGACCCTCGGGTACGAGACGACGCTTCCGGTGAGTGTCGACCAGACGGCCAGCCACGTCGGCGCCGTCTCCCGGGCGACCGAGGACGCCCTCGTCGTCGCCGACATGCCGTTTCTCTCCTTCGGCGTCGACGAGAGAGAGAGCCTCGAGAACGCCGGACGCATGCTCAAAGAGGAGGGCGCCGAAGCGGTCAAACTCGAGTCGGGGCCACACACCGTCGACCTCACCGAGAAGATGGTCCAGCTCGGCATCCCGGTGATGGCCCACCTCGGGCTGACCCCCCAGCACGTCAACCAGTACGGTGGCTTCCCCCGCCAGGGAACTGACGAGGAATCCGCCCGAAAGATCGTCGACCTGGCTCAGGCCCACGAGGACGCTGGCGCGTTCTCGCTCGTTCTGGAGCACGTCCCCTCGAACGTCGCCGCGCAGGTCACGGCGGCGATCGACATCCCGACGATCGGTATCGGTGCAGGGCCAGACTGCGACGGACAGGTGCTCGTGTTCCACGACGCGGTGGGGCTCAGCGAGTGGAGTCCCTCGTTCTCGAAGCAGTTCGGAAACGTCCGCGAAGAGATGGAGTCGGCCGTCGAGGGCTACGTCGAAGCCGTCGAGGGTGAGACGTTCCCCGCGGAGGAACACAGCTACGAGCAGTCTGACCTGGATCGGATCTACTGAGTTCGCACTCGATCCCGTTCGTCACCCGTTACGACGCGGCTCCATTGCCCGGCAAAGACGGCCGGCCTTGCTCGGTAGCCAGGAAACGGCGATCAGTCGTCGGCCGACGCAACAACCTGCCGTTCGTCCTCGTCTTCGAGCAGCCGATCCAGTGCATCGACCATCGCCTCGACGCTTGCGCGGGTGATGTCGGCCTCGCTCCTGGCGACCGTCACGCTGCGGTCGTCTCGAACCATCGTGACCTCGACGGTGACGACCGCGTCCGTGCCTCCGGTGACGGCGTCGACGTGGTAGGCTTCGAGGTCGGCGTCAGCGGCGGATCCGATCGCCTCGCGAACGGCGGAGACGGCAGCGTCGACCGGCCCCGACCCGGTTCCTGAGGCGATGCGCTCCTCGCCAGCGACCGATAGGCGAACGCTCGCCGTGGGCACTGCGCCGCCGCTCGTCGCGTTCAGGTCGAGCAGTTCGACCGTCCGGTCCCGGTCGGCGCCGGTAACGTCCTCGGCGATCGTGAGGAGGTCGGCGTCGGTCACCCGCCGTCCGCGGTCGCCGAGCTCGGTGACGCGGGTGGCGATCGTCCCGACCTGTTCGTCGGTCGCGTCGAAATCGTGTTCCTCGAGTGCGGCCCTGACGCCGGCCCGGCCGGTGTGCTTGCCGAGTGCGAGTCGACGTTCTCGTCCGACCGTTTCGGGCGGGTAGGGCTCATACATCCGGTCGTCCTTCAGGGTGCCGTCGGTGTGGATGCCGCTCTCGTGGGTAAAGGCGTTCTGCCCAACGACGGCCTTGTTCGGTGCCAGTTCCACGCCCGTCGCCCTGGCGACGCGCTGGGCGAGGTCGTAGAGCTCCTCGAGTTCGACCGTCTCGACGCCGTAGACGTGCTCGAGCGCGATGGCAACCTCCTCGAGGGCGACGTTCCCGGCACGCTCGCCCAGTCCGTTGACCGTGCAGTGAACCAGGTCGGCCCCCGCGGAGACGGCGGCGAGGGCGTTCGTCACGCCGAGGCCGAGGTCGTCGTGCGTGTGGGCGCTGACTGGCCCGAGTTCGGCCAGTCGGGAGACCGCCTCCGCCGTTCGCTCCGGGCCCGTGTGGCCGACCGTGTCGGCGAAGCAGGTCCGGTCGGCGCCCGCCTCGAGGGCGGTCGCCATCAGGGTCTCGAGGTAGTCCAGGTCGGCCCGCGAGCCGTCCTCGCCGATCACTTCGACCCAGAGGCCGTGGTCCGCGGCGTACCCGACCAGGTCGGCGGTCGTCTCGAGGACGTCCTCGCGGGTGCTGCCGACCTTCCCCTCGACGTGGCGGTCGCTCGCGGGGACGACGAGGTGGACGCCGTCGACGTCGCACTCCAGAGCGAGGTCGACGTCGTTCCTGACGCCACGGCAGAAACTCGTCACGCGGGCCTCGAGGTCGAGGTCGGTCACGCGGGAGATGGCTTTCCGCTCGCCGGCACCCGTACAGGCGCTCCCGGCCTCGATGACGCCGACGCCGGCGCGTTCGAGGGCGCGGGCGATCTCGACTTTTTCGTCCGGCGAGAGCGAGACGCCGGGAGCCTGTTCGCCGTCTCGGAGGGTGGTATCCAGCAGTTCGACGGACGCATCCGTAAGCGGGGTAGGTGGGCGGGTCATAGGATCGGTTGAAAAGACGTTATCGGCGAATTTCGCGGCCAGCCGGGTCGCCCCGACTTCCTCTATCCTCTGACGGTGAGAACGAGTCTCGTGTCATTGTAACTCAGTCGTGGCTCCATCGGTGGTTAAAGGCGCCGGTCACGGCACTACCTGCCAGGCGTCACTGGCGGTCTGACACGACGGCGATCAATTTCGGTTGGAATCGCCCTCGAGAACGAGTCGCTCGCCGGGTTCGACGCCGTCGGCGGCACCCGCCGGCAACTCGAGGATGAGGTCGGCCCGGTCTCGGGCAAAACCCCGCCAGGGTCGGAGGGTTTCCACCCGCTGGACGACGCCGTCCGCGACCCAGATTACGTCGAGCGGGACGAAGACGAACAGCATGTGGATGTCGCGGGTTTTCGCCCGATCGAACCGAAAAGCGAGCGCGTAGTCGTCGGGGAGCGACCGACGAAACATCAACCCGCGAGTCTGCTGGAGGAGGGAGTCGGCTGTGTCGACGGTCGTCGCGAGCGTCCGCGCCGCACCGTCGGGGTCGTACACGACTGGCACGGCCTCGAGTGGCGTCGGCAGGGTGAAAGGCGTATCGGCACCGAGCGGGCACAGACCACAGATTCAACTTCGGTCGAGCGTACACAGTAGTATGGAGAAGACGCCACGGGGCACCTCGGTCGGTGTCGACGACCCCTACGCGTTCGCCGGCGTCTGCGATCACCTCACCAGCGACGGGAAGTGCCGATACGCCTTCGATCACTACCAGCACGATCCCGAGTTCGCCCGCGAGCGAGCCGAGGCCGACTACGCATGCGTGGTCGCGGACGCGGAAGGCGACTGTATCGGATGTCACGGCGCGAGCGAGCCGACGTCGAACGCGAGCGATGGTCTCGACGGGCTCGACGCGAACGATCACGGCGAGGGGAGCGACGCGAGCCAACCCTCTTCCTGGGCCGCGTGTCCCCGCTTCCGGTCCCGGACGACCGAACGCGAGTGCGCTCGCTGCGGGCTCGAGGAACGCCGACTCGGCCAGGTCCCCGACGAGTCGACCATCTCCGGCGAGCGCCCACTACTCGAGGAACATCACCTGTCCTACGCTCGAGACGGCGAGACCGTCGGTCACGAGATTACGATCTATCTCTGTCGGTGGTGTCACGCGAAGGTGCACAACTCGTGGGCGCGGATCACCGACGACGTCGCCCCCGATCCGGAGGCACTCGCCGAACGCGAGGGTCGCCGGTCGCTCGAGCAATCCGAACTCGGGTTCGAGACCGCGGCGGACCGCGCCGGCCGCTCGAACGAAGAGCGCTAGAATTCTAGAATTGGTCGCCGTCCGTGACCCACTGCCGGAGTAACGGTTTTCCCCTTTCGCGTGCCATGGTGTGGTATGGTGGTCACTACCCAGCGCGACGACGCCACCTGGTACGAGTGCGAGGAGTGCGGCCTGTTGTTCGACCTCCAGGACGACGCCGAGGAACACGAACGACACTGTGACGCCGAAGGCCCGTCGTACATCCAGTGAGATCACTCGCAGCCAGCAGCGACGACGTCGCCTACTCCTCGAGACCCGCTCGAGCGCGGTGCTCGGCGGCTCGGTTCTCGGCTTCCTCGAGCGTGTGCGTCGCCTCCCAGCGCACCCGGTCAGCGCTTTCGTAGGCGAGCGCCGTCTTGAGTTCGTCCTGGAGGACGCCCGAGTCGACCGTTCGGACCTCGCCGTCCGCATCGCCGAGTTCGTAGACTCCCGGACGATCCGGCGCCTGCGCGACGGTCGAGCGCTCGAGGGGTTGCCACTGTTTTCGTAGCGGCATCACTCGGACCTGTCTCGTTCGTCCCGTTCGTCTCGCTCCTCTCCCTGGTCCCGCTCGTCTCGCACCTCTCCCTCGACCAGTTCGTACGCGTGCTCGCTCATCTCGTCCTCGGCGAAGACGAACACCCGGCCGTCGACGACGTCGTGATCCGCCTCGACGCGAACGGAGTACCCCTCGGTCGTCACGGTAACCCCGGGAAACAGTTCCTCCTCGTCCGTCGATTCGAGCATGACTCGCCCGACGCCAGTCGCCTCGAGGATGTCCTCGTGGGTGTTTCGGTCGTTGACGTAGGTCATCACGCCCTCGACGCCGTCGGGGTCGGTGACCAGGACGTGGACCTCCTTTCCCGGCGGGGACCGAACGTTTCCCCCCTTCGGTTCCGGGACGCCGTTGTAGAACGTCTCTCGTCCGTCGAGGTAGCGAACGACGACGCCGCCATCGACCAGTTCGACCGGCAGCGTGCTCGGGGCGACGTTGCTTCGCGTGCTCATACGCACCGCTTGGGGGCGGGCGGCAAAAGCACCACGGACTGTCCGTGCCTCGAGGGCGGGACGACGCACGACGGCGTCGAGACCGACTGCCCAACGGATGCGGCCAGAACCGCACCGACCATCAGCCGTAAATAGCCCGTAGAAGAGAGATAGCGTATGGACGGCCGGGCGACCGCACCCGCTGCTGGCACGATACTCAACGCTCTGGCGACCGGCACGGGCGCCGCGTTCGCGATCGACCTCGAGACGACCGCGACGGTCGAACTCGACGGTTCAGAGGGCGTCTCCGGGACGGTCGAGAACGCTCCCGACACCGACACCACGCTGATCGAACGCTGCGTCGAGCGCACGCTCGAGCGCTACCGGGAGGCGGCCGATATTGAGGAGTCGATCCAGGGCGGAACGGTCGCGACCGAGAGCGAGGTCCCCCTTGCCTCGGGGCTCAAGAGCTCGAGCGCCGCCGCCAACGCGACCGTGCTCGCGACGCTCGACGCCCTCGGCTCCGGACTCGCCGACGACGTAGACCGACTCGAGGCCTGTCTTGTCGGTGTCGAGGCCGCCAGGGACGCGGGCGTCACCGTCACCGGAGCCCTCGACGACGCGAGCGCGAGCATGCTCGGGGGCGTTACGATCACCGACAACACGAGGGACCGCTTGCTCGAGCACGACCGAGCGAACCTCGGAGACTACGCCGCCATCTACACCCCACCGGAACAGTCGTTCAGCGCCGACGCCGACGTCGACACCTGCAAACGGATCGGCTCGATGGCCGACCTCGTTGCCGAACTCGCCCTCGACAGACGCTACGCCGAGGCGATGACCGTCAACGGGCTCGCCTTCTGTGGTGCCCTCGAGTGTTCGACTCAACCGATACTCGAGGCACTTCCGGACGCTGCGGGCGTCTCGCTCTCCGGGACGGGACCAAGTTACGTGGCTGTCGGTGATCGAGACGCACTCGAGACGGTGAGTGAGCGGTGGCGAGACAGACCGGGGACGACGCGATTGGTTCGAACGCGAACCGAGGGAGCCACAACGTTATGACGAACGATTCAGAGACCACGACCGACGAACCGAACGACGAGGGACGGGTGCCCGAGGAGATGGACCTCGAGGAGCTACGCGAGGAAATCCAGGAGATCGACCAGGACCTCGTCGAACTGATCGCGCGTCGAACCTACGTCGCCGACACTATTGCGAAGGTGAAAGCCGCCGAGGACTTGCCCACGACGGACGAAACACAAGAGGCTCGAGTGATGGAGCGAGCGGGCGAGAACGCGGATCGGTTCGACGTCGACGCGAACCTCGTCAAGGCGATCTTTCGGTTGCTGATAGAGCTGAACAAAGTTGAACAAAGAGAGAGTCGGTAGCCGAAATCGGGCGTTTCAAGGATTCTATTTCTGTTCTGGCGACTGGTTCTTCTTCCGGCAGTTGCTCTTTCGTTCGTCGATCGACGATCGATAACACAGAGATCTTTCAGCAGATAGGCGTCGCGTACAGCATACGGGAACTGTAGCCTTCACTCATTTTCACTCGTTCACAGAAAGCAGCAGTCAAAATGGGCGAGATATCAGGTTGGACTTGGGGCCGTTATCGTTACCTCGAGATCGATACCCAAGCCGTGCCCAGAGATTGGCCCGTTGTCGATGATGTTCTGCGGTTCCATGTCTGGATGGCCGATGTCCCCGTCTAGTCCCGTCCCGAGGAGTGCACTGGTCATCGGAAGCGGTGGACGGCCAGGAGCCCGCACGACATCGCCGGGATCGTCCCCGACGACGATTCGCATGCCCATCCCACCCCATTCATGCGGGGCACAGAACAGGTCATACACGCCTTCTTCCTCGAAGCGATAGAGCCAGAACCCGTGGTGCTCGTTGACCGTCGATGAGAACGCCGGAACGCCGTCGGGGACGCGTTGCTGACGTTCTTGACCCGGATGGTACGCCGTCGCCGTGTGCTCCGGAGTGTTGAATACGAATTCAACGATTGCCCCCGGCTCCACGTGAAGCCCCACGGGGGCGAAGTGGAACGCACCGAACTCGACCGTTAGAGCCGGGAGATTCGCATCGTCGATTTTGTCCTCGTCGACGTGGAGTTCGACGGTCTCGTCCGGCTCCAACCGGTTCGGAATCTCGTCGTCACTCGTCCCTGAATAGCCGAAGTGGGAGTGGATAATCGGTGGGCTGGCATTATCGGTCTCACCTTGCTCGCCTTGCGGTTCAGAGGCACTTCTTCGCGCCTTAACAGTCCCTCCGAATATCGGGAGTGTCGCGCCGAGTCCGGTAGCTCTGAGGACGGTTCTGCGTCGGCAGATCGGTTGACTGTTCGATGCGTCTGATTTTTCCATTTGATGATCTGGTGATCGTGTCATTATCGGTTTCGAATTCTAGTACTGGAAGTCATTCATGTCATCTGTACTGTCGGTTAGTCAGGCAGACGGTATCTCAACACACGTCCGAGGACAGTCAGGGCCTTGAAGACCCAATGCGGCGGGCTCACCGCGTAGATGTCCTCCTCGTGTTCCGTCGTCAGCATCGCTATCAGCAGGATGTCGTTGAATCCCTCCGGAGGCAACGACACACCCCGCTCCATGACGAGCTTGTGGAACCGACGGAAGAACTCCTCGTGCTGTAGCGCGGGCTCGTGAACGTTAATGACCTCGACGGGGGTCTTATTTCTGAACGTATGCGGCGTTTCTGGCGGGACGGTCTGTTCCTCACCAGCCGACACCTCCATCCATTCCCCGTCCACGTACACTTCCAGCACACCTGAAACCACTTCGTAGCGCTCTTCGGCGTGTGGATGGGTGTGAACGAACGGGCCTTCCTCGGGGACGGTTTCGATCTCAAATCGCATTTCCAACAGTTCGCCGTCCGTTTCCGCCGTCGAACGCGTGATCTCCCAGTAGCCTGGGAAACCGCCCCAATCGAGGATACGTTCCTGCTTGCCGTTATCTGCTGTCGTCATGGAGTTGTCCCCGTCAACACCCTCGCTGTTCGGCATTGATTTCCTTGTCATAGTTCGTCGTCACCTCCTGTAGCGTCCATTCCGCCGCTCGATATCGCCCTGGGCACTCCACGTGATGGACGCCATTTGCTGGATTCTGGCCCGAGACGAGCAGCTAATGCTATCGTCAGGATTGGACTTATTTGTTAGGAGAATAATATTTCTCTGATAGAACGAGAGGTGTCCGAATCACGAAACAACGGTGTCAGTCTGTGGTTCTCGGTCGAACTCGACGATGTTCATCTCGTCGTCCAACGTGAGAGTGAACGCCGTCGTCTCGACCTCGATACGAAGTGATACGCGGAGAGGCTTCGTTAAAACGTCGGTCTCAACGTTGTTCTGAAGCAGTTGGATAGCCTCGTCGACCGTCGGTGAGTCGATGTCTAGCTCGGGATTGCCTGTCAGTTCGGTCGCCAAGACGAGACCAGTCGCAAACATCTCGACCGGTAACCGCTTGGCGAACCCACAGGTATCACACTTCATGTCTGCCCAAACCGCGAACGGTGTTCCACAAGTGGGGCAGGACTGACCGTCCTTCACTTCGTGCACGTCACAGGCCGTCACCGACGACGAGACCTGCCCTGCACACTCACGACAGATGCCGTACATCAGATAGGTTATGTCCAGCGCACACCGATAGAGGCCGGCTGCGAGTGCTTGCTCAGAGTCACGGGTCGTCAGACCTGCTGCTGGATAGCTCGTGAGGAAGAGCGTCCCAGCCGGCGCCTGGTCACCGAACAACCCGTAGCACTCGGTACACCTGACTCGGAGCCATTGATCCTCGTAGGTGACCGCAACGGGTGCCCCGCATAACGGGCAACTCTCGTCGAGCTCCTGGGAGAACTCGAGGCACCCCGCTCCGGAAACGGCTATCACCGTTCTGGCGATCTGCTTACCCGCACTGCTCAACCGGTATCCGTCGTCAGTTCGTCGAACGAAGTGGGGAGAGAGTTTCGAGAGGTGGTAGTTGAACTTCCCGTTATCGTCGATATCGATCTCGGTTTGTAACTCGGAATACGACACCGTCTCGACGGCGTCAGAGCCGTCGTCGTATTCGTAGGTGGCGCCCGCCCGCCAGAGTACGCGGATGATGTCTAGCCGTATTTCGTTCCCCAGAGTGGCGAAGGCCTCGTCCGGGGAAAGCTCGTTAAGTTCGAGATCGGGAGTGAATCGGGCCTGTCCCATGCTAACTATAAGCATTCCAAATTCATAAAAACGCACCTCCAGACAGTCCGCGGGAGACTGAGAAAATTGCGGAGTGCGCGCCGTGTATTCACCACTACCTCAGCAGTGTCCCCCGACTAGAAGATTTCGACAAGACTTCATCACTGGTGGCGCACGTTTGTTTACCTGTGGATCTCTCTAAGCGTCTAAATCGCTTGTTTTCGATGCCCCGAACGTTCCAGAATTGGTTTATTGCACCGGATTGCGTTGCGGATTTCAGCTACCTGAACAAAGTTGAGCAACGTGAGTCTAGGTAGCTTCAAACAGGCGTTTTAGGGCATTTATTGCCTGTTTGGCTGCCGAATGGCCTTCTAATAGCTGCTCTTTGAATCCGCGCTCGATGAATGCTGTTACAGTTCTTTCTCCGCGGTACTCTCAATTCACCTGCACGTTCGACAGAACTAACTAGGATAACTTCCGTTCTTGACATTAAAATGGTGCTTATCGTGGCGAGCTTTCACCAGTAGTGAGAGGGTCTCCGACAATCTCGATCCCGTACTGTTCAATCTGCTCAGCAACGCGGCTCATCTGTTCTTCCACCTCTGAATCATCTGGAATCGTCCACGAGTCGGCAGGGCTCCCAGCCGACGCCCACAGTTGTTCGAGGCCGGGTTCGTGAACGAACATGAGCCACCGCGTTTCTTCTTCAGTAATGTAGCTATGTGGACGCCCATGAGGCGCAAAAACAGTCGAGCCGTTAGTTGCGGTAAGCCGTTCGCCATCAACTTCGAACGTGACTTTCCCGTCGATGATGTACCACATCTCATCGTCGGATTGGTGGACATGCAACGGTGGCGACTGTCCCGCAGGGACTTGCTCTTCAATCAGAGAGAACGAGCCGTTAGTATTCTCTGCTGTGGCCTTTAGGACGGTGAGTGATCCGAGAGACCAGTACGCATCACCTTCTCGAGAGTCTAGCATCCACGCTTGCGGATGATCACTGTTTGTTCCCATGTCCCTGTTACGTGTTCACATAGCATAAGATCTACAGCCGGGCCATCGCTGAATCCAACTCTTTCCGTCGGGATAAGAGAGTCTGGTTGAAATCGTGCTGATCTATAGCTCTTAACAATCGGTCCAATTCGTCTTGGATATCCCTGTCAAACCAGGACAAGACAGTAAGTGATGGCGGGCGTACATCGCCCATGGCCGACGAACACCACGATACGGAGCATTCGAAGGTTCCACAGGACGTCCCACACGGGTATGCCCACGCGGGTAGCCACGCTCGCCCAGGGGGACTAACTGTCGCCACGAACGGACTGCGACTCGAGGCGTCAGAAACCCGAATCGAGGCGGCGAAATCTCACGAGTGGTCGTTCGTAGTGAGCGATGAAGTGGGAAACCCGGTTACGGAATTCGAGGAGACACACGATCAGTTGGCTCACTTACTTCTCGTCCGTCGCGACCTCACGCGCTTCCAACATCTCCATCCGACGCTAGCGGATGACGGGACGTGGTCGGCAGAGTTCGCCCTTCCCGATCCTGGTGTCTATCGGGCGTTCGTCGACGTACTCGTGGAGGGGCAACCGACGACGCTCGGTGTAGATTTACTGTCGTCGGGTCCGTCTCAGTACGAGGAGCGTCCTCAATCTACCCGTGAGGCCGAGGTTGATGGTTACGATGTCGAACTCACTTCGAGAGAGATAGCCGTCGGCGAGACGGTCGACCTCGAGTTCGAAATACGTCAGGACGGTGATCTCGCTCACCTCGATCCGTATCTTGGTGCACTCGGCCACCTCGTAACGCTTCGAGACGGGGACCTCGCCTATCTCCACGTCCACCCTGAAGAGACGGACCCGGAAGACGGAGTCGTTCGGTTCGCCGTCCGCTTCCCTACGACTGGTCGATACCGCCTCTTCCTCCAGGCGAGACCCAACGGAGAGCTGATCACCACATCGTTCGACGTAGATGTCGAGGGGCACTAGGCTAAACGGGCGTTCCCCACCGGCTTCGTTATGGACTACCGACCACCATGCTCGACCACTTATATGCGGTGCTGCGAGATCGCTTTCGGTCTGTGTTCTCGGGCGTTTCAAACCCAGAAAACGGCTTTGTTTCAGGGAGAACTGTCACGGATTTCAGTTACCTGAACAAAGTAGAACAGCGTGAGTCTCGGTGACAAAGTAACGGATTTGGGCTACTAAGCGTTCGTTTTATCACGACCGGCTATCAGCGATAGCACAAATGACAAAAAGACCCTCTGTTCGGGAAGCACGAACAGAGGATGCAATCCGTATCCAGGAGGTGGCACGGGCATCCTGGCATGCAGCATATGACTCAATCATTGGTCGAGAGACGGTCACAGCGCTCGTTAACTCGTGGTTCGATCCAACGAAACTCGATTCTGACGATATACGGCCAGCTGAACGCCCCTTTTTCGTTGCAGAAATCGAGGGAGAAGTCGTAGGGGTCGCAGAAGGTCTCCCTGGAGACGACGAAAAAACGTTCCACCTGTATCGAATCTACGTTCTTCCCGAACAATGGGGCGAGCAGATCGGTAGTACCCTTCTCGAACGCGTAGAGTCCGAAACGCGGGTTCGGAGCGGCACTCACCTCCGGCTGTCCGTGTTCACAGCGAACGATATTGCCGTCCACTTTTACGAGTCACGTGGATTCGAACGTATAGAAACGACGACCGACGAGACGTTCAACGCGCGCCGTCACCGCTACAGAAAGGCCCTGGAAAATAAATCCTGTAGGCACCAATGAGTCTCAGCGCAGAGTTATAGGGTACACAACACCCATATGGAACTCGGCGACGAGTTTCGACGGCTCTGAAATACCAACAGGAACCTGGAAAGTCCCAGCATTCAAACAGCGAGAACCCTCCACGCGAGCAGCGCGTGGGGTCATCCTGCACGCTCACTCGCGGCTCGAGAATCCAGGAATCGAGAGCTGCCCTGGTGACTCCGGTACGAGCCACGCTGGGACGACGCGCGTCAAGGTGACCATTCCGACGAGTTCAACGAGCGTCTGGGTGACGACGACGGCTGGGACCAGTCGATAGTCAGCCGGAAGTGCAAGTGCGAGCGGCAACACGACCAGTGAGTTACGAGTGACCGACGTGAAGACGAGTGCCCTACTTTCTCCGACGTCCATTTGCAAGACCTCCGCTACGAGTCGTCCGAGTATCGGCATAATAACGAGGAACGCGACGTATACCGGAACGACGACCGCAATCTGGTCAATCGAGTTCTGTACCCGGGGGAGTTGCGAGGCGATGACGACGAACAACGTCAGTCCCATCATCGGAACCGGCAACCATCCCATCGCTTCTTGCCACGCTTCACCTCTCGACGATCCTTCCGCCCATACCTCGGTAATCCACGCGAGCATCAGGGGGAGCGCGATGATTATCAGGAATGCCTCGACGAACGGCCCTGCTTCGATAGCCTCCGCGACCTCCGAACCCATGAACAGCCACAGATATATCGGAAGTAACAGCAATTGGAGGAGCATCAGGGCGGGCGTAGTCGCCGTAATTTGCTCGGAGTCGCCGCCTGCGAGTTCCGTGAAGGCGATTACGTAGTCGATACACGGCGTCAGAAGAACCATGAACACACCCACGAGGATGACTGGCTGTCTGGGGAGCAGTCGAGTGAGTCCCCAGACGACGATGGGGACGACGAGGAAGTTCATCCCCAGCGCCGCCGCGATGAACTGTCTGTTTCGAAACGCCCGACGGAGCCGAACGAACGGGATCTCGAGGAACGTAACGTAGAGTAGAGCGGCCAGCACTGGGTCGATAAGTCGTTCCAAGAGCGGAGTAGAGTTCGGACGACTGGTTCCGACGCCAACCGCGAGGAGAACGAGGACCGCATAGACGACGACCTGGCGTCGCTGGAGCCACCGCCTCGAGTTCATCTACCGACCATTTCGGGGCTCATCGATAAACGACCGTCGTTCTACCGCCCGTGTATCTCGGCTTTACGCACCCCGAATTCGTACGGAAGGCGAAAAGATACACAGAATCTGTAACGTTAGTCTGGGACCTGGACAAAGTGGAGCAAAGGAGTAACAGACGGGCAATTATCGCCGTAGGGCTCTCACCGGGTTACCCTTTGACTTACTCGTCAGCCCCGGCGACTCGAGACGGAGGGATGTTCTGGTTACGGCTGAAGAAATTCGTCGGGTCGTACTCGTCCTTCAGCGAAACTAATCGCTCGTACGCGGGTCCGAACGTGGTCCGCATCATGTCCTCCCCTTCCTCGAGGAATCCGGGGAAGTTGAGGTAGACCGACCCGTCCGAGAACTGCCGCATGTCGTCGAGACAGTCACGCACCCACTCGAGGTTGGCATCGTCGTCCTCCGGACGTTCCCAGTTGGCTTCGACGCCCAGCAGGAATGGAGCGTACCGCCCCGCGAACGCACTGTCCTCGGGATCGACCTGAGCAATTGCGCCTCCTAACTGCCAGACATCGACCGTCGAGAGTGGGGAGGGCGCCACGCCGGCCCAGTAGGCGATGCGATCGATGGCGGACTCCGACAGTCCGTCGAGATACAGCGACTTCCAGTAGTAGCGCATCCCATCTGGGTAGTCCTCGTCGAGGATCTGCTGGTGGTCGGTGTAGGGCATCACCCCGCTGAAATCGGCGATCGGCTCCGCGAGTTCACGCAGGGGCGACAGCGCTCGTGTCCCGTCGTCGACGGGTCCGGCGTAGCATCCCATGATGGCGAACTTCTGCCGATGAACGTCGTCGCCTTCGAACAGTTCTTCGTCGGGCAGTTCGCCCGCGAAGACGAGCGTGCTCACTTCGTCGGGCGCCGATTCGGCGTATTCACGGTACGCTCGCAGGCAATCGGTCAGCTGGTCACTCGGGTAGAATACCAGGCAGGCCGCCACGTTAGGTCCGACCGGATGGAGTTCGAACTCGAAGCCGGTGACGACTCCGAAGTTTCCGCCACCCCCGCGAAGGCCCCAGAAGAGCTCCTCGTGTGCATCCTCGCTGGCAGTCAGATAGTCGCCGTCCGCGGTAACGAGGTCTACGGAGCGGAGGTTGTCACAGCTGAGCCCGTACGTACACCGGAGGTGGCCGATGCCACCGCCGAGGGTGAGCCCCGCGACACCCGTGTCCGAGACGACGCCGCCGGGGGTCGCCAACCCGAACGCCTGCGTCTCGTGATCGACGTCTGCCCACGTGGCGCCGGCTTGAACCCACGCCGTCCGTTCGTCGGGATCCGTCCACACACCCCTCATCTCGGACAGGTCGATAACGAGGCCGTCGTCACAGACGGCAGTCCCGGCGACGTTGTGGCCACCACCGCGAACCGCCACCACCAGGTCGTGTTCACGGGCGACGTGTACTGCGCTGATGACGTCGGCGACTCCACGACACCGCACGATGAGTGCGGGTCGCTTGTCGATCATCCCGTTCCAGACGGCGCGTGCATCGTCATAGTGGGGATCGGTCGGTCGAATCAGATCCCCGTGAAATCCCGCTTCGAACTGTTCGATTTGATCGTCACCCATCTTCTGTTGTGTCATGCCCATCTGTACGACGTCACAGTCGTTGGCCTCACCTATCGAGCACTGTTCGGGGGAGTGAGCACCGTTTCAGACCGTACGACGAGTTACGAAGCGTGGACGGGATAGAGTTACTGTCGTTGCCAACAATTCTCTAGGGGTGAGCCAGATGGTGCCTGACGAACACGGCAGACGCGATGACGGCCGTCATCCACAACCAGGTTCGCCGATCTTCGAGGCCATATTAGAGAACGAGCGAAACCGTCGCCAGCTCGGCCAGCGCCTGAACACAGCAGGTAATCGCGTAGATACGGACCGACTCGGCGATATCGTCCGACATGGCCCGGTTCTCGAAGCGCTCCTGGAAAAACCGCTCGACCGTGGAGAGATCGAGGACCGTCTCGACGTTTCTCGAGCAACGAGTCACCGCTTCACGCAGTGGCTCGGCGAACAGGGATTCGCCGAGAAAGTCGATGGACGATTTCAATTGACAGGTCGCGGCGAAGTCGTCGCAGAGGAGGTGCTACGGTTCGAGGCGAACGTCCAAACTGCCCACAGACTGACACCGCTGCTCGACGTGATCTGTGAGGACCACCGGGAGTTCGTCGTCGAGCCGTTCGTGGACGCCACAGTTACTGTCGCAGAACCAGATGATCCGTATCGACCTGTCGAGCGGTTTATTTCACTCGTTCAAGAGTCGGAGACGTTCCGTGGATTCAATACGACGCACATGGCACCACTTGTTCTCGGCGGATTCCACGAGCAACTGTTCGATGCCACCGACACCGAAATCGTCTACCTCCCCCACATCGCCGAGACGCTCTTCGACACGTACCCCGAGCGTGCCCAGAAGGCGATCGAGAGTGGCCACCTCACCCTCCGAACGCGGGATCAACTGCCGTACGGGCTCGCTCTCTTCGATGAGCGTGTCGGAATAGGGGGATACGACGAAACGACGGGTCTCATGCAGGTGTTCGTCGATACCGATGCACCGATTGCAATGGAGTGGGCCGAACGTGTGTACGACTCGGTCAGGGCGGATTCAGAAACGCTCGACAGCCGGCACGGCCGAACTGACTGACAGTTCCTGTGCCGTTTTGTGTACACCGATTTCACGAGTGGGAGAGCGACATCGACGGTATCGATTTTCAAGCGGTTACATGCGAGTCGCCCCACGACCTGCTGGAGGTATTTTAGAGAGGATTCACCGTCGTTCAGGTACGTTCTTTTAGCAAAACCACACAGTATTTTGGTCACCTGAGAAAAGTGAAGCAGCGCAAGAATCGGTAACGTCAGTACACGCGGAACAGCGGAGGTACAACTTTGGAGATTGGTTCTTCGCGAGTGATTCGTGTTCGGGACTGGTGAGAAATGGCAAGACAGCAGTCTGTTTTTCGGAGTCCAGGCTCGATCGCGGTCTCACAGCATATCAAGTACGTCCGCTCACTCTCGCCGACGAGGGGTACCCGAAGGAGTGCCGATCTCGGGCACGGTCAGTGATCGCGCGACCACGCGTCTTTCTGTATCGCAGAATATGTAGAGGGAGATATCGCCGTCCTCAGATTCGTCGGTACACACGGGATGTCTTCTGCCTACTGTTACCGGCGACCCACAGTACGCGCAGGTATGCAACTCCGCGTTCGTACCGCTCGGTTCAGGAAGAGCCATCTGGCGGGTGTTGGCACACGCTGACGACCCCGTGGTTCGTCGCCGTGACGGTGTAGTCCCGATACGTGAACGTGAACGTCTGCTTCGACCGAGAATCGGTCTGTCGAAGTCGAACGAGGATTTCCGGATCGATGACGTCCGCCAGTAGCGGACTCATCTCCAGTACGTCTTCGTCGAGGACCTCAGCCAACAACTCGAGAACCGTGATCGGGAACGACTCGGCGTCGCCCACGTGTTGAGCGGTGGGGACACTCGCCTGATCCGTCACATTTACTTCTTTCGCGAGGTAGTCACGCGGTGCGGCCATCGACGAATCGTGAAGTGGTTTTTCGTCAGTCGTCATTATTCCGTTCTACTGGTCACGAGGAGATAAAGACACGTTCTTACTCGTTAGAAATAGCGTCGCCGTCGTGTTCGACTCCTTCGAGTAACGTTTGACAGAGTCGCGCTTCCGCGTGGCGCAGGTGGTGGTGGAACGTCTGGCGCGTCACCCCCAGACGGGTTGCTAACTCGTCGCCAGTACTGTCGCGCGGCCAGTTGAAGTACCCGCCGTAGTAGGCTGCCTGCAGCGCCGTCCACTGGCGATCCGTGAGCTCGTCCTCGACCAGATGGCGAAAGAGCCGTGAGCTGTACACGAGTCGCTGAGAGACGAGTCGCAGGTCAGAGATCACCTCTCGCCCGGCCGCGACCACTTCTGATACGTCCGCAGTCATCGGGAACTCACCAATCATTGTGAGTGTGTCGGCATCGATCGTAGCGTACGCAAGCCGCCCGTCGAATTGCGCGAAAATGCTCATTAGCGAATCTTCCGTGACCTCGATTTCGAGGCGAAACTGTTCGCCGGTCGTGCTGAGCAAGCGGGCATCACGAACGGTTGGGAACGTATCGAGGACCTCGAAATACGCGTTCGAGTCGATACCGTACACGACCCAGTATTCCAGTTGGCCGCCACCGTCCAGGGGGACGATGCCGTCAATCTCGGTGTAAAAATCGTTGTCGCCAGCGGCAGACGCTATTCTGGACACCGACTCGGATGCAAACTCGAGTTCGCGGACGTGTTCGGAGGTGAGCTCCAGGGCGCTGGCACCAGTAGCTGCCGAAGTCGGTGCGTCTGCGGTGGTCGCCAGCCACCAGACGCGAGCGCGAGCACCGACCTTCTTGCTCTCGAGGAAGCCCTCCGCTACCAGCTGTTCCAACTTATCGTAGACTGTGCGGCGGGCAACGTCCACTGAGTCGGCAACCTCCGAGGTAGCCATCGGCTCGTGGGGGTTCGCTCTGTCCTCGAAGACCGCCAGCACCTCGTCTCGAGTCACTCGTTGGTCGGCGGGCACCACATCTCGTCTGTAACCGCTCGATTCCGAAAGGCGTTCCGTCCATCGTGGACGTCGTACGAACGAATCGCGAGCTCGCCACGATGGGTGGGTGTGGTGGGTGATCCGAGACTCATCACGAGAGGACATCGGAGCAATGGAAAGAGGACTTTGCTGCTGGCAGCTCTCTCCACCCCTTCTCCCACCTCTTTTCGAACGAGTCGGCCTTCGCTTCGTGGTCGAACCTATATCACGCTATCTCCCACTAGTACGGGTATGCCATCGTCGGGATCGGACGACCCAGCCGAGTCGCGCCACGACGAGCGAACCAGCCCACCAGCGGCTATCGAAGTCGAGGGGCTCGAGCTCGTCTACGCCGACGGGACCGCCGCCGCCGTACAGGGGGTGGACATGACGGTCCCGGAAGGGGAATTCTTCGGGTTTCTCGGGCCGAACGGCGCCGGCAAGACCACCACGATCAAGGTCTTCGCGACGCTCCTCTCACCCACCAGCGGCACGGCTCGAGTCAACGGATTCGACGTTCGGTCGAACCCGCGAAGCGTACGGGAGACCATCGGGTATATGGCCCAGGAGACGAGCGTCGACCCTGAACTCACCGCCGAGGAGAACGTTCGATTCGCCTGCGAGGCTTACGGAGTCCCTCGAGGCGAGCGATCCGAACGGGTCGACGAGCTACTCGACCTCGTCGATCTCGTGGACGTCGCCGACAAGCGAGCCGAAGAATTCTCCGGCGGGATGAAAAAGCGCCTGGACGCCGCGACCGCCCTCGTTCACCGGCCGCCGCTGGTCTTCCTCGACGAACCGACGACCGGGCTCGATCCGAAGGCTCGGAACCGATTGTGGGACTACTTCCGACGCATCAACGAACGGGGGACGACGATCTTCCTGACGACGCAGTACCTCGAGGAGGCAGACCAGCTCTGCGATCGGCTGGCGGTCATCTCGGGGGGCGAAATCGTCGCCGAGGGGAGTCCCACCGAGCTGAAACGACGGGTCGGCGGCGAGGTCCTCGACGTAGAACTCGAGGGCGGACCCGCCAGTCGAGAACGGGCCGCGACGATCGCTCGAGCGTTCGACGCCTTTTCGGACGCCGCCGTCACGGAAACCGACGAAGGGATCAGCGTCACCGCAGAATCGGCCCGCCAGTACGGGACGGATCTCCTGGTCGCCCTCCGAGACGCCGAGTTGATCGTTACGGGGTTCAACATTCGAGCGCCGACGCTCGACGACGTGTTCCTCGCGATCACCGGCGAGGCGGTCGATTCCGACGGGAGCGACGCCGCGCGAACCGAGGTGTCACGGTGAGCACCCCCGAGACCGACGGTTCCGCTGGTTCGGCTGAAGCGCAACAGCCCGCCAAATCCGGAAACACGTTCGTCGGGGACGTCTGGGTGAACTTCAAGCGGTGGAACCTCAAGGCGGTCCGAAACCCATTCGTCCTGGTCGTCTCCCTCGTCCAGCCAATAATTTTCCTCGTCCTGTTCACGGAGGTGTTCGGAAACGTCGCCGGAAACGCTGTCAACCGTGGAATTCCGGGCATCAACTACGAGACGTTCCTCGTGCCGGCGATCGCTATCCAGGTTGCCCTCGCCGCGGCGGTCACTTCGGGGATCGGACTGGTCAACGACATCGAGAACGGGATGTTCGAGAAGGTCCTCGTGACGCCGATGAACCGAACGGCCGTGTTCGTCGGCAAAACCGCCGCGGAGGTGTTCCGGATCTCCCTCCAGATCACCATCATCCTCGGTCTCGGCGTTCTCCTCGGGGCGGAAATCGTCACCGGATTCGTTGGTGCCGTCGGCATCGTCGTCGTGGGCGTTCTATTTTCGCTGTGGTTCGTCGCCCTCTCGAATTCGCTGGCGCTCCTCACCAGGGACCAGGAATCGACGATCATCGGCGCGAACCTGTTGCAGTTTCCCCTGTTGTTCCTGTCGAGCGCGTTTCTCCCGCTCGAGGCGCTGCCGACCTGGATCCAGACCTTCGCACGTTTCAATCCCGTCACCTACGGCGTCGATACCGCGCGCTCGCTCATGCTCGACCGGGACGTGATGACGGTGATCGACGTGACCTGGTTCGAAGGAACCCTCGATGCCGTCGTCCCCGGTGTCGCGGTCCTGGCAGGGTTGGCTCTCGCGTTCGGTGCCGTCGCCGTCTACCTGCTATCTCGTGCTTCGAGTTCCGACGTGGTGTGAACCGTCGAAACGTCGTTCTGGACTCGAGTCAGTCGACCTGGTCCTGGATCACCATCACTTTCACCCGGCGTACTCCGTCGAAGTCGCGCAGTCGATAGGTGAGTTCTCGAACGCGGTCGGCGGTTCCCCGGCAGAACAGCGACTCGAGACACCACTCCTGCTGGTGGGTGTGACTCGTGTTGAGGATGACGTCCTGGAACTCGTGCTGGGCAGTGTGGAGTTCGCGGATGACGTCGTGGTGGCGGTAATCGAAGCCGATTAGGGCGACCACCTCGCCGGTCGTCTCCTCGAGTCGCGAGTGTGACTCGACGTACTCGAGCATCGCCTCTCTGACGGCTCGAGAGCGGTTGTCGAGCCCCTGGTCCTGCCAGACCTGGTCGAACGCGTCGACGACGTCGTCGGGAATGCTAAAACTCGTTCGCATGGTGGTTCGTTGCTGGGAAAAGCAGGCCGCGTATGATGAATCCCCCGTTTCGGTAGTAACAATGGTTAAGCCGGGCGTCCCGCGATACGCGACACGAATGATCCCGACCGATCTGACAGGGCTGTTCCTCGGGGCGGTCGCCCTGGGGGCTATCCACGGCATCGAGCCAGGGCACGGGTGGCCGGTGGCGGCGTCGTACGCCCTCGATCAGACGAACAAGTGGGTGTATGGATTCGCGGCGAGTTTTATCCTGGGCGTCGGCCACCTCGTGAGCAGCATCGCGATGGTGGGAGCCTTCTTCTACGCGAAGTCGTACTTCGAACTTACGCAGGTGAACGAACCGCTGACGATACTCGGTGGCGTGCAGATTGGCGGTCCGGTCAGTCTGGTCGCCGGCATCTTGCTCATCGGGCTCGGCGTTCGGGAGTATCGTCACGGGCACAGTCATGGGCACGGGCACTCACACGATGGGCACGACCACTCCCACGACGGACATGGGCACTCACACGAGTCCCATCATCACGATCACGACCATCACGAGCACCACCACGAAGACGGCCACCATCACGACCACCACGATCACCACGAAAGCGCCGGACTCCTGATCCGGCTGAAACGCGCACTCCCGTTCGTCGGTGGCCGCGACCACGATCACACACACGACCACAGTCACGACCACGGCACCCTCGAGGACGCCGCCGACCGCGGACTCCTCGGCATCGCCTGGTTCGCCTTCCTGCTCGGGTTCGCCCACGAGGAGGAATTCGAGATCATCGCCCTCTGTTCGGGATCGAACTACTGCCTCGAGTTGATGGCCGCCTACGCGATCACCGTCATCATCGGGATCGTCACCCTGACCATGCTGCTGGTCGCGGGTTACGAACGTCACGAAGAGACAGTCGAGAAGTACACGCCGTACCTGCCGGCGTTCTCCGCGGCTGTCCTCATCGTGATGGGACTCGGATTCGTGATGGGGGTGCTATAACGCGATTCAGCGGTTCGTCAGTCGGTCGATAAAAATTCGCCACAAAATCGCGTTTCAGCCTTCAGACTCGCAAGGAGAGCGATCGGCTTACTGGAACGTCCGGCCGACCTGCTCTTCTTTCGGCTGTGGCTCGCTCGACTGGAACTGCGATTCGATCTCCTCGTAGCGTTCGCGCGTCTCCTGGGTCACGCTCGGCGGGACCTCCTGGAGCGCTTGCTCGAAGTGGGTCTTGCTGACCCGGACGTTCCCGACGGCCTCGCCGATGTCTTCGGGATCGACCGTCTCGATGAACTCGCGAGTCGCGGCCATCGACGCCTCCCGGGAAACCGCTTCGATGTCGGCGCCGACGTAGCCCTCCGTCTCGCTCGCGAGCCACTCGAGGTCGATTCCCTCGGCCAGCGGCTTGTCGCGGGTGTGGACCTCGAAGATCTTCTTGCGGGCTTCTTCGTCCGGGACGGGCACGTGGATGTGGCGGTCGAGCCGTCCGGGCCGGAGCAGGGCCGTGTCGATCAGGTCCGGCCGGTTCGTCGTCGCGATGACGACCACGTCTTCGAGTTCCTCGAGGCCGTCGAGTTCGGTCAGTAGCTGGGAGACGACCCGCTCGCCGACGCCAGAGTCCATCTGGCCGCTGCCGCGTTCGGTCGCGATGGAGTCGATCTCGTCGAAGAAGATCACGGTCGGTGCGTTCGACCGGGCCTTCTCGAAGACCTCGCGGACCCCCTTCTCGGACTCGCCGACGTACTTGTTCAGCAGTTCGGGGCCCTTGATCGAGATGAAGTTCGACTGAGCCTCGTTGGCGACGGCCTTCGCGAGCAGGGTCTTCCCGGTCCCTGGCGGACCGTACATGAGGACGCCCTTGGCGGCCTCCATGTCCATCGCCTGGAAGACCTCGGGGTAATCCAGCGGCCACTGGATGGTCTCCTGGAGCCGGTCTTTCGTCTGCGTGAGGCCGCCGACGTCGTTCCAGGTGACGTCCGGGACCTCGACGAAGACCTCCCGGAGCGCCGACGGCGTGATGCCCTTGAGCGCCTCCTTGAAGTCCTTCTCGGTGACGCGCAGTCGCTCGAGCACCTCGGCGTCGATCTCCTCCTGTTCGAGGTCGAGTTCGGGGCGGATGCGCCGAAGCGCGTTCATCGCCGCCTCCTTCGTCAGGCTCTCGAGGTCGGCGCCGACGAAGCCGTGGGTGTTTTCGGCGTACTGATCGAGGTCGACGCTGTCCGAGAGGGGCATCCCACGGGTGTGAACCTGCAGGATCTCCGTCCGGCCGTCCTTGTCCGGGACGCCGATCTCGATCTCGCGGTCGAATCGACCGCCACGTCGGAGCGCGGGGTCGATGGCGTCGACGCGGTTGGTTGCCGCGATGACGGTGACTCGCCCGCGCTCCTCGAGGCCGTCCATCAGCGAGAGTAACTGGGCGACGACGCGGCGTTCGACGTCGCCGCCGGCGTCCTCGCGCTTGGCCGCGATCGAGTCGAGTTCGTCGACGAAGACGATCGCCGGGGCGTTCTCCTCGGCTTCCTCGAACACCTCGCGGAGCTTCTCTTCCGATTCGCCGTAGTACTTCGACATGATCTCCGGCCCGGAAATCGTCTGGAAGTGGGCGTCGATCTCGTTGGCGACGGCTTTGGCCATCAGGGTCTTCCCCGTTCCCGGCGGGCCGTGCAGGAGAACGCCCTTCGGCGGCTCGATGCCGAGCTGCTGGAACAGTTCCGGGTGGCGCATCGGCAACTCGATCATCTCGCGAACCTGATCGAGTTCGCTGTCGAGGCCACCGATGTCCTCGTAGGTGACGTTCGGGATCCCTTCCGGGCCAGCGCCGCCGCCGGCGCTGATCTGTTCGGCAGGCGTCTCGGAGATCTGGATCTCCGTCGAGTCCGTGATCACGACCGTTCCTTTCGGGGACGTCGAGGCGATCTTCAGAGGGACCGACTGGCCAGAACTGGCCATCGGGCCGAACGAGAGCGAGAAGGGGACGGTCTGCCCCTCGGTGACGGCCTGGCCACTCAGTTTGTCTCGAACGAGCGGGCCGATATCACCCCGGATCCGGAGGTTCTGGGGAAGTGCCACGGTGACGCTCGAGGCCTGTTTCACGTCGGCTTTCTCGACGGTAACGCGGTCGTCGATGCCGACGCCGGCCTCCTGGCGGATGCGACCGTCGATGCGGATGACGCCTCTGCCCTCGTCCTCGGGGTACCCCGGCCAGACGCGGGCGACGGCCCGGTCCTCGCCGTTGCCCTCGATCAGGATGTAATCGCCGTTCTCGAGGTCGAGTTCGCTCATCGACGAGCGGTCGATGGCGGCCAGTCCGCGACCTGCGTCTTTTTGCTTGAGGGGTCTGACGGTGAGTTTCATTGGGATGCCTCCAGGTCGATAGTGAGGACGCCGTTTTTCATAAACGCTTGCGCGTCACTCGCCTGTGCCGGCACCTCGAGTTCGTACTGTTCGTCGCCGGCGACGACGAGAACAGTCCTGTCGACGACCTCAACGGATGCGTCAGCGGAGTCGCCGCCGAAGTCGATGACGATCGTCGATCCGTCGTCGTTCTCGAACCGACGGACCAGTCGTTCGTCGTCACGAGCAAGTTGTGCTATTTTCATTGTAACTAACCCAAGGTAAGCAGTACTAGTATAAAAACCTTTCGTGGTGAAATCGCCATACGTGAACAGAAATCCCGATACCGGTAGTGTAGCGGTCCCACTTCGTCTGGTCGACGAGAACCGACGACGACAGTGACGGAACGAACGAGTCCCCGTCATTCCCACTTATCAGGGCGCCCGTCGTGTATCTACGTATGCACACGGTGGAACATCAAGAACGCGAAACGGCATACGTACGTGCCGACCGCGATGGGTCAGGGGACCCGATCTGTTTCGTTCACGGAAGCGGCGGCTCGAGCGCCGTCTGGAAGTCCCAGCACCGCCTCGGCAGTCAGCACCCCATCGTCGCACTCGACCTGAGCGGTCACGGAGACTCCACGGACGTCGACGCCAATCCAGGCTACTCGACGCTCTCGGCGTACGCCGACGACGTCATCGCGGTCCTCGAGGAGACGGACGCTCGCATGCTCGTCGGCAACTCTCTAGGTGGGGCCGTTACCATGCACGTCCTCCTCGAGCGAGCGGACGAGGTCGACCTCGACGGAGCGATCCTGACCGGGACGGGCGCACGACTCGGGGTGCTCGAGGACCTCCGCTGGTGGCTCGAGAACGACTTCGAGCGGGCGATCGAGTTCCTGCACGAACCGGACCGGCTCTTTCACGACCCGGACCAGCGCCTGCGGACGATCTCGATGGAGACCATGCGCGAGTGCGGGCAGACGGTCACGCGTCGGGACTTCCTCACGTGCCACGAGTTCGACGTCAGGGACCGACTCCACGAAATCGACGTTCCCGTCCGGGCGATCTACGGCGAACACGACCAGCTGACGCCGCCGTGGTTCCACGAGTACCTCGTCGAGGAGATTTCGGATGCCGACGGGGTTGAGATAGCCGACGCCGCCCACCTCTCGATGCTCGAGCGACCGACCGCGTTCAACGAAGCGCTGGTCGGATTCCTCGAACGACTATAGATCGAAATATTCTATATAGCACTACGTATGAGAGGTATTCTCGAGTGACCTCTAACGATCAAAATAGTCCGGTATGGAATTCATGGCCGATGGACGAGAGTTTCGAGGGTCTGCTATCGTACGTACCTCTGCCGAAAACTCGTCACCTCATACCGGTACTGGCGGGGTGCTTTGCTGATCGAGGGACATCTATAGATTTGTATAGATTTATATGTTCGTGATTGCGTGGTTCCGGTATGGAGACGCGAAAAGTCCAGGTGACCGGCGGGTCGACGTACACCGTCTCACTCCCAAAGTCCTGGGCAACCACGAACGACGTCAGCGCCGGATCGGTCGTCGAGTGCTACCCGGAGGACGACGCCCTCCTGTTGACGCCCCAGCGCGAGAGCGACCGCCAGAAGGGGACCCTCGACATCTCGAACCTCGAGGGCGAGCGCCTCACGCGGGCGGTCATGACGATGTACGTCAGCGGCTTCGACATCATCGCGCTCGAGGCCAGCCGCATCACGACCGACCAGCGCCGGGCTATCAGGAGCGCGACCCAAGGGCTGGTCGGCGTCGAAGTCCTCGAGGAGACGACCAACAGCGTCGTCATCCAGGACCTGCTCGACTCCTCGGAGTTGTCCATCGTCAACGCCGTCAACCGCATGCGCCTGATCGCCGCCTCCATGCTCGAGGACGCCGTCACGGCACTCATCGAGAACGACGACGACATCGCTCGTGACGTAATCGAGCGCGACGACGACGTCGACCGGCTCTGGCTCGTCGTCTCCCGTATCTTTCGTGCAACGCTCCGCTCGCCCCGAGCCTCCGAAGAACTCGGCGTCTCCCGTGAGGACTGCTTCGACTATCACTCCACCGCCCGCCAGCTCGAGCGTGTCGCCGATCACGCGGTCAAGATCAGCAAACTCGCGATGAAGCTCGAGGACGTATCCGAGGAGGTCGCCGACGCGCTGGTCGAGCTGTACGACGAGACGTTCGACGTCTTCGAGAAGTCCCTCGACGCGCTCTTCGCCGACGACAGCGACGAGGCGACGGAACTGGGTCACGACGCGCTCGAGGCCGTCCTCGAGATCGACGAGCACACGCGGTCGATCGACCACATGCTGCGCGACCTCGACTCGGTCCAGGCCCAGTCGCTCGGCCTGATCGTCGACTCGCTCTCCCGAAGCGCCGACTACGGCGGGAACATCGCAGAGACGGCGCTCCAGAAGGCGGCGCCCCGTCCCTGACCGTGGTTCTCGCCAGCCTCCATAGCGGTACGTAGCCGTCCGACCGCATCGGGAGTACAACTAGCAGCGATTTTTACGGGGTCGCTCGAGGCTCCGAATACAGGGTCCCCCAAAGGACGCTGGTACGCCAATGACGACTATATCCAACGGTTCCAAGACGCGAACGGCGACCGAGCCCGACGATAGAAAGGCGGCACCACCGATGTACACTGCAATTATCGTCCGCTACGACGACCGTCCCGACCGCTGTACGATCGCACCGAGGGAAACGTCTGCAGCGGAGGACGGGTTCGACACGGTGACGACGTGGCTCACCGCGAACGCAGACGTGTTCGTCGACCTCGAGGAGATGCGGTGACAGTGACGGTAAATCGTCGACCGAGCGCTTACTCGAGAAGGACGGCGTTGACCTGGCCGACCTGCCCGGGTCGCGAGGTGACGCGGGCCTGGCCTTCGCTCGTGTCGATTACAGCGCCCTTCGTGATGATGTTTCGACGTACGTAGTTCGGGTTGGCGTCGTTCTCGACGACGTCCGTAATCTCGGCGGTCACCGTCTCCTCGCCCGTGCTAACGCTGACGACGTTCGTCGCGAGCGCGCGAGTCTTCTCGCCGTTGCCGCGGGCGTCGATGGTGCGAAAGCGAGGCTCGCCGACCTGGGTCTCGGTCGGGTGGCGACCGAGCTGGTGTTTTCGTCGGTTGTTGAAGGACTTCAGTCGTCCGCCGGTGCGCTTGCGCGTAGAGCGTCCCTGGTCTTGCATACGCTCACGAAGTCGCGGCGCATACTTGAATGCACCTCTTCGGATCGACACGACCCGGTAGACCCGACCCGCTCGTCGGACTCGAGAATGTCGACGACTCGATTCGAGGTGTGGCCGCTCGAGCGATCGCTGTTGCTGAACGTACGCCTATATAGACGCGTATAGCGATCCCAGGACCGATAGAGGGGTCATAGCATCGTATTTACCCACTATCCCTCGACACTAACCTGATGACGGACAACACGTCCGAGAAATCGGCTAGTGGGGTATCGAGGCGAGCGTTCATCGTTACGACCGGCGTCTCCGGCGCCGCCGGGTTCGCGGGCTGTCTCGAGAGCGAGGAAGATTCGAGCGGCAACGGGAACGGCAATGGCAACGGTGGGGACGGCAACGGCAATGGTACCGGAAACGGCAACGGTGCAAGCGCCTCTCTCTCCGGTGAAATCAACATCGCCGGCTCGAGCACGGTCTTCCCGCTCATGAGCGCGGTCGCCGAGGAGTTCCAGAAGGAACACGAGGACGTCCGGATCGACATCAGTTCGACCGGTTCCGGCGGCGGCTTCTCCAACCACTTCTGCCCCGGTAACACGCACTTCAACAACGCCAGCCGGCCTATCAAGCCGGAAGAGGAGGAACTCTGTGCCGACAACGGCGTCGAGTACGTCGAACTGATCGCCGCGACGGACGCCCTGACGGTCGTCATCAACAACGACAACGACTTCGCGACCGAGATGACGGTCGACGAACTCGCACAGATCTGGGAGGCCGACGCCGCCGAGACGTGGAGTGAGGTCAATTCCGACTGGCCCGACGAACCGATCGAGCGGTACGGCGCCGACGAAACCAGCGGCACCTACGACTACTTCGTCGAGAACGTCATGGGCGATGACCGCGGCCACACCGACGACTACCAGGCGACCGAGCAGGACAACACCATCGTCCAGGGCGTTCAGGGGAGTGAGTTCGCGATCGGCTACTTCGGTTTCGCGTACTTCTACCAGAACCCCGACCAGGTGACGGCCGTCGCGGTCGACGACGGGGACGGGCCAGTCGAGCCGAACCTCGAGACGGCGGCCTCGGGCGAGTACACCCCGCTGTCGCGCTCGCTGTTTACCTACCCGTCGATGGATGCGCTGGCGGAAGAGCACGTCGCGGCGTTCGCCCGGTACTTCGTCGACCAGACCGATAACGAGCAACTCGTCGCCGAGGAGGTCGGCTACGTGCCCGCCACCGCCGAAACCAAAGAAGAGCAGCTGCAAACGCTCGAAGACGCGATCAGCGAGGCACAGAGCTAACCGAACACGATGATCCGACGCACTGTGAGCAATCAGACCGATCGGTATTTTTCGCGACGAGGTCGTCGACCCAGCGTCGACTCTGGCTGGCTTCGTCGAACGGAAGAGAGACGAATGAGAGCGACATCGACCACAACGCAAAAGCCTCGAGTCGAGAGCGACGGTGATCGCCCGTGAGCGACGCATCGGCGTCGCTGGACCTCCAGCGCTCGAGCGGCATCGAGCGGATCAGAGAGCGATCGTACGGCGGCTTTTTCGTCGTTTGCGCCGCGGTCACCGTGTTCACGACGGTGGCGATTTTCCTGACGCTGTTGGCGGACGCCGTCGAGTTCTTCGCGGCGTACTCGATCGTCGATTTCGTGACCGGGGTACACTGGAGTCCCAACCCGACGGGCGGCGGATCCGCGTTCGGCATCGTCCCGCTGGTTATCGGCACGGTCGTCGTGACGATCACGGCCGCGTTCGTCGCGCTGCCGATCGGCACGCTGACCGCGATCTACCTGAGCGAGTACGCCACGTCGCGCACGCGATCGATTCTCAAGCCCATGCTCGAGGTGCTCGCGGGTGTGCCGACGGTCGTTTACGGCTACTTCGCGCTCGTGTACGTGACGCCGGCGCTCGAGGCGACGCTCTTCCCGTCGATAACTACGTTCAACGCCCTCTCGGCGTCGCTGATGATCGGCATCATGACGATTCCGATGGTGTCCTCGATCAGCGAGGACGCGATGAGCGCGGTCCCCGACCAGCTCAGACACGCAGGGTACGGACTCGGCGCGACGAAGTTCGAGGTATCGACCGGCATCGTCGTTCCGGCGGCGATTTCGGGGATCGCGTCGTCGTACATCCTCGCGGTCTCGCGGGCTATCGGCGAGACGATGGTCGTCGTCGTCGCGATGGGTGCGCAGGCGAACCTGCCCGCGGTCCGTAACGGGTTGGCCGGTATTCCGTACGTCCACCCCGGAGACGTACTGCTGGACCCCGGCATGACGATCACCGTCGCGATGGTCCAGATCGCCAGCGGCGACCTCACCGGCGGATCGTTACCGTACGACGCGATGTTCGCGCTCGGGCTGTCACTGTTCGTCGTCACGCTCACGCTCAACGTCATCAGCGACGTGGTGGCCGAACGATACCGGGAGGAGTACTGACGTGGCCGTCGAACGATCGACCACCGATTTCGAGCGGGTCAGCCGGCTCAAGGGAGCCGTCTTCGAGTACCTGGCACTGAGTGCTTCGGTCGTCGGCATCGTCGCACTGGCCGTGCTGTTGATCTACGTCGTCGTCGACGCACTCGATCTCAGCAACGCCAGTCCCGAGTGGCTACTCGCGTTCTTTCTGACCCTGGTGCTCCCGTTCATCGGATTCTGTCTCTACAGCGCGAACGACCGCAAACTCACCCGCCGAAGCGTCCTCGCGCTCGGCGGCGGAGTGGTCGCAACGGCCGTCCCCTTCTCCGCGTTCGAGGCAGTCGTTCGGCCGGTCCCCCGCCTCACCTGGCAACTCGTGTACCTGTTCGTCGTCGTCGTGCCCGTCTCCGCGACGGTGGCCTTCGTCGGCAGCCAACGACCAGTCGGACGAATCGGATTCGGGCTCCTGGGGCGACTCGTCGGAGGCGTCGCGCTCGGGCTGGCGCTGATCGTCCTCTTTGTCGTCTTCGACGCCCGACTGTGGTTCCTGGCGTACACGCTCGGGTTCTTTCCGGCCCTCGGAGTGCTGGCGTACGGTCGCAGCAGACCGGCCTCACCGGCGACCCTGCTCGCCGTCCCGATAGCCGTCGTCGGCGTCGTCGCTGCAGTCCTCCTCCGCGGCCCGGTCGACGTGTACCCGACCACGTGGGCGATTTACGTCTGGACGTTTGCAATCCCGATTTCGGCAGCTATCGTCGCCCTGACGGCCCCTCGAGACGGGGTGCGCATAGCCGTCGTCTCCGCTGGCCTGACGTTCGTCCTCGCCGTCGGCGGCAGCCTCGTGGCCGGTTTCGTCGGCGTCTCCCCGGCATCGGCGCTGCTCGTGTTGCTGACGACCGGCGTTCCGACGATCGCCTACGGCCGGCGAGCGCTCGAGGCCGGAAACGGCCGAATCGGCCTGGCACTGCCCGTGCTCCTCGTCGCCGGTGCGCTCCTCGGCTCACTACTGATCGAGACGATGGGAGTCCCCGCTCCGGATCCCTGGCTCGATCCGTCGTACCTGACGAACAGCCCCTCGAGGTTCCCCCGGGAAGCGGGGTTGTACCCGGCGATCGTCGGCTCGATCCTCGTCATCGCCCTTGTGGCGGCGCTGTCGTTCGTGCTCGGCGTCGGATCGGCCGTCTTCCTCGAGGAGTACACCGTCGATAGCGGGCTCGTCGCCACGGTGACGCGCCTGATCCAGATCAACGTCGCGAACCTGGCCGCGGTTCCGTCGGTCGTCTACGGCCTGCTGGGCCTGGGCCTGTTCGCCAATCTGCTCGGATTAGGGTTCGGATCGGTCATCACCGCCGCGCTGACGCTCTCGCTGTTGATCCTCCCGATCACGGTCATCTCGGCGCAGGAGGCGATTCGTGCAGTTCCCGACTCGCAGCGACAGGCCTCCTACGGGATGGGTGCGACTCGATGGCAGACGACCAAAAACGTCGTGTTGCCGGAAGCGCTCCCGGGCATCCTGACGGGCACGATACTCGCGCTCGGTCGAGCCATCGGCGAGACGGCCCCGCTGCTCATGATCGGCGCCGCGACTACCGTCTTCAGCCCGCCGAACGGAATCTGGAGCAAGGTGAGCGCGATGACGATGCAGCTCTACGCCTGGGCGAACTTCCCGCAGGCCGAGTTCAGGTACGGCGTCCTCGCCGCCGGCGTCGTCACGCTGTTGATCGTCCTCCTGGGCATGAACGCGACCGCGATTATCCTCAGAAACACCTTCGAACGAGGGCCCTGACGTGACGACGAGTGATACCACTGACCCGGCGACCGGGTCGGAAATGCGGACGGCGACCATCCCCAGCCCCGACCGAACTGAGGAAACCGTCGGTCGGATTGTCGTCGACTCGAGTAGTCTCACTGCAGGTGATAAAGACGATAGGACGCTCGAATCGTCCGATATCGGCATCTCAGAAACGCAGGGGGCGGCTACCGTCGCCCCCTCTGACGGCGAGAACTCGACGTGATTCGATCGTCGATCGATCCGACGGATTTATTATCGGCCCTATATAGTGCGGTAGCTACCGTCGTTCGGCCGACGTTCACTGGAGTCGCGCGTCGTCGGTCGGTAGTTACGATATCTGTCGTACCAGCACCTACACTGACCGAGCGGCCGCAAATGGGACGATACCGTTTTCGGGCCACGTATGACTATATAGCACTATGTTCTCATCATAGTAGACTATTTACCTCGTCTGGGGTATCCATCCGGTGATGTCGAGAGACGCCTCTGGCCCGCCGTCGACCGGTCTCGGGAGACGGGAACTGCTCGCCGCGACGGGGGTCGCGGCGACCGCCGGGTTGGCCGGTTGTACCAACGTACTGGCTGAAGAGGGGAGACAGGTACCGATCGCCGGAAGCAGCACGGTCTTTCCCGTGACCGAAGCCGTCGCCGCGGCGTACTTCGAGGAACGACCGAACGTCAACGTCTCCATCAGTCAGACGGGGACCGGCGGCGGCTTCTCGAACTTCTTCTGTCCAGGCATGACCGCGATCAACAACGCGAGTCGCGAGGTCGCGGACATCGAACGCGAACAGTGCAGCGAGAACGGAATCGAGCCGATCGAGTTCACCATCGCGACGGACGCACTGACAGTTGTCGTCAATCCCGGTGCCGACTGGGTCGACTGTCTCACCGTCGAAGAACTCCGGGAAATCTGGCGCACCGACGGCGCTCAGCGCTGGAGCGACGTGCGAGACGACTGGCCCGACGAAGAGTTCGAACTGTACGGGGCCGACACCACCTCCGGCACGTTCGATTACTTCGTCGAGGCGATCATCGGCGAAGACGCGAACCACCGAAGCGACTACCACGCGACCGAGAAGGATCGGACCATCGTCCAGGGCGTTCGCGGCTCCGAACACGCCATCGGCTACTTCGGGTTCGCCTTCTACGCCGAGAACCCGAATCAGATCAAAGCGGTCGGCATCGACGACGGCGACGGCTGCGTCGAACCGTCGATCGAGACGGCGATGAACGACGAGTACACCCCACTGTCGCGACCGCTGTTCATCTACGCCGCCGACCAAGCGCTCGTCGAGTCCGAGATTCAGGACTTTCTCCGCTTTTACATCGAGCAGTCGGCGACCGACCTCGTCGAGGAGGTCGGTTACGTCCCCGTCACCGAAGAGGTGCGTGACGAGAACCTCGAGAAACTCGAGGCGGCCATCGACGAGGTGACCGAATGAGCGCGATGGACCTCTCCCACGACGGGAGTCGGACGGCCCGCGGCGTTTTCTTCAAATACCTCTTCACGCTGTGTGCGCTGCTGTCGATCCTGACGACGGTCGCCATCGTCCTGACGCTGTTGCTCGACGCGGTGGACTTCTTCGCCGCCGTCTCGCCGATCGACTTCCTCTTCGGCACCCGCTGGAGTCCGACGAACGATCCCGTCGCCTTCGGCGTGTTGCCGCTGATCACAGGGACGCTCACCATCACGTTCGGGGCCGCCGCCATCGCCCTGCCGATCGGCCTGCTGACGGCCATCTACCTGAGCGAGTACGCCTCGAGTCGTCGACGGGCCTACCTGAAGCCGGCTCTCGAGGTGCTGGCGGGCGTGCCGACGGTCGTCTACGGTTACTTCGCGCTCGTGTACGTGACGCCAGCGCTGGACGCGATTCCGTTCGTGGAGCTATCGACGTTCAACGCCCTGTCGGCCTCGATCATGGTCGGCATCATGATCATCCCGATGGTCTCCTCGATCAGCGAGGACGCGATGAGCGCGGTGCCGGACTCGCTCCGACAGGCCAGTTACGGGCTGGGGGCGACGAAGTTCACCGTCTCCACGTCTGTCGTCGTCCCCGCGGCGCTGTCGGGCATCTTCTCGTCGTTCATCCTCGCGCTCTCGCGAGCGATCGGCGAGACCATGATCGTCGCCATCGCGGCGGGGCAGACGCCCAAGCTGATCGATCTGACCGATCCGGCGGGGCTGTTCCTCGAGTCGGTGCAGACGATGACCGCGGCAATGGTCCAGATCGGGACGAACGACGTCGTCGGCCAGTCGGTAGCCTACAAGAGCCTGTTCGCGGTCGGCCTGACGCTGTTCGTAATCACCTTCGTGATGAACCTCGTGAGTGAATTTATCGCCTCGCGCTACCGGGAGGTGTACCAGTGATGGCGGCCGAAACCGGCACCAACGACCAGTCGGTCGAGGACTCCGGCTTCGGACGCGTGAGTCGAACGAAGGACGTCGCCTTCCGCTGGCTGACCCTCGCGGCGGCGCTCCTCGGGATCCTCTCGCTCGCGGTCTTGCTGGCGTACGTCGCCGTCGACGCGATCGGCTGGCTCGACTGGCAGTTCCTCACCAGCCCGCCCCACCCGAACCCGTTCGAGGCGGGCATCCTCCCGGCGCTGGTCGGTTCGATCGCACTCATGCTCCTGATCGCGCTCGTGACCTTCCCGCTGGGCGTTGGCGCGGCGATTTACCTCGAGGAGTACGCGAGCGACGGCCCGCTCACGACGTTCATCCAGATCAACATCGCCAACCTGGCAGGTGTCCCATCTGTCGTCTACGGCCTGCTCGGACTCGGACTGTTCGTGAGCCTCATCGGCCTCGGCTTTGGAACCCTGATCGTGGCCGCGTTCACCGTCGCCCTGCTCATCCTGCCCATCGTCATCATCTCCGCCCAGGAGGCGATCCGGGCCGTTCCAGACTCCCAGCGGCAGGCCTCCTACGGGATGGGCGCGACGAAGTGGCAAACGATCCGCAACGTCGTCCTGCCGCGGGCGATGCCCGGGATCCTGACCGGGACCATCCTCGCGCTCGGACGAGCCATCGGCGAGACGGCCCCGCTCATCATGATTGGCGCGCCGACGACCGTCTTCGGCGTCCCGAACAGCCTCCTCAGCAAGGTCAGCGCGATGCCAATGCAGATCTACACCTGGGCGCAGTACCCCGAAGCCGAGTTCCAGTACGGGGTCGTCGCCGCCGGCGTCGTCACCCTGCTCGTCGTCTTGCTGTCGATCAACTCCGTCGCGATCCTCATCCGGAACCACTACCAGCACGACCAATGACCCGAGAACCCATGACCACCTCGAAGACCGAATCGAGCGACGACAACGCCTCCCCGACGCCGAAGACCGACGGCCTGGTCGACCGGGGCACCGACACTGGTTCGTCGACCACCACCGACGGCCGGGCGATCCTCGAGAGTCGCGGCCTCGACGTCTACTACGGCGACGACCAGGCGCTCCAGGACGTCTCCGTGGAACTGCCCGAGAAGCAGGTGACCGCGGTCATCGGCCCCTCTGGCTGCGGAAAGTCGACGTTCCTCCGGTGTATCAACCGCATGAACGATCTCGTCGACGCCGCCCGCGTCGAGGGCGAACTGCTGTTCGACGGGAAGAACGTCTACGACGAAGACGTCGACCCCGTCGCCCTGCGCCGCAAGATCGGGATGGTGTTCCAGCAGCCCAATCCGTTCCCCAAGTCGATCCGGGACAACGTCGCCTACGGGCTGAAGGTCCAGGGCATCGACGATAACGTCGACGAGCGCGTCGAACGCGCCCTCGAGCGCGCCGCGTTGCTCGAGGAGGTCGAAGACCAGCTGGACTCGAGCGGCCTCGACCTGTCGGGTGGCCAGCAACAGCGGCTGTGTATCGCCCGCGCCATTGCGACCGACCCCGAGGTCATCCTGATGGACGAACCGGCGAGCGCGCTCGACCCCGTCGCTACCTCGAAGATCGAGGACCTGATCGAGGAACTCGCGACCGACTACACCGTCGTGATCGTCACCCACAACATGCAACAGGCCGCTCGCATTTCGGACAAGACCGCCGTCTTCCTCACCGGCGGGGAACTCGTGGAGTTCGACGACACGACGAAAATCTTCGAGAACCCCGAGAGCCAGCGCGTCGAGGACTACATCACCGGGAAATTCGGATAGCCTCGAGGGCGAAAAACTCGGCACCGTTCGATAGATGGAGGATTCGAGCGGTAGCCGTTCGTTCTTTAACCTCGTAGTGGGAGGGTGACTCGCGACGTCGTTAGCAGTCGGCGTCGACCGCGATAGTGAACGATTCAACGGTCACCGGCTGTCGTGACGAGAGCCATTGAGAACCAGCAAAAGCCAGCGTTAGCTCTCGGTCGTCTCACGCAGGTTCACGAACTCGTCGCGGATGGCTCGGCGCTTGACCAGCACGAACCCGATCGCGATCAGGACGAAGCCGAACACCGTCGTCCCGGTGATCACCTCGTCGAGGAGCAGCCAGCCGAAAATCGCGGCGAAGACCGGCGCGACGTAGGACACCATGTTGATCTCGATCGGCCCGAGGCGCTCGAGCAAGGTGAAGTACAGGAGGAAGCCGAAGGCACTCGAGACGAGCGCGAGATACGCGAGCGCCCAGAACGCGTTCGGGTGGAGCCACGTCGCCGGCTCGATCGGTTCGCGCAGCCCGAGGCTCAGCAGATGCATGAGGATCGCGCCGCCGATCATCGACCAGGCCTCCATCGTCTCGATGGACATCTCGGCGTCGAGCCGACGGGTGAGGACGCTTCCGAGGGCAAACGACGCTGCGGCGAGGAAGACGAGGCCGGTCGCGATCGCGTTCGCCGAGAGCAGGTCGTTTGGGTCCGGCTGGGCGATGACGACGACTCCGCAGAGGCCGATTCCGACGCCAACCAGTCCGACCGCCGAGAGCGCGTCCGAGGGGACGAGCGCGCGGGCGAACCCGGTCGTGAGGACCGGCGAGAGCGACACTACGATCGCGGCGGCGGCCGCCGTCGTGTTTAGCTGACCGACGAAGAGGAAGGCGTGATAGGCCGCGATGAGAAGCACCGACCCGATCGTGACGAGGAGCCACTGGTCGCGCCCGCTCGGGAGCAAGTCACCACTGTCGACGACGTACGCGGCGTAGGCCAGCATGATGACGCCAGCGACGTCGTACCGAAGCGCGGCGAAGAGCACGGGCGGGAAGTACTCGAGTCCGGCCCCGATGGCGACGAACGCGGTTCCCCAGACGGCCGCCAGTACCAGAAAGAGGGCGAAATTTCGGTATCTGCTCACGAGTGTGGATTCGCCACGGGCGACCTATGCGTTTCGATTCGAAGCTCGAAAGGCCGAGACGATGGTCGTTTTTCGACGTGACAATCGTTTCAGAAGCGGCCTCGTCGATGATCCTCGACGGAGAGTACAGGGACAGACGTATAGTAGCTAGCGAATGGAATGGGAAACAACGACGAGTTGGACGGAGACTTCGGCTGGTAGCCAGGATGGACACTCGAGATACAGATTCAAGTCGGTTAATGAAAAAAGCGAAAATACAACATAGAGCCACATGAGCGAGTCAGATACTCTCCTACGCCCAGCAGATACGATGCGAGAACGGGTCGGCGAAACCCGTGTGAAAATCTGGTTTTTGATCAACGCAAACCGGTGGTTCGTTACCGGAGTGATACTGGTGGCTGCGTATCTCGTTATGCTTCTCGTTCACGTTTTCGGTCCGAGTTCATCGCAGAAACTCATCTCGACGAACGTGATCAGTTCGCTATTCGGATCGATGGTAATCGCCGTCGTCACGAGCGTCACGCTCGTTCTGACGATCTCTCAGTACGTGCTTGCCGAAGAAATTGGCCCCCTCGGAGAGCAGCGCGACCGCATGTCGAACGAGGTCGATTTTCGAGAAGCTGTCGAAGAGACGGGGGACATCGGCGTCGCCCCAGCGGACCCGGCTCGGTTCCTTCGAACACTTATCGAGATTTCGGATACGCACGCACGGCAGATCGCTGACACCGTTTCCGAGAGTCCGAACGCGGACCAACTCGATGAAATCACGGAATTCGTAGACGGTCTCATTGAGCACAGCCAGAAGATTAGCGCCGACCTCGAAGAAGCGGAGTTCGGATCGTTCCAGACGCTACTGCCCGTCCTGAACTACAACTATTCCTGGAAGATATTCGCCGCCCGAACGCTTCGGAACAAATACGCCGAATCGATCTCGGAAGACACCGACCAGGCGTTCGGCAGGCTACTCGATTCGCTCCGGTTTTTTGGTCCGGCACGAGAGCATTTCAAGACGCTCTACGTGCAGTGGGAGATCATCAATATCTCACGCGGAGTGCTGTACGGAGCAATGCCCACGCTGGCGGTTGCGGGGTACATGGTCCTGGAATTTGACGCCGCAAAGATGACCGGCACCATCGCCGGCATTAGTACGGCCTATCTCGTCGTTAGCGCCGTTTACGTACTGACACTCATCCCGTTTGCTGTCCTTCTCGCCTACCTGCTCCGTGTCCTCACCGTGATGAAACGAACGCTCGCAATCGGCCCGTTCGTTCTTCGAGACACCAAGCAGTTAGAGGGCGTTCGCTACGAGGAATCGACCGAGATTCAATCTGAAAAGTAGCTGACGATGATTCGGGGTCGGCGGATTCGTAATAGAACCCTACTCGAGGCTGAGCCCGGCGTGCCAGCGGTCGACGCCGGCCTCGCGCTTGACCGCGTCCATCTTCGCCAGCAGATGCGTCGCCAGCGAAGCGGTTTCGGCGGCTCGAGATTCGCCTTCGGTGCGGAACTCGCCGGTCACGCGGTTGGCGTAGACCGAGCAGACCGCCCCGGCCCGGAGGCCGTAGACGTTTGCGATGGTGAGGATGGCGCTGGCTTCCATCTCGATGTTGGCGACGTTGGCCTCGGTGAGTTCGTCGATCAGATCGTCGGCGCCAGCGGCCTCGAAGCCGTCGAAGCCGGGTCGTCCCTGCCCGGCGTAGAAGGAGTCAGCGCTCATCGTTACGCCAGTGTGGTAGTCGTACCCCAGCCGCTCGGCGGCGGCGACCAGCGCACTGACGACCTCGTAGTCGGCCGTGGCGGGGTAGTCCTCGCGGACGTACTCGTCGCTCGTGCCCTCCTGGCGAACGCCGCCAGTCGTGATCACGAGGTCGCCGACGCTCATCTCGGGCTGGAGCGCCCCACAGGAACCCACTCGGATGAACGTCTCGCAGCCGACGCGGGCGAGTTCCTCGACGGCGATGGCCGCCGAAGGGCTACCGATTCCCGTCGAGGTGACCGAGATCGGCGTTCCGTCGTAGGTCCCCGTCGCCGTGCGATACTCGCGGTGATGGGCGCGCTCCTCGTGGTCGTCCCAGTGGGCGACGATTTTCTCGACGCGCTCGGGATTCCCCGGCAAGAGGACGGTATCGGCCACGTCGTCGGCTGCGACCTCGAGGTGGTACTGTACGTCGGCGTTCGGGTCTTCGCTGTCGCCGGCCATAGAGACTCGAGAGTTGTGGCGCCATCGTATATAAATGCTGGAGGACCGTACGGGGCGTATGGGCACCGATCCGGACGCCGGGGCGGGAGCGGAACCCGGGACGGAAGGAGACGACACTGGAGAAACAAATGCGAGAGAACAGCCCCTCGCCGACGCGACGGACGTCGCGAGCGCCACGCTCACCGACACCTACGTCGCCGCCCTCCAGCACGATCTGGTCGACCTCGAGCCCGAGACCACGCTCGTCGGTGTCGTCCGCCAGCCGACCTCGTGGTTTCACGCCGCCGTCGACGAGAACCTGCCGGCACTCGGGCCCCCGTCGACGTTGCTCGAGGACGCCAAAACGGCCGCAGAGGACCTGAAGATGGCCGGCATGTGCGACGAGGGCGCCCACAACGCGTCCTGGGAGCAGGTGGAGTTCGAAGACCGGTACCGGGAACACCTCGAGACCGATCTCGAGGCCCAGGAGGTGCTCGCGGAACTCGAGGGACGGCTGGAGGACGGCGAATCGATCGCACTCGTCTGTTTCGAAAACACGGGCAAGAAGCGCTGTCACCGGACCGTGTTGCGAGAGGTCCTCGAGGCCAGACTGGCCTAGCTGCCTGCCTCGTCACACGGGCCTGACTATCGACTCGTCTCGAGACCGAACCTGCGTCAGTCCACGTTCTCCGGCGACGCACACGACGCCGAGACGATTCGCCCGGCGAGGCGACCGTCCACGACGCGGCCGAGTATCTCGACTTCGACTTCGAGCGGTCCCTCGGGCGGCCGCCCCGTCGGCGAATCGAGGGTCTCGAGCCCCTCACAGACGACGACGTCCATCGGGCTCCGGTCGGAGGAATGTGCGGCGATCAGCGTTCCGTCGTCGGCTCTCGTGACCTCGAGGCAGTAGCGCTCCCCGATGCCGAGTGAACCGCTGACCAGGTCGCGAATCGACGTCATCGGTTCAGAGCCGATTGATGTCCACGTCGTCGGGGTCGTTCGGATTCACCGTGTTGGCGCAGTTCGCACAGAGGCCAACACCCTCCTCGTAGTGGACCCGACAGACGAGGGCGCCGCAGTTGTCACACCGCTCCTCGGCCGACCGCGTTTCACAGATCTGACAGAGGCCGCTGACGCTCATAGGCGAGGTACGGACTCGAGTGGCTTCAAACCGGTGCCGGCACTGGGGACATAGTTCGCTCGAGCAGGAGAAACGGTCAATGGTGCACATTCTATAGCAATTTCAGAAAGTGCATCATTGTCCGCGAGGAGATGAGATTTCGGTTCGATTCGCTCGAGGCTAACCCGAAGAGAGGTAATTCCCAGCGGGAACTGAGGCCCAGGAACGTGAGGGCTGGGAGGCGCTGAGAGCCGAAGTTGAGTTCCCTCGAGGGACTCGTCCGTCGCTACTCGTCTTCGCTGTCCCCGTCGTCGTCCGTTTCGGATTCGGTGGCGTCCTCTCCGGTATCTTCGTCGGCGTCTTCCGATTCGTTGGCTTCTTCCTCGTCCACTTGGTCGTCCGTTTCTTCGCCACCGTCAGTTTCGTCTTCGCGTTCTACTTCCTCGACCTCGACGTCCTTGCCGGCCACCCCGCTTTCGGAGATTACGGGTTTTAGATTGTAATCGGATCCCTGTCCGCGTTTCACTACGTTGACGTCGAAAACGAAATCGACCGGGTCGTCGGCACCGATCTCGAACGAGTGGGTGATCTGTAGCTTTTCGCTCGGGAGCTTGACGTTCGCCTGTTCGCCATCGACGATTCCCTCGACCGCAGAGACGTGGAGTTCGATCTTTCGGTAGATACCCGGGGACAGCTCACCCTCGAACACGGAGACCGCTCGCTCGCCGACGAGGTTCGTGAGGTCGACCGTCCTTCCCTCGAGGTCGACGATGTAGAACCCGCGCTTTCGTTCGACGCCGTCGGACGTGTCGTTCTTGCCTTCCCCGTCTTCATCGCCTTCGTCACCTTCGTCGGATTCCTCGTCCGCGTCTACATCGTCCTCGCCAGCGTCACTCGAGTCCTGCTGATCGTCGGCGTCCTCTTCGGTTTCGTTCGATCCCTCGCCTCCGTCCTCGCCATCGGTTTCGCTCGAGTCCTCGTCGTCACCCTCGTCCTCACCACCGTCGAAGATTCGGGCGTAATCAAGCGTGACGTCTAGCCGTTTGAAGTCGCCGATGTCGGCCGGCATGTCGCTGATGAGCAGTCTGAAATTCCCGTCCTGGCTGCTCTCCTCGGAGCCACCGGTTTGTGACCCATCGTCCGACTGCGTGTCCTGGTCGGACGTTCCCTCGTCGTTCGTTTTCTCGGGACCGTCACCGGACGTACACCCGGCGAGCGCCGTCGCACCGACGCTACCGCCGGCGGCGATGAACGCTCGGCGCCCCACGCCGGATTTTGATTGGTGATTCGCCCGCCTCGACTCGTCGCTCGCTCGATCGTTTGGCATTAGTTCCTCGCAGACAGTAACCGGGTAAAGCAGTGCCGTTCGTTCTGGAGATTCAGAATAGTTCTTGAACGGTTTTGCTCCCGTACTCAAAGGGTTGAAATGCCCGCCAGACAGCCCAACGATAGGTTTGAGCGGAAGCTCGAACTGAAGGACGTGCGTTTTTGGCTCGAGGCCGCGTCCCGGCTACACGTCGCCATCACTCGGCTCGCCATCCCTCCGCCGCATCACTCAGTGAACGCGGACGTGCGAGTACTCGACCGGACTGACGAGCGATACCGAGACCGGCCCGACGCATTCGGACGCCGCATCCTTTAGGCCACTCGAGTCCCTATCTCGAGTGTGCAACGGTCACCGATCGTGTTGCTCGTCGCCGCGTTGTTCGCGGGCATGACGGCCCTGCTCGTGATCGGCTCGTTCGTCTCGCGCTCGCCGATTCCGTTCGTCGTCGCGGTTCCGCTCGGAGCGACGGCCTACTTCATGTACTACCACGGCAGCGGAAAGCTCCTCGAGCGCCTTCGCCGTCGCGAGGTTCGAAGTCGGCAACGTCAACGTGATCGGACGCGACGCACCCGGTCCAACCGCGACCGCGGCGGCTTCGGGGCGGGTCCACGTGCTCGAGGCGACCCGCGAACGCGTGCGGAACGCGAGGCCCGATTCAGTGCCGGTCTGGGTAGAGGCGGACCCGAGTCCGGGCCCGGGTTCGGAACCGAATCCACTGAGTGGCGATACGGTGGCCCACAGGAACGGGTCTCGGCCTCGAGCGGTCCCACGACCGCCGAAGCCCGAAGCGTTCTCGGCGTCGACCCGACGGCCGACCAGGCGGCGATCAAACAGGCCTATCGAGACCGCGTCAAGGACGTCCACCCCGACCGCGGCGGCGACGAGGCGGAGTTCAAGCAGGTGACGGCGGCTTACGATCGCCTCCGCGAGTGAGTGAATGGCTTCCGTGTCACAATAGCTCTCGAGAGACACACGTTGACATTCGGCAGGAAGGCTTTTGCCGTGTGACTCGCTATCACCGGATATGAGCCGTGACCGGGCCCTGCTGGAGCGGGCCCTGGAACGTGGCGAACAGGACGGTGGGAACGTCGAGTTCAAGGAACGACTGCTCGAGTCGATCCACCTCGAAGGGGGACGACGGGAGAGTCTCGCCGCACAGCTCCGTCACCGGGTCCTCTCGGGTGACGGCGAGGCGACGTACGTCGTCGGCGTCACCGACGACGGCGGCCTCGCCGGCATCGACGTCGATACCTTCTCGGAGTCGATGGACGTACTCTCGCTGCTCGCAGAGGAAGCCGAGTGTCACATCGAGGATGTCCAGACCTGGGGGATCGAGGACGGCGTCGTCGGCATTGCCCTGATCCGCGAGGGCGCTGTCCTCGAGACGGACGACCAGCACGTCGTCGTCGGGACGGCCGGCCACGTCGACCACGGCAAGAGCACCCTGGTTGGCTCGCTCGTCACCGGACGCCCGGACGACGGCGACGGCGCGACGCGAGCCTTCCTCGACGTCCAGCCCCACGAGGTCGAGCGGGGGCTGTCCGCGGACCTCTCCTACGCCGTCTACGGCTTCGACGACGAGGGCCCGGTGCACGTTACGAACCCGAACCGAAAACAGGACCGCGCGGCCGTCGTCGAGGAGGCCGACCGCCTCGTCTCCTTCGTCGACACCGTCGGCCACGAGCCCTGGCTCCGGACTACGATCCGCGGCCTTGTCGGACAGAAACTCGACTACGGCCTGCTCGTGGTCGCCGCCGACGACGGGCCGACGCGCACGACCCGCGAACACCTGGGGGTGTTACTCGCCACGGAACTCCCCACGGTGGTCGCGCTGACCAAGACCGACCTCGTCGACGACGACCGCATCGAGGAGGTCGTCCTCGAGGTCGAGCGCCTCCTTCGGGACGTCGACAAGTCCCCGCTCCGGGTTGGCCGTCACGGCGTCGACGCCGCCGTCGAGGAAATCGGCGACACCGTCGTCCCCATCGTCGAAACCAGCGCGATCACGATGGACGGCCTCGACGTCCTGGACGAACTGTTCGACCGACTGCCGAAGACGGCCAGCGACGACGGCGAGTTCCGGATGTACATCGACCGGACCTACGCCGTGACCGGCGTCGGCGCCGTCGCCTCGGGCACGGTCATGCGCGGCGAGGTCGAGGCCGGGGACGAACTCCTGCTCGGGCCGATGGCAGACGGCTCGTTCCGCGAGGTCGAAGTTCGATCCATCGAGATGCACTACCACCGCGTCGACCAGGCCCAGTCCGGGCGGATCGTCGGCATCGCGCTCAAGGGCGTCGAGGAGGCGGAAATCGAGCGCGGAATGGTCCTCTTGCCCGGCGACGCCGATCCCACGCCCGTCAGGGAGTTCGAGGCCGAGGTGATGGTGCTCAACCACCCCACGCGAATCGGCGACGGCTACGAACCAGTCGTCCACCTCGAGACCATCGGCGAGGCTGCGGCGTTCTATCCCGAGGACGGGCGCCTGCTGCCGGGCGACAAGGGCACAACCCGGGTGCGGTTCAAGTTCCGCTCGTACCTCGTCGAGGAGGGCCAAAAGTTCGTCTTCCGCGAGGGTCGGAGCAAGGGCGTCGGGACGGTGACGGACATCTCACCGACGACGTAATCGGGGATTCGACCTAATCGGATTCGCTCTCGATATCCGGCTCGAGCGTCCCACGCTCGAGAACCTCGGAGGTCTCGGCGTACCGCCCCGCGAGTTCCACGTAGTGATCCGCAGCGGTTGCCCACGGCGAATCTTCGACCTCCTTTCTGATCTCGGCGGGAGCGCCGACGACCAGGACCGACTCGGGAACGGTCGTATCCTCCGTGACGACGCTGTTCGCAGCGACCAGGCTCTCCGCGCCGACCGTCGCCCGATCGAGGACGGTCGCACCCATCCCGACCATCGCCTGCTTGCCGACCGTCGCGGCGTGCACGATCGCGTTGTGGCCAACGGTCGCGTACGGGCCGATTGTCGACCCCTCGTGGACCGTCGCATTGTCCTGGACGTTCGCGCCTTCCTCGAGGACGATTTCGCCGTGGTCGCCCCGGAGCACGGCCCCTGGCCAGACGCTGGCATCGGCTTCGATCGTGACGTTGCCGATGACGACCGCGCGCTCGTCGACGTATGCCGAATCCGCGACCGTCGGTTCTCGGCCGTCGAAAGATCGGATCATGGCCACCGTTTGGGAGGAGTCGAGTTAGTGTTGGTGAAATCTGACCGGACCTGGTGGCTCGAGTTCAGTAGGTGTGGTGAAAGTAGACACTATAAAACTATATAAGTTTAGACTACATAATCTCGTTCTTCCTACCCTAAATTAGTTATGTTCCCTCTCAAAAATCACCAATATATCCAAGTAAACGCGGTTAAGGCACAAATATTTAGCGTTAGACGGTTTTATCCGCACTTATTTCACCTAAATGATTGATTTCACAATCACACAGTTCGACAAATTTGATAACAGAATTAACATACTAATACTATATGATCAGAATTCCGATATAGAATAGTGACCGCTCGAGCGTGATCAGATGTCGGCTCACACGTTCACCAATCGTTGTTCCCGAAATGAGAACGACGAGCTTCGTCACACCCCATTACAATCTTAAGCGTGTAATGCACTAGCGAGTCGATCGAGGTAACGTCTCAGAGCGTCTCGCTGGCGGTGGACATGTTGATACTCGCTTCGGTCACGTTCGCACTCTCCGTGACCATCCGTGGTAGCACGTCGTGATAGTACTCGTCGTTGAGCCGACTGGTCGGACCCGACACGCTGATCGCCCCGAGCGCCTCGCCGTTCGCGCTTCGAATTGGCGCACCGACAGCACGAATGCCCTTGATCTCTTCCTCGTCGTTGACCGCGTATCCGCGTTCGCGTATCGACTCCAGCTCCGCGAACAACGCGTCGAGGTCGGTGATGGTGTGTTCTGTCTTCCGGACGAGCCCATAACTGTCGACGATCGATCGAACCCGAGTCTCGGGGAGGTGTGCGAGAACGGCCTTCCCGGTCGACGTGAAGTGGAGAAAATCCGGTTTTTGCTCTTTCGCCGTGTGGTAGTCGTCGCCAACGGCGTTCTCCCCCGGGACTTTGTAGATGTTCCGCTCGAGGCCGTGCTGTTCGCACATCAGGTGGGCGTACTCGCCGCTCCGCTCGGCGAGGCGGTCGACCGTCGACTTGCCGTGCTCGAAGAGGACGTGCCGATGACGAACCGATTTGCCGAGATAGAGGAACTCGAGGCTGAGGTGGTAGGTGTCGCCGCGTTTGACCACCAGCCGTTTCTCGCGGAGCGTATTGAGGTAGGAGTGGGCCGAGCTCTTCGAGAGGTCGAGCGCCGTCGCCAGTTCGGTCACCCCGACACCGTCGCGTTTCTCGAGCGTTTCGATCACGTCACAGGCTCGAGCGACCGTCTCGAGGGTCCGGGCGGAACCGGTTTCGTGGTCGTTCATACGTGTCACTCGTGAGCACCCACCATAGATGTTCGCATTTGGCGAACTAGTGGTGGCGGTAGCCGGTAGTCGACTCAATCCGAGAACTGCCGGGTACAGACGCTTTCAGTAGCGCTCCCAGCGAATGAACGACGTTCTCATTTCGAAGGGAGCGACGGTCGAACTCGACCCGATGATATCGACGGCTCAGGTGGCGACATCGGCGACGCCTCAGTCCACGACGTACTGCTCGAGGAAGCGCGTGAAGAGTCGTCTGGATTCCTGCGCCTCCGCGTACCGATCGGGTGTGACCGAGCGCGAGAGGTGCTGGCGACACCGGTTCGAGGCCAGTCGGTCGCGGAGAATAGTTTCGACCATGGACCGGTCGAATTCGGGGTGGAATTGTATACCGAAAGCGGGCGCCCTGATCGATTCGAACGCCTGTACGCCAGTTCGATTCGTCGCGAGGACTCGCGCGTCAGGGAGCGGTTCCCGAACGTGGTCGCGGTGCCAGCAAAACGACGTGGTTGTGCGGTCGAAACCGGCGAACAAATCGTGGTTCGATCCCGCTTCGGTCAGGTCGATGTCCTCGAAACCGGCCGAACGCTCCGGGAGCGTCTCGATCGTGCCGCCGAGCACCGACGCGACTGCCTGGTGGCCGAAACACACGCCTAGGATCGGAACCGATTCGGCGACGGCGGCGCGGATCGCGTCCTCGAGGTGGACGAGGAACGGGGGCCGTCGGTTGATGCGTGCGTGAGATCCAGTAATGATCACCGCATCGGCACTGACTACCGAGTGCAACTGATCGCGTCGGGGGTCGAGGACGCGAAACTCGACGTCCGGGAATTGATGGGTAACGATGCGCTGGATCGCCGTTCCGTAGTCGAACCGGTTGGGGGGTTGAATGCACGCGAGTCTCATGGTAGGCGTTCGTGGTCGGCTCGATCGATGGCCGAGGCCTCGAGTGTACGCAACGCTCTAACGGAACGTCCCATAACTGTTCGGGTGCCGTCGAACTCGGACGACTCGATACCGTGGGTGCTGTCAAACGCAAACACTTAACACAGCAGGCTTCGCATCGGTCAGGTGTACATGATGGTCTCCGAGGAGAGGCTTCGGGCCGACATCGAAGCGAACGCCCAGTTCGGCGCGTTAGCGGACGTCGACGGCCGCGGGCGAACGGTACTGACGGGAACGGAGGCGAACGAACTGGCGCGTGACCGATTCGTCGATCGTCTCGAGGACGCGGGTCTCGAGGTGCGAATCGACGCCGTCGGTAACGTCGTTGGCCGGTGGGACCCGCCCGAAGCCGATTCGACGGCGGCCCCCGTCGCGTCGGGAAGCCACCTGGACTCGGTGCCAGTCGGAGGCATCTTCGACGGCCCACTCGGCGTCTACGCGGCGCTCGAGGCCGTCCGGGCGATCCAGGAGTCCGACCGATCCCTCGACCGGCCGATCGACGTGGTGTGCTTCACGGAGGAGGAAGGACAGCGATTTGGGAACGGATTGCTCGGTTCGTCCGTCGCGACGGGTCGGACGACTGTCGACGAGGCGCTCACCTTCGAGGACGATTCAGGGACAGTGCTCGAGGACGCCCTCGAGCACATCGGCTATCGCGGGTCGGGTCGCCTCGACGCCGCCGCGTGGGACGCCTGGCTCGAACTGCACGTCGAACAGGGGACGAAACTCGAGCGAGCGGAGGCGTCGGCGGGCGTCGTCACGTCGATCACGGGGATCACCCACTGTTACGTCGACGTCGCCGGCGAAGCCGACCACGCGGGATCGACGCCGATGGACGACCGAAGCGACGCCCTCGCCGCCGCGAGCGAAATCGTCCTCGACGTCGAGGGGGCAGCCAACCAAATCGTCGCCGACCACTCAGCGTCCGCGGTCGCCACCGTCGGAAAGGCGTCGGTCTCGCCGAACGCGACGAACGTCATTCCGGGGTCAGTCCGGCTGGGGGTCGACATCCGGGACGTCAAACTCGAATCGATGGAAGCACTCGTCGAGGCGCTCGAGGAGAGCGCGCGGCGGGTCGAGGCCGAGCGCGACGTCGACGTAACGGTGACCCGACCGTACGACATCCCACCGGAACCGATGGCTCCTCGGTGCCGTGATGCGATGCTCGAGGCGGGCGCGGTGTCCGGCATCGAGACCCTCCGGATGCACTCCGGCGCGGCCCACGACACGATGAACGTCGCGCGGGTAACCGATGCGGGACTGTTGTTCGCCCCGTCTCGAGACGGACTCTCTCACAACCCGCAGGAGTGGACCGATTGGGCTGATTGTGCCAGGGCGACGACCGTCCTCGCCGAGGCGATTGCTCGTCTGGCCGATTCTTGAACGAGTCAGAGACCATCTCGCTGAGCGAATCCCGTGTCTCGAGTGGTCGAGACGCCCGTCTATGGGGTTCGAACGCAAAAATGCGTACATTTATATATGATGACTATGGTACTCATAGACAGGCATGGCAAGTCATAACAGTAGCCGGGAGACTGCCGATTCGTCGTCGGGTCCGAGTCGTCGGCTCTTCGTGAAGGCGGCCGCCGCCGGGGTGCCGATCGCGTTCGCCGGGTGCCTCGGCGGCGGTGGCGATGGGAATGGAAACGGAAATGGCCTCGGCAACGGGAACGGCAACCAGACCGGACCCGACGCGGAGGAAGGCGACCCGGTCGAGGGCGGGGAGCTCCTCTGGGGTGGCAGCGTTCCCGTCCAGAGCCTCGATCCGCACTTCGAGAGCGCCGCGGCGAGCGCACGCGTCCTCGAGAACATCACGCAGGGGCTGGTGCGTGTGAACTGGGACTACGAACTCGAGCCGCTGCTGGCCGAGGATTGGGAGAGTTCGGACGACAACCTCGAGTTGACGTTCGACATCCGCCAGGGGGTTCAGTTCCACGACGGCACCGAACTGACCGCCGACGACGTGCTCGCGTCCTTTACCAGAATCGAGGAGAACGAGGGACTGGCCGCAGATTACATGGCGCTGGTCGACTCGATGGAGGCGCCGGACGACCACACGTTCATCATGCAACTCACCGAGCCGTTCGCGCCGATGCTCTCGCGGATGGCGACCTCGCACATGCACGTTCTCACGGCCGAGCAGGCCGAACAGGACTCGATCAGCGAACCAATTGGGACCGGCCCGTTCCAGTTCGAGAGCATGGAACTCGACTCCGAGTTCGTGATGACGACGTTCGACGACTACTGGGACGACGAACTCCCCTACCTCGACAGGGTCACCAAGTCCGAGATTTCGGACGACGACAACCGCCTCAACACGTTCGAAGCCGGCGAGGTCGACTTCATCAACGACGTCCCGCCGCGACACGCCGAGTCCCTCGAGGGCGACTCGAGCGTCGACTTCATCAGCCGGTTCCCGAAGTCGCTCGTCTACCTGGGCGTCAACTGCACGGAGGAGCCATTCGACAGCCGTGACGCTCGGCTGGCCCTCGAGTACGCCATCGACAAGAACGAAGTCATGGAGGCGGCGCTGTACGGCCAGGGGCAGGTCGCGACCAGTCCCGCTGCGCCGGGAAGCGAGTGGGAGCACCCGGACCTCGAGCCGCGGCCGCAGGACTACGAACTCGCTCAGGAGCACCTCGACGCTGCCGGGTACTCGGACGGGTTCGAGGCGACGTTCCAGATTCCGGAGCAGTACAACGACCAGGTGACTGCCGCACAGGTCATCGAATCCCAGGCAGCCGAGGTCGGTATCGACCTCAACATTCAGCTCATCACCTGGAGCAACTGGCTCAGCGACGTCTACACCGACCGGAACTTCCAGGCGACGACGAGTTCGTACCTGGCGCTGTGGTTCCCGGACGCCGGCTTCCACCGACCGCTCCACTCCGAGGGGGCGTTCTTCTTCACCGGCTGGGAGGACGAGGAGTACGACGACCTCATCGACGAGGCACGCCAGCTCTACGAGATCGAAGAGCGCGCGCCGCTGTACCACGAGGCCGCCGAGATTCTACAAGAGCGCCGGTCTGGCCACATTCTGCTGTACTGGATGCCAACGTTGATGGCCCGTCAACCCAACTACAAGGGCGAGGTCATGTCGCCCGACGGCTCGACCTTCAGATTCGAAAACACCTGGATGGAGTAATCCGTGAGTTCACGTGCGCACTACGACCAATTTCACGCGACACAGATCACTCGCATAGATGGCGTTCGTTAGCTACCTGGCCAAGCGCCTCGGGTTCATGGCGATCACGCTGTTCCTCGTGTCGCTCATCACCTTCGGGCTCACGAACATCCTGCCCGGAAACGTGGCGCTGTTGATCCTCGGCCCGAACGCGAACGACGCATCGATCGCCCAGCTCGAGGCGCAGTTGGGGCTCGACCAGCCGCTGTATTTGCAGTACGTCGACTGGGTTGTCGGCATGCTCCAGGGAGACATGGGCACGTCACTCCGGTACGGAACGCCGGTCGCCGACCTGATCGGCGTCCGACTGCCGCGGTCACTGCTGCTCGCCATCTCCGCGACGATCGTTTCGGTGAGCCTGTCGATCCCGCTCGGCGTCATCGCCGCGGTCAAGAAGAACACGCCGACTGACCTGACGGCGTCGATGCTCGCGTTCGTCGGTCTCTCGCTCCCCATCTTCCTGTGGGGACTGGTGTTCATCTACGTGTTCGCGCTCACCCTCGGCGGCTTCCCGACCCGCGGGTACGTCTCGCCGATGGAAGACCCCGTGGCGGCGGCTCACCACCTCGCGCTTCCCGCGAGCGCGATGGGCGTCGCACTGACGGCCTACATCATGCGCATGACCCGCTCGAGCATGATCGACGAGCTGAGCGAGGACTACGTTGAATTCGCCCGGTCGAAGGGGCTCAGCGAACGGGCGGTCGTGGTTCGTCACGCGCTGAAAAACGCCGCAATTCCCGTCATCACGGTCATCGCGTTCCAGTTCAGCTACGCCTTCGGGGGCGTCGTCGTCCTCGAGCAGGTGTTCTCCTGGCCGGGCATCGGCCAGTTGACGTTGACGGCCATCGAGAACCGCGACATTCCCCTCTTGCAGGGGTGTATTATCGTGATCGCACTGATCTACATGGTCTCGAACTTCCTCGCGGACACGTTCTACGCGTACGTCGATCCGCGAATCCGCTACGGAGGGTCCGAGTAATGTCGACCGAACGCTTCCGGTTGACCGACGAGAAGAAGGCCCACTACGGCCGATTCGCCCGCCAGTTCCGCCGGAACCAGAAGGCAATGATCGGGTTGTTCATCGTCATCGCTCTCTTTACGACGGCGATACTCGCACCGTTCGTCGTTCCCCACGATCCGGAGGCGACCAACGTCCAGGACCGAGAGCTAGCGCCGTCACTCGAGCACCCGATGGGAACCGACGACCTCGGCCGCGACATCTTCAGTCGCGTGATGATGGGCGCCCGGATTTCGCTGTACGTCGGATTCACCTCGATCAGCGCGGCGATGGTCATGGGGACGACCATCGGCGTCGTCGCTGGTTACTACCAGGGACTGATCGACGAGGGGCTCATGCGCGGCATGGACGCGATGATGTCGTTCCCGCCGATCCTGCTGGCGCTGACCATCGTCGCCGTCCTCGAGCCGAGTCTCAACAACGTGATCCTCGCGCTCGCGTTCGTGTACACGCCGTTCATCGCCAGGGTTGCCCGCAGCGCGGCGCTGGCGGTGCGCAACGAATCGTTCGTCGAAGCCGCCGTCGCCCGCGGGGAGAGCGACGGCTACATCATCTTCCGGGAGGTGCTGCCCAACTGCGTCGGCCCGCTACTCGTCCAGGGGTCGATCAACGTCGCGTTCACCATGCTGCTCGAGGCGAGCCTTTCGTTTCTCGGGTTGGGCGTCCAGCCGCCGACCCCCTCGTGGGGCCTGATGATCAACCAGGGCTGGTCGTTCATGGGCGACGCGCCGTGGCTCGTGTTCTTCCCGGCGGGAGCGATTGCCATCGCCGTCATCGGGTTCAACCTGCTGGGTGACGGCCTCCGCGACGTCCTCGATCCCAAGGGGGAGATCATCGAATGACTTCGAGACAGACCACCGACACCACGCCGACGACAGACACCGACGGTATCGCCAGCGACTCGCTCCTCGCCGTAGAGGACCTCCGCACGCAGTTTCGGACCGAGGACGGAGTCGTTACTGCAGTCGACGACGTGTCGTTCGACCTCGAGCGCGGCGAGGTGATGGGCATCGTCGGCGAGTCGGGGGCGGGAAAGAGCGTGACGGCGAAGTCGATCATGCGCCTGATCCGCTACCCTGGAGAAATCGTCTCCGGGTCGGTCACCTTCGATGGGACGGACCTCCTCACCCTCACCGAGAACGAGATGCGGAGCGTCCGCGGGAACAGGATCACGCTGATCCCGCAGGATCCGATGACCTCGCTCAACCCCGTGCTCACCGTGGGCCAGCAGATCGTCGAGACGATCCGGCTCCACCAGGACGTCGGCGAGCACGAAGCTCGCGAGATTGCCATCGAGGCGATGGAGGAAGTCGAGATTCCAGACCCGGCGTCGCGCATCGACGAGTACCCCCACGAGTTCTCCGGGGGGATGCGCCAGCGGGTGCTGATCGCCATTGGGCTGGCCTGCGAGCCGGACCTGATCATCGCCGACGAGCCGACGACGGCGCTCGACGTGACGACCCAGGCGAAGATCCTGGATCTGCTGAACGACCTCCGCGAGGAGCGCGGCGTCTCGATCCTGATGATTACCCACAACCTGGGCGTCGTCGCCCAGACCTGTGATCGCGTCGGCGTCATGTACGCCGGCAACCTCGTCGAGACGGGCCGCGTCGACGACGTCTTCGAACAGCCGAGACACCCCTACACACGCACGCTCATCGACGCGATTCCGGAAGTCGACTCGGACCGGAACCGCCTCTACGCCCTCGGTGGATCGATGCCCGACCTCAAGAGCTTGCCCGACGGCTGTAACTTCGCCGACCGGTGTCCACATGCCGTCGAAGCATGCCGTTCCGGCGGTGATCCGCCGCTCGAGCCGGTCGCTGGTGCCCCACCGGGCGCCCAGGCGGCGTGCATTCGAACCGACGAACTCGACCTCTCGGAGCCGGCCATCGAGGAGGGCGTCGAGCGTCGCCAGCGCGAGCCGCGCACGAATGCAAAGCCGTTACTCGAGGTTCGCGACCTGCAGAAGCACTTCTCGGCGGGGGACGGATTCTTCGGGAATCTCTCGCTGGCCCGAACCGAGAGCGGCGGGCTGACGCTCGAGCGCCGGTACGTCGAGGCGGTCGACGGCGTGAGCTTCACGATCGACCGCGGCGAGACGGTCGGACTGGTCGGCGAGAGCGGCTGTGGCAAGTCGACGGTCGCCAGGACCGTGATGCAACTGCTCGAGCCCACCGGTGGCGAGGTCTACTTCGACGGCCACCCGTTGCACGAACTCGGGAAGAAGGACATTCGGAGCCTTCGAAAGGAGATGCAGATCATCTTCCAGGACCCCAAGAGTTCGCTCAATCCGCGCAAGACGGTCGCCCAGATCATCGGCAGAGGGATGGCGAAACACGGCATCGCGACGGGGGACGATAAGCGCGCACGGATCGAGGAGCTACTCGAGCGCGTCGGTCTCTCTGGGTCCGACGCCGACAAGTATCCCCACCAGTTCTCCGGCGGCCAGCAACAGCGGATCGCCATCGCAAACGCGCTCGCGGTCGAACCCGACCTCATCGTCTGTGACGAGCCCGTCTCCGCGCTGGACGTGAGCGTCCAGGCACAGATCCTCAACCTGCTCGACGACATCCAGGACGAGTTCGGCCTTTCGTACCTGTTCATCTCCCACAACATCAGCGTCGTCCAGCACCTCTGTGACCGCGTGGCAGTGATGTACCTCGGGAAAATTGCCGAGTTCGGCACTGTCGAGGAAGTGTTCGAGCCGCCGTATCACCCCTACACGGAGAGCCTGCTGTCGGCGGTCCCGCACGCGAACCCAAACCGGGAGACCGAGCGGATCCTCCTCGAGGGAACGGTCCCGAGCCCGATCGATCCGCCGACTGGCTGTCCGTTCCACACGCGCTGTCCGAAGAAGATCGGCGAGGTGTGCGAGACGGACGAGCCGCTTCCCGAGCCGGTCGACGGCGGCGACCATCGAATCGCCTGCCACCTCTCGGTCGAAGAGATGAGCCACCCAGTACACGGCCGGTCGCCCGCACCGTCGGAGACGGACTGACCGTGACGTTCTCCATCTGTGCGGCCGTCGACGGGCGTCACGGCGTCGCGGTCGCGACGAAGGCCATCGCCGTGGGGTCGACCGCACCGTTCGTCTGCAGGAAGGGGGCCGTCTGCACGCAGGCGACGACCAGCACGCCACTGGGTGTGCGATCAATTCGTGCACTCGAGGCGGGGACGCCCGTCGAGGACGCCGTCGAGTCCCAGCTCGCGGACGACCCACACGCCACCGTTCGGCAGATTCACGGTGTCGACGCTGGTGGCGACACGGTCGCGGTGACCGGTTCAGAGTGCGACCCCGTCGCCGGTGACCTCGAGGGCGATGGGTACACCGTCGCGGGGAACATGCTGGAATCGGCGGACGTACTGACGGCCGTAGCCGACGCGTTCGAAGCCTCGAGCGGGAGTCCACTGGACCGGCGATTCCTGGACGCCCTCCGGGCGGGCGAGGACGCCGGCGGCGACAAACGCGGCGAACACGTCCAGAGCGCTGCCCTGTGCGTATTCGACCCTGACGAACCCCGTCTCGCTCACGACCTTCGGGTCGACGAGCACGACGACGCAGTCGCGGAACTCGAGCGGATTCACAACCTCGCGACGACCGTGGGAAACGAGTGGGAAGAAGCGTATCCTCGAACAGACGTACAGCGATATTCCAAGCGGAAGCCCCAGTAGAAAACTATACTCTGAAAAAATATATTAGTTATAAATTATATATGCATTGTTGGAACCCAGGTCACGGTGTAAATTCCAGAATTCCCCCGATTTAGGCGGTTTTGATCTATTCGTCCCGTTCTACAGACTATTCATAAATAGTCACCTATTGTGCTCTTATATGGCTATAGAACGTCTCATTATACATATTCGAGTATTGGAAGGGAATTGGGAGAAACCTCTAAGAAAGATGCTAATTTTGATTATAGATAATTAAAACGATATGACTAGCAGCCAAACGAATCACCGTCCAGCGGCGCTCAGCCAGCCGGAGAAAACGAAGCGCAGGGGACGGGTTCAGAACGTCGCGACGACCTCGTGGATGCACCCGTCGGGCTTGTAGTGGGAGAAGTGATCCGGAACGTAGTCGACGTTGTGATCGGTGTAGTTCCACGGCGGTGTGCCATCGATTGTCGTCGCACCGATCGCGGTCCCCATCTCGGCAGTGCCGTAGGCCCAGTCGAGTACGGCGTCGTCGTTCATCCAAAAGTTGTCGAGGCGGCCAGTCGCGTTCGTGATCGCGGAGCCATAACTCCCCTCGAGCGACGGCGCGTCGTCGTCGGCAGCGCCGCCCAGGAGGGTGACGCTCTCGAGGAGGTCGTGGTACCCCCACGACGAGAGTGTCGCGACCGCGCTGAGGGCGACTCGAGCACCGAGCGAGTGCGAACACAGCCGGAGCATTACGTCGGGATTCTGGACACGATAGTCGACCAGGAAATTCGCGAGTTTGGCTCCGTTTCGTTCGGCGATTTCTGTCGCGTTGTACCAGCCATAATCGGCGTCCCAGGTGTACCCGACGACCGGCTGGTCGTAGCCCTCGAGGTCGAACGTGTTCGCGGCGGTGCTGGTCGAGCAGACGCCGCCCTCGCGGTCGTTGTTCCAGCCGTGGGCGTGGATCAGGAGTTCGCCACCCGCCGACTGGCCGAAGCCGGGGATCGGATCGCCCGCGAGGTCGTAGTTCGTCGCGGTGTTTCCGTCGGTGACGTAGACGCTCCCGTACCACGTCGTGTCGAAGTGACCTCGAGTGCTCACGCGCGGGAAGTCCATCGGCGGGTCCTCGCAGGAATCACCTTTTCCCGCCTGGACGGACGACGTCGCCGCACCGAGCGCGCCGATACCGACGGCGGAGACGCCGAGACCGCGGAGGACGGTTCGTCGCGAAACAGGTCGACCAATCGTGCCATCGTCACTCGTGTGTCGTGGTGGCATAGATCGCACATCAACACGCCCAGACATTAATGTTATTGTGAGTGTCCACGTAGGATAATATTCAGGACAACGCGCGAAGCGTTTATTTTATCCGCGTATCCGAATGGGAAGGATCTCAGTCCGGCCGAAGATACCCTTACCCTTCACTCGAGTGACAGTGGTCGCGTTCATCGACAGCCAGTGGCGTGTCCGCACCAATCGGTCGTCGAACCCACGGACTTTATACTACCTGGGTGTGTAGACGGGGGTAGCGAAACCCGCGGGCAAGTGCGTTCGCGCGACGGGGACACGGCCTCGCCGTGTTCTACGTCCGGAATCAATCCCGAACGCATAGCGGGACCCCGACCGACGCGACACCGTGGCGGTCTTTCGTACCCGGCAGTCCGCGGACCGTTTCGATGAGCGCGCACCGCGCTCAGTGTATACAACCATGGAAATCGAAATTGCAACCATCGGCGGTTACGAGGAAGTTGGACGGCAGATGACTGCCGTTCGCGCAGGAAACGACGTCGTCATCTTCGACATGGGTCTGAACCTCTCACAGGTTCTCATCCACGACAACGTCGAGACCGAACGCATGCACAGCCTCGACCTGATCGACATGGGCGCCATTCCCGACGATCGGATCATGAGCGACCTCGAGGGCGACGTTCAGGCGATCGTCCCGACCCACGGTCACCTCGACCACATCGGCGCGATCTCGAAACTCGCCCACCGTTACGACGCCCCCGTCGTCGCGACCCCGTTCACCATCGAACTGGTCAAACAGCAGATCGAGAGCGAGCAGAAGTTCGGCGTCGAGAACGACCTGGTCA
>NZ_JBHTAF010000007.1:0-184154 GCF_042663485.1 Saliphagus sp. GCM10025334 | reverse complement strand
GGCTCTCGTCGTATTCGAAAGCGATTGCGGGGAAGATGGGATCGGGGAAGACGTTCGCGGAGAAGCACGAGATGTACCATCGCCTGATGATGGATCCCGAGATCGAAATGCTCGTCCTCGATCCGCTCGGGGACTTCGTCGACTTCGCGAACGACCTCGGTGGACAGGTCATCCGCTTCGGCGGGCAGAACACGGTCAATCCCCTCGAAATCCGGCGCGGCATCGACGACGTCGCGGACGACCCGTTCAAGAAGAAGTTCCGGTCGGTGATGGAGCTGTTCCGCACCCACTTTTCGGCAGTCGCCGACCAGTCGCTGAGCAAGGAACAGGAGGGCATCCTTCGCCGGGCTGTTCGGCTTGCCTATCTCAAATACGGAATTACCCCCAACCCGGCGACCCACGAGAATACGAGTCCGACGATACAGGACGTCCTCGAGATCCTGCACGCACTCACGGATGGCGACCAGCCGTCGGAGTTCCTCGAACTGCACGAGGATGCGGACGAGGAGCGCGTTTGGCCGGAGATCGAACAGCTCGAGACGCGGTTCAGAGAAGCCGACGAGAAATACGCCTACCAGCTCCTCCTCGGCCTTGAGGCGTTCCAGCACGGTGGCGAGAACGACAACCTGAACGGTCGCACGAACGTCGAACTCGACAATCGGCTGGTCGTCATCGACATGTCGATGTTCGCCGACACCGGGCAGGCGCCGCTGTTCATGCATGTGATGTTCGACTGGATCTATCAACGCGCCCAGAGCAGCGACCGACGAACGCAGGTCACCATTGACGAAGCCCACTACCTGCTACGGCGGGCGGCGACGACGGACATGATCGACCTGTTCATCCGCCACAGTCGCCACTTCAACACGGCGATCACACTCATCTCACAGACGGTCGACGAGTTTATCGCGAAGTCCGATAAGAAGTCCGAGGAAGCTGTCGAGAAGGCCCGGAATGTCTACAACCTCTGTGATATCAAGCAGATCTTCCACCACGAGTCGGTAAGTAACGCCATGATCGACTTCCACGGCCTCACGCCCTCCGAACAGAACTTCATCGCAACCGCCCAGACTGGCGAAGATGGCGGCTACTCGGAGTGTTTACTCGCCGTCAACGACTGGACGAAGTCGCTCGCTCTCCACGTGAACGACTACGAGATTCACGTGCTGGACGACGACCTCGATCCGTGGAAGTATCTCGTCGATCAGCGGTACATCGACGCCGGCGATGTCGAGTATCTCGCCCAGGAAGGGCGTGTCGACGACTACGAGATACCGGACTCGCTGCTCGAGGAGGCCGGTGTCCCGACCGCACCACAAGAGGCCGATGACTGAGAAACGTCGCTATATTCGTATTGAGCCGTCGCGGGAACGCGTCGACCCATCTGATATCGTCTCTCGGCTGGCAGGCTTGCGAAAACTCCGTACGGGATGGAAAATCAAATACGACCCCCGGAAGAGTCCACCGGCGTTCGAATTTCTGGTGCTCACGCAGGGGAGCGACGCGCCGGTCCGGTTCTATCTCGGCGTCGAAGACGAGGAACTGCTCCCCACGCTCGAGTCCGAGCTGCAGACTGCGTATCCAGCGAGCTACGATATCTACGAGGAAGCCGTCGATCTCCAAACCGAACTCGCCAGCTACGGGAGTGGCGGTGCTGAGAACGACCTGGACGAGAGTGCTGAGGGAGGCGAGACGGCTATCGGCGATGGGGGCGACGTCTCACTCTCCGATCGGACACCAATTGCTGCCCGCTGGAGCGGCGTCGGTGAGCGAAGCCGCGACTGGATGACGCCGATCAAGCAGTACTCGCACGTCCAGGAGGAGGCCACTCGCTCGGGCAATCCAGCACGGGCACCACTTGCGGCGGCCGTCGAACGGCTCACGGAGGCCACGGCACCTACTGCGTTACAAGTCTTGTTTACTCGGTATAGCAGTTGGCAGCGAGCGGCTGAAGCCCGGAAAAAGCAGATCGAGACCAAACACGATGGTGCCCTCCAGTCTGCGCGAACCAGTCTCGCCGATATGGTCTACGGCGCCGATCAGGAGCGCATTCGCGATCGCCGACGTGGTCGTGACCCACCACACGTCGGCGAGAGTACCCGGCAGACGTCGAGTGCAGCCAGTGGGGAGGTCGCATCCAGACAGGCGCTCATCGACCAGAAAGGCCCCTCACAAACATTTCTCGTAAACCTCCGCGCTGTTTCCGTCCTTCCTGAGGACCCGGGGGAAGCAACGAGGGCGCAGGCGGCAAACAACATTGAAACCCTCGCGAACGCGTTCAACCACCTCGACGGCTACTTCTACCACCTTGACGGCAGCCCCGTCTCGAAGAGCCTGACGAACATTCGGGACCCGGCTCAGAAGGAGTTGAGTCGACTGCTGAACCGATCGTTCAACCAGTCCTGGATGGGGAATCGTCGGCCACAGCTCGTGTTGAACGCGGATGAACTCGCGAATTTTGTGGCCGTCCCGAGTGGCCAGACGCTGACCACTGAGGGCTCGCGTGGCGCCCGTGGGAAGGAACGACTCCGCCAGCCGCTTCCATTACCCGATCCGGATCGCCTCGAGGATTTCACTGGTCCAGGTATGGCGGTCGGGAAGCCACTCCGAAATCGGAGCGAACCCCTGGACGAGCCAGTTCGGATTCCACCGGATCTCTTGACCACGAGCTACATTCGGGCAGCGTCGACGGGAAGTGGGAAGTCAACAGCCGTACAGGCCGAGATGCTCTCTCTTCACGAGCACGTCGACGGCCCCACCGTTCTCCTCGACGGAAAGGGTGACGGGATGGCCGAGAACTATCTCCACGCTCACTACGCGAAATACGGGCAGCTGACCGACGTCTACTACTTCAACGCGCCAGAGATGCTGCCGGCCGTCTCCTTTTTCGATATTCGCCCGGCGCTCGCGATGGGTCGAACTCGTGAGGACGCCGTTCAGGACAAGGTCGAGCACTTCCACGAGATTATGCGATTGATTCTCGGCGAGGAACGCCACGAACAGGCGTACGTCGCTAATGAAATCCTCACGTTCCTCATCAAGGCGCTGTTCGATCAGGAATACGGCCAGAACGCGTTCAGCCTCGAGGACTTGATTCAGACGGTCTTCCGGATGAGCCGGGACAAAACAGTGCCCGAACTCTGCGACGCGAACGCGCATATTGAGCAGTCACTGATCCAGAAGTGCCAGGTCGACGAGCGCCAGTTCCAGCAGACGATGGGTGCGGCAGCGAATCGCCTCGACAAACTCGTCGAGCACGAGCACCTCTACCAGATATTCACTCACGTCCCTCGGTGGGATGCAGAGGCTGAGGCGTACGTCGGGAACGCGTTCGATTTCCGGGAGTTCCTCGACAAGGACGCCGTCATCCTGCTCGATCTGGGTGAGTTCCGCGCCGAATCCCAGCATGCCCTGACGATGATCCTGTTGAGCAATCTCTGGGACGCCGTGCAAGGTCGCCGTGGTGGTGGGCGATCGTTGAATGGCGATGGTCGTCAACGCGGAGGTGTCGACGATACGATTGTGAACATGATCATCGAGGAGGCCGCAGCGATCGCGACGTCCTCGCTGGTCTACGAGCAGTTCATTCCCCAAGGACGGGCCTTCGGTGTGAGTCTCGGTCTAATCCTCCAGTACCCTGAGCAAGTGGCGCAGTACAGCACATCCGATCGAGCGTACACAGAGATTCTGAACAACGTCAAGACGAAGCTCATCGGGAATATCGCCACCGACGCGAAACTCGCGGAGTCGATGGCTCACGAGAATTTGAGTCCGTCCGAGTTTCGCAATCGCGTGAGTCGTCTGCCAGCCGGTGAGTGGATCGGTCAGTTACCGAGCCCCCGCTTTGGGCAAACGGGCCCGGCGCCGTTCTCGCTCGCGTCACTGCCGATTCCCGACGGCCACCCCGAGAGCGATGCGCCATTGTCGGCCGACGACCGACATCTCTTCGAGGAACAGCAAATTCCCCAGGTGATGCGGCGAACCCAAGAGGAGTGTAGTCTTCCAGGCCGGATAAGTCAGTTTGCCCGCGAGGAGGTTCGGGATACGTTAGACGAGGTAGGCGATGACGTCGACGGAGAGCCTGCGATGGCGAGCGGAAGTACAGCCGCCGCTGAAGCGGCTGCCGGTGGTAACCCATTGGAGACCACCTTCTTCGGTGCAAGTAGCACGAGCGACGACACAAGCGCGTCTGCGGACCGCGAGACAACGACCGCAACGAACGAGGGCCAAACGCCATCAAATGAGGAGCGCACCATCGGTAGTGCGCCCATGTTCGGCGCAGTTGCCGACGAGTCACAGGATGTCGAGGCAGGCCCACAGTCTTCGACTCCAGAGCCGGCAGGTATGGCAACTCGAGAAAAACGGAACGGCAATACAGCGGATACGTCGGAGACGACGGAAGCATCGGGTGGGGCGTCATTGCCCGAACACGTCCACCATGACGTGGATGCCGATTGTTACGTCTGTGACCTCTGTGGAGCCGAGTATACCTCGTCCGAGGACCGGAAGGTCAGTGCGTGCTGTCAGTTTGCGTCAAAAGACGACGTCTTCGTCGCAGCTCGCCGAGCGCGGTCCACCGCCGAGAGCTCCAGCGAACTGTTCACGCGACTCGGGAAAATCACCGAACACGCCGAGGCGTACGGTATCGAGGTGACGATCCAGGACTTCGCGTCGTTGGATGCGTCCGCTGCCGAGGCTGCCACAGCTCCCACCAGCGGGACAGAAGCATCATCTGAACCAGAGCAGGACCCGACCCCCGACAGCTCACCCTCGACTCGGTTTCAAGAGGCGACAGCGACCATTCCGGATGAGACGCTCCGCGAAGAAGGTGTCACACGTGATGAGGCGGCATTCCTCGGTCTCGTGCTGGATGCGATGAACCACCAGCTCGAGGAGTATTCGCTCACGGAGAGTATGACTGTGCTCGAAGAGCCCTTCTCCAATCTTGACGTCGAGACGCTCACACAGAAAGGGTTCCTCGAAGAACACCGCTCGTTCCGCCAGAAGTACTACACTGTGTTACCGGCTGGCCGTGAGTTTCTGGATCGCTCGCTTGAGGCCAATCCGGGCGTCGGCGATCTCGGTGAGAAAACCCCACACAAAGCTGGCGTCGTCTTCCTTGAAGCCTGGCTCACCCAACAGGACGACGTCGGTCGAACGGAGATCTACTATCAGCATAGGGACGACACAGTCTTCGACGTCGCTGGCTTCGATACCACAGACAACCTCACCTGGGTTGGCGAAGTGGAAACGCCGAGCAATAATCCCGAGGCGCTGCTCGCAGACTACGAGAAGCTTGCGAACGTCGACGCGGCTGCTGTCTGGGCCTGTGAAGATAAGGCGTTCATTCTGGACGCGATCGAGATACTCACCGACGCCGGGAAAGTCGATTTCTCGCTGAGTTCGACCCAGCGGCGGACGATTAGCTCACTTCGTGCAGCAATCGGCGAGTATGACGACCCAGGGATGATGGCCCTCCACACGTTCCGAAGTCTCGAAGCGGAGGTGTCGGAGTAACGATGACCCTCTCTTGGCGAGAGACAACACGAGAGGAACTGCATACCTACTACACGGAGACGTTTCCCGAGTACGTCGACGCACTGCCGTCATTCGTTACCGTCGATGGGCCAAAGCAGTACGCCATCGCGTTTCGTGAGGCATACCCAACTCGGAAACAGAACGCTCCCAATCGGTCGTTCATCCGTCGTGATACGTGGCACACGAGCGGATCAGGCGACCGGGCAGTACAGCAGTTCGGCTCAATGGAGGACCTCATCGAGTTCATCCAGTACCCCGCACAGCACGACCCTGCACAGGGAAGTGCCTACGCACTCGCCGATCCGGACCTCCTGGATCGTCCGGAGCCATGCCCCGACGCGGTCTACTATGCGCTCGATCACTGGGAGCGACCGTGGGTGCTCGCAATCGATATCGACGCGAAAGACATCGCCGCACAGCGCGCTTCCCGTGAAACCACCGCTGGTGAACCGACCGACGATGCCGAGACTGAGCCGCTTCGAACCGCCGGGATTCTCGACAGCCCGCCTGAGGGCTATCCCTACGCGTTCGACGATATCGAGCAGGCCCTCGAGTACGGCTTTGTCGTCCAAGAGATCTTCGAGGACGACTTCGCAGCTGAGGAAACGATGGCCGTCTACTCGGGACAGGGCTGTCACGTCTATCTGCTCGATACGGATCGCGAACACCACTACGACGAGCAATCCCGCGAGGTCATCAACGACCTGCTCCTCGACGAATATGAGATCCCCATTGATCCGGTGGTCACCGCCGACCGGCGTCGCGTGATGCGGTTGCCGTACTCACTACACGCTGATGTCTCGCGAATCGTTCAGCCCATCGACGACCCGGGATTCGACTTCCGAACCGAGGCGACGCCCGACTTCCTTGACTCATGAGCCGAGACACACCCACAGACGACGAGTACACGGCGTATCGAATCGCGGCACTCCCCCGGGAGGAAGGCGAGTTCCAACTCACACAGCTATTCGAGCGTGGGTATCAGCGGTGGACGGTCGATGGCGAGCAGCAGACGGAGAAGATGCTTGCAGATATCGAGCGGTTCACCACCGAAGCGTTCGCGCCGAGCACGCGAAAGGAAGCCGCCGAACGCCCCTATGTTGATGATCCAGGCACGCTGGCTGTCCTTACGACGCTCGGAGCTATCTGTATCATGGATCATCCGAAACTCGAGGATACACCACCCCGTCATCTCGCTCTCCTCGGTGATCTTCGCGAACTCTACGTCAACAATATCGGGTCGCTCGTTCGCGAGTACGAGGACTGGTCGCTCCACCAGGAGATCGCCGAAACGCTCTACGCGAAAGCGCCCGGCGAGGACGGTGTCCACCCAGGACGTGTCTGTACGGACATCACGACTCGTCCCGAGTTTGGCGAGGGGTACTGTCTCGAAATCCCACTCGTCGCCGCCTCACGGAAATGTCTGGCACGTACGAATAGCGACGAGGGGAAGCAGGGCGAAATCCAGGCCCATGTCGCGGACAATAATCTATACGTTCCCGTCTCGGATTTCATGGCAAAGTACCGTGAGTACGCAGAGGACGCGTTCGGACGTCTGCTCGCGGTTCAAGAAGAGGTGTTGACGGCGGAACAGCGGAGCTGGCTCATCGCGAACGAATCCGCGATTACGGAGCGCATTGACCGCTTTTTCCAGGCCGGACAGACCCACCGCGTGTGGGAGAATTGGAGTCGGCAGAAGCGTGATATCCGGACGATCATTAACGCCGTCAAAGCCACGGACGCCGACACTGCACAGCTTGATGAGCCTCAGACAGCCCGAGATTTATACGAGGCGCTGGAGGCGTACGAGCCTAACCGGACGTGGGAACAGCGTGCCTGTGACTCCTTTTTAACGCCACGGAGTCTGGGGAACACCCTGACTGCGATGCAGAATCACGAGAGTGTCTCTGTCGAACACAAGTGGGAGAATCGCTATACACTCACCGAGTACAGCGATGGGGCACGCCCTATACACGTCGACACTCTCGAGAATCTGTTCGAACTGCCCTGTATGGCGGCAATGGACGACCGCCTCCAGGAGAAGAAGCCCGTCCGAAAGGATCTGTTCAATCTGGTACGCATGGCATGGTGGCTTCCCCAGTATCGAGACACAAGTAAAGACGAATTCATCAGCGACGTGAAAGACCTGTTCTCGCGGTGGCCCTGGTATGACGAGGAGGTGACCCAGTACCAGATTCGCTACGAGCTCGACAACGACATCGGCGGTGAAATCCCCCTCCCAATGAATTGTGCGAATGATGATATTCAGCGGTACTGCATCGGGCGCGACCAGTGCCCCTACTCGATATATGGGAGCCTTCCGTTCCCAGAAGAGATGTACGAGCAGATCGACGCTCAGTCGAAACACTCGCCGCAGTAGCCGGAGCGGAACCACCCTATCTATCACAATTCAAACTCACGCTACTACTAGCTAGTTTGCTACCCGGGTCACCCGTTTTGCAAACACGATTTAGACGTTCTATCCGGTGATAATAGCAACATGAGCCGTTCACTACCCTCCGTTTTCATATAGGATGAGTAATGATTTTCATATACGATTGGCACATGATTCGAACATCTGACCGCAACTCCACAATCTCCCGGCGAGAGCGTTGAATACGGTGCATATACCATTCCGTGGGTTCGAAGCCGTTTGCAAACACGATTTGAGGAGGAGAGAACAGCTCTAAGCACGTCTTCAGTATTCTACGCCCGCCATCACTCCACCTGCACTTCGAAAATCGTCCAAAGAAAAGGTGGGGTACAGGGGGTGGAATGGATGGTGTGTGCAAGGAGTACGAATCAACCAGGTGGCGGCGACTGAAATCACAGACCTATCAGTAGTCGTATCTAAACTGAAGCGACGAGATGTGGAGCTGGACTGTAGGTGGTAGGGGAGGCGAGATCCAAAGAAGTGCAGAGGAAATGGCAGCCGGACACGAGCGACATACAGCCGACGTCTTTCCATTGAGATTTATACCACCATTCCGATAGGTGAGTTGTACGTGCTTGGTCTCTGCGCCATTCTGATCGGTGGTGGCCACAAACGTGAGTTGCGGTGATGACGGCTGGTGCTGGCACCAGGACTGCGTTCCCTCGTCGACTCTTATCAGCATTGTATCATGGCTTGTGGGTCTGCTGTGTTCTCTGAGAGTTTATCTCGACGACGAGATGTCTGTCACCCCCACGAGGGGTAGACGGAATTAACCAACATTGGGGTACACAGTCCCCGGTTGTTGGTTAACGTCTGTAGCGGTCGTGGCCTGAACACATCGGCACAGGAAACTATTCCCCGAAGGAAGAATTAAATCCTTCGCGCTGCAACTCCAAGTATGTCCGAAACAGACGCCACCGATGGACCTCCCCCATTCGAGGACGTGTTCGCCAGCGACGACGTCGAACAGCGCATCTACGGCACCATCCTCCAAACCCGTGAGCCAACGACAGCGAGTGCGATCGCCGACACCGCCAACTGTGATCCCAAGACGGCCCGGAAGTATCTGGGATGGTTCGATGATCTGGGGATCGTCACCCGGCACGATGGCCATCCGGCCACCTACGAACGGAATGACGCGTATTTTGAGTGGCGACGCATCAACCAGCTCGCAGCCGACCATTCCGTCGAGGACCTGCAGGAACGCGTTCGTGAGCTGACGACGCGCATCACCGAGTACGAGGCGACGTACGACGCCGCGTCACCGGCCGCAGTCGACGCCGTCGCCGCCGCGGAGGGCAGCGACGAGCGGACCATCGACGACGTGTACAGCGACCTCGCCGATTGGACGACCGCCCGCAAGGAGCGCGAGCGCTACGAACGCGCCCGCCAGCAATGTGTCGGCGCCGACGGCGAACAAGCCTCCGGGTAAGACCAGCGATGGTGCCGCCAGCAGGCGATGGGAGCAGCCCTGCCCCTATCGACCGTCCAATCCTCGAGTTTCTACAGACACGTTTCCAGGCTACGAACCAGGTCGAACAGGCGACCATCACAGACGCCAGCGGCCATCTCGAACTTCACGTCTCGTTCGCATCGCCGTACTATCCAGCGATCGTCAATGAGGCGACTCTGACTGTCCGCTGGTACACGAACGACGACTTCAAAATCCACTATCGAGAGGTGCATCCCGAAAGCGCCTGGGAGTGCCGGTGGGACCGCCACCCGAACCCCCATAATACGCGAGACCATTTTCATCCCCCACCGACCGCCCCGACGCCCGGCGACGATGCCTCGTGGCCAGCCGATCATCGCGACGTAGTTGCGCTTGTCCTCGACGAGATCGAAGACCGGATTGCGGAACTGTGGGACAAGTAAGAAGCGCCGTTGGAATCATAGTCTTTGACTCTGGTGAAGCGCTAGACGGCGCGGACTTGATCCGCCAGAACTAGTCAGACCGCTGAACAAGCATCGTGAGTTCCGCCCCCTCGATCACGCGCGCATAACGCGCGACTCGATGCGGCTCTCTACGGCCAGCGAGCCCTGTCTAAGACCATCTTTTCTGTGATCAAGCGCACGCTCGGCGACGCCGTGCGTGCGCGATCCTGGTACCGCGAGTTCCGTGAAATCGTCCTGATGAGTGTCGGCTACAACATCAAGAGGGCCATCAAACAGTAAAACCAACCGCAGTATGGCGATTCACCACGGCCCTCTGGAACGATCTCGACTGCCATCCTGAGGAACCCAACGGGCAAATCGATTGGACGGTCTCGAAAAGCTAGCGAGACACAAAATCCGGCACAGTATAGCGATTCAATAGAGTCAACTAAATAGAAATAGTTGATTTGAAGTTAAAATATCATCAAGTCTATATCGCTCAGATCTTGATTTCATAGGAATCACTACTATCTATAACTAATAAATTCATAGGGAAGAGTTTATAATGGTATTATTAACGACGTAGTACTATTTTAAGTGTTTTCTAGCCAAAATTATTATATTATTTGATCAAATAATCGTGGTGTGATGGAGAAAAACAATCCAACACGGCGGAAGATGTTGAAGATGGTCGGTATGTCGAGTGCATTAGGGGCGACTGGTACTGTGGCAGGCTATGAAGGTGATGAGAGGGAAACTACTACCCTCTCCATGGAAGGGTCAGATATTGAGTCGCTTACATTAGATGAACCAGAATGGACTGTCACAAACACGAACAAATATGGTGGAATCACGATCGCTCTAACTGTCGGGTATTTCGGGAGTCAACCTCAAGAACGATGGGTCCCTGACCCAATGAGACAAGAAACACGTTATGCCCACTTTTTTGAAGCATCTATGTGTGCAACTTGCACAACTTCGTCTGGCAGGACATGCTATGACATAAGCAATCAGGCTTTCGATACTTTATTTTATGGAGGTTCAGAAAATAATGTAACCCCTGTCGCAGCAGCTACTGCTTGGCCGGAACCGTCAGGAGGTAATTGGGATAGCGCTTATGAAGCTTTGGTAGATGAGGTTGTTGGCGCTGTTTCAGATATTGCCAGCGTCTATTACGGAACTCAAGCAGTTCTGGATGCCTACGATGAAGTACCGTTTGACACAAACGCTCGTGATCAAATTGTTTTTGAACAGCCTTATAGTTTCACGAGTCGGTATCAAGCAAATCACCAGGTTAATTTCCAAGCAGATCAAATTCCGGGAAGTGATGGGATGGTTGACATCCTAAGTGTTGTCAGCAGGGACACAATGTGGTCCAACTCCACGGTGGTATATGTTTACCCTGACAGTGATGATATTGGGAACGTGTCCCCAAACCCAAGCACCTATAATACAACATCTGAGACTATGATTGACGCTTATGATCGGATGTCAGATAAGGAGTTGAAGGATCATAATCTTAAACGCATTTACCCATCGGAAGTTCCTGAGAAAGTACGGCGGAATACTCCATTTGAGCTTACACCAGGTAAACCCACCTACGTAACTAGTTTTGATATGGATGTTGCATTAGCCGATAAAAGACGGGAGGAATTCTATCAAGACTTTTAATATAGTTCCCGTATTATAGAGAATAGTGAAGCGAAGAAGAGTACTTGAAGGCTTTTCGATTGGATTGGGCACTAGTCTTTCTGGGTGTACATATTTCTCTCAAGGAAATTCCCATCAACTTTGGTTCATCCGTATCTTTAATAGCAGCGTCACATCTGATTCTATTGAAGTTCGCGTGAGTAGAGATGAAGAGGTGGTATTTGAAGAGCAATATGAAGAAATACCTAGCTTTCGTGAAGATAATGGTGATAAGCAAAATATTCGTCTTATAAGCGACGGCTGGGAACCGTCAAAAGGTGTGTATAAGATCGAGTATAAGATTCCAGATATGAGTAAATTGAAAGAAAGAGGAATTGAACAAGAGAATGAAGAAAATATAGGAATTGACCTGCACATCCTTGGTGGTGGAATGACGGGGAAAAGTGTAAGCGTAAATATTCTGGAATTTGAATCGGAACAGCAAGTCCAATATTTTCTCAGAGGTATAGATAGTTAGTTTATTTATATAAAACCACGATTAAATCATCATACGGCGTTGGTTTTCCAAGCTCACAGCACGCTTGATGTTGTAGCCGACACTCATCAGGACGATTTCACGGAACTCGTGGTACCAGGATCGCGCACGCACGGCGTCGCCGAGCGTGCGCTTGATCACAGAGAAGACGGTCTTAGACAGGGCTCGCTGGCCGTAGAGAGCCGCATCGAGTCGCGCGTTATGCGCGCGTGATCGAGGAGGCGGAACTCACATAGTATGTTTCAGACCGCAACTATCAAAGTCAGTTTTCCGGCTCTGTCACACGAAGTTCATCGTCGACCTCGTAGAAGTAGCCTCGCTCGAGTAGCCGAGCGAGCGCATAGTTCGCATCTTCAGGTCCAAGAGCCAGTTCATCGGTTCCAAGAAGGATCTCGAGCGCTTGCTCTCGAGAGATCGACTGTATGTCTTCTTGATCGTCTGCATTGAGACTGTGCGTATAAAGGACGTCGTACGCGTCAAGAATCCACTCCGACAGTGGCGCTCGTGGGTCGGTGCTGTCGTTCATCTCGTCTTCGTATCTGTATCTTGGTTTCAAGTTGCTTAAGAATGTCCACTTTGGGAGTAGAGCTGGCTTCGCAGAGCAACGAACGGACTCGAGAAGGCCTTTCGAATGAACGACTTCCGTTCCAGTCAGTCCCTGTTCTCCCTATCGATCACCCGCCCGGAACTCGTTTTTTCGCGCCTGAAGGGTGAGGCGTAACTCAGTGTGCCTCGAGATCACTAATGAGTACTGATCAGCCGCTCCAGAGCGAATCGCATCGAGGCGACCAACTTGACCAGACGAACACGAACGGCCGGGATCGCAGTTATCCAGGTGACGTTGCCCGTCTCAACGGACACGAACTCGTCGCCATCGACGAGTGGCTTCCCGGAAATGAGCCATCGCCGTATGAGATCGATCTCACAGAGGGCTCCGAATACCGCACCCGCTACTGGCACTGCAGAAAATGCGGGCAAGAACGCAACCGTCGCAACGACTTCACCAGCCTCTGTACGGATCCACAGCCACCGACTCCACTCGAGGCAGGCGGCTACTCGATCGACGAACCACGAACCCGTCGGGCACTGAGCGAGGATATGGACGTTCGCTTCGCCAGCGTGGGCCCAACCTACGAGGTCGTCAGCGAGAGCGGGAACATCTACACAGTCGATGTCGAGGTGGAGACGTGTACTTGCCCGGACTGTGAACAACGCCAGCCTGCCGGTGGCTGTAAACACCTCAGACGCGTCGACCTCGAGATTCGGACGGGACTGGTCCCAGCCCCAGATGGAACGTTCAATCGCTAACCTCTCACTCTCGGATATCACGAATCGCTCTCAATCTATAAGTGTATGGGCCCCATATCTGCTTCCAAGATCATGGATAACTGGACTGAAACGATGACTGCTCGAGATCGGATCGAAGCCGTTGCCCTCACGCTCCGTGAGCCGAGGTCGGTCAACTGGATCAAAGAGCAAGCAGAGGTTGGTTCCTGGGAAACAACGAAATCCCAACTCGAATACCTTACTGATGCAGGCCAGCTTACGACCGTCGAGATAGACGGCGATACGCGCTACAAGATCGATCCAATGCGAGCGTACCTTGATCATATCCAAGAGCTTGTCGTCGAGAATACGAAAGACGAGCTTCGAGACGAACTGGAGGCAATCGCCTCAGAAATTTCGGAGTGGAAGCGCGAATACGATGTTGATTCACTGCAAGGACTCGAGGCATCGCTTGGGGAAGAGTTCCCTCCAGAAGAGGTCCGGGACCGACGAAAGGTGATCACCTACTGGGAGGAAAATAAGCACCATCGCCAGCTACTCACCAACGCACTTGGGCTATACGACGATCTTTCGGCGCAGGATTACGGTTCAAATTCAAGCAACCCTCAGCACGCCGATTGAGATGGGGCGGTTCACTAGCGGTGGAAACCCGTACGACAAGCGACGTGTCTATCAACGAATTCACCAGCGACTGAGTACGCAATCGGAATTTTCCGACGTCCAGTATCTTCCGTCTCGAAACCGCCCTCGCGAGATTCACACCGTTGTCGACGTTGAACGGTTTCTTGATCACTCGTATCGGTCACCAACTGCTCGAGTCGAAATTGAATTCATATTCCGTCAGGACTGGAACCACTACTGGATTCAGTGGGTCGAACCAGAACGTGGCTTTTCCTGCGGATGGCATCAGGATAATACTCACACGGACTTAGGCCACTGCCACTTTCAGATCGATTATCCGAATGGTTCGGTGGATCGAGAAAAGGCTGTGTTTCTGGATACCCACCCGCTATCAGTCTTCGAAACTCGTCTGCAAAGTCTGCCAGAGAAGCTTGCTGAACTGTCTTTCGAGTAGTTACCAAAATATCTTTCAGGACTCTCTACGCGTTTGTTCCAACATCCTATTGGCGATCTTCTTACCTATAATATCAACTTAGATATCTGAAAGAGAGGGCGCTAAGCCCCTCTCTGTTCGTGCGGCGCTCGCTAAGGAAGGGGCTTAGCGCCCTCTCTTTCAGCTAATTTCGAACAACGCCAGCCCAGTGGTGGTTACAAGCATCTCAGACGCGTCGACCTCGAGATCCGGACCGGGATCACTCCCGCCCCGGATGGGACGTTCAACCGATGACTGAGAGGTGAGCTGGTCGTCCGCTCGAGACAGTTTATCACCCCCGAGAGGGGTGCGGGGGCTCGACTGAAGCCGCTCGCAGACATCCATGCGATCAAGCAACGTAGCACCAGCGTCGCCAGATGCTAAGACGACTCGGTTCCTGAAGCGAGGGATCGCCAGATGACCAGGTGTACCGAGTGTCAAGTACCGACCTGTACGAGACGTACCCGCGACCGGGCTGGATACGTTGGCCGGTTCTGTTCGGCCAGCTGTGAAGTCCGCTACGAGCACCTGCAGGCAGACACTCGAGACGCAGCGCAGGAGGACGCGTACTGATGCTCGAGCAGATCGACCACCGAGGCAAGCGCTTCACGATCGAAGACGACGACGTCGACGACGATCGATTCTCCGTACGTCGTCGACGGGCAGCTGCCCTCGAACGACAGGCCCAGCGAGAACGCCGCGAACTCGAGCGGGCGAAAGCGGTCGCAGGTCCAGACGGGGCGAAGCCCGACGTCGAAGTGCTCGACCGATGACGCCAGCGAATCCTGAGCCACAGTACGTCCCTGCGTTCGACCGATCTGAGTGTCGAGATGCGACGGCTAACCATCGTACTCAGTGCAGTCGCTCGATGGAAGCAGATCCCTGTCTTTTCGGTTCTGTTGAAATCCATCAACCCTGATAAGAACTGCGTGCTGAATACAGAGCGCGAATGTTTCACGGACTGAGGAGGGATCAACGCGGAAAGTCAAACGCTCAATACAGGTGACTCAACTACTGTTCCATCTAAGGAGCAAGCGAATCAGCTACCCACGCCAGTTCTACGCTATTAGTTATTTATCCGAAATATATAATATGGCTTAAATGGCATATGCAATAATGATCAGCAGACGGGAGTTAATTGGTATCTCCGGGAGCGCGCTGGTGAGTAGTACACTGGCAGGCTGTCTTTCGGATTCGGACACGGTTTCGGCTGACTTGCTGCAAATCAAAGCAATCACTGTCAGGTGGCGTCACGAGAACCATTCGTATTCGGATCACATTCTCCGACTATTCTCCGATGGAGAAAGCGAGATCACTGGGCTCGTAGCGACGGAGTACGGTAACGTCGTCTCTTCACCCGTAGAGGTCACCGTTTCTGACGAGTTCCATGAAACGTTAGAAGGTGAATTTGAGACCGTTCGCTATGCGATTGGAGTCTGTGGCGACGGATTCAGCTCCGACGCCGACAATCACGGTTGCCTAAACGCACCAACGTCCAGAGAGGATTTCAATAGTGTCCAGTTTGGAGATCAATCAGAGGTCGAGGTAGCCGATAATCATAATCACATTGATGTTCAGGACGTCAAGAGGGGCGACGTTGAAGACTGGGACACGGATATTAGCGAATTTGAATGGAGTGAGCGACACGCAGAGCACGGACAATAAGTAACGAACAGGTTGCCACTGCCTTATCTGGCATACGTTCAGTACGCACGTATAGTGATCGGATGGTTCACGGCTTCCGGTGTGAAATAAGCGGTGGCGTCATGCTGCACTCATCCTCTATATTCAGCACAACGATTCAAACTTATCACTCACTGAGAGTTTCAACAGAGCCTTTCTTTCGGGGTTTGTGTTCTCTTCTGCAGTTCTGCAGACGGGGCGACTGTTTTAACCAACAAACCTCGCGAGATGATCCCAAACCGTTAGTTAAGTTCTTGAGTTCAGAGTCCTGCTTCATTCTCCTCACCTGTTCCCGACGATGAGTCTGTCGGCGCCGCGAGGCGCGAGGCGCGCTCGAGAGCGTGCCGAGATGTGAGTTCCATGACTGATCCAGACATCCTTGACGATAGATCAGCCGATCACGAGCGATTCGAAAGCGAACTTCTCGCACAGGATCGGGATGCGGCCCGGATATCGACAGTGGGCGTCGACGAGACGGCGGCGCGACACCTCGTCAGTGACCTCGTCGACGACGGTGTCGTGACAGCAGTCGCCGAACAGCGAGTGCTGGTCCACGAGCCTAGCGGCGAAGCCTTCGACTCGATTCGGCAGTTGGCTGTCTTCCATCGTGGGTGGACAACTGGCCGTGATGCCGACGAGGAGACGTCGTAATGCAGCAGACGCTTTCGGGATGTGCGTTCTGCGATGCGCTTCCCGGGTCGGAGCGTGGCGCCGCCTTCACCTGGGGTAAAGACGAGCGAGTTTCGCATCCGATCTGTGTTGACTGTGCCGTCCAGAAGCATCCTGATCCCGGCGAGCGTGATCATCACGCCTGTGATAGCTGTGGACTCGTCGTCGAAACGCTCACTGCACTCACGCGATTTCGTGTCGAACTCGGGCATCTCGAAGGGCCCTTGCAGCTGTGTGCTCGCTGTAGCCCCGGTGGCCCCGCGACGTATTGGACACGGGACTTCGAGACACATGTCGTCGATGAATAGCCCGACCAGCCCACTCCCAGTAAATCAGCGAGCCCGAACCGGCTCAGGAATACGTCGGTACATCTAATACATACAGCGACAAAGCAATACACATGCCCATCGACATCGAGACGTTCGAATCTTCCCCCGAGGATCGCCTCCAGCACTCCGGGGAGACGAACGCCGATCGCGTCATGCGGTTTCTCGCTGCCCATCCCGATCAGGCGTTCACCCAGAGCGAGATTCGAGATGCGACCGACGTCAAAGCGGGGAGCATCAGCGTCGTCCTCTCTCGACTCGAGGATCGGGGACTCGTCCGGCATAAGGGCAACTACTGGGCGCTCGGTGAAGATGACGACGTCGCGGCGCACACCAACATGCTCGAGAGTACGCGGGCGGCTAATGACCGCTTCGGCGAGGAAGACATGGACGAGTGGTTGGAGCACGCGGTCGACGACGAGGACGAGGCGACTGAATGAGCTATCAACGCGGGGACGTCGTCTGGGGACCGGATCCGTTCAAGTCGGGTGAGAACCCGCGTCCGTGGCTGATCCTGAACAATGACACACACCCGTTCGGCGACGAACAGTATATGACGGTCACGCTGACGACAACGCCCCATGACGAAACGGTCCCAATCGAGGATTCCGACTGGGTAGAGGGCGGGATGCCACGCCAGAGCTACGCCTCGCCCTGGTCGGTTGCGTCACCGAAGCACGCTGCACTCATCCGTCGACAGGGTCGTCTCGATGAATCATTCGTCCAGACCGTCATCGACGAACTGGAGACGTATCTCGACCCGCCAGCCGACGCTCGATAGCAACTGACTGGATCACGACTGGGCCCGACGCTCCGCCGACTACAGAGAAGTGACTGAGAAGGCCCCGATTGCGTGTTGGTCAACGGTGTTCGTTACGGGATGACCGCTGACTAGGTTCTGAAGATCTTGACTGTGAGTGGTGACCGATAGCATCATCTCCGAAAGCCCTCGGCCGCTCGGCATTCCGCGACCCACGCTGCGCGCCTCATTCTTGCGGTGCTTACGGGGTCGGGGGACGATCGAGACGGCCTCGCCCTTTCTGAGTCCACCAGGGCGGTGGTTGGTTCGCCGAGCGATGAAGCCGATTGACCAGTGGTACGTACCGGCCCGTCCCGCTCGCCGCGTTCCGCCCTCCGCGTCGCTCGCGACCGACCATTCCGGGCATGCGGGCGCTCTCCGCACCGTCCGCGCCCGTTCCGGGCTAAAGTGAATCTGGTCTCGACGCCAGCATTAAGCGCGTTTTCGGTTGCGCCCCTCGCGGGCTTTCGCGTTCCAGCGCTTTGGGCCGTTCCGCGCGGCGAGCCACACTGCGACTCGCCGTGCTCACGACCGTCGCCCTGGACACGGACCCGCAGTCCGGGCCGGACACGAGAAACGGCTTAAAGCTGGCCGCTCGCTCCGGGCGGGTCGGCACGCGGTGCTGGATGATTGTCCGCCTCAGGCGCGCTCTCGCTCGCGCCCAGGGGGCGCTCGCGAAGGCGCAAGCGAGAGCGCGCAGATGGTTCTGTCGGGCGGTGTCGTCGGAAAACCGCGATGTAATGGCATCGCGGTGTCGGACGCTGAGCGCCTTCAGGAGCTGAACTCCAATGTCGAGTAAGAACGTCTTTGGTAATGAGGTTTCGGTCGATGAACAGGCATTCGAAAAAGCAGACGAAGCAGAAGTCGATGAAGATGGGTTCGAGGTCGTTGACGAGACACCTGAGTTCCAGGCGACGGTGCAGATGGAGATCCAGGCGAAAGTCGATGCGAACCACCCGGATGGGATGATCGACACCAGTGACGAGCGGATTCGAGGTGTGACCCTCGAACAGGAAGAGCGCATTCGAGCGCGGGAGGCCGAGCTCGAGCGCATCAGTGCCCAGGCCGAACTGGGGACGCAGAACGGTCGGGAACAACGGACGCGAGACGTCGCGGCGAAGCGCAGCGCTGAGCGGCGTACAGCGTTCCAGAAACGGGCAGCGAGCGTGGATCCGATGGCGGACCCGGAACGAGACGATCCTCGTGCAGAACTCACGCAGGAGCAGCTGGCGGCGGTGAACAGACAGTCGATGCGGCTGGCGGAGAAGCTGGACGGCTGGTCGCGAGCGGCGATCGGCCGGCGACTGGCCGAAGCCGTGGTCGGTGGGAAGGACCTGATGGGTGCGGTCGTCGGGGTGTTCGAGGAACTGGAGACGGCACCAGGACAGGTGGTTCCAATCGGGAAGCTCGAGGAGATTGGTCGCAAAGAGGTGAGCATTGAGGGTCGTGTGACGGTCCTGTGGGAGAGCGACTCGTCGGCGATTCAGCAAGTCGGGCTCATCGAGGACGAGAGCGGGCGAACGAAGCTGACTGTCTGGGAGAAATCGAACCAACCCTGGATCGAAGAAGGCGAACGTGTGCGGATTCACGGGGCGGCGAAGAACTGGTACAACGGGCGCGTCTCCGTGGCCCTGACCGGGTGGAGCACCGTTATGTTCCCAGAACGCGGTCGGTGGTGGGAGTAGCCAGAGCAACGGCCCCTTTTTTGCTGATGGGTAGCGGTCACCGCCACCTCCCACCACCTCCACGTTCCGGGCTGCTCACGGCGCTCAAGGCGCCGCTTCGCTGCCGGGCTTTCGCTAAACCTGTCATTGACAAATACTTTCAGCATCCCATGCCTTTAATTGGGCTTCTTACAAAGTATCGACAATGTACGACCTGACTGGATTCCAGCGTGACCTCTTATATGTGGCCGCCGGACTAGACGAACCGCATGGACTCGCGATCAAGGACGAACTCGAGAACTACTACGAAAAAGAGATCCACCATGGCCGTCTCTATCCGAACCTTGACACTCTCGTCGACAAGGGGTTGATCGAGAAAGGTGAGGCCGATCGTCGGACGAACGTCTATTCCGTGACGCGCCGCGGACGTCGTGAGATCGAAGATCGACGACACTGGGAAGACCAGTACGTTGGAGACATTCTGTAACCTTAGTGGAGTCCGTTCGATAAAGCTACCGCGTCATCTCATTACCTATCCGCCATCTCAACGCTGACCGTGCAGTTGTATTGTGAGACCCACTGATGGCCAGCGGTCTTCTCTGTTCTTCGACGACACCGATGGCATAGATCCGACGTTCACAAACTAGAGGAGTCGCTTCACGACCGTCTCGAATCGCCCAATGAGGGTCACGAGGACGCTCGCGAACGCGAAATATTGAGGGAATCGGTCGATTCATTATCCCGACAGGAAAAGACTGAAACGGGTCCAACCTTCCCAGACAAGCCAGAGGAACCAACCACCACCTCGGACCCATCTCTCATCCATCCGGACTCACGCCTCAAGACCGACGAGGCCGTGGTGATCGACCGCGGCACGAAAACGAAATACGTCACGCCCGCGAGCGCTAACGCCGACGTTCCCTACGTTTCCGGAACAATCGACGACACATCGACCGGCATATACTTCGAGTTCCACACTGACTGCCATGTCATGGCACGGAAACAGATCGCTCCAGACGGGCTCATCGACGCCTCGAGCATCGGCTACAGTCATGGCATCGTCGTAGACGGCACCCTCTTTATGTCAGGGCAAGTCGGTTGGAATGAGAAATTCGAACTCGCTGGGGAAGATGTTACAAGCCAGACGTTCAAAGCGTTCGAGAACGTCGAAATACTCCTCGAAGACATCGATCGATCACTGGCTGACGTGACGAAGGTGACCGCGCACATCGTCGAGCTACAAACGAACCGGGACGCGTTCTTCGAGGTGTGGAACGAGGTATTCGCCGATCCACCGTATCCCTGTCTCACGCTCCTCGGACCACAGCAGCTCGCTCAGGACGGGTTACTCGTCGAACTCGAGGTCGAAGTTCCGGTTGAGGACTAAATTAGAGATAGTTACTCGCGTTTGGAATCGAGAGCTAATGTCGATGCGGCTGGCGGAGAAGCCGGATGGCTGGTCGCGAACGGCGATTGGCCGGCGTCTGGGTGAGACCGTAGTCGGTGGGAACGACATGATGAGTGCAGTCGGTGGTGGGAATAGCCGGGGTGACGCCCCCTTTTTTGCTGATGTGTACGCAGTCACCGCCACCTCCCACCACCTCCACGTTCCGGGCTGCTCACGGCCAATGGCCGTTGTACTGCCGGGCTTTCGCTACCCCATAAGTCCGTGCCACCGCTGTCCGTGTGGTGTTTGTTTGCCCCAGAGTGGCTGAGGGGCATCCTGAGAAACGCATCGCCCCCTCGTGAGCATCATGGCAACTAGAGAGATTTACAAAACGGCGTTCGACGAAGACGTCCAGACTGAGACTGAATCGAACCAATGCCCTGAGTGCGACGGTCAGGTCACCACCAATGCTATCGAAACCATCTGTGAGGACTGTGGGCTCGTCATCGACGAGCAGCGGATCGATCACGGTCCGGAATGGAGACCCCACGATCAGGACCAGCGAAAGCGGATGGGGGCTCCACTTACAGCGGCACGTCACGACCGAGGGCTATCGACGGAAATCGGTCGCCGGAAAGATGCGAACGGGAACGAACTCTCTGGGCAAAAGCGCCAGCGGCTAGCCCGAATGCGGCGTGAGCAGTCTCGTGGGCGGTTCCACTCGAAAGCTGAGCGGAATCTCGCACACGGCCTGGGTGAAGTTCGAAGAATCGTGAGCACACTCGAGTTCACAGAATCGGTTCGCGACCAGGCGTGTCACTTGTTCCGGAGTGCACAGAACGAAGACCTGCTTCGAGGCCGATCGATCGAGGCGATGGCGGCAGCGAGCGTCTACGGGATCTGTCGCTGTAACGGTCTCTCACGAACGCTCGAGGACATCGCCGATGCGGCACGGGTCGAGCAGTCGAGAGTCAGGAGTGCCTACAAGACGCTAAACAGAGAACTCGGACTCCCGGCCCAGCCCGTTCGCCCGGGCGAATTCATTCCCCGACTTGCGTCGGAACTCGACGTCTCTGACTCTATTCGACAGCGAGCTCGGAGGTTAGCGGAAGAAGCTGAATCAACAGATGCCACAACGGGCGTTCGGCCATCAGGATTTGCAGCGGCCTGTCTCTACAAAGCCGGGCGCGACGAAGGTCGGTGGCTGACGCAGACGGAGGTCGCGGAAGCTGCGAACGTCACGACCCCGACCATCCGGTCACATCAAGACACACTGGCTGAACTGGTCCCCGAAGCGTCTGACTCGGAACGTTCAGTCTGTACTGGATGTGGGGCTGATGTTTAAAAGTGAAGACGAAAGAACGTGCTGGTAGACGTCCCCATGACCGACCGTTACGCTGATTTCGAGGAACTCCGACCGCTTGGCGAGGCGACGCAGATTCCCGACCATGAACTCGCCAGAGACCGTCGTTGCGAGCCCTTTCGAGACCGAACTGAGGAGACACTCGCGGAATATCCAGACGACTCAACCGCTACAATGAACGAGTGTGCTTCCTGTGGCGCGTCGATTCCTGCCAGCCAGACCAGGTGCCGGTTCTGCCTCATGAATCATCTCGGTGAATCCACCGACGAACAGCAGCCCGCAGACCTCGAGTGGACACTGCTTCACGTCGTCCATCTGCTCGTCGAGGCCTCAACCGACTATCACGCCCTCGCGAAGGGCGCTGCGGCAGCGACTCTCCTCGCGAAGCCCGACAGGGATCCAGCCGTCGATGATTGCCAGCTGATCTACGATTTCGACGACGCGCCTGCAGCGCAGTTGACCGACCAGTGGCCCTCCCTACCCGACGCCGTACGGGCTACCTCCGAACGTGGTGAACAGCTGCTTTCGGTAGCTCGTGAGCGGACAGTCTGGAAAGCGACGACGACGTCGCCAAATGGAGGGGTTCACACGACGTTTCTGTACGACGAGGAAGGACACGGCGTTCGTGGCGAAGCTCGGCTTACAAGCCTGCTTGAGAGCACCGAGAACGACGTTTGGTTGACACCAGCAATTGCGCTCCAGCGCGCCGTTGACGACGAGCATTCCGAAGATCGGCAACCCAGCGTGCCCTCGAAAACGCGACTTGACTGCCGCACGTGCGGTCAAAAGACTATGCATCAGTTTCAGGAGTTCGAGGATGTCCCAGATGAGACGTGGTCTGCCCAGCCGGTGTGGGGGTGCCAGATGTGTCAGTCATCTCGTCACGGACCAAATCCTCCCTGAAATACTCAGCAGAAGAGTACCTTAACCAACAACAAACGTAGGCATCCGAAGTTGTTGGTTAAGACTGGTGCAGGATCTGGCGGAGACATCAGCGCACCCGGCCAAGGTGCATTTGAATGGAGGTATCGAGAGACGATGAATGAACCCTGGGCTATTGACCGAGCTATAGACAAATCTGAGATAGTGGGGTTCTCGACCGAACAATTCAACCTTTGGACCAGTCCGCACTCAACTAATCTATTTCGTGAGTGCGGACGATTAGGTAGACTACCTCTTACTCCAAATTATAGAAGACCATGAACAGTGAAGTAACTCCTCTCTTCAAGAATAATCCTGTTCCCCTAGAACATTAATAGTGTCAGTAATACTTATATATCCTGCAAATAATTATCGACTCGTCTTGTGATACCGACTAACAGAGGGAGGCCGTGATGCGAGTGCTCGTACATCTCCGTGCACGAGCAGACACGACCTACCAGAACGACTACCACCACAAGCTTCGTGGTCGGATCTGGAACGCACTCGAAGGAACAGAGCATGAAGCGGTTCACGACACGAATGAGCCGCCTGGGTTCTCGTTCAGCAACCCATTCCCACCGCAGGACATGTCTGAAGGTGACCAACGGACCCTTATTGTCTCAGCGCCACAGGAAGAGCTTCTCTCGGTGATCGCAACGGATCTCCAAGAAAACCCCGAACTGAACGTTGGGGAAATGCCGTTTACCGTCCAGGGTCTCTCGGCCATCACGCCAGATGTCGGTGAACCGGGAAGCAGCGGGACGATCGGGACAGGGACCGGACTACTCGTCCGGATCCCACCGTGGCGCTGTGAGGACTACGGGATCGATAACCCAGGCGAAGAGGCAGTATATTGGCGCCCGGAGCACACAATCGAACCACTCCGCGAACAGCTTGAGGCGAATCTGGATAAGAAATACAGCCTGTTCGGCCCGGAATACCTCCCGGGTCCAAGCGAAACCAACGGTGACCTCTTTGATGGCTACGAACTGCTGAAAACCTTCGCCGTGCCATTGCAGGTAACAACGGACCAGAGGCTAACGTACGTACTCTCGAAATGGCAGTTCGATTATACGGTCCGCAATGATGATCATCGACGTCATCTCAACCTCGCACTGGACTGTGGACTCGGCGAGCGGAACGCGCTGGGGCTGGGATTCTGCAATCTTACCGAGAAACGCGATCCGTACGGAAAGCCAGCGCCAGAGGTGCATGGATGAGTCTTCTTCCGGAGCCTTCGATGTTCAATGAACGCTATGGAGATGATGCAAAACTGGCGAGGAAACTCCCCAATCGACCGATCTCCTCGCTCCGCGATCTCCAATATGTATACGGGCGATTGTACACGCTTGCGACCGCCGGTGGAGGCGAGTACGCGGCCTATCTCACGCCGGAGAAGTCGACCGACCTGTTCGACGAGCCCGAGAGCCTGCTCTATCTCCGGGTCGACCTAAGTGGGGACGAACCGGGCCTCGATCCCGATAGGCCAGTCGGCGTTGAACGATACGGAGAGGGGAAGGTCGAAGCGGTCGCCCATTCGTGGTATGACTCCGCGCGGGGGTTCGACCACAGCGTCACACATCGTACAGGCAAGAACAAGGAGCCCGAGAAGGTCGCAGAGTACCTCCACGAGCGACTCACCGCGTGGGCGGTCGACGACGTGATTCAGGACGCCGCAGCCGACCACGAGGACGGCTGGATCATCAACGAACTCGCTACTCTTGGCGAGACGGAGAATATCCGGGAACGGATTGAGACTGCCATCGATGAACAGCTCGACGGCAAGACGACGGCGCTCACGACCGTGGCGGTCAAAGTCGAGCCGGACGGCAAGTTTCTCCTCCCGGGCAAGGCGAGCCCGGTGTTCAATGAGGCGATGCGGGCGCGAAAGCAGGCGAAACTCGTTTCAAAGGGAGAGGCCACCGACTCTGTAGGCGACGCGACCGACCTCGTAACCGGTCACTCCGGGCCAGCTGTCGGGACTGCCGAAGACCCGCTGAACTACTTCCTCGGCAAGCAACTCGAGAAGTTTCCAGGGTTCGACCCAGACCAGGCGTGGCGAACCCACCCAGTATCGGAGGACGTCGCGGTGACGCTGATGAACGCAAGCACGTTCGTCGACGCCTGCGACTACTACACGATGGGTGCGAACGTCTACTACCTCCCGTACTTCTTCGGACGGCTCGGTCCGGAAGACGCGCGGGACCTCTATCAGGTACTCTACGAGCTCGTTCACGCTGAGGATATGACGCCGATCGAAAGCGCCTACCGGAGCTACCAAGATACCCCGCGCCTCCAGGAAGTGGGCAAGCGGTTCCGCTTCTACGTCGCCGCGGTGATGGAACACCAGACCAAACGCTTCGACGTCTTCGGCGACAGCATGGACGGGACGCTGTTCTCGCCTGTCGAACTCACGCGAAAACACGAGCAGGTGCTCCAGTCGTGGCTGTACGATGCGGAGGGCGACGCCGACCATCCCGATCCTCGGCTTCGGGCCGCGTTCCCGACACCGGACAACTGGGACATCTTCGTCTCGGAGGAGTCAACACTGCTCAGTACCCTCGCCACGGGGTGGTACTTCGAACAGACGTTCGCTACGGGCGATGACGACGCCAGTGCCGATGATTACCGAATCCGAGCACTCGTTGCCGTGCTCTCAGGTGAGCCACTCGACGTCAAAGCTGTACTTACCGAGTACGTCGACCGGCTCCTGGAGGACGAAGGTGAGGAGTTCCCGAGTTTTCGTGTGGCCGCACAGTACACGCAGCTCTGTGCACTCGCCGACGCTGGCCTGCTGACCGGGCGTGAAGCGTACGAACCAGTCGCGGAACCACTGCAGTTGACAGACGATCATCCAACAAACGACATGTACTCAGACACACCAGCCCGAGCCGACGGCGGGAACGTCGCCGGGGCGCGGGAGACAAAGCTCGAACAGTTCCTCGATCAGACACCGGCTCTCGACGAGGAGCAGCCCGAACGACGTGGCAGCTTCCTCCTCGGCGCGCTGGTCGGCCAGGTGACTGGCTACCAGCAGGTGAGCGAGGGGCGCTCGACCACACTGATCGATCAGTATCCGATCAAAGCCGTCACCGAGTCAAAGCTGAAGCGACTCGCCAGCGACGTGTTGAACAAGAACGTCGTCTACTCCAGGGAGAACAATATGGCCGGAACGATGTACCGTGAGGTCGTCGACCGTCTGGTGACGACCCTACCCCGGATCGACATCGACGGCGACTGGGAACTCGACACGACCGACCTCCGATTCTACTACTCGCTCGGGGTCGCCTACGGGATGAACAACTGGGCGAGCAGCGACGACGAACAGGCCGACGACCAGCCCACAGCCACCCAGGAGGAAGCATGAGCGACAACGCATACGCCGACGACAGCTACGAGCCCGTGACGAACCGTTCCGAGATTGTCTTCTGCTACGATGCCGTCGACGCAAACCCCAACGGCAACCCACTGAGCGGGGCGAATCGCCCACGTATCGACCCCGAGACTCAGCAGGCGATCGTGACCGACGTCAGGCTGAAGCGCTATCTGCGTGACCAGCTCGACGACGACGGTCACGGCGTGTACGTCCAGAATGTGAAAAACGAAGCTGGTGAGCAGTCGTCACGTGAAGACCTGCTCGAATCTCGCCTCCGGGGTCTCGAGCCCGAGGACTGGGACTTCGACGATCTCGACGACGAGGACGAGGCCAAGCTCCGGGAGGAGGTGTTCGGAGCATTCCTCGACAACAGCGCCGACGTTCGGTATTTTGGCGCGACGATGAGCGTCGACATGAAAGGGAGCTACGAACCGTTCGCTGAACACCTCCCGGACCACTTCACCGGCCCCGTCCAGTTCTCACCTGCGAAGACGCTCCACCCCGTCACCGAAAACGAGGAGTACAACAGCCTCACCAGCGTCATCGCGACCGGAGAGGGCAAAGAACAGGGTGGGTTCGACCTCGACGACCATCGTATTCAATACGGTTTCATCGCGTTCCACGGGCTGGTCGACGAACACGGAGCGGCCGATACGAAGCTTTCCACAGCAGACGTTGAGCGTCTCGACACGCTGACGTGGCGCGCGATCAAGAACCAGACTATCAGTCGGAGCAAAGTCGGCCAAGAGCCCCGGCTCTATCTCCGCGTGGAGTACAAGGACGAGAGCTTCCACCTCGGTGGGCTAACGCGGGATCTCGACATCGACGAAGATCGCTCGGTACCCACCGACGAACTCCGGAATGTTCGGGAGTTCACGCTCGACGGGACCGAGCTAGTCTCCCGACTGGACCGCCACGACGACCGCATCGCTCGCGTTCGCGTCGTTGCGAGCGACGTACTCGACGTGACCGTCGACGATGAGACCTACACGGCCGGCGACGAGGTCGGCGAACACGGCTTCTACGACGTCCTACGTGGGGCGGTGGGCGACGATATAGTCGAGGTCGTCAACGTCTACGACGAGGCCGCCGCCACGATGCCAGAGTGATGTCCCAAGAAACACTCGAAGGCTGGGCCGACGAGGATGACACCCTCCCGGAGACGTGTCTCTCCTTCGAACTCCGCGGAGAGTGGGGCCACTTCCGACGCGTCGAGGGGAACATCGTCAAACAGACCTACCGGATTATCCCGCGGACGACCGTCGCCGGCCTCGTTGCCGCGGTACTCGGGCTAGAGCGGGATAGCTACTACGAAGCGTTCGGCCCTGAAGTCTCGTCGATCGCAGTGGAGGCAATCGAGGAGCTTCGGACGATTAACCTGCCACAGAATACGCTCTCGACGGCTAAGGAACACATGACGACGATGCCCAGCCGCGGGCACGCACGCATCTCGATGCCCGACCCGACGAAACTCCGACAACAGCACAACTACGAAGTGTTAGTCGAACCCGCCTATCGGGTTGATCTTCGACTCGCAAACGACGAACTTCGTACCCGTTTTCGAGACCACCTCCGTAACGGTACTGCCTACTACCCACCGAGTCTCGGGCTCTCCGAGCATCTTGCAGAGATCACGTATCTGGGCGAGTTCGACGTGACTCCACGTGAGCGCGAAACCACCGAAGTGGATTCCGCGGTGCTCGAGGCGGTCGACAACGTCGAACTGGCGCCAGAGACCGAGATCAAAGTCGAACGGTCGCCCGCGTTCATGGCGGCCGACGAAGATGGCCGGACGACGACAGCGTTCCAGTCGATCGCATACGCGACCAGGACGGAGCCGATTCTGGTACAGAACGTCGAGACCCACGAAGTCGACGGCCGCCGAGTGATGTTCTCGTGAACCGTCGGAGGCCGTAGCCATGGTCGAGTTCACGGAACGACCGTCGCACGAAGACCCTGACGGAAAACCAATCCCGCTCGACAGACATCTCTACGATGTTTGCGAGCGGGTAGGCTGGCTCATCCCCGATGACGCCAGGACACCTGCAGGGGATTCGCTCGTCGAATTGGTAGAGGCGGTGGCACTGATACATGACTTCGGGAAACTGACTGCGTGGTTTCGCGACCATCTTCTCTCGGACAGTGACGGTAAACCGGACGGACCGAAGCACCACGCACCGATTTCAGCGCTGCTCGCATACTACGTACTGGAATCTCGAGAGTTCGATGAAACCGATTGTCTCCTCGGCTTTCTCGCCGTTGCGAGACATCACGGCCGCCTCCCCGACGCGGTCGACTACGTTCATCGGGCGGGCATCGAACAGTCCGGCCGAATCCAGACGCTCTACCGGTCGGACGTGCGCAGCCAGGCGGCGCACATCGACGAAACCGTCCCCAAGCTAGCGAGTGTGCTCGTCGAACGGGCGACAAACAGCAACGGCAATTGGAACGAGTTCCTGGAACGGCTCTCCCGTCCCGAATCGGCCACCGAACTCGGATGGCTCGCAGAGGGAGCCTGTAGTGGCCGGCGTCTCCGCCCCGCTCCGGAGAAACTTCCATCTGGCTTCTACGAGTCGGTGCTTCAAGTCTGGAGCGCGCTCGTTTTTGCCGACAAGGCGAGCGCAGCGAGCCTGACGACAGGAGTCGAGGTAGGGAAGGATGCCTACCGATCAACGTCACCCGAACGACAGGCGATCGACGACCACATCGCCGATATCCGAGCCGAGAACGCCACTTCGGACCTCGGTTCACGCACGGAACGACTGAACGGGCGACGCGAAGAGGCTCGGCAAAAGGTCCGAGACCGCGCAGCCGAGTTCGTTGCCGATGATCGACGCGTCGCGACCCTAACGCTCCCCACAGGAATGGGGAAGACGCTCACTGGGTTGGATGCCGCTCTGACCGTCCTCGAAGAGACCGGTACTGCGTCGACCACGGGCATAAAGGAGGGGCGTCTCATCTATGCGCTGCCGTACACATCGATCATCGATCAGGTGGCAGACGAGAGCCGTGAGCTGTTCGAGGAGAGCGACGGGGACGAGCGGATCACAGTTGACCACCACCTCGCGGAAACGCTGGTTTCACCGCCGGAAACCGCCGAGGAAGTCGCCGACGATGCCGTCGAGAACGTCGCCGCCTTGCTGGGAGAGAGCTGGCGCACGGGGATGGTCGTAACGACGTTCGTCCAGCTATTCGAGAGCCTCACCGGCCCGACAAACGCCCGTTCGATGAAACTCCCATCGTTGTACGGGAGCGTAGTCGTTCTTGACGAGCCGCAGGCGCTGCCCCTGGAGTGGTGGCCGCTCGTGGATCGATTAGTGGAACTGTTGACCGAGGAGTACGGCGCGTCAGTGATCACCATGACAGCTACACAGCCCAAACTACTTTCTGCTGGAGATCAGGAGCCATTCTCGCTCGTTTCGGATCCCGATCCGTACTATGCGGAACTCGACAGACTCGATTTCGCACTCCACCCGTCCGCGGTCGCAATGCTTCCCGGCTGGGATGGAGAACAATCGGACACCGATGGGGGTGCCGAGCAGGGATCCCTCTCGTATGATCGAGCTGGCGAACTCGTAGCAAGACGAGCCGAGGACGGCGACTCCGTACTGACGATATGCAACACGATTGATAGCTCGAGGGAACTTACTGAGGCAGTCGCCAACCAAACGGCGATACTGAACGTCAATGAGATGTACGCTGAGCAACTCGACGCTACGGAGCACCGGACCGATTCAGTCCGCCCCGAGAAGACGCTTGCCGACGCGGTTCGTCAACGTCATGAGAGGGAACCATTATTAATACATCTCACAACACGACACCGGCCATGTGATCGACGCCACCTCATCGACGTCGCGACCGATCTCGCCGAGGCAGGCGAGCCGGTACTGTTCATCTCCACTCAGCTCGTCGAGGCCGGCGTCGACGTGAGCTTCGACGAGGTGATCCGCGATTTCGCACCGATGGACAGCCTGGTGCAGGCTGCGGGCCGGTGTAATCGATCGTACGATCGTGCTCGCGGACGCGTGACGGTCTGGCAGCTTTCGCCACCGCCGAACCGTGAGATGACGCCGGCCAGCGCAGTATATGGTCGCGGAGAGAGTCTGACAAAGCTGACGGGGCAAGCGTTGGCGACGGTATACGATGGCGAGCCGATACCTGAACCGGATGTGACTCGGGACGCCGTCGATCACTACTTCGAGTTACTCGAGCAGCGCGATGTCGGCGCCGACGAGTACGTCGATTACTTGGAGCGGGCAGAAGCCGAACAGCTCAGCAAGCTCTCGCTGATCGACCAGCGTCCTGCCGTCGACGTGATCGTGACGAGAACCGCTGAAGAACGGAAGACGGTAGAGGAGATCCGACGGATGTTCGCCGAGTATCGCTGGGACAAGCTCAACGACCTCGTCGAGTCGACCGCCGACTGGCAGGTCTCCATTCCCGTCTACCCCGGCGACAACGAGACGATAGAGAAACTCAGTGCGTGTGAGCCGTTGTTCTCGGGTGCCGATCGGCTGGTGCTGGACGGTCGTCCGGGACGGCACAACGGCTACTTTGACGCCACCGACGGCGTCGTCATCCCCGATACCAGCGTGGAGGCTCGATTGTTGTGAGTGACGGCCCCGTCACTCGGCTGTTGGCGACAGCTCGAGGCGACGCCGTCGACGATCCGTTCCGCGTCACCGGAGTGATGATGCAGTACTACTACGTCTGTGAACGCGAGCTCTGGTTCGAGAGTCGGAACATCGAGATCGACCGAGAAAACGCGAGCGTCGCCCGGGGAACTCGTGTCGACGAATCCTCCTACGGCGAGCGTACACAGGAGAATCTGCGGTTGGGGATGATCTCCCCCGACTTACTCGAGGACGGACGGGTGGTCGAGGTGAAGCCTTCCTCGGCACTGACTGAGCCGGCCCGCATGCAGCTCTCGTACTACCTTTGGTACCTTGATCGAGTGATGGACGTACAGCGCGAAGGCGTATTGGCGCATCCAACCGAACGCCGACGTGAGGAAGTATCGTTAGACGAGGATCGACGCGAGAAAGTCGAGTCGGCGATCCGTAGTATTCACGCAATCGTGACCGCGGAGCGTCCACCGGAAGCCACCGAGAAGCCATACTGTGAGTCGTGCGCCTACTACGACTTCTGTTGGGTCTGATCATGGACAGGAACTACCACATTTTTTCAGACGGACGCATCGAACGAAGCGAAGACACGGTCCGACTGGAGACTATCGACGGTGAGAAAAAACACATTCCCGTCGAGCATGCCGAAGCAATCTACCTCCACGGACAGATCGACTACAATACGCGGCTGATGTCGTTTCTCAACGACCATGGTGTCGCCGTACACGTCTTCGGCTGGAACGATCGCTACGCGGGGTCGCTGATGCCTGAACGCGGCCAAACGAGCGGGCGAACCGTTGTCGAACAGGTCCGGGCATACGACGACCCCGAGCGACGGCAGACGATCGCCGCCTCGTTCGTCCGCGGCAGTATCCACAATATGCGGACGAACGTCACATACTACAACAGTCGGGACTACGACCTCGGAAGAGTCCTCGAGGACCTGGATGACGCGGTTTCACGCATTGACAGCACGAAGGATATCTCAGAACTCATGGGCGTCGAAGCGACAGCCCGCCGGGCGTACTACCGAACGTTCGATACGGTGCTCCCCGACTCGTTCTCATTTGACAGCCGGGAGTACAACCCACCGCCGAACCCCGTGAATGCGCTCATCTCGTTCGGGAACAGTCTGGTATATGCTAACTGTGTGTCGGCGATCCGGGCTACTGCGCTCGATCCCGCAATCAGCTATCTCCACGAACCCGGAGAGCGACGCTACTCCCTCTCACTTGATATCGCTGACCTGTTCAAACCGGTGTTGACGGATCGGCTACTATTCCGGTTAGTCAACCGGAGACAGATCAGCCGTGATGATTTCCGGAATGAAGTCGGTTCCTGCCTCCTCAACGAAGCTGGACGGACAACGTTCCTGAAGGAGTTTGAACAAACGCTCGAGCGAACAGTTGAACACCCAGAACTGAACCGGAAGGTAAGCTATCAGTATCTGCTCCGGCTCGAGGCGTACAAGCTGAAAAAACACCTATTGACTGGCGAGCCATACGAGCCGTTCAAGCGGTGGTGGTAGATGTACGTTATCGTCGTCTACGATATGGAGGCCGACCGCACCCACCTAATGCTGAAACTATGTCGTCGGTACCTGATCCACGTCCAGAATTCAGTGCTTGAAGGTGAGATTTCGGAGGGCGATTTGACGACGATGAAAGGGAAGATAGACGATCTACTGCAAGAAGGAGAATCGGTAGTGATCTACGAACTCTCCTCAGATAAGCTATTGAACCGTTCGGTGTACGGCGATGACCCGACCGAAGACAGTCGGTTTCTCTAGCTGATGTCGACCCCCGGGGGATCCAGGAGGATTGCGGGTCGACAGAAATAGTGAAGTGAATTCCGTGGATAGAGAGGATATGGTGGTCAAATTCACCATGGATTCAGACGTACCCTTGTGGGGTTGAAGCGCCTATAGGTCTGTGTCAACGATCGCCGTCCCCTGCGATTCAGACGTACCCTTGTGGGGTTGAAGCGAGGGCGTAGCTATAGTAACCGACTTCTTCACCAGCGATTCAGACGTACCCTTGTGGGGTTGAAGCGCTTCAATGACCCTCTGTGTACCGCCTTTTACCGTGATTCAGACGTACCCTTGTGGGGTTGAAGCGAGCAGAACGAAGCCCACGAGGGCGAGATCGCCGAGATTCAGACGTACCCTTGTGGGGTTGAAGCTCGGATACGCGTCTCGTCGGTCGTGAACCGACGGTAGATTCAGACGTACCCTTGTGGGGTTGAAGCACCCACACACCACCCTGAGCCTCGAGGCCAGCTCCCGGGATTCAGACGTACCCTTGTGGGGTTGAAGCGCCGGCCTCAAACCCTCGAACGCCGAGCACAAGGAGATTCAGACGTACCCTTGTGGGGTTGAAGCCGCCAGTCGGGTCTGCTCAACACCGCTCATCTATCAGATTCAGACGTACCCTTGTGGGGTTGAAGCACGATGAACGTCGGGCTGTCATCGAGCCCGTGTTCGAGATTCAGACGTACCCTTGTGGGGTTGAAGCACGACCGACGAGACGCGTATCCGAGAAGTCCTGGCGATTCAGACGTACCCTTGTGGGGTTGAAGCGTCCTGGCGTTCCGATGGATCGCCACCACGATGGGAGATTCAGACGTACCCTTGTGGGGTTGAAGCGCCTTGTGCTTATCGGAGAGTTCGGGCCGGAGTCGAGATTCAGACGTACCCTTGTGGGGTTGAAGCGGCGTAGAGATAGCTACTCACACCGGCCACACCAGGATTCAGACGTACCCTTGTGGGGTTGAAGCCCCTGACATTGTGGCGCTGCCACCTGAAACCCGAAGATTCAGACGTACCCTTGTGGGGTTGAAGCGGTTGGACTACCGCGACTGGGGCGAGTCTAATGAAGATTCAGACGTACCCTTGTGGGGTTGAAGCCTGTTACCTCGCTCCCAAATAAGCTGGACTCGATGATTCAGACGTACCCTTGTGGGGTTGAAGCTACCGAAGGTGCTCCGAGACGACAAACAGCGCGAGATTCAGACGTACCCTTGTGGGGTTGAAGCGCGTTAAACTCGTTGCGAGCCTCGTCGACCACGAGATTCAGACGTACCCTTGTGGGGTTGAAGCAAACGACAAAATCGAATACTGGGAACTCTCCGGGAGATTCAGACGTACCCTTGTGGGGTTGAAGCGACGAGCGTCAGGACATGGTCGACCTCGGCGAAAAGGGATTCAGACGTACCCTTGTGGGGTTGAAGCCGTACTCGGCCAACTGGGTCGGGCAACGCTGCCGGGATTCAGACGTACCCTTGTGGGGTTGAAGCGACGAGCGCGTCGGGTTCGGTAAGTCAAAACGGCCGATTCAGACGTACCCTTGTGGGGTTGAAGCTGTGGATGAACGATCGCGACGAGGAGTTCACCGGCCGATTCAGACGTACCCTTGTGGGGTTGAAGCTGCCAGATGAAAGGCTGGCTTGCGAACATCTGGGATTCAGACGTACCCTTGTGGGGTTGAAGCGCAGGCCGTCGGTGACGCGGGAACGAACATCGTTGATTCAGACGTACCCTTGTGGGGTTGAAGCGCGCTCAACCGGCGCGGCAAAGAGAGCCACGTGATCGATTCAGACGTACCCTTGTGGGGTTGAAGCGCTTCAATGACCCTCTGTGTACCGCCTTTTACCGTCGATTCAGACGTACCCTTGTGGGGTTGAAGCCCGATGACGTCCACCACGCCGAGGCGATCGAAGCGATTCAGACGTACCCTTGTGGGGTTGAAGCTCCTCGTGTCGCTGGCGGCGCCCTTGGCGGGCATCGGATTCAGACGTACCCTTGTGGGGTTGAAGCATGATGATGCCTGGGTACGATGGCGGCAACCGGGATTCAGACGTACCCTTGTGGGGTTGAAGCAATTACTGGCACTGGCTTTCGCAGTTGCAATAGTCGATTCAGACGTACCCTTGTGGGGTTGAAGCGGATGGCACACCATCGCCGAGTACGAGGGGGCCGGATTCAGACGTACCCTTGTGGGGTTGAAGCTACTTCTCGTGTTCGCGTTTGAGATAGGCGACGAGGATTCAGACGTACCCTTGTGGGGTTGAAGCATCACCCCGCCCTCGAGGGGGCCGACTACGATCAGATTCAGACGTACCCTTGTGGGGTTGAAGCCTCGCCCGAGAGCGGGGCGTCTCGGGCGCCGATCTGGATTCAGACGTACCCTTGTGGGGTTGAAGCTCCTCGTGTCGCTGGCGGCGCCCTTGGCGGGCATCGATTCAGACGTACCCTTGTGGGGTTGAAGCGTCCGGTTCGATAATCCGGGGATAGGACAGTAACGTCCGTTCGGGATTCAGACGTACCCTTGTGGGGTTGAAGCCGCGTCTCGTCGGTTGTCTTGAACTTGTCCCCGCAGATTCAGACGTACCCTTGTGGGGTTGAAGCTTCGGGCTTCTTGTCGTCCCCGTATCGAATCCGGCTGATTCAGACGTACCCTTGTGGGGTTGAAGCCGAGAGAACAGGTCGACAGTTCCGAGCGGCATACGATCGATTCAGACGTACCCTTGTGGGGTTGAAGCGCTTGCATCGGACCAATTGCCGCTTGTCTCACTCGTGATTCAGACGTACCCTTGTGGGGTTGAAGCCCGTGTAATTCCATCGGTGACTGCAATTCTGGCAGATTCAGACGTACCCTTGTGGGGTTGAAGCTTCGGACGTGTTGCTTGCGTAGGTGTTCCTATGCGAGATTCAGACGTACCCTTGTGGGGTTGAAGCTGTATATCCCGACAGTTATCCATGAATAGCAGGATTGATTCAGACGTACCCTTGTGGGGTTGAAGCATGTACGGGGCCGCTCCAATCCGGTCTAATCGGATAGATTCAGACGTACCCTTGTGGGGTTGAAGCTCTTCGTCCGACAGGGTAGTTGCTAACTCAATCGATTCAGACGTACCCTTGTGGGGTTGAAGCTATGCGTTCGGCAAGTCCACCACACTCCAGAAATGATTCAGACGTACCCTTGTGGGGTTGAAGCGTCTGCAATGCCGCCCCAATCGTCGCTCATGCTGGATTCAGACGTACCCTTGTGGGGTTGAAGCCTCGAACGAGACGACGAGGGCAACTTGATCACCAAGATTCAGACGTACCCTTGTGGGGTTGAAGCGGCTCGGAGCCGGCGGACTCGAGGCGGATGTCCGCGATTCAGACGTACCCTTGTGGGGTTGAAGCGCGTCGACCGTCGCCATCGCTCCCCCGAGCGGTCCGGATTCAGACGTACCCTTGTGGGGTTGAAGCGTGATTGAACGCGGCCAGCAGCCGAGCCGCCTGGGATTCAGACGTACCCTTGTGGGGTTGAAGCTACTCCAGGCCCGGTTTGCGAGCCGGGCCACGTAGAGATTCAGACGTACCCTTGTGGGGTTGAAGCCGCAGATACGCCACCAGCGCCACCACGCCGACGTAGATTCAGACGTACCCTTGTGGGGTTGAAGCCCAGCATCACGATTGACAGCGCGATTGGCGCCGCGATTCAGACGTACCCTTGTGGGGTTGAAGCACGAACGGAGCGAACCGCTCAGCGACGTCTTGCGCGATTCAGACGTACCCTTGTGGGGTTGAAGCTGCGAGTCGATCCATCGCGCTAAGGAACGGGACCGATTCAGACGTACCCTTGTGGGGTTGAAGCACCCTCGAGAGAGTTTCCCCCGCAGCCATGCGAGATTCAGACGTACCCTTGTGGGGTTGAAGCTCCTCGGTCTCCCCTCGGGGGAACTCGGAAAACTCGATTCAGACGTACCCTTGTGGGGTTGAAGCTCGTTACCCGTGATCGTCACCTCGAGGTCGGACGGGTGATTCAGACGTACCCTTGTGGGGTTGAAGCTGGCTCGAGCGAGATCGAGGCGCACCAGCACCGACAGATTCAGACGTACCCTTGTGGGGTTGAAGCGCATTCCTCGCTGATTGAACTGGACAGGTAGTACGGGATTCAGACGTACCCTTGTGGGGTTGAAGCTCCTCGAACCGGTGCGCGTGAACGTGAGCGTACTGATTCAGACGTACCCTTGTGGGGTTGAAGCCCTGCGGAAAGGACTGCGCTGGGTGCCCGCACGGGGATTCAGACGTACCCTTGTGGGGTTGAAGCTCTCGAAGCGAGCCCGTCTCCTCCGGGAGCGTGGATTCAGACGTACCCTTGTGGGGTTGAAGCGTCACACACCAGAATCTTGTAAATTGTTGAAACGGGATTCAGACGTACCCTTGTGGGGTTGAAGCCTTAATGAGGCCCCAGACGGTGATCCGGATGAGGATTCAGACGTACCCTTGTGGGGTTGAAGCCGTGAATAGATGAGCTGTAACTTCCGCTCATGCGTCGATTCAGACGTACCCTTGTGGGGTTGAAGCCAGGTGGGTCTGTTGAAGGCTGACGTAGATCGTGGATTCAGACGTACCCTTGTGGGGTTGAAGCATCTTAAAGGTTTAAGTATAACCTGTAGTCAATCGGGATTCAGACGTACCCTTGTGGGGTTGAAGCTTACCATATCGGATTTGCTCAGGGCAATGTAGGGCCAGATTCAGACGTACCCTTGTGGGGTTGAAGCGCAGAGAAACCCATTAGGGCGGTGAGATAAGGCCAGACTCAGACGTACCCTTGTGGGGTTGAAGCGTCCCACCCCACGAACTGAAACACACCAATCCGAGATTCAGACGTACCCTTGTGGGGTTGAAGCGTCATCGACGCGGCGAACGCCGTCCGGGCCTCCTAGATTCAGACGTACCCTTGTGGGGTTGAAGCGTCATTCCGACTCCGTGAGACCGCCCCTGAGTCGATTCAGACGTACCCTTGTGGGGTTGAAGCGCGTGCAGAAACCCGTCTCCACAGCTCTAGATCGACGATTCAGACGTACCCTTGTGGGGTTGAAGCGGCTCGCGGAGTTGAGCGACTACGCCGGCGCCGATCGATTCAGACGTACCCTTGTGGGGTTGAAGCACGACGAGGTAACAGATCATGCCATGGACCGCCTGAGATTCAGACGTACCCTTGTGGGGTTGAAGCCCCGTGTACAGGTCCTCGTTGGTCCCGTTCGGGGGATTCAGACGTACCCTTGTGGGGTTGAAGCGAAGAGATCGTCGTCGAGATAGAGGAACATTTGAGATTCAGACGTACCCTTGTGGGGTTGAAGCCGTCGGATCGCCTGGTCCACGGCGAGAAGGCGACGATTCAGACGTACCCTTGTGGGGTTGAAGCGCGATCGCGCTGATCCAGGGCGGAGACGATCCCGTGATTCAGACGTACCCTTGTGGGGTTGAAGCGAATCGCCGCCGTCCGTTGCTGCAACTAAGGACGTGATTCAGACGTACCCTTGTGGGGTTGAAGCTGAATGGGTTTACTCGACAGTGCACAAAACGCGTGGATTCAGACGTACCCTTGTGGGGTTGAAGCGGTTCTACAGTCGAATGGGTTAGCTCCAGCGGTGGATTCAGACGTACCCTTGTGGGGTTGAAGCGAACTCTTGCTCGAGGGCACCCGGCGGATGGACGCGATTCAGACGTACCTTTGTGGGGTTGGAGCCTCCGATCATGATAACCACACGTACAAGGCCGTGATTCAGACGTACCCTTGTGGGGTTGAAGCCTCCCCCGTTAACGGTTGCAGCGTCGACCTCGCCATGATTCAGACGTACCCTTGTGGGGTTGAAGCCGTGTAGGAGGTTTTCCCTCGCTCGAGTGACTGAGATTCAGACGTACCCTTGTGGGGTTGAAGCCACAAGCTCACCGCCGGCGAACTCTGCCCCGAGAAGATTCAGACGTACCCTTGTGGGGTTGAAGCGCCGTCTACGGACTTCGCGGAACTGATCACCAGGTGGTTCAGACGTACCCTTGTAGAGTTGAAGCTACGAACGACTCCTACCACGACCCCTCTAACTGGGGACGAAGTACAGCGAGGGTTCGATTACCCCGACTGTGGCTATGAAGCCCGCTCGAGGATCGTCTACGGCGCTGAACGGAGAGGTCTCAGAACGTTCAGAATAGTATTTTTTCTCAGGCAGGAAGGGGTGGCCCGAGTCATATGGGCCAGGTTCACAGATGAGTATCGAAGTCATTGACCGCCACAGCGAAGCACTGTTTGAATTCCTCTGGTGTCCAGTCTGCGGGCACGAGGTATTCAGCCACATTCCCTTCGAGGGAGTGTTCTGCAAGAATTGCAACACGCGGGTCGAGTTCCAGGAACCCATGGAAGATCGTGGCTACGAAGATGCCGTCCTCGCCTGTTTCGATACAGACACGGCCTGGAATCTCCACATCGTCGAGAAATTGCGTCGCGACCTTCCCGATGGATCCGCCCGGATGAAAATTCTCGGCTCGCCGTACGCCTACGAGGTCGATTGGTGGAGTCCGGAGCCGGGTGACGAATGGGAGGCGGTCGAACGTGGTGAGTTCGACGATGCCAATGAGCCAGAAGAGGTGTCGCATCTGGCGTAGCGGAATTCGATTCCTCAGCGATTGTGAGATCGTTGTTGTTGCGCCAGTAAGGGGCACCGGCGCACACGCGCCGGGGAGTATCGATGTCAACACGGAGTCAACTCGATTCGTCCAACGAGTCGAACCGAATCCCAGAACAGACAAGTCGAACGTCCGTGATCGGATCATGCAAGTCTACGTCGTGGAACTGCCAACACAGAATCCATTCGACGAACCCGCCGAGTGGGCCGGATACGCTGGCCGGAGACTGATTCGTACGCCGTTCGACGCGTTCTGGAACGGGTATATGATGCGATTCGAGAGGAATCGCAGAGCGTTCGAGAAGGGGCAGACAATGCCGATGAACTCCTGCGAGAGTTCCAGGCGCTTCGAGACGCAGCGAAGCCTCAAACGCCAGGACGACTGACCATCACCTACGAACGATACGACGACACATTCGAGGCCTGATGTCGCAAACCACCGTCACGAGCGACCTGACGACTGCTGGATGCACGCGTTTAGCCGTGTCGTCCTAACTGGACGAACTCGACCAATGTTCGTCCGTCTGCACAAGGGACAAGAGACGAGAGACGAGTGGGTAGCGCCACTCGGAACCGACTACCATCATTGGAGACATCGATCCGATTACCCGCCAAGCCACCAGCCATAGAGCTGTGCCTGCTCGTCAGTGTCGGGATGCTTCTTCGACTGGCCGTAGGTTTTCCCCTTGAGGAGTTGACGTTCGACAGCGTTCGCTGCGAGACGGAGGGCGTGGGAAGCACCGTACCCCTCCCCATCGGCAGTGAAGTAGCCGCGGTCGGTGACCAGTCGAATCCGTGCCAGCACTAGCGGCACACCCCGGCTCTGTTCCTTGTGCTCCTGCAGTTCGATGCTGGCCTTGATCACGCTCATCTCACCGTACTTCGAGGTCATGCGCTCGATCAGCGCGGAGACGTCGTCGTAGTCCATCTCCTCCAGCAGGTCGAGCCCGAACACCTGCACGGCGTTCCGGTCATCGCGCTCCCAGGTGAGCGCCTTGATGACGTCCGTTTTCGTGATGATACCGATCGGCTCGTCGGTGTCGTCGGCCGTGACGACGAGTGAGGAGATTCCTCGCTCGAACATCGTCTCGACCACCCCGTCGAGCGGTGCGTTCCGCTCTACTGTCACGACTGCGTCGGACATCAGGTTCCGTACCGGGAGATCGAGCATCCGGTCGGCGTCGCCCTCGCGTGCGCCGAATCCACCACGGTTCTGCCCGCCACCGCCGCGGCCACCGAAGCCGCTCGACGAACCACCTTGGCTCTTGTTGCCGCCTCGCGTCGTGAACTCGATGACGTCGTACAGGCTCAGCAGTCCCACGAGGTCGTCCCCGTCGACGACTGGGAGATGGGCGATCCCAGCGTCCCGAAGCATATTGAGCGCTTTTCCGATCGAGGTTTCAGGGGCCGCACTGATCAACTCCGTTGTGTAGGCATCGTCGACGGTCACTGCGGCGAGAAACGGACGGACAGCCTCGAGGACCGCATCGCCGGTCACCACACCGACAACACGATCGTCATCGAGTACGGGGAGTGTTTTGGCGCCGCTACCGATCATGAGCCGCGCGACCTCGCGGACATCCTCGGTGCGCTCGACAGTTGGGACGTGCTGTGCCTGTGAGCTAACCTTCGCAGACGGCTGGTTGGACGACGATGCCAGCTGTCGGCGGCTAACGACACCGCGATACTCGTCGCCGTCTGTTACGATGACGGCATCAAGTTCCTGATTCTCGAACGCCCCGGCGACCTTCGAGAGCGGTGTGCCGATGTCGAACTCCGTGAATTTTGGGGAGAGGATCTCAGATATATCCATGTGTGATGTCCTAGTAGAAGGGTTGCTGGACGGTTATGGTTGTTCCACCCCCTAATCATTCTGTCCGAGCCAGCCTAAGTAACAATTTCCTGATATTCGATACAGAGTTGGAGTTAACATGAGTAAGGGAATGTGATGCCTTCTGATTCGATTATTATTTGAACGTCTTCCCCATCGCGTGAGCAAATGTCTACGTCGGGGTCATACTCGTGTCTTATCTCGTCTTCGCCATTTAGCGAGACGACAAGGTGGTCAACGCGATCTTCGACACCCCGTGATTCGTCAGAATGTCCTGCCGGCAACGAGTACGAGTGGTCGAGTAACAGGGAGTCATCCGTCGCATAGACGGCTATTTCGAGGGAAATTTGTTGATCAGTATTGTTACTCGGGATGATTTCGACAATCGTCCCTTCTCCACTCTGTTCCCCGCCGACACCGAGACAACCAGATATGACAATACTGCTCCCAAGAGCGGTGGATAGGAGGGAACGTCGTTTCATGCGCAAAACTCCTATTGTGATGGATAAGTGACTTTTCATTACCTGAAAGATTCGCACGCCTACTTATCGGTCAGTTCAGCGCTAGCGTGACGGAATCAACGAGTTCTCCATGAGAGACACATCCTCGGAGTCAGTCATCTCGTTTCTGACAAGAGTCGAGTAGTTCATCTAGTGTGTGCTGAACTCGGGCGTGACTGTGACGTGTGGTGAGAACTAATTTACGGAAGCCGGTGATCGCTCAGTACGGGTGATTGGATGATCGTTATTCCGCTAACCGTTGTGTACCATGCCATGCTACTTTCCTCGTTGTGGTCCATATTCTGGCCAGAGAATGGCTATTGATCCGCCTACCTCCAAGGCAGAGGTAGCACTAGCGCTCAACACGCCCTACAAAGCGCATACCGGAACGGTGTAGAAGTCGCTAATAGCGGCTACGAGCAAATTCATCATGATGACTCCCACGCCAAGTATAACCGAGTCCAACCCTACGCTGAGACGTGGATACTATGACATCGACTGAGTCGGTTCAGCGGCGATATGATTGGTCGAATATGGAGCCGAGCATAGCCGTCATCGATGCGCTTGCATCCCTGGAAGACGTACGGCCAGTTAACCTCTCAGACGAAATAGGCGGTACTCTATGTGATTTTGTTGATCCGGAAGCGCTTGATGCACTCGTTACCGACGAGAACGCCATATCGATTTCGTTCACGATCACTGAGTATGAGGTGCACATCGACGAAGATAAGTTGCAAGTCTATTACGAGTAAGAGATCTACTGGAGATCTCAGCAGCCAGTTCGCAGATCTACTGAACGGCTGGATCGTTGGCTTCGATGTGAAACAAACAAAGTCGTTGTGCTAAACTTATCCTCTATACCTCACACACAACTTCTGATAGCATTTCGGCAGTTCGTTGTGACTCTGCGAGATACAGGGCGCATATCTCGCACAACAGTCCCAGAGGAATGCGATATATCGGCCTGATCAACACCGGTCTGGTGACGTACGGTCATTTCTGAAAAGTCGCGATTACAACCGTCAATTCTGCTGATAAAGGCTGGTGTTTTGTTCACTCACACCGCTGAACAGCCGTTATGAGTTGGCTTTTTGGAAGCCACTCGTCAGAGAGGGTGGGAAGGTCATCTCGGTTGCCAAACTGTTGGTAATGGTCTCGAAGACGATTCTCTGACCGCTCATGTCGGTCAGTATCGACCTCTGTATTTTCAATACCCTTCTCGAGTGAATGGATTCTGTGTGCGAGTCCCATCAGTGGTCGAGCCGCTGCGGACTCTTTGAAGAGAATTGCGTCCTCGGTCTCTCTGGAGATGCGTCCAACGAACATCGTGGGTGTGGTTCTGTCCGCGACTCCAACCTTCTCGTCGGCCAACCAATCTGGAAGTTGAATAAAAAGCTCGTCGGTGCCAAGAAGCCCCAACAATTGCCATAGTTGCCGGGTTTTCTGTTCGTTGAGAAGCCCCCGTTCCCGGGCTTCTCCGAGAGAGATATCGTAGTCAGTGAGGGTATCTGAATGCCACGCACGAGCAAATGAGTCGTAGTCGGCGTATTCGGTAATCAGGTCATTCACTCCGACTCAAGAGGGAGTGCAAACACATAAAGATTCCACCGATTCTGACAGCTGTTCTGATTAGAGACTGCGAAATACCCAGAGTCGTCGTGCTGAACTCATCCGCTGGATCTCGCACGCTATTCCTGACAGAATTCGAGTTGTTCATACTACTCTGCTGCACTCAAAGCGCGTAGTCAACAGATCGAGATCTCTCAAAAACGGGTTAACCGAATTGTTCGTCCCCCTTTCACATAGCTCCATGGAAGGGTTTCCCAGCCAGTATAACATCGTTCGAGTAATGGCGACTGCGGGCTACCTTTACCGTTCCATTCGATCAGCTCCTCCTCGGCACCGTGTTCGCACAACTCCCGGGCGTGAGGGTTAAACTGGAGCGACTGATCCGGAAGTCCATTTCCACTCAGTGGGAGTACGAAACGCTCGAGCCGTCGAAGGGATTGACCCAGCAGAGGGCAGTCGATGCGACGACCTTCCTCGAGGGTGGGATTATCCTCGGGTCGCCAGTACCGCCTTTGCCACCTCAAACCTACCAATTCTCTGGTTTATTCGTCCATCTTGCGGTTCGCGACGCTCGCCAATCAGACCCTCCAATGGGGCCGCTCATCCTCAGTTGAGTCGGTTCTGGTATTCGAAATTAGGACGTAACAATAGATCAAAAACCCCAGACGGGCGCCAAGCGGAGCTGTACCGCCTTAGCGTTGTGAATCACGGAGGATCAACGGCTCGATAGCAAGTGTCCGTTTCGCTATGGTGACGATACGAAGGACATACGAGACGAACAGCATGAATGGAACGAGCGTCACTGCAAACGCACCGCCGACGACAAGGACGATGTGATCGAAACCGAGCGTGTTTCCCGGGAACGTCCCCGCATCAACGATTGCGATCATGATACCCGCAATAGCCAATGCCGGGACTGCAGCATAGAGAATTAGCTGAGACAAGTTGATGAGTGCCCACTGGAAGTACAGCGTCTTGATGTGCTCGCGTGCTGGTCCAAACAGTGACAGCGCTGTTTTGAGATCGTCAAGCAAGCTGTGTTCTTCCTCACCGAGGCTCTCTTCGTATTCGTTCGCGAGACGTTCAACTTGGAAGATTTTCCAGCTGTAATTGAAATTCAGTGCGGCAAATAACACGTCGAACGAGCCGAACTGCGCACCCTCAAGTTGGTCACGTACCGTGTCAGCGTTCCCAGTGACGCTTTCAGCAAATTCATCGACCTCTTCTCGGAGGTTCTCGTCATCATTCTTGCCAATAGAATCTCGAAGAGCCGTAGTCCGTTGTGCCGTGACTCCGATGATCTGTCGGAGGAACTCGGATGGATCGGCAGGACTCGGAGACCCAATTAATTCTTCAGTGAAATCCCGGAAATCCATTGAACTGGCCATCCGCTCGCGTTGATCGCCAAGCGGGCCGTTCTCCTGGGAGAGGACGAGCTGACCGATCGTGACGACGAGTGTCGTCCCAGTCACGATGACCGTGATCATCGTCGAGAACATCGTGTCGATCATGTCGCCGGACTCGATTTGCCGTGAAAACGGTGGATAGAGGACAGCGACGGCGATCACGAATACGACAAATACGGCACTGGTCAGGACGAGGGAAACGAGAAGGCGGTTCGCGCGCAGCAGCACCCAGAGTTTTATCCGACTCTCGCCCGAGCGCTCACGCATCGTGTTGGCCGTGCTGATGTCGGTCTCATCAGTCATACTGACTCACTCGATTGGGCAGGTCGCTTGAAAACGAGGTACTTGGTGCCGCCTCCCTCATAGTCGATCGTCTCCATAAACTCCCAGCCCTCTGCACCGAGTTGATTCAACTCTGCTTTCGGATCCTCTGATTCTTTTTTGGTCTCACCGCGCGGCGGGCGAAGCGTCTCGTACTCCCAGTGGGTCGCTTCTGATTCGGACATCACTACTAGTAGGTACTGCAGCCCTCTATACCCCGCTCCACCCCCGGATGGAGGGAACATTTCCTGATCGAGAAGACGGGCTGCTTGGACGCTTAGCAATGCAACGCTCAAGCACTCGGGCACCGAAGAGGACAAGTAATGACTGACACTCCCTCACGCCACCGCGTCGTTGCGACGATAGCCCTGCTTGGGCTGGTTGTTGGGAGCGGCTGTCTGACGCTCAGCCCCACAGTCACGATAGAGACGACCGAGTCGACAGTGTTCGAGCAACTCTCGGTGACCGAGCCCTGGGCCAGCAAGAGTGTCGAGACGACGGTGACGTTGACGCCGGCAGCAACCACGACGAATGGCGTCACGCAACTCGTCGTGATCGCCGAAAGCGGGAGTACGTTCGACTCGACGACGATAGATAGTGGGCAGACGAGTGTAACAATGTATCTCCCTACGAATCAGAACGCAACGATCGTCGCAGTGAATGCGGTTAACGGGACAGTCGTGGAAAGACGGACGGTCGCTACCGATGGGAACAAATTCTTCTAGACTCGGACGTCGGGAGTGCGCTCTGACGATATGACGACGGCTAGACCAGCCAGTGGGCCGTCAAAGTAAGCGCTCACAACGGCTCCCTCGATGGGACGGACCGACTGAGGAAGCCTTCAAACGAGCCACGTGGCATTCCACGGGTCTCTGAAGAACGCACTCGGAGAGGTCGCTGTCGAAACCGGATAGTCAAGTAAAATCCAGAAACATATTTATGTAGTCCGGTTCTATAATTACATAGATGATTACGAAGGCCGGACTTGCTGTCATTGACGCACTCAGCACCGGCCGAGAAGCAACTCCGGAAGTGCTCGCGATGGAAACCGGATATTCACAGACCCATCTCTACGACGTACTCGATGAGTTGCTCGCAGCAGGGCTCCTCGTCGAGACTCGTGGTCGGAAAAACCAGCGGCGAGTCCATCTCGCTGACCATCCGGTCACTGAAGCGTATCGAGCGCTGCGATCGGAACTCGGCCATGTGGACTGGGTTGACCTTCTCTCGCCAGCCACCCTTCGGGTGTGCTGGTATCTCGACGAACCGCGTCGCGTCACGAATATAGCAGAACGGCTCGGAATGAGCCGGCAAGGCGTCCATAACGCGTTGTCGCCACTCAAACATCGAGCAATGCTGTCCCCGTCCGGCCCCGAGTACGCGGTGAGTGAGGACCTCGCGCCGCTGCTGGCGTTCGCTCAGGCCGTCGCGACCCACGAGCACCGGTCGCGAGCCCGGGAGATCGCGCCGAGTGCGACGGTCGAGTGGTGCGACCCGAAACGAACACTCGTCCGCGTGCAGACCACCGAGGATACAGACGCGCTCATAGACGCACCTGATTGGCAGGTGACCGGGCTCGGTCGATTCGAGGAGTACGGGCTGCAGTTCTTCCTTGCAGGTGAGCCTGCGTTCTGGTATGCACCCAACGAGGAACTCACGCCGGGCGAAGTGATGTGTCACACGCTCGTCCTCGATAGCGGCTCCCGCCGGGTTAGCTATGCGATGCTGTTGATCGAGGCGTTGGACATCGACCAAGAGACGCTCACAGACACTGCAATGTGGTACGATCTGGAATTCACGGTCGCTGCGATGTACCAGGGGCTGCAGGGAGAGGTCAAGGACTCGGACGAGATCCCTGTCGTCCTTCCAAGTGAATCAGAATTTTTGGCGCTCAAAGACCAGTACGGTGTAGTATGACGGTATTCAAGGGTGGTGAGGCGATCAAAGAGTTCCTCGAGGAGTTCGATAGCTGGCTGTCAGAGTCCGTGACAGTGTATCTCCTCGGTGGATCTGCGATGACGGTTCAGGGGTTGAAAGACCAGACTGAGGATATCGATCTCGCGCTGGGTGTGGTGGCCGAATTCGAGCACGTCTACAGATAAAGCAGGGCGAGTGCCTCGGGGCTTGTCACCGAGGTACTTCATCGGACTGGATCCTCCGTCCTGTTTTTTGAACCCCCGAAAGGGGTACGGGTCATCAGCCCTCCCGCAAACCATCGATGAACACGATCGCACCACCAACACCCTCGGAAGGAGTACAGTCAGCACAGCCCGCTCAAAACTACCGAGAGCCGGTCGCATACGTCGGCTTTCGTGTTGACGACAACACCGTCGTCCTAAACCTCTCGGATCATCGGCGGGTCTCCCTCGAGCGCAGCCTCCAACTCGTCAACCACAGTCCGCGTATCCAACCGAAGGTACTTACGTGATACAGACGTATCACAGCATATGAGCACTGACAGCGACGCCGGTGGCGGTGAAATGGAAAAGATCAACGTCCGGGTACCACAGTCGCTGCTGGCAAAGGTCGACGAAGTTTGGGAGGAGCGGGGGTATGCAAACAAATCCGAGTTCATCCGCGACGCACTTCGGGATGCCGTCAACCCGCCAACGCAGCTATCCGAGGAAGCGCTAGAGCATCTGGCTGAGAGCCGCAAGCAGCGCGAACAGGGCGAGGTGGTGTCGCAGGCCGAAGTGAAGGACCGGCTGGGTATCGATGACTGAGGTTGAGTGGACACCGAAAGCACTCGATTTGTTGGAAGGACTCGACACCGAAGCCCAAGAGCGGCTAGTGAAGAAACTCGACGAGGCAAAAGACTGGACCTCCCACCGCCTCGAAAAGCTCAGTGGGTATCCATACTACAACCTTCGCGCTGGCGACTACCGAGCGATCATCACATGGGGCCGAGAAGAGGATGTCCTCATCGTCGAGGCAGTCGGGCATCGGCGGAATATATACGACCGTCACCTCCCACCGTAACCCATTCTGCCTACGGGGATGCTTCGGTCGATGATGGACTCGCTGTGAACTACTCCGCCCTACTGCGCTCGGGCCTACCCGGTCCTCGCTTGTTGAGGACGGAACTTCCTGTTTCTGTGTCGGAACTTGCAGGAACAGGCCCCACAGCGGTTCCAGACTCCGCAGGCGACTTCCCTTTACGGGCGGTTCGGAGTGTCCCACTCCTACCGGTTCGACACTCAGCCACAACCGCCGTTGCACGCTTCTTGTCGCGTTTGAACAACGCCGGAAGCGTAGTGAGCATCTTACTACCCCCTTCAACCGTATGGGTAGTAAGGATGCTGCTGGGAGTGAAAATAAAACGTGCGGGCGCTGTATCCCCTCCCTGCTCGCTTCGCTCGCTGAGGAAGGGGGCTTAGCGCCCTCAATCACAGCTAAAATCCAAGTACGGTTCCGAGTCGGTAGTGTTCATTGCCCCCGAGAGGGGGCGGGGGTGCTCGAACGCGCATCTCACGAACAGACCGATGAGTGGAATGACCGACTCACATCCGCACGTACAGAGAGACGCCTCAGATGACGTCGACGTCGTCTATCTTGGCTACCGTCGTCGAGGCCGCGCCATCGTCGAGAAACGCCCCAGCCAAGAACAGCTCACGCCAGAGCGGAGTCTCGGGGTGATGAACCACAGCCCCTCCGGATTCAGCTGGGGATACGCCGGCAGTGGTCCAGCCCAACTCGTACTCGCCCTTCTGCTCGATTACACCGACGATGAGGAGGTGGCACTGGCCGGAGTACATGTCCTTCAAGACCGAAGTCGTGAGCCAGCTGGAGTGCACAGGGTCCGACGGCTGCTGGCGAGTCACCGAACGTGAGATCGACACTGTCCTTCGCGAAACATCGGATAATCCAGTCGCACCGTCCGTCAACTAACAACCAGAGAGCAATCCATGTCAGAACACAACCCGCAGTCTCACACGAAAACTGAATCGATGGAGAACAGTGATCGACAGGCACCAGTGGAGTACATCGAACGGAGCGACGTTGGTGTCTCCCTCACCGTGAAGCTCAAGCGTGGAACCGGAACGAGGGATGAGGACCAGATCACGGCCAAGGTGAAAGCGAAAACGCTCGAAGACACCCGTGAGGACATGGAAATCCTCCGCGAGTACATCCACGACCTCGCCGAAGACGCTCGCCAGATCCAGCCAGCAGACCCGCATAAATAGTAATTTATTTGAGTGTTACACAGATTTGTGCAATCATAGGATGTACGAAGTATGCGGTGAGAAGGAACTCAAGGTCATCCTCGCGCTCGAACCGAGTGATTCCATATCCGACGTCGCGCGGAAGATCGACGAGAACCGGGAGACGCTTCGGCGCGCCGTGAATCGTCTCGAGGAGGCGGGATACGTCGTATACAATGATGGTCTCCAGCTTGTCGATCAGTCAATCCGAGACGCCGGTCTCGAGTTCCTAATCGCAGCAGCCGACACCTCACCACCATCGATTTCGGAGGCGTACGTCCTCCCACAGTTCGCCGGCATGGACTACGCCTTCACCGCCATCGACGCGGTCTATGTCTGGACTCGCGGTGGCTACCAGGTCGCTCGCGACCCCGAGGACTATCCGCTGTTCATCGCAATCCACGAGACCGATCTTGACGCCTGGACGGCGTTCTTCGATCGGTTCGGAATCCCGGCTGCGAAAGAGCGCCAGCCAGCCGACGACCTCGATGGTTCGATACAGGTGGTCCTCAAGCCACGAGCACAGATCGAGGCCGAGATGGTCGACGGACGGTCCGTCATCTCCCTCAAAGAAACCGTAGCGTTCGCAAACGAGCACTACGCGCACTTCCAGTCAGCACTCGACATGCTCGACCGTATGTACGACGAGGTCGATACTGACGCGAACTACCGCCCGTATTGACGAAGATTCCGTTTAAACCATCCACAGATGTTTAAGTCATCGCAGTGCAATTGTGTAGACATGGCTGTGGATCTCACTGAACGGGTGCAAGAAATCGCCGAAGCGCGAGGCATCCCCAAGTCGGAGATCCTCGAACAGGCGTTGGAACGCGGCGTCGAAGACCTCTGGATAGACCTCATCCTCTCACAGTACGTGAACGACGAGATCGATCGAGAAACGGCGATCGAACTCGTTGGACGTGACCGCGTCAAGCGTGCGGAACGCGAACTGCAGGCAGTCGAAGACGATGTTCGGTGGGGACTAAGTGCGTGATTGTTGCGGTCGCTGATACAGGCCCACTCATCCATCTCGACGAAATTGATGCCCTTGACTTGCTCTCGGTAGTCGATAAGCTCCTCATCCCGCAAACTGTATACGACGAACTCAAGGTAGGTACAGTTCCGGCGGCACTCAGTACCATTAGTACGAACTCGTCGAGGCAGAGGTAACTGAACGCACCGATGATTTAGACCCCGGCGAGACTGCCGCTCTTGCAGTCGCGTCTAAGCACTCGGCTGTACTTTTGACTGACGACCTCGCTGCAAGAGACGCCGCTGAGGATGTCAATGTCGAGGTGCATGGCTCAATCGGTGTCATTGTTCTCGCATACACTCGTGGGGAACTCACCAAATCGAAAGCAGCTGAGCTGATGCGGGCACTCCAGACAGAGACAAGCCTGTTCATTACTGACGCCGTGGTTGAACGGGGAATCGCACTGCTCGATGAACCATTCGAGTAATTATGCGGCTATTCTCGCCTCTCAGTTGAATATCTACAACGAGTAGAAGCGGTGGAAACTAATCAAGGAAGGAGCTCGTAATTAGAGCAGTTTATCGTCGCCTCCAGAGAGCGAAGGCGAACAGAAGCGAGTGACTCGTCAGACCTATCCATCGAATCAGGTAGTCTCACACCGGAACAGCGTCTCGAACCGCCAAACACTCGATTCATCAACACTGGTATCGCGACGATTCACGACATGGAGACGCTGCGGGCGTGCGTCGCCTACGAGAACGCGAATCAGCAGCGTGTCCAGATCCTCCGCCGGCTTGAACAGCGGGCCAGCAAAATCCGATCACGGGACGACTGACGGGACATTCGGGATGTCTATCACAGTCTTAGTAGTAAAGGATCGAATGGTTGACCCGCCGTATTAGGGACCAGGATATTATAGTTTGGACTATTATAGTCTGGTTCCTAACTTCGGAGCACATATGTCCCTCCCACAACGACTGGAGGTATGGACCAGTTCGTCAATCGTATCGATGAACTCGATCGGTTGCAGACCCTCTATGAGAGTGACGCTGCAGAACTCGCAATCATCTATGGGCGCCGGCAGATTGGCAAGAGCGAACTCGTCCGCCAATCGATTGCCGACCGAGACGATGCCGTGTACTATCAAGCAGTCCAAGGAACAGCGACGACACAGCTCAGGCGATTCGTCGAGGCAGCAGCGACGACCTATCCAGACATCACGGCCGTCAAAGAGGAATGGGAACCGCTCTTAACGTACCTCACCGACAGAGACGCCATCATCGTCATCGACGAATTCCCGTACCTTATCGAATCAAACGAGGGGCTTCCGTCGGTCATTCAACACCTGTGGGATACAGCTGTCGACGAGAGCCAGGCAACGCTCGTACTCACAGGCTCTGCAATCGGCATGATTCATACCCACGTCCTCAATGGCGGTGCGCCACTCTACGGTCGGGTGTCCCAGACACCGAATGGCCGCCTCGAACTCACCCAGCTGCCGTTTCGCTCCATCCAAGAGTTCGTGCCGACGTACGATCCCGAAGAACGGGTGTTCGTCTATGGCATCTTCGGCGGCACACCCCGATATCTCAGCCCTCTCGATCCATCACAGAGCCTCGGAGAGAACATCACGCGGCTGCTGTGCGATCCGGATGGCCCACTCCATGACGAGCCTGAAACCGTCCTCCAGATGGAACTCAACGAAGTGAACACGTATTTTTCGGTTCTGGAGTCGATGGCCAGCGGGAACCGCAGTCGAAACGAGATCGCTCAGGGAGCCGGCATTGAGAGCACCAACACGTCATACTACTTCGACCGGCTGGAAACGCTCCAGATCATCGAGAAACACCATCCGGCACTCGCCGACCCGGCGCGCAGCAAGCGGACTCGGTACCAGATTCGAGATCCCGTATTCCGGTTTTACTTCCGGTATCTCTACGGCCGCGGGGGGCAGTACGAACTCTACGGCGAGAACGCCTACGCTGATCTCATCGAACCAGAATTGCCCGACTTCGTCAGCGAAACGTTCGAATCGCTCTGTCACCAGGCGGTGTCGGCGCTCTATGCAGACTACCAGCTCACACAGGTACCAAGCCAGTGGTGGTACAAGGGCCGGGAGATAGATGTTGTCGCACCAACTGACAAGTCAACGCTGATCGCTGGCGAAGCGAAATTCACCAACACCCCCCTCGGCTATGGCGTGCTCGCGGACCTCGAAGACGACGTGGAGTACATCGATTGGACGCCCACCGGAGGTGGTGAGCCGACGTATGAATTCGCCTTGTTCAGCCGCTCTGGGTTCAAACGCTCCGTCGAGGAAGCTGCAGACGAGCGTGATGACCTCCGTCTCTTCGATCTGTCCGATATCGTTGCCGTTCTCGAGAGTAGAGCCAACCATTAACGCCGGAGAGTAACAGCTGGGGATGGTTTTTTGACCCCCGGGAAGGGTGCGGGGGGTTCGACTGAAGCTCACGCAGTAATCCATGCGACCAAGCAACGTAGCACCAGCGTCGTCAGACGCTGAGACGATAGGGCTCCTGAAGCGAGGGGTCGCCAGATGACTAGGTGTACCGAGTGTCGGGTACCGACCTGTACGAGACTCACCCGTGATCGGGCCGGATACGCTGGCCGGAGACTGATTCGTACGCCGCTCGACGCGTTCTGGAACAGGTATATGATGCGATTCGAGAGGAATCGCAGAGCGTTCGAGAAGGGGCAGACAATGCCGATGAACTCCTGCGAGAGAGTTCTTCGACTTAATCAGCTGTGCCTTGTTCTGATGAGGGCAACCCAGCCTCGGTATTCTGTGACCGCTCGACAGCGATGCGTGCACGTCCACTCGTTTCGTCAAACATCAGATGAGTGTGTGGATACGCCATCTCGACATTAGCATCATCAAGTTCTTCCCAGACACTCTCGTGAACCTTTGATCGCATCTCGATAGGGAGATACGGCTTTTCAACCCAGAATCGAAGATCAATATGCACTCCATGATCACCGAATTCGGTAATGAACGCCCTAGGTTCAGCGGGATATCTCGTTCCACCGAGTCGAATCGCAGGCCCTCCGCTAATCACACCGTTTATGCGTTCAGTAGCTCGCTCCAGGAGTCGCTGCGCTTCTTCGAGATCTCCTTCATATGTCACCGTGAATTCAATCGAAACCCGCGTTCGCTCATCACTTGCGGAGTAATTTTTCACATCACGGTCGTAGATTGTTGAATTTGGAATGACTAGGAACGTATTATCTAACGTTAAGATTCTCGTATATCGGAGTGTAATGTCTTCGACATAGCCTCGGTTCTCCTCGTCTACAATCTCAATCATATCGTTGATCTCGTAAGGTCGATTGACCAAAATCAGAAATCCGGCGACAAAATCAGTGGCGATAGGCGCTAAAATGACTGCCAGAAGGGCGGAGAGGACAGTGACAGAGAGGAAGAGACCAGTAACCTCGACGCCGAGCATCCCCAAAGCGAAAAGAACGGCAGCGACCATCGCTCCCGCGCGAAGAAGTCGAAGAACGATATCTGTGACACTTCGTCGTCGGAAGTGTCGAGTGACATTTGGTCGGATAAACCGTGTGAGGAGTTTGGAACCATACCATGCGACCACAAGTACACCTATTACAAGGAGCCAGTTGCCACCCGGAAGTTGCACAAGTTCATCCATCCGCTGGGTTGGATTGGTTTGACCGAGTATCAAGGTCATAGGCCACTATACAACATAGTCGGAGTAAAGGGCTGAGTCCAAGATCACCAATTTCCTATGATATCGGTCTTTCCGCGTACTCGAGCCTGAGGAGTACTGCAACTGCCATGGAATGATCTCACCCCCTGACAAAGACTAACCCCGTGCTGGATAGCGAATCTTCTTGCGAACTTGTCTTACAGCAGAATCAGTCTCATCAGATCGGTTTTGCTATTCTAGCCATTGGCAACGTATCGCACTGCTCCAAGGCTAGCTATTCTGGCTTTTTCGATACCGTGTGTAGGTATTTGTATAATTCATGAATGAACTAATGAACGGTACTGAAAACGATTCTAACTCTTCTACCAGCACTGAACACGCCAACGAGAAACTGAGCAGCTGTACTTCCTGCCAGTCCTCGAGGCGGACGTTCGTGAAAGGCGCGGCCATTGCGGGTATCTCTGCGCTCGGTCTCTCTTCGACCGCCGCGGCCTCGGGCTCGTACACGAAGTACGACGGCGAGTACCGCCACGTCGTCAACGTCGTCGAGGCCGGCGCCGACAACACTGGAAACAAATCGATCACTCCCGTTCTCAGGAACATTCGGAACGACAATACGCTGTTTTACTTCCCACCTGGGCGCTACGCGATGGACAGCCAGCTCCGGTTTACCGGCTTCGACAACGTCGCCTTCATCGGCAACGACGCGACGCTCGTCCCCGCGAACCACTACAACTTCGAGGGGCCGAAGTACCGGCTCTTCCGTCTCGGCGTCGGCTACAGACCAGGGCGTCGCCTGCGTTTCGAGGGATTCGACGTCGACCAGACGGCCCCCGACACCGGGATTCGCGTCATCGAAGCGCACGTCTCCGATCGCCTCGAGGTGCGCGACATCAACATCGAGGGCCAGCACGACAGCGGGACGTGGGGACCAGGCCTGTTCAACGTCACCAGTTCGAGCGGCTACGGCATCGTCGAGCGCTTCCGCGCAGCCGATGGCGGCGAGTGGATCGACAACACCCCGACGGCCGGCGAGCGCTGGCGCGGTCCGACCGGTATCCTGGCCAACCAGAACGCCGGCACCCTCGAGTTCAAACACTGTACGCTCGGCGCCTTCCCGGACAACGGTCTCTACGCCGCCGGCGGCACGGGCAAGATCATCGTCAGCGGCGGCACCTACCGGAACAGTAACGGCGCGAACATCCGTGTCGGTGGCAACGGTAGTGAGATCAACTGGCCGACGGTCACCGTCGACGACACCCGCCCGGAAGACGTGACCCAGCGCGGGATTCGAATCGAGAACGGCCAGAACCTGCGTATCAAAGGAGCGGCCGTCAACATCACCTCACCGATGCCGACCAGTCACGCGATCTCGACGATGGGCAGCTGTGAGAGCGCTCGAATCGAGCGCATCCACATTGACATGCAGGGCAACGACGTCAATCACGGCATCGTTGTCTCACCCAACGCCGGCGAGATCACCATCGTCGAAACGAAGATCAACCACGAGACGGCCGGCGGCTACCCGCTGTGGATCCGCAACACGAACGCGACCGACCGCGTGCTCGCCGAATACCTCACGATCACCGGCGAGGCAGGCGACGCTTCCGGATTCCGTGACAGCATCCGCGTCGAGCGGGACAACTGCCGGTTCAACGCGATCGAGGTCACCCAGTCTGCACGGAGCGGTGCCAAGCGAAACGCGATCACGTCGTCCGCCAACGACCTGACGGTCTGGATGAGCACCCTTCGCGCGAGCCAATTCCCCGTCGTCGAACTCGGTTCCGGGTCGACCTACCTGGACATCGACGCCGAGTCGTACAGCGGCCGTGAAGCGGCCTGCCTCTACGATCAGAGTCGCAATATCTCCATGCGCAACAGTCGGCTGATCAACGGCGTGCGCGACCTCGGCTCCTCGAGCCTCACGCTGTCGAACAACACTACCGCGTAATCACATATCGAGACACATATAGGGCAGCTGGTTCTCGCTCTTTCTAATTTGCTTTATACGACACTATTCTAGACAATATTATGAAACGACGAAAACTACTGGCAATTGGTGTAACAGCGTATGGAACGATCCTCGCAGGTTGTACTTCAAACGAAGACGAGAAGGAACCGAGCCCAGTTGATGGCGATGATGCCGGAAATAGTAATGAGAATGAGAACGACGATAACAACGGCGATACAGCCGGGGAAACCGAAGCGGAAGATGTGGAGGTGGTGATTGGTGCACTGGTCGATGGCGATCAGATACACCTAGTCGTTGAGGACGTAACCCATCAAACAGAACTGGGCAGTTTTTTCGAGGCTGACGAAGGGAACGAATTCGTTGTCGTTTCACTGGCAGTGAAGAATGTCTCTGATGAGTTCCCCGAGATATCGAACCTACTACAGACCAGTCTCCATGACAGTGAGGATTATTCGTACAACAAGACCTTTGTTGGAGGTGAAAAGCCGACATTCAACGATGGTCCGTTCGCCCCTGGAGAAGTCGAACGTGGCGTAATTGTCTTCGAGGCTCCGGTAGACGCAAGCGGACTTGAACTCCAATTTGATTTTGATGTCTCGGTCTCCGGTGGTGGCAACCAGGTTCATGTCGATCTCGAGTCGGAGACCAATGTTCACACCCTTGAGCAAGATCTCCAGATCGAGATCTCCGACATCGGCCAGACGATCGAATACGGAGGGACGGAGGTATCAGTCAACAGCGTCGAATTCGAGGACAGCCTTGGTCGATTCGCTGAGCCTGACCCGGGCAACGAATACGCTGTAATCGATATTTCAATCACAAACGAAACAGGGGAGGAGCAGCGTGTTTCGACACTACTCCAGATGTTGGTAAAAGACGAGAAGGGCTATAGCTATCAAGAGGATTGGACTGCAGCTACGGAACTGGACCAAGAATTCGACGAATCGAGTCCGATAGAAGATGGTGAAACCCGTCGTGGAAAGGTCGCATACCAGATTGAAGAGGACTTGAGTCCGCTGTACTGGGTGTTCGAGTTCGATATGTGGGTTAACGGCGACAAAACGTTCTGGCAACTACGGTAGTAGTACGCAATATTATTGTAGTGAGAAGAGACGGATTAGAGTCGGGGTCGCAATGGAACGAAACCTACAGATGGATGATCGCTAATGGGTCCTGAAAGAGAACCTGGCAAACGATACTACTCAGGTCCAATTCCGAATTTCATTGCTAAGATCAAACTATCCGTTATGTGTGATGAGGACGTAACACTGTCAGTTCCATCAATAATTTGCAATTTTTCTGAAGCGTGCTGGATCGAAGATGAGAGAAACTCGTAGCGGTGCGTGCTGAGAGTTTTTCTGAACGCGGCCACGGTAGTAGTCGTATGGCCGATAAGAAAATCGCAGTAGTGACAGCAGCGGGAAGCGGTATCGGAGAGGCGTGTGCTCGGCGAGTGAATGAAGCTGGATACACGCCAGTTCTGTTATCATGATTATGAGGTGCTGTTGAGGTTGCGAACGAGCTCGGAGGAGACGGGTTTAAAGGCTCGATGACCAACCCTGATGACTTGGCAGCGCTCGTTGAGACGACGGACGAGCGCTACGGTCGTATTGACGCGGTAGTGAACAACACAGGCCACCCGCCCATTCGGATTAGCAGAGTGATGTAACAAAAGTTGGAGCTATTATCGACAGATGTGTTAGCGCATATTCGTTCTGAATATCGATTGACGCTGTTTTCTCGCTCCCAGAGTAGCCATACTCGAACCCTTAGAGGAGGTCATGGCGTGTAGGCCGGTGACTCGGGGGTTTCGGTACGTCTCTCAGAGAGATGTACGGTTAAGCCCGCCAAACACTTACTGAGAAAGGCGATTAGTTTTCCTAACAACCCATACGACGGGTATAACAAACATACCACGTGTTGGACTGTCCCTTGAGATGGACGACCTCACAGGGTTCCAACGAGACCTCCTATACGTCATTGCGGGTGCCGATCAACCGTCTGGACAGGATGTCAAAGAAGAAGTGGAGCAGTACTACAGCATCGACATCAACCATGGACGGCTGTATCCCAACCTCGATACGATAGTCAACAAGGAGTTAGTCGAAAAGGGGCAGCTAGACCGAAGGACGAATTACTACGCGATCACGGAATCCGGAGAGCAAGCAATTGAGGAAAGGCGAGAGTGGGAATCACAATACGTCGATTAGCTGACGGAGACCTCGTAGTAGTTCGTGTACTTCACGAGATCACATCCCTGGAGTCCATCTGAGACTGAATGATCGACAGAACCGTCAGCAGATTATGAGACTATCGTCCATCGTGGGAAAAAGCAACAACTGAACAAATCAAGATAGCGGATCACTTTCGAAGATCACGTTCCAATACCACCCAAAGTGGATTCACTCCAAGACCAATGACTGCTGGTAACAATATGATCGAAAAGTATTACCAGGGGAGTGTGTCATAGAGTATCAATGACTCAGTCTCTTACGAACGAGAGCAATGAGATACACGAACAGATCATAGACGAAGTAGCAGCTCTTGAAGATAGGGACCCGCTAGAGCTTCCTCCACTCTATGACGCCGTCGAACCTGACGCACTGGAGTCGATCTTTTCTACAACCATTGGTGGGACTACCCGAGTTGGCCGAGTAGAATTCCCATACGCAGGGCATACGATTACTGTGGAATTTGAGGAAGAGCCGGTTGTCAGAATTGAGTGAGAGCAAGTGAAGCTTCGACGCCATCTATAGTAGCCGTCACTGAAATCGAACTGCACAAGAAGTAACCTGGCCGCTGTTTATCGTCGCCTCCAGAGAGCGGAGGCGAACAGAAGTGAGCGACTCGTCAGATCCATCCATCGAATCAGGTGGTCTCACGCCGGAGCAGCGTCTCGAACCGCCAAACGCCCGACTCATCAACGCTAGTATCGCGACGATTCACGACATGAAGACGCTGCGGGCGTGCGTCGCCTACGAGAACGCAAACCAGCAGCGCGTCCAGATTCTCCGTCAGCTCGAAAATCGAGCTAACGAGATTCGCTCAGAAGATACCTGAATGGATGGTCGCGGGCTGTTTGTCGGCGCCGTCATGGGTGGAGGCTCAATAGAATGAGTAATCGGCCCGAGATCAAGATTCAGCGACAGACCGCGTTCAGAGACGATGGCCAACTCGAAGTAACCGAGACGAGCGTCGAGACTTCGCTCGAGGACTTCGGCGCAGACGTCGATCATCGCGACCGAGATTCACGACTCGATCGCCCCGAGGCCAGTGAGTTTGGCGTCGATGATCGGCCGGAAGTAGAGCAGTCCTCACCAGGAGATCAGTCCACGCTCTTTGCGGATACGGACGCCGACCAGCAGACGCTCACAGGTGACGAAGCAGCGATGCAGTGCCTGTTTGACGATTAACCAACAATCGCCCTCCTTCTCTACTGTTGTTGGTTAATAGTGAGTCTGTCGTGCCCCGTGGAGCCCTGCGGGGCGACGGAGTCCCGCAGGAGACTCCTCATGGCCATTCACGACAGCACAAATCCAGTTAGCAATAGCTCCACTGAGACACACACTGACGCCCGACAGGCGGCGTACGTGGCGTTCCTCCATCGGGTTCCGTTTGCAATCGATGCGCTGACCCTCGGCTTCCTCCCTGGGTTTCGCGAGGATTGTACGTATCAGCAGTCGCAATTCGATACTCTCGAGTGTCCAGTCGGAATGCTCGATAACGATTTTCGGAATCACGACCTCGACCGGTACGTCGATCGGACGCTCGAGTACGAGCCCGAGGTGGGTGTTATCGGTGACGCCTACGACGCTACGGAAGCACAGGTGTACGTCGACACAATTCGAGAGCTCCAGGAGAGTCTACCCGAGACGGAGTTCATCATTGTCCCGAAATGCTGGGCCGCCATTGAGGCAATTCCCGACGATATCGTACTCGGCTACTCGCGAGGGTATGCGGACACACTTGCACACGAGTTCTCTGATCCCGTTGACTGGCGGGGCCGTCGCGTCCACATCCTCGGTGGCAGCCCACCCAAGCAACTCGAGGTCGTGGAGCAGCTCACTCAGCCAACGCTGACAGGGGAGCCGCCGGCCGACATCGTCGGCCTCGACTGGAACGGGCTGCATCGTGGCGCGCAGTTCGGCGAGTTCTGGACAGCCGACGGCTGGAACGACAGCGGTCGCGACGCCGATCACGTCACCGTTCGGAAGACGGTACGCCATAGTCTCGCCCGAATCCGTGAATTCTGGAAGTCCCACGGTATCTGGCCTGAATCGACACCGGAAGATGAGGGATTGGACGTCGAATACGAGGGGCCAAGACCAGCTGATCTTGGGCAGGCCTCCTGCACTGAGTGCGGAACGAACGTCTGGCGAACCCGTCGTGGCCCCTATGTCGCCGAATACGATACCGGGGCAGTCTGTGGATACTGTAGCTACGAGTGCTACTTCACTCACCGCCACCGAAACAACCTCGAGGAAATCGCCGGCGAGCAGAGTGTCTACTTCCCACCGGCATAAGCGCTGCCGGATTAAGTGGTATATCAACCATGGAATCTCGAAAACACCACCCCATAATTAAACTATCAGAATTGGTTTATCTTTCTAAAACGAGCGAAGGATTCCGTACCCACGTTGACTATTAGAAAATCCAAACCGAATCCATACTTAATAATCCCGGTACGTCTAAAGAGTGACCTTCGTCGCAGGTGCGATTTCTGCGTCAACGTACTGATAGAGGCGTTCGTACAGATCCGAACCCTCTCTAAGCGTATCCCAGTCACCGATCAAGGCACAAAAGGCCTTAGCACGGGTCATGGCAACGTTGAGCCGTCGTCTTCCTATTTCATCACCCAAGAAGCCGATGTTACCTCGTTCATTCGATCGAGTGAAGGAAAGAATCATCGCGTCACGTTCGCTTCCCTGGAAAGAATCAAACGTATCGACTTTCAACTCTTGGAGATTACCGATACCTGCCTGATTCAAACGGTCTTTGATATGCTCTGCCTGTTTCCGGTGCGCAGCAGCAACCCCGATCTCATTATCTTGCAGTCCCTTCTTCCGAAGCATTTTGATCACCCGTTCCACGTGTTCAGCCTCTTTCGGGTTGTACTTCGACATCCTTCCTTCTTCGTAATCTCCGTTCACCTCGAAAATTCCCATAGGCAGCATATCGAGTTGACCTCGAATGTTCCCTGCACTTCCCGCTGTCTTGAGATCTCCACCGTAGAACTCCTGTGATGGAAACTCTGCTATTGTCTCGTTCATTCGATATTGGATGTTGAAACGGGTGCCGATATCTGGTCCGTATAAACCATTTTCCGCGTACAAGCGTTCGAAGAGTGATTCCTGGGTCTTGTTCTGTAATTGGGAGAACGGTGGCAGCTGCTTATGGTCACCGACAAGGATAGTTGTCCTTCCCCTGACGATAGGGATCAAACTGGATGGAATCGAAGCTTGAGTAGCCTCATCGATAATCACGTAGTCAAAGGAGTCAACACCCAGTTTAGCAGAGCTGCTGTTCGTAGAAGCTACTACCTCCGCAGCTTCTGGAGAATAATCGGCCAAGTGTTCCCTAGCAAGTGGATGGACCTCTTCCCCATCCAGATTTGTTCGCGCAGTATTGATTTCGTTTTCCAGGTGATGGTGAAGCAAAGAATCCGTGTCAGCCTCAAATTCGTCACTACTTCCGATCAAAATGTTGTCGACAGCTGCATTTGTCTCTGCTGCGATCAGCACTCGTTTATCGGCTAAGGCAAGACGACGAGCCAGTTCGACGATGACACGTGTTTTCCCAGTACCCGGTGGTCCCTGAAGACAAGCAAGGATTTCAGCGTTCAGTGCTTTTTCAATTCCTTCTTTTTGACGTTTATTTTTATAAAGGTCTTCGTCGAGTTCGCGTGTGTTAGCAACGAACTGGTGGGAGAACTGAACTGGTTCACTGCCTGTAAGGACGGATGCGATAGAATGGTTCTGAGCGTATTCTACTGCGTCCAGCTGCCTATTGTATGTTACCGGATTGAGTATTCCGCCGATCGATGAATTGCTGGATTTAGCGATTTCTCCTTGTCGGCTCAGATCTCCGGCTGCCTCACCAGTAACCTTGACGTCGATCGAGTGCTGTTTGATTTCTTTTATAACACCGGCGGCTTGCACATCGTCACCCTCGTATTCTCCCTGGAGAAGTACTTCATTACCCTCGTATAGTCCGTATTTATCTCGTACGTTGGCTGTTTCACCTGTCTGTGGATGTACGGGGATTTCAACTGACAGGACATCCGGAGGTGTGAGTGTTGACCTGGTAATCTCGACTCCGGGAATGAACGGGGTTCCTTCCAAATACTTTAGTTCGTTTGCAGAGTGGTCGGTAAGCGTCTGGATCGCCTTTTCGCGTTCGATCTGTCTTTCGTGTGTGACTTTTTCTCGGAGTTGGTCGAAAACTTCGGTTGTGGTGCTGGTCGTGTCCTTAGGTTGCACCTGGCCTTCCATTCAAGACTATGGTAGTTATTGAATGAGTAAAAGCTTTCAGCTTTTTCTGGTGAGAGCAGGCAGCTCTCCGGTCCCAAGGAAACCGACGCCTCGCTGCTCGTCCGTAGCGACGTCGACTTCTACGACTGTCGGCTCAATGCCGGGGGGTGCGACCACACTCCCGTCCCGGACTGGTTGGCACACTTACCTCTATGTCTTTGAGGGTTCCGTCGACGTCGGCGGTGAATCCGTGGGGCACACTGAGAGTGCCCCTGTGATTGACGATATCGACGTGGTCGTCATTGCAACTGAGGACTCGACGATCGTCGCGTTCAATATCAACCCAGATGCCTTGATCACGCGCCAAGGTACAATCGGCCGGTGAGATCCGACAGGCAGACCACCGGTGGTGTTTTTTGTCCCCCTTGAGAGGGTGAGGGCTTCATTGAGAGCTCTCACAGTCAGGTGATTTCCGTGAGTCAACAACAGCGAACGGGCGATGTGTCGATCGACGATATTCCAATCAATATCTCGCACACCCAATCCGGGGAAATCGAGCCAGCCGAAGTGCCAGCGAAAATCGAGTCGATTACCCATGGTCTAGCGAGCGAACAGCCACCAACGAACCCACTGGTCGTTCTCAAGGTGGCTCGCTGGTGGTACATTCATGGCAAAGGCGGATCGGATCCCGCCTTCCGGTGGGCCATCGAATGGACGCGTCATCTGGCGACCGAGACGCCTAGTGACGTCAAACGGTTCGACGAGTTCCTCGAGTACCTGGTCACGCTCGGCTTCGCTGACGAGATCCACGAACTCCGTTAACCGAGAGAACGGTTTTTTGTACGCGCCGAAGGCGTGCGGCGCGTTCTGAACTGCCACAGTCGCAGTAAAACCCCATTTGGTGAGCATAATGGCTACAATCAGTGACTCGTCGGTCTCCTTCAATCAGACCGACACGCGATCGGACGAGATGAACAGTACCATCGAACAGTGGATTGACGACCTCGTCGACGGCGTCGACGACGCGCAAGCCAGCGCGGAGTTCCAGGAGTGGCTCGATGTGCAGAGTCGCTTCCATGACTACTCGTATCGAAACACGCTCCTGATCAAGCACCAGTGTCCCGAGGCGACCCGCGTGGCGGGCTACCGAACCTGGCAGGAGGAGTTCGAGCGTCACGTAAAGGAAGGTGAGTCGGCCATCTGGATCTGGGCACCGATCATCACGAAACAGTGCCCGAAGTGTGAAAACTCACCGAGCTACCATGAGAAAATCGACTGCGAGTACGACGAGACGCCCCCCGAGGAGTGGTCGAAGGGCCTGGTCGGGTTCAAGCCCGCCCCGGTGTTCGACGTCTCCCAGACCGAGGGCGAACCGCTCCCCGAACTCGAGACTGAAGCAACCGGTGACGCCGGCGACCTCGTCAACCGGCTGACCGATATCGCGGATGAACTCGGTGTGACGGTTCGGATCGTTCCTGAAGACGAGTGGACGCACGGTGAAGCGAAGGGCATCTGCAAACAGCTCAGTCTCGTCGATATGCAGCCGCGTGTCGAGGTTCGCGCCCGGGAGAACGATGCCGACCTCGTCCGGACGCTGATGCACGAGTACGCGCACGCCCTGCTCCACTTCGACATCGACGACGACACCGAACGGTCGAAACGTGAAGTCGAGGCCGAGGCGGTAGCCTACGTCGTCGGGCGCTACTGTGGGCTCGACACCAGTGGGTCGGCGTTCTACCTGGCTGCGTGGGAGTCGGACGATCCCGAGGTCGTTCGGGAGCGGCTCGGGCGGATCAGTCGGACGGCAGAAGAACTCATCGACGTCCTCCAAAACGAACTCTCGTCCTAACTCAGTTAACCAACGTAGGAGAGGCCTCTACCACTCTGTTTGTTAAGTTTTTCAGCGCCCGCGGAGGGGCGGAGGCGCATTCTGACCTCCGTCGAATCATGACTGATCGCTATCTCACGATGGTCCTCGAGGAGGCCGAGCACGTTGCCGAAAAGCACGACCAGGTCGCTCGAACGGCGGACAACCAAGCCCACGAGTATCTTCGATACGCCGTCCTCCGAGTGCTCGAAGGGGAGGCAGACTACCTGCCAACGGACTGGACGCCGATCGACGGTGTGACTGTCGGCTACGGGAGCGATGAGGCGATGTACGACAGCTGGGGCTCCAGCGAAGACTGGTGGGAGACCGTCCCGCCGCAAGAAGCGTGTACCCGCTTCCGGGTGTTCTTCCCGGACGACCACCAGACGGTTCCCCACGACATCGTCGACGTGATGGCAACGCTCGGTGCCTGGCGCGTCTGGACTGGGTGCGCAGCCGCGTGCGGCTCCTACGACCATCGCGAGCGCCGCGAGGTCCACTACCTGTGGCCGGAAGGCCATCCAGTGGAGGAAGTGCTCTACGAGCGGCTCCGTGGTCCTGCGGAAGCCGTCGCTCCCGACGGTGGCCGAACGGGCGACGTTCGCGACCGCCTGGTCGTCGACGATGACCCACAGTCACAGGACGACCTCGAGCCACGGACCCAGCGCGCCGTCAATGAAGCGATGGACGTCTCACTGCTTTCGAAAGGTGGTCGATACGAGGTGCAGTCCGCGTCTGGACGTTGGTACGAAGTCGACGTCATCAGCGAGTCATGTACCTGTCCCGACTGGCAGCAGCGAACACCCGAGGGTGGCTGCAAGCATATGCGTCGAGTAGATCACGAGATCAAACGGGGACGCGTTCCCCGCCCAGATGGTCGACTTCCTTCTAAGTAGAGGTGGAGACCCGACTACTCCACCGGACTGACTGTGTCGCCTTCTTGGCGCACTCGGTCAAATTCTACAAGATACGCAACCCTGTCCCGGACTTCATCGATGTCTATTCCAAGATCGGCTGCCAGTTCGTCAACGGTCATCGGTTCATCGAGTGCCTGGAGGACTTCGAGCCCGCGGTAGTATCGGTTCGTCAGCTCTTGGATGCGGTCCTCGATCGGTGTAGTCACCCCGTATCGCTCGTCGAGTTCGATCAGAGCCTCGTTCGCGAAGGTGGCAAACTGATCGTCACCGAGCCGGTCGATCTGCGCTTCGAGTTCATCTCGGGCGACGTCGTATTCGAGGCCAGCCTGCACGAGCATATTCATGTCCTCGATGTCGTCGTCGCGACCTGCGATCATCTTAAACAGGAAGATATCTTCGTTACTGACCAGTCGAACCGTCAGTCGATCCGTCGCGAGGAACGGCTCGCTGCGCTCTTGCATACCGTCGGTCAGCACGAGTTTGTTTGCGACCTGTTGGTTGAAGATGTCGAGGCGGCAGCCATCGTCGTTCTCGACGCAGCTGGTCGCACCCAGCGCCCGGTAATCGGCCTCCAGCGATTGCACCTCCGAATATCCGAGGTCCATTAGGACGGCCCACAGCTGGCTGTACGCGTCGCCGTCCGCGACGACGAGGTCAATATCCTTTGTCGCCCCCTTGAGGTCGCGCAGCGACATCGCGCCGCCACCGATCAGGTAAACCGTGAGCGGGTCAGACAGGCCATCTGAGATTCGCTGAAACTCGTTCTCGATGTATTTGCGGCCGAATGTTGGTCTCATTTGGGTAGTGGCACCTCGTAGTCAGCCGCCAGCTCCTGGAACTTGGACCACTCGGGGAGGCGGTCACTGTCGACTGCTCCCTGCGTCTCGAGGTACCGGAGCAGGGCGTCCATTTCGTCTTCCAGGCCGTATTTCACCGCTTGCTCTCGAGGATCATTCTCGTCGATGTCGACGCGGGTGAGTAACAGGAGACAGTACGAGCGGTGGCGGGTGTCATCGTCAATCAGCAGCGTGTGACAGCAGAGTTCCGCCGGCGAGATTTCCGCTACGTCCTCGGAGTAGAGGTAGTAGCGGTGGCGGGTCAACAGAAACTGGAGGTCGAACGCCGCGAATCGAGCGAGGCCGGTTTCGTGGAAGTTCTCCGCGTCGACTTCCGTCTCGGTCTGCGCGAGAAATTCGTCGTGATCCTCCCAGAGAATCGTGCCATTCGGGGCGACCGCTTCGAGACTCTGTCGGTGAAGATGGTGCGTCAATTCGCGTGCGAATTCATTGAGTCGGTCGAAGTCGGCGTTGAAGTCGTATCGGCTGTCGTCCGTGCCGACGAGACCACGGTCGCGCAGCCGTTTCAAAACTCGGTTGACCGTGTTGCGGTAGTTGTTGCTTTGGTCGGCGATTTCGGAGACGGTTCGCGGCTGATCGAGGTAGTAGAGTACCTCGAAGGCCTTGCCGGTCAACAGCTCAGGGAAGTCGATGTGCGAGTGCTGGCGGACGAGGTCCTGGTAGACTTCGACGGCCCGGCTATCAGAGGGAACGACTCGCTTTCGGCGACCGTCGCGTTCCGTGTAGACGAGGCCTTTCTCGACGAGGTCCGCGACAGCCCGGGAGAGATAGCTCTCGCTATGGTCGAGCTTCGTCGCGATCTCGGAGATCGTGTCGCCGCGTTCGACGGTAGCGAGAACCTCGAGTTCGATGCGCCGAAGCATGGTGTAACATTGTACGAAACATGTATATAAAGAAGTTGCGAGTGATGTTACAAGAAGCGGGTGCAGGTCGACGCTGTTAACTTAACCAACAAAACTATGGGTTGTCGACCCTTGTTGGTTAATACGAGGCAACAGCCGATGTCCTACGAACCACCGACCCCATCGACGAACCTCCCGACGGATTTGGTCAATACGCTCAACGAGTCCACTCCGGAGCGCCTCCGTGACATTGCCACGTACGCCGAAGAGCTAGCCGAACACAAGGAACGCAAGGCTCGTCTCGAGGAAGAGACAACAGAGGACGAGATCGAAAATCGACCAGACGACCTCCCAAATGACGTTCCAACGAAGGCAACGATCACGATCAAAGAGATCAACGACAATCGCTACTACTACTGGCAGTGGCGGGAGGGCGAAAAAATAAAATCGAAGTACAAGGGGCCGGTCAATCCAGATGAGTGAACTTGATTCGGGAGATCTTTCCCGTCGTTTCTCTACAACATTCTCCTCGATGGAACTGACAACAAGAAAATCAGAGGTCACACTCCCCGTTTTCGAGTTGTAAATGGGATAATGCGGTTGGATAGCACATCATATCTAAAGGGACGTCGAATCCTGAGTTCCCCACCCCCCGTTTTCGAGTAGTAACGAGAGATTACGGTGAATGACACCCCCCATTTTCGAGTTGTAACCCACCCCAGAGCTCTAACACCCCCCGTTTTCGAGTTGTAAGTGTGGGGAGAATAAGTTCAAGATTAGTTCTTGCTGTGAAACTGCTTCAGCCGCTCGCGGACAACCGTACTGATAGTCGCATCTTCGTGAGCTAGATCTTCGAACCGCGAATCCTCACGAATCGTCTCCATGATCGTTTCCGGATCTTCAGAGAGAGAGAAATACATATGCACTCCTCGGCCTCGACCCTTGCCTCGGCGCTCGTAGTCCAACACACCGTACGTACTCTGCTCTGTGACGTGGTTTACGAACGTCTCTCGACTGTACTGATCCGCACCCATCGTATCAGCGATGAATTGGTACGTTTTGAACGTAGGTCCAGCGGGTATCCACTCAGGATGTTCTCTTGCGTAATGGGCTGTAGCCGCCACAGCGTAGATGGAGAGTTTCTTTTGAGTCGAGATCCCGCTAATGTGTCGGAGTTTTCGATTTTCGGTGTATTTCTCCTGGGCTTCACGGACATCGGTCTCGGTAACCGTGCCAGCACCACGGCGTTCGGCTAATTCGCCAGCCCACCTGAGGAGATCAATCGCTTTCCGCGCATCTCCGTGCGTTTGGGAGCCGAACGCGGCAACAAGCGGAATGACGTCCTCTGCAAGAGATTCCGGCTTGAAGGCGTCTCGCCGGTTTTGGAGAATACTACGAAGCTGCATCGCATCGTAATCGTCGAAGAAAATATCATCTGGATTGTATGAGCTCTGTGCGCGGCTGTTGAGATCCTTCATGAAATCGGCATAGTTCGTGATAGTTGTAAGTGAGATCGGACCATCAAAGTCGGCGAGTTTTCGAGCCCGTGAAAGCTGGTAGATAAGAGAATTGTACTCTGCCTCCTGATACGGTCCTTCAAGCATATCGATCTCATCGAGGATGAAGATGACACCGTCGTAGTACTCGCGCATCAGTTCATACAGTCGCTCGAGCTTCTGATCCGTTGAGACGCCGGTTTGGGGGACACCAGGATCAACGCCGAGATCGTCGGCAGCAGCTCTAACTAGCCGATAAACAGCCCGATCCGCAGTCTTCGGCCCCTCACAGTTGATTGAGAGAACCCCGAAGGTCTTGCCTTGTGATTCACACAGCTCAACAATCTATTTGCAGACCGCATGAATAATGAGTGACTTCCCAGTCCCAGATGGGCCGCTCAGGAGCATATCTGGAATGCCTTCGTTCTGGAGCACCGGTTTTAGATTGTCGACGACGCGACCTAGCTGGTCATCACGACCGACGATACGATCCTCGTCGATGATGGTATCTGACCGGACGAGGTCTTTATTCGCGAAGACTCCACCGGATGACTCGGTTTGTAGTCGATCTCGAATTGAGATGCCGCCACTGTCGCCGTTCGTAGCCTCTTGAGACGAATCAGTGGGATCCGAGTTCTTCTCGAACGTCATTTGTGACGTATCGGGGGAATCTGCATCCTGGCCCGTCGATTCAAGATTTTCTGGATCAACAGAGGAGGATTCATGACCCTTTTCATCTTCCGGATGATCCGATTCTGTTCTACGTCCCTCTCGTCCCATTATGAATCCCCTCGAACTCTGGGTATAAAAATATGGACCTTTGTGGAGTTGTAACTGGGCGAAATCAGACGATCTAACTACTACAGTTGTGCATTCTCGAAGTGAACCAGATACCGTCTTCGGAATCTATTACCCTCCGTTGTCGAGTTGTAACGGATCCTCGAGGATCTTCGTCATCGGAATCCTATCGTGACTACCTCCCCCGTTTCCGAGTTGTAACGATTTGAGAAGAGGTAACATATCTGGCACAGTTCTCCCACCCTCCCCATTTTCGAGTTGTAAGTGCAAGTGAATCGAATCGAGTATGAAGACAAAATCTACATGATTTGGATTTTGTGAAGGATGTTTTGGATGATAGGATTCGTCTCACACCCCCCGTTTTCGAGTTGTAAGAACTAGGATTGTTGTGAAGGGACAACGCTTGCGGCACCAGTTCACGAGTGACAGTAATATTGATCTGCAAACACTATAATCATGGAATCAGTTTGTTGATCTCGAATGTTCGACCCCCTCCCCCCTTTTTCGAGTTGTAAGTCGCTTGGGCACAGACCACTCAAGACGGAAAGGAATGAAAGTCGAAAATGAAAACGGGCGGAGAAGCTCTAAAACATCAAGATACACAGGAAAAGACCCCAAATGAGATTGAAGAGTCCGTGTTCTCTCTACGAGCTTAATCATTTAGCTTGGATAGATGATCCGTTTTCCTATGATCTAGTAGGGTTATGGTTAGTAGATATACTACATAAACTTTCGTATTGGTAAATGTATATTGTAGAATCTAGTTTTCAGACCTTCTATTTCGTGTATCCAGTACAATTGGCTGTCTGATCACCTTTTTTGCTGTTCATCCCTTCCCCACCGTCACGAATTTACAACTCGAAAAAGGGGGGAGGGGGTTCGTCAGGTCCAGTCCGTGATACCGACTACCCGTGTTCCATTGAGCTTTCGTCGAATGTCCTTGCGATCCCAACCAAAAGGAGAAAGTATGCTTTCGACAACTTGGACGAGCTGCGTTTCGTAGTACGAGGAGTCGTAGATCTCGCCCCTTCGTGAGTGAGGGCCCCTCACACTTCTTGTGTTCGGCCAGCTCATTGGCGTAGCGGGCAATGTCTCGGAGTTGGTCCAGTGTAGACTCGTTGAGGCTGTTGACTATCTCCGTCGAGAGGTGTGCCGGTGGGGCGGTGGTTCATAGGACATCGGCAACTCTCGTGTTAACCAACACGGAACAACAATCCATAATTTTGTTGGTTAAGACAATCCGGATCCGTCTGCCTCCGCCAGCTATGGGGGACCAGTACACGACCTGATAGTCCCCGACCGCTCCCGACGGAAGAACAGCTCGAGCGGCTTAACCAGATTTTGGAGACATACGAACCCGAGGACTGGCTAACTCCTCTTCTCTTGTTATAGTCGCTGATACAGCTGCTTCAGAAGCTCATAGAGCAATAGAACCCACGCAGAGAGCAACCCAACGACGAAGATGAGCATTCCAAAAGCCAGATACCCACCACCGGACAGTACCCCACCTGAGGCGATCGCGACGACGGAGATCACTAGGGCAATCAAGCCAGGCTTGTTCGAGGTCTTGACCTCTGACTCGGAAAAATACTCTTTGTACGTCCGCATCAGCTCAACGACCGCCACACCGAGGAAGAGCAACACACCGGAGTAAAACATGAACAGCCCGATCGGCGTCGACATACCCGCAACCGACGATGCAACAGATTCCAGGAAGCTCGTCTCCTCGTCAGTATCTGTGTTGTCGACGGGGTCTGTGGTCGGTGGCTCGGTAATCGAAACCTGCCCCGCAGACACGTTTCCGACTTCAATTTGATACTCTCCAGGGAATGCAAATTGAGTTTCGAGCGTGATTTGTTTGGTGCCACTCGGCACGGTCACGGTTTCGAGTTCGGTTAGATTTCCGTTAGCATATACCCGGAGCCGTTTCTCGACCGTCTCATTACTAGGATTTTCGAGCGTCGCTGCAATCTCGACGTGGACGTCAGTTTGCTCGGAATTGGTTTCGACGGAAGCTGATACGACTGTTGCCTCGGGAACTTCTGTATTCTGGTTAGGTGTTGCGTCGGAATGTTCGTCCGTGTTCTCCTCGGTGCTATTGATCGTTCCATCCTCTACTGGCGGACTATCAACCACAATCGAACCGGACCCGGACCCATCGACACTTTCGGCCTCGCCCTCTATCGCCTGACGTAGCTGGTCTTCGATATTCGATTGGAGTTTGTCAGCCATCTGGTTGGCTTCGCTTTTGACTGCTCCAGATAGAGCTACGTCCCCTGTTCGCTCCATATCGTAGGCGACGAGTGCGTATTTCCCTGGCACATCTGCCTCGAGCTCACTCGCGCTCACTACTTCACCAGTGATCTCGTACCGTCCCTCTTCGGGCTCGACGACCGTGTTCTGAATCGTACTCGAGAACCCAGCGTAAGGAACAACGGTGGTTCCATCGACGAGACCGCCAGAGTGGATTACAGTGTCCGTCGAGACGGGAACACACACTGGAGTCGTCGGAATCCACACGGTTTGGTCACCACACGAGACGACGGAGGTGAGAAAGTTCTGGCTCGAGGTAGTCGTCCCCACGACATCGGTTTCGAGGATGACGGTCTTGCCCTCAAGTTCCGAACCACGCTCTTCAATCTCAGAGGCGCCGGAGATCCGCTGGGCATCGTAGTTGACATCCACGACCCAGAACTCGAGACCAGAGAATTCCATGTCCCCATCCATCCCAAAGTAAGTGGGCATCGCGACGGCTGTAATCGTCCCTTCACCGTGGCCCCAGAACTGGCGTTCGAGGGAGAATCCATGATACGCGTCTTCAGGAAGGCGCGACTGTTCTTCGTTATGCGAACCAAGTTCATTTGGAGAGACGTTGAGTGTCGCCCATCTCCCCTGGGCTCCAGGCGGTAACTCGAGCGGATCAGGGAAGCCCGACCCGGGTTCATTGAAGGCGATGATATTGCTTTCCCCAGCCACTCCCGATGCTGGTCTGGCCACGAATGCTGCCGTACTGGTACTGGCTTCCAGTTCGATCACTTCGTAGCTGTACTGTTCTGGATTCGACCGAAGCTCCTCAAACGAGATTCGGTCTCCGCTCTGGTCAACCTCGAAATCACTCGCGATGAGGATATCGAAACTGGGATCTGGATGTGGAATCACGTTCCCTTCAGCGATCACTTCGCCAGCAGGAATGGGTTCATCGCTAAAGACGACGTACGTCTCGTCAGCATCAACGGCGATTATCGAAACCTCGCTGGGCACGTCGACCACATACTCCGAAGCGGTGTCTTCGAATTCTTCTACTTCTCCTGCGAAACCAGGGTGACCACCGATAGGCCCAATTGAAACTCCCGTCACTTCCTGGGAGAGGCTCTGGCCGCTGGCAGTCGCTGAACCACCGACGATCAAGAGTACACACCCGAAAATGAGAAGCACCTTTCTCACGCACGATCCACTCCCATCAAACCCCTCCACATCAATGTGGTGTATTGAAAACTCATTTTATCTAACAGTCTAGCGAGTGGCAAAATGTAATAAATCCATAGGCTATGGGCCATGGGATGTTCGAGCTGCAAAATGAGATTGACACCGACGAACTCGAACGGCGCCTGGAGTTCGACCTCGACGATAGAAACGACCAGATCCGCGCGTTCGTCGAGGACGTCAACGGCGTCGGCCCGAAGACGTCGAAGGCGATCGCCCGCGAGTTCGCGAGTTTCGAGGAGTTGCGCGGCGCCGATCGAGAGCGACTCGAGTCCGTGCACGGGGTTGGAGAGGGGACGGTCGAGGCAGTGCTCAAACGGATACACTAACTTCAGATCATGATACGAAATCACACAAGCAGATGGTTCCTTAGCACCGATAGCAAACACCTCGTGATTCCTTCTCTCGTCGAGTGTGCTGGGGGAGAACTGCGGACGAACGTATTCGATGGTGGCCGAGGCGTTGTGTCCGGGGCAGTGAGATAGCCACACTGATGTATTTAAAATCAGTGTCGGTAAAACAGAATTGTTCACTATTACTTATTGGGCTGTAGTCAGATAGGTACAGTATGAGCCAGCGACCGTCTCAGTCGGGATCAAACAGTGAATCAGAGCCGGTCGGCCGAAGAATTATTGCTAGCCAGCATAGTAAGTCTAATATGTCGATAGGTTCCGGGGGAGTGACAACAGGGAAGGACCCTACGCAAGCGATACTGAGCGAATCCGGGTTAGACAGCAAACACCTGTGTGACTACGTTATCAACGTCGCGACCGGGTGCCGCCACGGGTGTAAGTTCTGCTACGTTCCGAGCACTCCGGCTGTCCGGACCAGACCGGATATGCTCAAAGACCACGCCGACGTGGACAACCCACAACTCGAATGGGGGAGTTACGTACTGTACCGAGACGAAATCCCAGACCACCTAGACGGAATACTCAAGCGGAAGCAAAAGTGGAATGAAACCGATCAGGGATGTGGTGTCGTCGGTATTTCTTTCGCGACTGATTGCTATATGGACGGTCGTGCGGGTAAGATCACCCGAGAGGTCGTCCGGCTCCTCGCAAAGCACGGGCAGTACGCACGAGTTCTCACCCGGAATCCGATCCTTGCACTACAAGATCTCGAGACGTTCAAACAGGCTGGCGACTATGTGACAATCGGTTCGTCAATCCCGACGATGGACGCTGCGGAAGTTGCGTCGATCGAGCCGCGGGCGCCATCACCGGAACATCGGCTCCGGGGGCTGCGAGAGTTCTCAGAGGCTGGCGTACAAACCTTCGTAAGTATGAGCCCGACGTATCCGACCCAATCCCGTTCCGATCTCCGAGCTCATCTAGAGCAGATTGCTGAATGCGACCCCGCTGTGATTTTCCACGAACCAATCAACCCGCGAGGCGGGAACTTCGAGATGACCGTCGAAGCCGCCCGTGACGCCGGTGAAACGGAACTCGCCCGACAACTCGACTCGTTGCGTGATCGAGAAACGTGGCTTTCGTATTCCCTCGAGCAGTTCAAAGCGGTTCAAGAAATCGGCGAAGAACTTGATTTACCAGTACACCTGTGGCCAGACAAACACCAGATAAACCACGCTAATAGCGACGTTTCCGAGTGGTTACAGCAGTGGAAAGACAGGCAGTCACCCGAAGAGTTTGCAGATCGGGAAATCCCAAACGAACCAATGCCGGAGATCCCCTCGCGGTTATCATAGACCCTTCTCCTGAAGACCTGTACTAGCAGTAACACTTATGCGGAATTAGTCATCATCTTTTGGTCAATAACTATGACTGACCACTTCGACGGGGGGGACTTGAAAACATCGGCGAAGCTTGTAATTCTCGAGGAATACCTCGACGTGTACACCACGATAATGGATTCGAACTGGCGACAGGATAAATGGTACGTCGATACACACTCAGGGACGGGTCGGACAGTGATCGATGATAACGGGGTTACAATCGATGGTTCTGCCATCATTGCACTCGAGAATCACCAAGACTCGTTTGACAGATTCTACTTTTACGAACTCTCCGAGGCACATTTCCACAAGCTTCATGAAACTATATCAGACCGGTTGGGCCTTGAGTTCGACGTGAGTCCAGCAGGTGTAGAAGGTGAAGATTTCCTCGTTGCACGGTGTGATGACCCATATATTAGAGTAATGCAAATGGATTCCAATCGGGGAGTTAGTTTCCTTGCCGATGTAAATACATCTAGTCACTGGTTCACTTTCGTCGATCCAAAAGGCCTCACGGCGAAGAAATCGACGTTGGACACCCTCATTGGTAGGTCAAATATGGATATTCTGATTAACTACCAAACGACCGGCGTTCTGCGGAGCGCTGCAGAAGGAGCTGAACACGCACACGGTGCTGTAGAGCGAACGATGGGTGATAGCGATTGGCCGAACGCTGCCAGCGCTGATGAGTATGTCAATTTGTATAAAGAAAAGCTCGAAGAAAATCCCGAGATTCGCCCGGTGAAAACGAAAGCGCTAGTCTCGCCTCATGACGCCCGGCACCGGTTTGATCTTGCCTTTACGTGCGAAAATAAGACTGCAAGGGGAATCATGGAAGATATCATGAATCAAGAGAGGCTCTGGGAGAAAGCGAACGAAAGAATCGGTCAATCAGGACTCGGGAGTTTCGGTTGATTCACCAGGGTCCTCACTTTTCACGAAAGTTTCTGGAGACAATCGATGTCGACCACGGCCACCTCTGGTTCGAGCCACTCGAGCCCTGCGAGGAAGCGGTGCCGTGTAAGCCCGTAACTCGCGGGTTTCGGTACGTGGATTCGTAGTTTGTACCAATCTACCGATAACACTTAAACCGTTTACAGGTCGATTACCAGCACGGGCATGAGTGAGCCAGACACAGATCGGATCGAACTCCCAGATGCCGAGCTCCGGTTCGATGCGAAAGGGTATGAAGAGAACGTGTTGTTGTTGATTCTTCTCGTTCGGGGGCTCACCGCTATTGCACTCATTTTGACGCTTTTGATCTGGACGCTCATTACCGCGAACTCCGTGTTTGGGTCCCGGCCAGTCACCTACCTTTTCGGATGGCTTCCGGCTATTTTCGTGATGGCCGCCACTGTGTATCTCCTCGGGAAGTTGTACGAGTAAGGTCCTGACTTGGGGGTTCCGGTCCGTCGATCAGTAAGAGCCCCAACACCTATTGCAGCCCCGCTCACAATCTCACCTATGGTTGCTGGTCAGGATGCCCCTCCCGATCTTCAGCTTCGGGTCGCTGGAGGCCGGTTTGAAAGGCACCTCGTCACCACGATCGTCGCCCTTCAGGTGGCACTTGCTGCTATTGGTGTCACGGTGTCTGGGTTCGTTCTTCTCGCGACAGATGGTCTCCACCCGATTCCCGTGGGGGTGGCATTGCTTTCGTTTGGTCTTGCGTATATCCTCTCCTATCTGTACGAGTAGTCAGTCCTCGAAAACAGGTCCCAGTACGTCGATCGGTAGCGGAAACGGCCACTGGGTCTGAGGGGTGGCCGGGTTATGATGGTGCGACTCGTCCGCTACAATGCCTAACGGTCTGTATCCCTGGGGGTAACAGACCATTTTGGACTCCGCCAGTGAGAGCGAAGACTATTTTCCCGTCGTATTCAGGGGAGCTCGAGACAACCGTCAGGGCCAGCGAACACTCAAGTAGATTGACTCGAGTACCCACGTATGGCGCTGAAAGATGTCCTTCCGGACCGGCCACTCACGTTCGACGAGTTTCAGGACCTCCAGTCCCAGAACGCGTTCGATAGCGTGATGACCCTCGATACGCCCAGCGTGCATAACGAGTACCTCATTTTGGAGAAAGACGACACCGAGTACGTCCTTCACCACACCGACGAGAAGGGCTGGCACCGGTGCGAGGGATCGGAGGAATAGATGATGTCCAGAATTTCCTTCCTCCTCCAGATGTGGAATGCGTTGTCCCGATATCAGAGGGGATTCACCTTCGTTTTCGTGTTCTGTTCAGCTTGGGCGGTTTATCTTGCTCTAACGCATCCTGATGTGACGTGGGTCAATGTTGTCGCAGCTACGATTGGGTTTAGCTTTATCTGGGTGGTCTGGTTTGTTATTGCGCGGGGCGAGCTTGCCATTGAACGTCTGTCTGATCCAGAATATTTCCTAGATGAGAAAGAATGAGTTCGCAGCGAATCGGTCGATCATTCGTCTCTCCGTTTTCGGCACCCGATACACTGCTCGCCGGCAGGTTCGAGCGTCTCCGAGTCGTGAACCGTCCGGAAGAGATGGGGGTGAACCCGCTGGAAGACCTCGCGAATCCGGTCGTCCATGATCGGCTTTATCTCCTCATTCCGGAGACCCGTATCCCAGAAGCAATCCTCGAGGTCGTCCTCGTGGTACTGCCAGCGGTCAGTGTGGGTCGGGTCCATCAACACGTACTCGAAGTGACCGTCGTCGGCGTCTTCGAGGCGCTGGGTGACCTCGACGAGTTTCGACGTCCCCTCGGCGTTGTGACGCCGCCAGAGGATTGCTCCCGGAAGCGGGGCCGCGCCGGGTTCGGTCGGCGAGAGTTGCGTCGGGAGGCGATGAGCGAACGAGCTGTTCCGTTCGCGAGCGCCACGGGCTAGCGCCTCGATCGCGCTGGTCATCCGGTCGGTCCACTCACCGTCGGTGCACATCCGACAGCGCTCGTCGTAGCGAACCGGTACCGGGTGACCGCACTCGGTACAGTCGTCCCACTCGCTAGCGTCGCCAGCGCCGAAGGAAAACATGTGCGGGATAGAGACGTTGCGCTCGACACACCCCAACTCGAGGGCGGCGACCAGCTCGTCGCGGTCGGGACCGGGACCGAGGTCGAGCACGCGATTGGGCGGAATGAACAGGTCCTCGAGCGGGACGTCGAGCATCCCCTCCCGAGCCGTCTTGACGCGTCGATCGGCGTACTCGAGTGCTGTCTGAAACGGACTTCTCATTTATATATGGCGCACAGTTGGCGATGGTATGTCTACGTGAAGCTGTTATTATGAGTTCCGTTAAACGTCATGATTTATGTCATCTACATTATCTATTGTACAGTGAGTTAAACAAATCCAATTTCATATGTCGATTCATCACACCAACTTTCAAAAAATGTAAAACTCAGAAAGATTTATAATTGGTTGTCTATAATGTCATTTTGGTGTTTGAAGTATGGAAAAATCAAGAAGAGAAATAATGAAGCAGGCAAGTATGATTACAGCATTAAGTACAACTGGGTTATCAGCCACAAGTACTGCAGCAGCCGAGGATCTCTTATTGGGCACGTGTAAATTCACAGAATTAAGCGTAGAGTATAGAGGAGTGAGCAATCAAACAACTACTGTAGGTTGTGGTGGCTTAGAATATTTAACATCTGATGGGGTAGTAACACTTCTAAGAACATCTGAAAGAAATAAGAGTCCAAAAAACATAGCCATTGGATATAAAGGCAAAATTCGCTCTCCTTCATATTTTAAAAATAGAACTAAAACACACGTGTTGCCTGTTGATGGAACTTTCCAAGGGCATGGTATTAGCTATGTTAGATTATCTAACCCCTATTCCCAGTATTGTCCAAAGATTACTGCAGCAAATAAAGGGGTTGATTTGAATTTTGGTGATAAAAACATCCATCTAGATAATGGTGACATGGAAGAAATATCGTTGGAGAAAGAGAAAGTCCACATAATTCCCAAGCCAAATGAAACAGAGGAAGTTGAAATCAAATCAAGGATGAATGATAAAACCATAACAAAAGAACGGTTTATAAAACCTGACCCGGTCGAAATGGAAATAAAGCCAACACTAATTGCTCGGCACCATGGTGTAGTAGAGTTCTTTGGAGCGGAAGACAAAATTGTGGTTCCTAGAAAATCAGATCATCTTTTATCAAAGCACTATAGAAATATGAAAGAAAGTGCAAAAAGCAAGGGTAATCTTGTTGTAGCTTCTAAAAAAGGTGAAAACGTATGACTGTAATCCAGGATTTTGTTATGACAGAACGATTTTACCAGTATTATTCAGGTAATCCAGAGAGTACCTTAGATCGAGCAGCAGATCATTGTTCTACTCAGTGGGAAAATTTCTTAAGTGATTCTGAGGACGCGTACTTCTATACACAGACGAATGATAGATTGGATCTTGAGTTCAATCGTTATAGTGAACAACCCCTCTCGGATCGGTTAGACGAGGCAGTTGAATGGTTCAATGATGATGGTCCTTATTGGTGGGATTCTACTGATGCAGTTATTATATTAGACCATGCGGATCAAGAAGGACATCAAGGATGGGTATCAACAATAGGGAGTGCAATTTATTGCGATGATAGAGTAGGAATTGTTGATTATGCTTACGAAGGAGATCTTTCTTGGTCGCCAATAGACAACATATCTTTCCACGAACTGATTCATCTATATAATGGAGAACACCGGGATGCAGCGATATTTGCGAATGATAAAGCCACAGTGATGTCGAGTTGGAATGATATTGGTGCAGTTGAATACGGTTGCTATAATGACGGAACAAATGGTAAAGATGAAAGAGTTGATCGACCAGCATATTGTACAGAGTATAAAGTTGATGGCCACATAAATTAGTTTTTGATAATATTAAAATATTATCCATCATGTGATAAAACAGGATGGCAGCCATGATTCAAGGGTTGACGAGGTAACAAGCCTTGGAGTTTTGCAGAGCGAAAAATACGCCGTTTAACATTGGCCCGATCACCCACCCAAGAGTTGTGGAGGTTATTAATCTGCGTATTCAACGTCTCATACCCACTTTCCGATCAGTTTCGACCGATGTAACCGAATTAACCACTCAATCTCCTAACAAGGTTGCAGTCAGATAGCTATAGTTATCAGCGAGTAACACAGACTCGCAGAGATTGTGTTAGACTACAAATTTATTCTGATCACGCTCCACAGCCTGTTCGCTCATCAAACGGACCTAACTAGCCACTGTCATCGAAATCCATAGCCCGGTACAGCACAATCTAGCTTCACAAAATCTAACCGTCCTAGCTCCTACAACCACTAAAACAGGCGCTTTCTCACGGAACAACTGAATTCACCTAGTTTGACCCTCATTCTTTTCTAAACACGACCTTCGAAACCTATTTTACATATATATCCCAAACATAGGTTTGAAATTTTCGTTTAGTATCCTCTGATGTTTGACTTTCGCGGAAATCTGTGTCCATCCAGATCGTTGTCTCAGCATCAAGATTATTTGGTACTGTATATCTTTCTTTGATTGATTCTTCAGGCTTCAATTCAAGGATCCCAGGAAGATCATCATGTTTTCGATAATGGTCGGGATAGACAAAATCTCCCTTTACGTTTATCGCTTCATTATCTGTATAATAATCGTTTTTGAGAATATGCGGTTCACCGTCCCATGCAACCAGTATCCCGTGGTACGGTCTTCCGTAGTGATTAACCTCGTATGGTTTCTCGCTCCTGTTCACAACTTCAACCGTAAGTCTATCATCTTCAAGCGCTAATTCGAGCTCAAATGGGTCTACTAATTCAACCCCGTTAGGTTCCGGTTCACCAACCGGCATTCTTACTCGAAAATACTCACCATGCCATTCAACTACCGAGGAAGAGAGGTCTGTATCAGATAGTGCAAAATCTGAGTCGCCTAAGCCAAACGGAAGATCTGATTCACCAGAGCCAGAATAAGAGAGACGGGTGATGGCGATTGCAAGTTCACGCTGGGCGGAAGATTCAAATTCAGTTAATGGGATCGCTTCATCGTGAGAATTATCTGTGTAATCTGCTCTAATGAGTTCAGTTGGGGTACCATTTGGTGGTCGATGAGTAGAAGCGGAGGGAAGCGCTTCGGGGTCGTCTGCGTTCCATACAGAGTTAGAAAGGCATCCTGCTATAGAGGTCGTTCCAATCAATGCGGTCGCTTGGAGGACTGAACGACGATTCATATTAATTCTATGCCAAATATGCATATAAAGATTTGGGTTAAATATTTGTATTCTATTGATTAAATATTGAAAATAGCAATATTGGTGAGTCAGAAGACAGTTCGAACAAGGTATACAAGGGCTTTTTGTCCCGGTTTGCATAGAATTTTCGACAAAGTTTGAAGAATGGCACTGATGAATTGCCAGTAAGTAGTTAATTTCACTGTTTCACGCTCTGCTTGATCGTGTGAACGAGACACTGTCATGTTGAATTTAGGGGCGCTTAGGGATACTGTTAGAGAGTTCTATTCACCGTTGAACACCTCACTGACGTCTTCGCCCAGCTCGCTCGCTTCGATGTGGGAGTACATCTGCGAAGTCGTCTTCGGATCGGCGTGCCGGAGCATCCGTTGAGCGGTCGCGGCGCCGCGCTCGCGAAAGAGTGTTTCACCGACACCCCGGCGAGCCCCGTGCAACGTCAGATACTCACCATCCTCGAGATCGGGGATGTTTGCTTCTTCGGAGAAGCGTTTCAATAGCGTGCGTACACCTGACGTCGAGAGCGACGGCGGTTCGATGCCGTGCTCGAGGACGTACGCCCACGGGTTTCCGTCGGGCCGATCGTGGTCGGCGTCCTCGATCGCCCCGTACAGCGACGGCGGATGCCTCGAGGGGAACACCGGCCAGCCGTCGGCCGGCGGGTCGACGATTTGGTACAGCCGCTCGAGAGGTGCGACCGCTTTCGAGGTGAGCGGCGTCTCCTCGCGTTGCTGGTTCTTCCCCAGGACCGTGATCGTCCCGGCCTCGAGGTCGACGCTCTGCCAGCGCAGACCGTTCCGACGGGCGTCGTTCGAATCGGCAAGGACCTCGGCGCCGCGTACGCCCGAGTACGCGAGAACCGTGATGAGCGCCCGGTCACGAACTTCTTCGATAGCGTCCGATCCTTTCTCGTCGATCGCGTCCCGAGCTCGTTCGTCGACGTAGTCCACGATCGCCCGGCGCTGCTCGACGCTCCAGAACTGTTGGTCGCCGCTGTTCGAGGATGGGCGGGGCGGCATGTCGTCTTTCGCGACCTGTTTCTCAGCCGGGTTCTCCGCGAGGTAGTCGTATTTGACCGCCCAGGAGAGGAACGCCGACACTTGGTTGTAGTAGGTCCACGCCGTCGACGCCGCGATGCCGCCGTCGACGTGGTCGGACTGGCCCGCTTCGACGCGCCGATCGAGGTGGGCGGCGTAGTTCCCCATCGTGCGTTTACTCACGCCCTCGAGTGTGGTGACGCCACGATCGTCACACCAGTCGATCCACTTCTCGAGCACGCGGTCGAGATTCTTCGCGTAGTTCCCCGACTGGCGCTCAAGGAACTCTGCCTTTGCGTCCTCGAGCCGTTTTCCCTGGGGTGTAGGCCCTGAATTGCTGGTTTCCATCGACTTAGCTTACCAGACAGCGGCAACCCTAGTAAATCCACCGCAGACTATTGGTCTAATGTGCTGTGTACTGTTGGGGTTAATCGAAATATGGTTTCAGGCTGTGAGAGTCCAGAAATCGTTGGAATTGGGGTGTTTGTAGGCCGTCATGTACCGTATGCCGCTATATCTTTGCGCGTCTCTACTCCTAGATGCTAATACCCAAGATATCAACGTCTGACGCCTGTTAGCGGACGGATAGGAAACGGAGGGGGTACTTACGCTACTTTCCGAATAGGATTCCATCCCGGTAGAAGTGGATTGCGAGTCCAAATAACACCGCTGCGACAATTGCAATTCCGAGGTATTCGATCGGGAAGGGCGTTTCAACCCCATATTGTGATAAGCCGACGACACCTGTCGAGGCGAGACTCAGTGCTATTACCACGCCAGCAGACCAGCTGTGTGTCCACTCCCGGTGAGAGCCCGTTGCCCGATTTATGAAGTCGGGGACAAGCGCCATCGCAACAAGCATGGTAAGCGCGATAATTCCGATAGTCAATGCAGCAGGCGAAACATCTGGGACGAGATTTGCAACCGTCGCCGAAACGTACGCCAACACCTTGTCGAACCCGATATAGACGAAATAACCGCCTACACCAAGAATTCCGATTTTTGCGAGAATTACCGCTCGCCGGTATGGAATCGATTGGGGGTGATCGGTATCGGGGAAGATTGAGAACACGAATACTAAGAAGGAGACTATTCCACCGAGACCGATTGCCCATCTTGGATCTCTCGTGCTCCTGTATACAAGTGCACAAGCGAGGAGGCCTGCACCGATTGCAGCATACTTCCCCCACCGTGCGTGTTCATCGTAGTTTGCCATGGATTCTGATATTTCTCCGAGAGTAAAAAGTCACGGATGGTATATATACCTTGAACTAAGGCGATAACTCGTCGATGATGGAGCTCAGTAATTCATTACATCGGGCTTTATCTCGTAACTGTCCACGCGCTGGGGGTCATCATCGAGATAGCCCGCATCAAACTCCCACACCCGGCCTTCAGCAAGATCGGTCGTGTTATCCAGTCCTTCTCCGATTTGGGTCCCTTCCTCATCGAGGAAGAACACCTCGATGCCGACATAGGAGAGCTCCTCGCCAGAAACGTTCTCCAGACGGCCCTTCACACCCGCGTCGTAGGAACCATTGTTGTACCATTCATGTTCGAGAACTTCGACCTGCTTCTCCTCTTCGGCACTGCCATCATCGTCGCTACTCTCCTGACTGCTATCGTCGCCGTTTCCGTTGCCCGAATCCTCTCCGTTTCCATTCCCGTTTCCGTTGCCGTCGTCAGTTGCCCCTTCCTCTCGGTCACCGTTGCCGTCGTCGCTTGAGGCACAGCCCGCAATCGTAAGCGAGAGGAGAGTCCCACCAGTTGCCAATAGTTTTCGTCGGAACATAACCGCACAGAGGACTGTTCGTTACATAAATATGTTGGCCCACTACTAGTTCTGGGGGGTTCAATTACTCGATCTGCCGTATCGCATCTTCGAGCCCCAGCCCGTGCTCGGCGGCCATCGTGTCGGCGATCGCGTAGGCGCGCTCGCTCCGGTCGGGTGCGTGGTCGCGACGGGTTCGGGAATACTCGACGAGCGCTTCGATCACGAGGAGGTCGTCCTGTGGGTGCATCGCCGGCGTTGGCCGCCCGATTGGATAAAAAGAGTCGGATTAGATGATCGTACCCCACCTGCGAAGGTGACTGCACAATTTCTGAGAATCGTTGTAATTGCTTATGCCCAATATTAGAACGCAACTCGATCAAGCGAGAGAGTCACCCACATAGTTCTTGACATATGGTTGTAGAGTGGCCAGAGGCCTCTATAGTGGGGTGTTCGATTATAGGGTATGGGACGTCGAATATTACCGGTCTTTGCACTGCTCGGTATTGGACTCGGCATTCAGTTCTATTTCGTTGGCCGCCACGTCGTTCGAGAGATGCTAGCGGGTGCTGATATAACGTTCAGTCCATTGCTGGGAACAACGCTCTCGATTGGGGTTCCTATCATCGTTTTACTTGGGATTGCGGGACTCTCAATCGGTGCAGTCACGAAACTTGGGCTTCACAAAATGTGAGGGAGCAGCCATTCAACCAATCGACAAAGACCTCTTAGTTCCCCTTTGGAGGTAAGTGGACAGTTCTTAGCCAGAATCTTCAATCACCAGCGCAAGCTGATTGAGTTTATTCGATGAGTCCGGTTTTAGCAGGCAGGCGTTCGTCTGAAGTTTGTACGATTGAATAATGTCTGAACACGAGAGACTTGACTGGCAGTGATAGTTGTGCTATAGAGAAACTGCGTAGTAGACTGGTTGAGAATCACGCTCTCTGTCATTTGGCGGCAAATATTTCCCTCTGAAGTTGCAAGGAGATGTATGGGGGGTAACGATGGAGATAGCGGTTCGGTACGGGAGGAATACGACTGCTCGGTTACGAGACCGAGCATTGCCGTAATCGACGCCGTTGCGCATGCTGAAGACGTCGAAATAACCGACGTTTCGGACGCTCTCGATACAACATTGTTTGATCAAGTCGATCCGGACGCTCTCGATGCACTCGTCTCCTCTTCTGACCACGTTTCGGTCGCCTTCTCTGTCGACGATTACGAAGTCCAGATTGAGGGAGACGAGATCGTAGTCAGTGATGAATAGACCCCTAATGTTCTCTTTGACCGTTCGACGCCTAGCGAATAGTTGGTTCAGCGGGGCGGAGCTATCGCATGTACTTATACGAGAATGACGTGAGAACGTGGCGATAGGGAGCGTTAAATGCTAACACGGCAAATATTGCATATGGTTGCATTAGACGAAGTCTTTGAATTGTTGGAAGATCAAAGACGGCGATATGCTTTGTATTGTCTCTACGAAAAAGACGGACCAGTAGCCGTTTCTGAACTGGTGAAAAAAAATAGAGAAATGGGAAGACGACCCGTCGGAGACAGATGGGAGTATTGATCGGTTCGAAAAAATCGCCATTGACCTGAAACACGTACACCTTCCAAAATCTGCTGAAGTTGAGTTCATCCAGTATGACAAAGAACAAGGGGTTATTCAGGCACAGGGTTCGCCCGAGGAATTTGACGCCCTTCTCACTATCGCAAAAATAATCGAAGAGCCAGAAGAGGGAGACGAAACGTGAACTACCCCGACCTACTCGCGCCCTTCAGGCGCTCCTTGAGCTCGCTGTAGAACATTACTCGTCGCAATCCTGAGCGCAGCAATGTATTCGCCGGGGAGACCGATTGCTCCCAACTGTTCTGGCTGAGTGACGATATTTGCCATCACATATGTCAACACCATTTACAAGGTAGTGATATGCGATTTCTTGAGGATTCAGCAGCTCAAAATGGTAGAGGCATCACTCAGCGGTAGCCTACATTCTTATTATCAAAGGCTGTTAATTCACTCGATATGGCACAAGAAACGGCGGGCGAACTCCTCGGCTACCTGGAGGAGGAGTTTGACGACGATCTGCGGAGCGTTGGATACTATACGCCCGAAGAGACCGACTTCCTGTTCGCCCGGGATGATGTCGAGTCAGCATACGACTGTGGCGATCTCCAGCGAGTCTTCCGCGATAACCGATTAGAAGCACTGGATACGCCACACCAGGAGTCGCTGTATGCGCATGGACGATTACTCGCAATCACCCGCTTTTTCAAAGATGCAACAGAGCTTCACTTCGTCGTTGGCGAAACCGAGGGAATTGTCGCTGCAATCGATGCGGGGGCCGCTGACGATATCCGTGAGCTAGTGAGTGAGTGTGCCGACGTCGTTGATGTCGGTATCGAGTGACGACACTGCTGCGGACTGCGGTAGTATCTTCAAAACCGCCTCAATGATCGAGGGCGTTGGTGTTCAAACGCGGGGAAATGATGATTGGTGGTTGGAGGATCCGCAGCAACACCTGGGCTGGCGATGTCCCCCTCCCCGCGCAATCGACAGTCTCGGCCGGGTCGGTATTATTCTAACGGCCAGATTGTAAACGAGAGGCACTCGTCGTGCAATTCTGGCTGAATATTGACTCAGAACGCGAGCGGGAATACTCGGCGTGCGCTTCGATCACGAGGAGGTCGTCCTGTGGATGTCTCGCTGCCGTTGGCCGCTCGATGGGATATAATCTACTGGAACTGTCTGACAAGCTTTTATATCTTGCCCGTACAAACCAGTTTGTATGACACAGACGGCAAAGATAGCAGTGACAAACCAAAAGGGTGGCGTCGGAAAGACGACCGTCGCGATCAACGTCGCCGGGGCACTCAACGCACGCGGGAGAAACGTACTGTTCGTCGACATCGATCCACAGGGTAACGCGACCGAGGATCTCGGAATGCCAGAGGCGTACGATAAGGAACCGCCGAGCCTGTTCGACTGTCTCACCGACGCGGAGAAGCGAGAATACGTCACCCAGATCATTCAAGAGCATCCCGAGATGGACGTCCTGCCGTCGAATATCGACATGACGGCTGCCGAACCCGAACTGACGCTCTCGAGGCGCGGTGGCGAACAACTCGATATCCTGCTCGAATACGTCGAGGACGACTACGATTACATCATTGTGGACTCGCCTCCAAACCTTGGGAATCTCACCGATAATGCGCTATACGCTACCCAGAATATTCTGATTCCGGCACTCGCCGAATCGACGAGTAAGCGCGCGTTCGAGCTCCTCTTCGATCACGTCGAGATGCTTGAGTTAGACTACGAGATCGAGATCAGCGAGGTCGGCGTCGTCGCGAACCGTATCGACGTGCGAAAGAACCAGGCACTAGAGATGGTCGAGTGGATCGATGCTGCGTTCGACGATGTTCCTGTGTGGCGCGTCCGTGAGCGAGCGGACGTCCAGTACGCGCTCGAGGAGGGCGTGTCCCTTCTCGAGTACAATCCAGAGAGCGATATGTGCGACGTCTTTTTGGATATCGCGGACGGTTTGGATAGCCAATTCGGTTTTGAAGAAACAGAGGTGCGAGCATGAGCGATCGAGCCAACCGGCTTCGAGAGCGCCGAAACAAATCCAAAGAGGCCGTCCAGTCCAAAGCGGACAAGACGGACGAACCGTCCGAAACGCCACGGCCGTCAAAACAATCAAAACCGTCCAAACCGTCACAGACAGACAAACCAGGCGAGATGGAAGAGACGGGCGAGACGGACAAACCGTCTATCAAAGACGAACAGGTTGGGACGTATCTGTACCTCCCGGAAGCGCAGAAAAAGGAGATGGGCCTCCAGTACAAGATTCTAAGCGCGGAGTACGAGCGCGAGTTCGGTAAAGAACTCGAGAAGAACCGTCACTTCTACCCGCTGGTCATCGAGCACGGTTTGGACGGTTTGGACGGTTTGGACGTACAAGAGGTACGTGACCTACTGGACGGTTTGGACTACTGATTTCGAGTTCGTTGTTTTGCGTCGATCTTTTCGAACTGGCCAGTAATATCCCAAGTTAACGCATTCGTGCTATTACGAACACAAGAACCGCTAAAAATACTATGATTAGCGCCATAGGGATGTAAGGGGTATAGCAACCGATTAGTGCCCAGATGTCCGTTCCAGCGGCTGTCCCACATTCATAGAATGACATTGATAATAGTATATTCGGATATCTAATAAAACTAGTCCGATAATTCCTGCCGAACTACCCCTCCTCTTCGTCCTGCTCTCGAGTCCGCGCTTTACTTCCCGCTTCGGTCGCAGGCCAGTCTTTCCGTCGGAACTCACCAGGATGTTCGGTGTTGACGTGCTCGGCCAGCTCGGCAGCGCCGCCAGTCGAGTGCGAGCAGTCCGTTGACGGGCAGACGAACGATCGTGGAGTCACGAATTAGCTACTGCTCGAGTAGTTCATCGACAAACTTCTCCGCGTCAATAAAGCCGTCTGCTTTCCCTTCGAAATAGTGCCATCTTTTCGAATCTGTCTCGAACTCGCTACTCGTTTTAGATGCCAATTCTCTCTCTCTTCCTGAAGCTTCTCCTTGAGTTGCTCGAGTTGTCGCTCATGCTTCGATCTACACATACTAACGTCAGAGAATAAGCTATCCTACCGCTTCGTCGACGACATAATCTCGAGCCACGGGTCTCGACTGGCCTCCTCGATCCGCTCGAGGGCGTGGCGCTCGCAGTAGTACTCGATGCCCTGGGTGACCCGACGTCGGTTTTTGACGTTGAACCGGTAGCCCGAGATCCGGTCGCAGTCACGCCACTCGCACGAGAGCATACGCGCTCGTTCACTGTACTGGATAGAAACAGTCCACCTCGGTGCGAAAGTGGAAGTAGCAGGCAACGGTGGGAAACCATACTGGCCCGAATTATGGCGGTGTGAAGGGTGTGATCAGATCTATGGCGGTAGGGTCGTTTCGGGCGGTTATGCACCTTCGGGTGTCGTCCCGTGCCGTCAGTCGTAGCCGGTGGTTGGCGCTGTTTGGCGATTCATCAGCTTGCGGCGAACTCATGGGTAAAACATCGCCCGATGAGAACTGCTTGGATCTGTTAATGGGACCAATAAGAAACAGCCGATCAAAACCGCCGAAAGGCAGATTGATTCGGATTAGTTGGATTCGAAATTGTCTCGAGCGAGGCTTGATCTCTCGGGAAGGCATTCAGATGCGACTTGAAACTCCTCTTTCCGAATGCGACCGTCCTCCTCAAGTTTATTCAATAGATACCGAGCCGAATTTCGATGAATATCGAGGTCCTCAGTGACCTCTCCGGTTTGAATTGCAAGCCAGCCATCTGGCATATTGGTAATAGTAGTGGGATGTTATTGTCTCGGCTCGGCCAATTAGCCATCTATTTCGATATTCTGACAAGTTTCCACGATCTGGTCGAGTAGTGGCGAAAAGTTTCGGCTGCGAATATCACCAGTCCGCCGATCAAACTCGATGGCGCCGATCTCAACTAGTTTCGGAAGATCAGTATGAACCAAGTTTATTTGCATCTGTTCTCGAATCTCGTTGGAGACTTCGGTGGTCGGGACGCTCTCAATTTCTGCTGACATTTCTATCGCAAGAGTCTCTACATCGGTAACTTCGACCGCGAGAAGATGATAAAGGAGATCTCGCCTACGTTGGTTGGAGAGAACGGCGAGGAGTTTGTCGAGCTGACGGCGGGTTTCATCACTCGCGGATGGTGAACCTCCTCTATCGTTATCCATTGGGGGTAAAACGCCGTCACCGACTATAAATCAGAGGACATCGGGCAGCCAATGAGCTTCGTGTGAACTGACCGAATGATACTCAACTCTTGATCGCGATTACTTTGCATGGATACCGAAAAGCGGGGGATGCGTTGGCCGTTTTTGACCGCTGGGCGGTCACTCCCGTCGCAGCCCTTTGACCCTGACGTAGAACGTGCAGCCACTGTGCTCGTCCCGCCAGCTGCGGCGGCAATGGGAGCTGATCCATTCACCATATCTACATTGAACGATCGGATCGACCCGGATAGTGTTGATCGTATTCTCGCAAACTTTCCAACCGATTCGCAGTCGGGTGTTCGAATAGCAATCGAGGTGTCGTGGGACGGTGCCTCCGTGTTAGTTCGTGATGATGGACACATAGAAGAATACCCGACCGATCAATCGTCGGACCACAGAGAAGCTGCGGTAACGCTCAAGCATGACTGGCAGGGGAGGAGTTCCCTCCTCTGGTCGGTTAGTCAGGCAATCGCGACCAAATCGGCTAAGTCCCCAGCTGAGATCAGTGAGCTGCTTCGGAAGTGGCTTGATCCGGACGCCCTCGATCGCCTTCTTCAACCACTTTTCGATGAAACAGAGCGTCACGACAGTCGTCTTTTCCTCTCGGTCGATGGACACGAGGCCGTGATCGGTCCTGATGGGAAGATCGTTGTCGAGCCATCACTCGCAGCCCTCAAGCGGGCAGGGGCGACACTCCTCGTTGTTGGTACCGTTCCTGAACAGGAGTTGGACCGAGCCGCTGCGACGTTGCTCGGCGACCCTGATGCTGCTCGCGCTCCCGTGTTCATCCACCATGGACAAGATCTCGAGACCGCCCGCCGTCGCCTGTCGATGACGGGTCTGGCTGCGTCAAATGCCACGGCCTTAGTTGATCAATCAACTGCGAGGGCAGGAACAGCAGCAGCCTCTGACGGGCCCAATACCGATGGCGGTCACGGGCTGACGATTGTCCCAGTTTCGGGCGGAATAAAAGCCTTTCCTGATATTGTTCACGAAACCATTTCGGCGATTAACCCAAGCGTGCCAGGAGAACTGAGAGTTAGCGTTGATTCCGTCCGCGCCATGCTCGGTTCAAGTGACCTCAAGCAAACCAGCGGGGTTCTCAAAGAGATCAGTCATATGGTTCATGATCACAACGGAGTAGGCCACTTCCTGCTCCCGATCGAGGCAGACAGCGACGAAGTTGAAGCGCTCGCACCGATATTCGATGCGGTCGTCGAACTTCGTATGGGTGACGTCGGCATTGAGCAGCAGTGGCGGCTCACAGCGACCGGGTATGAGACGCCCTGGTTCTCTCTTGGATGACAGTCGAGATTCGCGAGTGCGACGAGAAGTCTGGGATCAGCGTCATCGACCACATTGAAGGCCGACGGTTTTCGCTGTCGATTCAGCCGGCGGTCACGCTAGAAATGGGCTCGGAGAACCGGTTTCGGGCTCCAATTGACGATGCTGTTTCATGTCAGGTCGAGGAACTCGAGCTGCCGTATGTAGTAGCAGTCCTAGTTCGTGATGCGAGCGGGGAGATGGTGGCCGAGTGTCACGACTTCGCTTGGGAAGAACTGCCTGATGCCGAATATGAAATCGAGATCGCAGCCCCAATCAAGCTCTATCTGCGGGTGTCGGGGCAAGTGACCATACGCTCGTCGAGCGATACAATGTATCTCTCGTTCGGTGAAGTGACTTCGGTTGACCTGGCAGCCCGATCGTACCACGATCAGCCAGCGGCGACGGTCACAACAACAGCTGCTCCCGAAGATCTGATGGCGGCTATTTCGACGTTTGGATCGGCGCTCAAGACGACCAGTCCGGAGCGATCGTTTCCGTCCCTTCGGGGACATCCCCCCGCGATCGAGCTTGGTGAATCACTGTCAATTCCAGAGGCAGTCGCTCCACCCGAAACAGGCTTGCAAATCGAGGTACCCCCTACCCGCTCAGCCGTGTACTCCGTCGCGACATTGGCTCACTATCTCGGCGCTCGCGTCGTACCAGGTGAGACTGCCCGCCTGCTTGCCGATGACACTACCGTCCGATCTCTGGAGGGGCCAGACGGTCTCCAGGGAGCCGTCACTGAAACATTACAGCAGATGTTCTTGCTCGATTGTGTCGTCCGGACAGTAGGGCGGTATCCGTTAGACCTCCACGAACGTCGGGAACTCACAGAACGAGTGGATATCCCGCTTCGAGACCTCTATGACGCGCCGATCTCTGAGCGCGTCACTCGTTATCTGGACATCCCCTCTGAATCGGTACTGGATCTGGTTCCGACGTGGTACTTGTCGACGCATCTGTCGCCAGCACCGGCTTCGACGGAATTTCTCCCGTATGCGGCGAACGCATTGTCGACCATCAGCGTTGAGCAACGGGAACCGATCGACCCCCACCCAATCTCTCCACCAGGATATGAGGAATTCGTCAGGTCTACAATATCGCCGACTGACACAGCCAATTCGTCGCCGGAATTATCATATGTTCGGGTTTCAGCCACCGATACACTCGAACGCGCTTGGTTCGGCGAGGGGCGTTCTGTGAATGCGAACGATCTGCACTTAGGCGGTGTCCGGAACCGATTTGACTCTCAAGCAACCGGTGACCCCATCAATATCGGCGTTGTTTGTAATGATGATCAAATGGGTGCCGAGGTGGGCGATGGCGATCTCTACGGTGACCGCGAGGAACTTCCATTTACAGTGACCGTCCACAGGAGTCTCGCCCGCGATGATCTACGGGCCCTACTCGCAACAGATCTCGATTTCCTCCATTATATCGGCCACGTGGAGCATGGCGGATTCGTCTGTCGCGATGGGGTGCTCAACGCATCCGATCTTGCTACCGTGGGTGTCGATACGTTCTTCTTGAATGGGTGCCGGTCCTACAATCAGGGATTGGCTCTCATCGAAGGGGGAAGCATCGGTGGGATCGTAACCCACGGCGCAGTCGATAACACAAACGCGACTGCCATCGGCCAGCTCGTTGCGGGGCTACTCAATGCCGGCTATTCACTTAGATCGGCTCTTACAGTTGTGGGGCATCGCTATACCGTCGAAGGGCGCTATACCGTTATCGGTGATGGTGGCGTCCAGGTCGCGCAATCCGAGAACGGGACACCGAATCTCTTGCGGGTCGTCCGGCCACCGGACGACGAGGGATATGAGCTTCGGATAGCGACGTATCCAACGCTTGGGCCGGCAATGGGTGCCTGTTACACGCCCTATGTTCCCAGCGTTGACCAACATTTTCTCGTCGGTGGTGAACTTCCGCCAATCAGGCTATCGCTGCCAGAAATCGTCAATCTCCTCTCTCTTGAGAGAGTTCCAGCGATTGTGGACGACGAGTTTCACTGGTCAACTGATGTCACTTCTGCCGACCTTCCTTAGCCGATAGTGGACCCGTTGCCGGCGGCTACGGTGCCTGCCTGGGACAGGAGGAGGCATATCGTAAACAATACGCCCATTAGTCGTGGGTTATCGGCTAGAGTTGCGGTGAGAGAACTGTTTTCTGCCATTGCGTCCGTTCGTTGCGACCTGGATCTCATGGACTTTCGGGTGTACATTTGAACTCAAGTAATACCCCACTACTCCACCGGCTACCCGATCATAACAAATAATATACTATTTCTTAGACGAGTTTGACACAGTAACTTTACTAGGGTCGCCGCCGTCGGTCGAGCACGAACCATGGAACCCGACGAGGGCGACGCTACACCCGGGGAAACACCGGTCGAGACGGCGATCCAGCAGTACCTCGACAGCGTCGAGGCTGGCAACTCCCGGAAGAACTTCGCGTCGACCCTCGCGACGTGGCGCACCTGGCTGCGCGAGGAGCGCGGTGTGACGAACCTCGAGGATCTGAACGTCCTCGATTGCCGCCGATACGCACGGCACCTCAAGAAACGGGCCCGCGACGGCGATCTAAAAGCGAGTACCGCAACTACCTACTACGCGTACGTCCGCGCATTCCTCACGTTCTGTGTCGCCGACGAACTCCTCGATACGAATCCGGCGAAGGCCAAGCGCGCCACCGACGAGCTCCCCGAGGACCTCGGTGACGCCGACCGGCAGTTCTGGCGGGAAAAGGAGCGGCAGGCGATCATGCGCTACGTCGACGATCGTGTCGACCACGCTCTTGACGAAGAAGCGGACGTGAGTCGTGAGCGGGCCTTTCGCGACCGAGCAGTCGTCTATCTCCTGGGACTCTCTGGTGTTCGCGGCGCGGAGGTGTTCGCTGAACCCTCAGACGACAAGCGGAACGGCATCACCTGGGGAGACGTCCAACTCAACGCCGGCGCTGTCCGCGTCCTCGGGAAGTCACGAGAATACGAGTATGCCCAGCTTCCCGAGCGGGCCGCAACGACATTAGAGCGGTACAGGACTGTCCTAGATCCCCCAACCGATGAATGGCCGGTCTTTCCCAGTGGACACGCCCCGTCGAAATATCGCGCCGTTCGCGAGCAGCTGGCCCACGAGGGAATTTCGGACGGCGAGATCGAGACCATCCTCGAACGCAACGATATCGATACAGTGCTCCGAGAATATGAGGTCATTCCACCAGCGCTATCGACGAACAGTGCTCGCAACTTGATGAAGCGGCTGTGTGATAGTGCTGACCTCGATGTCGACGGTGACTACCTGAAGCCACACGGTGCCCGTCGAGGGCTTGGTCACGAGCTCTACGCGAGCGGCCACGCCGAACTCGCCCAATCAGCACTCCGACACGCGAGCATCGAGACGACCCACGAGTCGTACTCCGACATCCAAGCAGCTGAAACCGCGAAGCAAGTCGACGATCTCCTCAAGGACTGAATTAACCAACACTATTCCAATTGTATCGAGACTGTTGGTTAAAGCAGAAGGGGAGTCTCCTGACCATGTATTAATCCTAATATTAAGATTAATTCTAGAAACAACCGGTCAGCTGTAGTGACTCAGCTATCATTGGTTACGGATGGAAGCGTGAGAACTCCCAAGCTTTGTTGAACACTTGAGGTCTGAAAGGTTGCCGGAGTCGTGCTGAACGTAGAGCGCTATCGGGTACGAAGGCGGGACGATGTGCCTGGTGACTATATCGCTAAATACAGCGAAATATCTATTTCTCACACCAATGATACTCTGGCAAGATGCCAGGTATGGACCACGGTGTCAAACGAGGTTTCGGGATGATTGTCGAGACCGTCGTTGTTGCCCTCCTGATTAGTGAACTCGTTCCTTTGCTGGTTGAGCAAGGTATGCTCCCATCAGGTATCTTCTGGTGGGTGATTCCTGTTTCAATTGTGAGTGCGGTAATGACTGTAGATGCGTCCCGATACTGGTCGTTCGGCTACCTCGCAGGCGTCTGTATCGGAATCTATCTCGCTATCCCAATCTTCCTCGAAGCAGGGTTATTGAGTCCACTTGACATACTGATTTACGGAGGTCTCGCACTTGCGGCAGTTGGCCTCCGAGTCAAGATTCACAGTTCGGGATTCTGACCAGCTGCCTGTCCAGTAGTTACATAGAACCCGGTTAATTCTTCCCTCGTGATGAATCGGACTACGCTAATCGCTCTCCTTTCTCTTCTTGCGACAGCCTTGTATTTCGTGGAAAATTTGTGTTAGTCATTTATGGTATCAACAGAGCCAACCCCAGCACCATACTTGTTTCTATGAGCCCCTCAGAAATGTTTAATGTTAATATTAGAATTAAGGACAACACAGCCCATTCATAGTCTCACAGCAAGGCGTCGAGATAACGGTAGCTTAGAGCGACCATGGTAGCTCAGAGAGAACAGTCATCCGGGAAGACACCATGAATACCAACTTAGGTGAAAAGGCGCTCGCAGCCATTCACCATCGCTTCCAACAGTCGCAGTGACGGATGTGGCGCTCGAAGTGCCAGCCAACCTGAAGGCAGCGAAAAATCACTCTCTTCGAGACCCACCTAACAGACCGCTAGGGGACCTCAGCCTCTTCCATATCCGGTTCGTCGAATTCGAGTGCCTCTCTCACGGCTTTGGGAAGCGTGGGTCGCGGTGCGTCCTCGTGGCGCTGCACCCGCTCGGATTTTTTCGTTTCCTCGTAGACAGCGCGTGCAATAGGGACGCCCCGCAGGAAATTATGTTCGTAGAGGATCTCAACCCCGCGCTCGGTCGGTCCCCAGAACTTTGACGGGAGATCTCGCGTCGACACGTTGGGTTCGTGCACGAAGACGTCAAGGATTCCTGCCTCTTGGAGCGTCTCGAGTTGGTCGAGGATGGCCGCCTCGTTCTTCGGAATCATGTAGTCGAGTTCGGCCAACGACGCGAGGTGTGCTGGGTGACCGAGGATCAACTGCAAGATGAGGTGGCGCGTCTCCTGGGAGAGCAGCTCACGCATTCGCTGCTGCTCTGCGAAGGAATCCTCGAACCCTTCGGGGGCCGTATCGCTCATACTGTAGAGTAGTGGACTCGACTGCATAACGGTTTGGGTTGAACAAGTCAATTAAATCGCCAAAACACTGAGTCAGTTAGAAACGCCTTTTACCCAGCCAGTACTGTTCCCGCTTATGAGTGCTCCGTCAGTTCCCCCGAACTCGGGCGAGATTATGAGGGCTGTGCAGCAGGCCTTACGAGGGCTCGATGTCGGATCGGCGGAGGCTGTGCAAATCCTTTCGTGGGCAAACAAAGAGACGCCGGCAATCTACGACCGTGATCAAACCGCGTATCTCGTCCTCGGGAGCTACCGTGATCCGTATCTCCGACGCGTACGGGCAGTCAACGACCGGCTAAACCGCCGATACGGAACATATGCCTTCCTCATTGGAGACCTCTCAGACATCGACCTCCCTCGACTTCCGGAGTTCCGCGTGAAGTTCCATATCACGGCGACACTCTGTGATTACGTGGCTGCTGTGTTCGAGCAAGATGCGGGCGGTGAGATCAACGAACTCGGCAAACTGGGCGAAACCGAGTACTTCGAAAAGGCGTACGCCTTCCCACGCGCATACCAGTGGGAAACGGAAGATCACCTTACTGACGAACGTGATGTAGTCGCTGCTGCTGCGCAGATCAGAGCTGCCACCGACATCGATGGCGAGACAGAGACTGCAGAACTCGAGGCGCTCGTCGAACGAGCAAACCAAGCTGGAATCGACATCTCGGTCGATGCGGTGAGGACCAAGCTTGAGGAACACGATATCGAGGTTCCATCGTACAGCTGGGTGCATCTGAACGACTTCCGTCTCTTCGAACTCCACGGGCGATGTTGTCCCTGGACGACTGAGGAAGAGTTACTCGACGCTACAGATGATCTTCCAGGATCACCGAGACCAGGGTGGGAACAGCGGTGAGGTTGGTTTTAATATTAATTCTAATCTTAAGAGCAGGTTTCCGTTGTTGATCGGCAGTAGCGCCCCCAATCGAAAGTCATCCTGTCCGAGAGAGAATCCGGATTTCCCTCTGATAGATATTTTCGGTGCAAACCATAGTTTTGTGCGAAACCTCAACAGTGGTTGGTAGATGCAGCATGCTAAATACAGAACGCAAGTCTGTCACTAGCCGTTCGCTCTCAGGCAAGGAGCAAGCCTGATAGATCCTCAGTTCTGTTAATATCGATGAGAACCGCGCTATGTTGACTCTGCCGCGCTGAACGCTCGAAGCCGCCCATCGGAGGCACCGATGAAGACGTACCCATTAGCGACCGCTGGTGATGATTTCACGTAGGGGCCATCTCCACGATCGCTTTCAAACGTCACCCGCCACGCATTCTCGCCAGCAGTGGTAACAGCCGAGAGGCCATCCCGGCATCCCACATAGATGACTCCGTCCGCAACCGCTGGGGACGAACGGGTGTCGGTCTCGAGCTCAGCCGTCCACTGTCGCTCACCGCTTGCTGCGTCGAGCGCGTATAACTGTCCGCGGGTCACGCCAGAACACTCAGACTCACCACCTCCAACAGTAAGACAGGTCCGCACCGACGATGCTGCCACGTAGACCACCCCATCAGCAACGGCTGGCGACGTTCGAAGACTTACGTCGTCGATCCCAACGGACCACCGTGTCTCTCCAGTCGATCCATCAAGCGCCCAGACCTCTGCGGGCGGACCCGAATCACTGGTGGTGGGTGCGCCATAGTAGACGACGTCGTCGACGACGGCTGGCGAGGAGTCGGGGTGGGTCGGAATGTCTCGCGTCCAGACTTCCTCTCCCGTTTCACTATCCAACGCGTACACCCCGCTCTCCCCGCCAAAGTAGACCCGCCCATCGGCAACGGCGGGCGAAGAACTAATGTTCTCTTTCTCGCTGAATTCGCGGTACTGCCACTTTCGTTCGCCCGTCTCTGCATCCAACGCGAGAAACGCACAGGCTTCGAACGTCTCTTCGTCTTCGGGACCCCTCACGACCAACGGGCCGTCACCGATTGTCCCGACATAGATTGTGTCGTCAACGATAACTGGGGACGAAGAGCCGAACCGATGTCCTATCTCCTGGCTCCAGAGTTCATCACCGGATTCGGCGTCGAGTGCGTAGAACTGTTTGCCCCACGTGCCGACAAAGAGCATGCCGTCCCCAAGCGCAAGGGCGGATGACGCGTATCCAGCCGGCTCGAACTGCCAGACGTTGTCACCGGTTTCGATGTCGATCGCGTGAATCAACCCTGGGTTGCCGCTGCCGGGTACGTAGACCGTACCATCCCCGACGATTGGAGAGGTATTCATCGTGGGCGTCCCGGCAGTGTATCGCCACGCGAGTTCCGGCTCGTCTGTGCCTGGCCCGGCAACTGTCGAGACGTATCCGGTGTTCCGGGGATTGGCACCGAACTGAGGCCACGTATCATCGAGGGAGTTGGCGGCTTCAGGACTGTTCCCATCGGACTGTGGTGTGCCGGCACGAGACTGGGGGTCTTTCGACGGAGCGCTACCGAGACATCCAGCAATCGCAATCGCCGAGACTCCGGCAGTTGTTTTGAGGAACCCGCGTCGTGTGGAGGGAGGTTGTGAGGGGGACATCGCGTGCGAGTCAGTACACTGTTCACAAATAAATACATTTTCGAGAGACAAATAGCAGTTTCAGCTTTTAGATTGATAATTTGAGAAAGACAGCGTTGGTAGTGGTAGAACACTTAAGCGAGGATCGGTTCCGAGGGATATACTGGATGGAGGTCGCGACTGGTGCACGGGAGAGTCTATCATAGAAACACTCCCAGGATATTGCTTTCACCCTCAAGTCAGGATGAATCAGTCGCTCAGTGAATATGCTTAGTGAGCGACGAAGGGTCACGTGGGGATGGTTCTACAAGCGGAACACGGAGAGTTTGTTGAAATTTTTAATCGAGACTGGTGTGACGCTGTTCTATAATAACCTTCCGAGACCAATCGAACGAATCATCATCTGATTGGAGTATAATTGTGATTTTGCTCGGAAGGGAGGCCGCTACGTCTTCGTATTGATACTCAGTAGGGGGACACCTGACGAGAGTCCCACTTTGGTTTGTTTCGGATCGGATTATCAATGTTATACGTCCTTCAGACACACTGGATGAAAGCCAGTTCTTTTCGTCATTGACATCATCTAAATCCGTCTCTTCTTCCACTTGCGTGAATATAGTAACAAGAGCGATTTGCTCGCATTCCTGCTCTGCATCCTTAATTTCATCTACTTTAATAGTTTCCTCGATTGGATCGGCCTTTCCGTACCCTGATTTAGGCTCGAGCGAGCCGGCGCAATCATCATTCTCGTCTTGTGAATCGCTCTCTGACGCGTTCTCCTCAGTATTAGTCTGGTTATCTGTTTCCTCAGGGCCAGTCTGGTTATGAGAATCTTCTTCATCTGTGTTGGGAGTTTCGTTAGAGTCACTGAGACACCCAGCAAATGGGGCAACGAAACCACCACCGGACACCGCGAGAAGTCTACGTCGGTTCATATCAGATTATAAGTGGGAACGATATAAGTGCTTTCTCCAGACTCAAATACTGGTTTCAGTGGCTTTCTGAATATTTAGGCACGATCACTGCTTCCCCTGAACTAATCGATCATCGAGAACGGCAACGAGGGTTGTGAGCGTTTCTATGACACGCTGCGGGATGGAAACCGGTCATCGAGGGTAGGTGCTCCTCAGAGCAGGAAAGAGGGCCAGCTACCTGCTACGCCACATACACAAAGGTGAAAAGAGGGTCAGCGATAGGAGAGAAACAGAGAAAAACCCCAGTCGTTGCCTTGCTCGCCCATATCCTGAGTCTCAAACCGATATTCTCCTTCCTCAAGACACTCAGAATTGCCAAGCGAGGAATACACATCGTACTCTCTAGAGATTTCTTCGCACGGTTCTACCGTTACAACGTCTTCTACGTCTGAAATATCATATCCCCCCTCCACTTCCCAGCAGCCATTTTGTGGGTCGTCTGGAACGTCCATCCCGGAATACTCATCTGGATCAATAAACAGCATCGAGTCGATTTCGGTGTGGTGACCGGCTACTGGCGGAAACGGTTGCAGCATGAGGAAGGTCAGTGTCTGCTCTTCATCACTGTCGTTCATCACGGTGATCCGAAATCTCGCGGGCGCTTCGTCGCCGAAGTGTCGAAGGAGATCGACAGAGACCTTCACGTGATCTACACCCGACTCTTCGGCTTCGAGTGTCACGGTGGGGAAACTCTCTCCCGGCTCGTTTTCGACCTCAACATCATCCTCGATAGCGCCACATGGTTGATCAGAACGTCCATCGTCGTCTGTGGCACTACCCTCGCTTAGACACCCTGCGAAAGCCGAGAACGAGATACCCGCCCCGGCAAGCAACGCTCGTCGTTTCATACATAATTCAAATTTCAGAACAATATAAGTCTTCTAGAAGCTCAATCATGTCTTTCACCTTTGTGATCTACCCAATTCAAATCTACTCAATAGCTGGTTCACTGGCTTCCCATGTGGAAAACGAAACCGTTGAGCTGAACTCACCCTTTGAGTCGGTTACGCCAATAAAGAGAGTCAACTCAGAACCTGATCATACAGAATCAATTCATCTAGTTCAACGTAGCCGATGTTTGAGCTAATATATAGTCTTGAGTAGCGAGAGTCCGATCCATCGGAGTATGGATATCCACCAATATCTCTTAGATCGCGGAACATTTTACGGAAATGCTTCGTGTCTTCACAAGCGACTGCACTCCCTCTTGCATCATAAAAATCGAAAAGTGTTTTCGACAACTCATGAAGGGCAGAATAGTCAACCACTACTGAGTTAGGGCGAGTCTCAGTAACAGGCTCATGCAATTCCATAGATGCATCCGGATATTCGCACTCACCTTCTTCGCTTAGTGCTTCAGGTTCGGTTTCCAGGGTATGCCCGCTCGAATTGTCTTTGGCTCGTGAAAGGCAGCCAGAAATACTCCCAACAGAAGCAAGCCCGATCCCTCGTAACAACGAGCGTCGGTTCATACTGATGGTTTGCTAACCACTCACATATATCTTAGCTTAGCTAAAACATCTATTTGACTACTGTGTTCAATCGCCATGAATCTGGCACAAACTGAACGGTAACGGCTCCTGTGGACTCACTGGTCAACTAACCACTTCATCGGTCAGTTCAAAGGTAAGCGGAGAGATTGGTTTCATCAATTTTGTTCGTCGGAGGTACTGTCGATCTCGAACGATCAACTATCAGTACAGAGGGTGTCCTTAGCAGGCGTACCACGAATCGATCGAGTGATCTGATTGTAATGTAATTCCGATATCTTCGCCATCACAGTCAATGTCCAAATCAGGTGCATACTCCCACGTAGCGGAGTTACCTTCTGGAGTGAAAACCGCCACCGTTGACGGAGTCGTTTCGATAGCAGCAGTTGAATCAAGATGATCGGGGTCAAGTTCGTATACCCGACTAAACAACAGTTCTCCCTCATCATCTTCTACCCGAACACCTATCATTGCGAGTTCTCCCGTTTGATTCTCAACCATAATTTCAATTGAGTCGCCTTCTCCTCCCGTATCATTAGTTAAGACGAGATCGTTACATCCCGAAACTGAGGTCGAGGCTATGACTCCCGTCAAAGCAAGTATTTTTCGCCGAGAAACGCTTTCAGTATGAGTAGAGGGTGTTGCGGGCAGTTCGGCCATTAGTTATTTATTTATCAATACAGAGGTAAATAGTTTCGCTCACTATCTCTGCTCGTGTACTCAATAGACGGGTAAACTGAGAGATTGGTTTCATCGGATTCGTTCACCTGAGACCCTGTTGATCTCGAATGGTCAAATAATCAGCGCAGAATACGCACACATCACTCGCCGGGACCTACGCGTCTTGTAGTCGAAAATATTGAAAATCCACTTCGGATACATCACCGGGGTCGCATCGAAGATACGGGGAGTAGAAAGTATACGTCTCCATTGGCTCCAGTTCTCTCACAAAACCTTGGTCGGTGTGTACCAGTGTGTTATCGTCAATGTGTGATTTGACCCGCATGTAGATCTGTCTAACACTTTCAGCCTCCGTGTTTTGAATCGTCGCAGCGAAGCCATAGACCTCGTTATTACCGCTTGTGCCGAGAACTCCCCATCCCTTCTCGAGGAGTTCAAGCCCTTCTTTGGTCGAGGGGCCAGGGCCGCTATTAGCACCATCCGGTAAGGTCAATTGGTAGTTGTCTATCTCAGATGAGTCCCCCTCGGAGGTCACGATCATGAACTCGTAGGGCTCGCCAGAGAATCCATAGATGTTGTGCCGCGTCTCAGTGAGTACGCCTGTTCCAGAAAAGAACGTCGCATCTATCCACTGGAAATAGCCCCCTTCATACCGGCCACGAACACCGTATCGACCCGTGTCATCCTGGAAAAACTCGTGGTTCGTAATCGTTCCCAACTCGCTATCCCCTTCGATAGTCGAATCAATAGTTCCCCCCGAAGCGCAAATTGGTGTCTCGGACTCATCAAACGTAGCTGTCGCTACTTCGGTTCCAGTGAAGTTTTCAGGAGAACGAAGGTTGCCTTCACTAGTTGGAGCACTGAGACACCCAACGAGAGAGATAGAGAAGGTGGTTCCCGTTGTAGCAAGGAATTTCCGACGCTTCATGTCAATATCGATGCAGGCTATCGTTAAATGTGTTCTCTACGGTCAAACTAGCCTTTGACCTAACTCAATTGCACAGTCCGCAGGTAAGCGGAGATATTTGTATCATCGGATTCGTTCGGTCGAGACCCTGTCGATCTCGAACGGTCAAATGATCAGTAAAGGAACTGGACATAGTGCTTGTCCATAAAACATTTATCAATGCGATTACGATTGGATGGTATATGGATACACCTCATTTGTCTCGCCGGCATATCATCGGAACTGTGGCTCTTTCAGCTTTCGCGGGCTGTACAGCCTCCAGCTCCGAATCCGGAATCCAAATCGGGAACATTATGATCGGTAACTGGCGAGATGATCCGGTCACTATTACGCTCCGTCTTGATCGAGAGGGAAGTACAGTCTTTGAAGAGGCTATCGAGATCGATGATGATGGGGAAAACCTCATCGAGCAGTCATGGGATGCTGACCCCGGTGAGTATACTATTATGTATTCGACGGAGGCGGAAGGACGAATCTACAATTTGTCTCTTCCAGAAGATGTGGAAAGTGCAAATGGAGACTGTATCGACATTCAGATTCACTGCCGAGCAGACCTGACTGATATCGTTTTCAGAGACGATAGCCCACCGTGGGGCAAATGTTGAAGTGATCGTTCAATAAGCAGTTGTGTGTATCGGTTGATTCCACACTCGTGAGTGAAATGAACGACTTCGTTTTGCTGCGCCCAGGCGGAGTTACCAATTATAGCGCTCAGTTCGTTTTGGGTTTGATCAGTTCCCTTCGAAAATATTTTCATACACGTGCCGAAGGAGAAGGCTCGTACAGTCGAGCAGAAGATTTTTATTAACTTTCATACAGGTGGTTATATGGCTTCGCTGACGCGCCGGAAAATTCTCCAGTGGGGTGGTGTTCCCTTCGTTCTCGGGGCTAGTGGTTGTACATCGCTTGGGGTTGGATCGCCAAAGGAACCCCGCTTAACGAGGCTCACCGTTTCGAATCACGACTTCGAAGCACACACGGTTTACGCTTTAATAGTTGACGACGATGAGCCAGTGTTTTGGGGCGCAATGGACGTAGAAGCCGCCGATCCCGATTCAAATCATATCGGAGGAGGGGGTTTTGAAGGCTATTCGGCTGAATCGGGGGCCTATGTGCTCTATGCATGGCGAGACGACCAACCCCAATCGGACTGGAAACGGTCCGACTTCAGTGAGTATGATGGTTCCTGTTTTGCATTGAATATCCAAATTGGAACTGTCTCCGGTGACCGCACTGGAGAGGTTAGTCTGTGGTCGGGGAGTACCCTTTGTGGTGACGAACGTTCAGGTGAACACGGGAACTGATTATATAGAACTAGACGGGTTTGCCCATACCGAGAGGGTTTCGTGATAAGCTCACAGCGCGTATGTTGAGTGAGATTCTCCCCGATCTCCAAAGTAGCGATTGCTCAACACAGGGAGTCCAGTTACGATCCGATACTGGAAGCCTACCGAATATTTATTGGTCAAAAGATTAATCAGATATACATGTCGCCCTCTCCAGATGTTCGACCGACAGTCAGTAGGCGAGCGGTCCTCGTTGCAAGCGCACTCGGAACGTCGGCTCTCGCTGGCTGTCTCGGCCAACTTGAAGCGACTGAGGGTAATTCGACCGAGATGGCGGGCGAGTGGCCGACGTATCGGTTCGACTCGCGGAATAGTGGCTACAACCCCGACAGCAACGGGATTCGGGACGTAGAGCACGATTGGACGCACGATATACGCGGAACGCCGGGTCTTGCTGACGGAGAGATGTATCTCAACGGTAGCCGCCGCGACCCCGAAACAGGGACGGTCCAGTCGTCAGTCTCCCTGGAACTAGCTGTACAGGGACAGCCGACCGTCACCGACGACTACGTGTTCGTCACGGATATCAGATATCTATACTGCCTCACGGCTGACGCTGAAGAGGTCGTGTGGGAAAGCGAGAAGGTGGAGGGAATCTTCGGTGGGTCTCCGACCGTCGACGGAGAAACGGTGTTCGTAGTCCACGGTGGCGGGGCCAACGATTACGATGGAACTCGCGTTCGTGCGTTCGACGTCGCTTCGGGGGACGAACGCTGGCAGTACGATGCGGACGGTCGATCGACACCGGCAGTCGTCGACGGGACAGTGTACGTCAGCGGCCAGGACGGGTTGCATGCCATCGACGCCGAATCAGGGGACGAACGGTTCGTCGTCCCTGAGCCTATTTCGGACTGGTCGTCGCCAGCCGCCACGGCGGACCTCGTGTACGTAGTGACGGCGGATCACGACCACGAGGAGGAACTTATCGCAGTCGAGACGGCAGACGGAACGGTTCGCTGGCGGACGGCTGCCGCAGACGGAATGGCGCGTTCCGGAAGCGCACCAGTCGTGGCCGGAAAACTCGTTTACGCCACCACGGACGAGGAACTCGTGGCGCTTGATCACGCCGACGGCACGGTGGCGACGAGGTTCGGCAGCGGCGTCCCAGTCGCTCGCGCCGGAGACGTCCTCTACGCGACGAAAGATGGGCGAGTGTACGCCTACGACGCCGAGAGCGGAGACCGTCTCTGGACGTACACGACCGACGAGGTGCGGGGATCAGACACGGTCTCGCAGTTCGTTACCGGACTGACCCCGGGCGACGAAACCGTGTACGTACAAGCGGCTGACGGATTTCACAGACTGGTCTCCTCACCGTGACTGTTGGTTGTTGGTGAGCGCGTTATAGCACCGTCCTCACAGGATTGTTTTCGCCTTCCCTCTCAATGAACCAGCTGTTAGATAGGGGTGGCGATAGACCACATACAGATCATGCGTTTACTCGGGAGAACGTATATACACCAGTGCAGATGATCTCAGTGTAATGAACAGACGTTCCGTTCTCGCTGGCGTTGGACTGTCTGTCTCGAGTGCTCTCGTCGGGTGTCTCGTCCAATCTGACGAGGAAACTAACGCGGAGACCGATGGGGATATTCGCCGTCGAGCCTGCTCGCACGCACCCGACGAAACCGATCAGGTGAGTCACAACGTTACCAGAACCAGATTTCATTTCCTCCGAGAGCAATATGCACCGTTGACCCTCGTTACTGCACGTGACCAGCTAGAATCGAGGATTGATCCCGAACAGCGGGAAGACGGAGACGTTGACACCATTTTCGAGGACATTCGTTTCGACGAACATGTGGTTCTCATCTGGGAGACGAGCGAACGAATCACCACTGACCACGTCGAGTTTCTCGGCGTTGCCAGGCCCAACGACGAGGAATTTCGGGCGTATGGTTGCAACTACAGACTTGGAGGGGGTGGGCAGCAGGAAACCTATTATTCGTTCATCATCACAGTTAGTGTAGATGAGACTCTACAGCGAGCGGAGCTTCGCATTCAAAATGAGGATGGAAATACGAGGACACTAACCACAGAGCAATAAGGCGACTGACCAGCAACCGGGCTCCATTTGAATTCGTTCTGTTCTCAATTGTCGCTTTCTTCTAGCAAAGCTCGAACCCACTTAATAAGCATCTGTGGTGAGCACGCATGAGTCACGCTCGAACTCTTTGACGCTAGGGTTAGAATGGTAGCAAAAAGTCCGAAGGAATCCGGTGGAGGAGTCAGGGTTCTGCAACGGCTATCTCGAACCCCCAGTCAAACAACAAATCGGCGGCAGTTGAACTACTCTTTGTGTCGGGATCATTCCAGACGGAAACTTGTTGTTCCCATCGATAGGTGCCAGTCTCAAAGTAGCCCCCGACACGGTAATCATCCCACAGTTCGTACTGAGTTGTGAGTGATTCATCGGGCTCAAATGGCCGTGGTGGGCATCCCTGGTTGGAAAACCCACGGTACTCATCGGCGCTTCGATCTTCCGTCCATTTCCCTTCGTCCCGCTCAATTCGATCGGCGTGTCCAGGTGAATAGAGCCAGAGCCCTTCGGGGGTATCGCTTCCGCCTTTCGATCGATTAAAGAGACTACAACTACCGTCTCCAACGGAGAAGGCTCGCTCTGACCCTTCGTTCGTAATGTGAATTTGCAGCTGTACTGGTTGTGAATCTGTAGTTCTCTCCTCGAGAAGTTCAACATCGATCGAAACGTGAGAGTCAGCCGGAGTCGAATCCTGGTCGTGAATACTCACTTCCCGTTGAGAAGTTCCACTCCCGGAAGCAGCGGGTATCTGGCCAAGACACCCAGAAACGCTCACGACAGAGGCCGATCCAACTCCGTAAAGAAACGAACGTCGATTCATATTGATTATCAGTTGACCAGTCACATATAATTTGGGCTAACTGAAACGCTGATTTGGTCGATGTGCAGCAGAAATTGAGTAACTGACTAGCAGATATGGCGTATAGGACGTTGTCCGTAGGTTTCGGCGCCGATTTTAATCATGGTTCGTTCGGCCCACTTACTGTTACCGACTTCGCAGACGGGTCACCAGATTGATTGACAGTCACCGATTTTGGTAATCGCTCTCTCATTGTGACCACCAAACGATAAGCATCGACACTCTCGTCGAGTGAACAATTATTCTGAGAGCGAGCAGTGTCACTACTCCCAACGCTCACAGTAAGGCGCTCTGCGTCTACGTCGTAGGAGATATCTTTCAAACTGACTTGATTGCACTCACTTGACCCGACGTAGAGAGCCCCCCGGACAGTGATCTTCAATGAATCCAAGTCGAACGAAACAACTGGATGCTCAGTTGGACCGGGCATCCGCTCGAAGCCTTCACTTTCTGGTTCATAGATAGTAAACGTGTGATTTTTGATTCGTTGAGAACTGGTCTGTGGATCAATATTAAGGGCTAGACAGCCACCGGAGCACACGACGGAAGCTATCGAGAGGAGAGCACGGCGTTTCATAGTGCTAGTAAAGTGGTGGATATATAACTAGTTATTGGCGGTCTGGTATAGCGTAGCTGGGGGATGCGTTAACGGAGTTGAAAACAGAACTCTTGCCGTACCGATATCCGAACAGCCGTTGTAGAGTCACTGACAACCATTTAGCTTGAACCAACTTCTCCTTTTCATTAGTAGACAGCATAGAGCGACTCATAGACATCCGTACTGGCCATTAACATCATTATATTAATTTGCTTGAATAGGTGATGAATTTGGCTGATCAGACAATCATTACAGTGTATTCATGCATCGATCGGGTCTGAATCAATTGTTACGTTCAGTTCAGTAGGAACACCTTTTGGGTCAGTTACTCGAATCAAGAGTGAGTGAACGGTTGCATCATCGACATAGTCTTCATCTGGCGATTCGGTTACGACATCAACCTCAACGCTCTCTCCTCTCTGGTTAATCCGCTGGAGTTCTAACCACCGTGCACTCTGCATCATGTTCTGGACAACCAGAAGATACGATTGGTCAAAATCAGTTTTGTGAGTGAATTCCTCTACAGCATCATCATCTTCGACTATTTTCTTGCCGACCGCTTTCTTCTCAGTGATGATCGTATAGTAATTGGAGGGAGGTTCCTCACGTTCCCTATGCTGATACCATAGCCCCTTCTCAAGAATATCCTTTGGCCAATGTTCTGTTTCAACAGTCATACCCTCTGGAGCACTCGGCTCAGTTTCACTACTCAAACACCCACCTACTAGAGTGGACAGTACAACTGTGGACCGCCCGAGATATTCACGTCGATCCATAACAATAAGTATAGATGTTAAGTTATAGACCCTTCGTATGGTCAAAGAACTGTTTGACCTACTCCGTTCGCAGGTACGCTAAGAGATTGGTGTCATCGGTTTCGTTAATCCGAGACGCTGTCGATCTCGAACAGCCAAATGATCAGTACAGTCCCACAGATACCGTCAAGGAAGAATATATGTAACTCGGTAATGGTTATTTCTTGTATGAATTCGCTCTCAGTATCTCGGCGTCACGTGCTTGCCACGATTGGCGGAGTTTCTACGACGGGGTGTTTAGATTCGATCCCGTTCGCTTCAGAGACGGGGACTCGCATTGGGAGTCTCCTCGTTGATAACGTAACCGACGAATCCCAAACTGTGCTCCTCCAACTGCAACGCGAGAGCGAAATAGTCTATGATAGCGAGATACTGGTCGCTGAAGACGACCATGAGATCATCGACCCGTCCTGGTCAACGGAACCAGCCGAGTATACGCTTCTATATGCTGCTGATGGCGAATTGGGTATGATTTCAATTCCAGATGATGTTGAAGACACAATCGACAGACAGGGGTGTAACCATATCTGGGTTACTTTCGGTGGGCATTCTGACTTTCACATCCAGGTGTTCGATGGTGGAGGTCAGCCGGACTTGAAATGCTGAATGCCGTTCCACGCGTATCTCTTCAATTGTATCAATTGCTTCCACACGCATGAATGAAATGAACGACTCTGTTTTGCTGCATCCAGGGGGAGTCGTGAATCGCTCAGTATCGAGCAGGAAGGTTTTGAGAGGATAAGAATTCACAATTCTGCTGGGGGAAGATCTATAAATATGCTAATTAGAATCCAAATAATGAATCGCCGGAAAGTCCTGACCGGAATCAGCACAGGTGCTCTTCTCGGGGTTGGTGGCTGTCTCGAGACAGACACTTCGTTTCTTGATGAAACGTCTGATGACAGCGGAGACGGGAATAGCGTACCGGGCTGCACGCAAAAAGAGACGTGGAGTGACGGTGGAAATGCAACCCCAGAGGACCCTGACCCGGCATCGATCGCAGGCCGCCACGATTGTTCGAGTACCCGGCGTCCAGAGCCGACTGGAGAGGTATGTACGACCTTCACTCCCGTGATCAGCGGTGAAGAACGTACGATTCACAGTGCTGGCATCGAACCGTACCCGGAGCCGCCATCATCGTTTGACGAGGAAACGCTTGTATCGTACGTGTCCGAGTACGAGAACGCGTACTTCCACAATTCGATGGTGGAAAAGTACCGGGACGAGCTACGAGGTGCCGGAATCCGCGTCGAGGAGGACGAGACGCGAATCAAACAGACCGAGAACGCCATAACTCTCGTCTATATCCGGTTCTTTACCAGTACAAGCACTCTCAGCGATGGCACCACCCCTTCTGTTGGTGATGGTGCTGGCGCTGCCGGGTATGGCATCGACGAAACGGGCATCGTCCGTACAGAAGCCAGATACAGTGTTAGCGAAGAGGAGATGCCCGACCCCGTTGAAAGTGGTACGCTCCTCGAATGCTTTTGAACAATTCACATTCGTACGGATCAGTTGGTTCCGCACTGAGTGAGTAGAACGAGCGACTTTGTTGTGCTGCACACCGTTTCAGGATGTAGATTACGGTAAACCAATAGCCTACTAACAAGTCAAGAAGGAATAGTTCTTTCATTAGACTCCTCTCTTGTAGATACCCCCTCTGTGGAATTGCCGTTCACTACACGTGCGATTGATCGGTTTTGTCTGAACAGTGCTGGATCACAAACCATATCTCGGAGTTAAAGAAATCCGACATGTGCCACACAAGATATTCATATCTTAACTAGATAAACCCAATCATGGATCGACGGACGGCGCTCGGTGTGACGGGCGTGATCGGGAGTTCGGTGCTGGGTGGATGCCTCGGTGGGTTCACCGACAATGGTTCCGATACCGGGTACCAGTGGCGCTACGACACAGGCGGGGAACTCGATGCCGTATCGCAGGGCGTAGTATTCGCTCGGGAGCGTTCCAACGGGCAGATCGTCGCACTCGATGCCACGACTGGCGAGCGCCGGTGGGTCTACGGGGAAGCAGGAGGGATGGACGCCTACTCGGAACTCGCCGTTACGGAAACGGGCATCTACTTCGGCTACTGCACCGACGACGACTGTATCGGCCTGTATGGGCTCGATACGGATGGCGAAGAGCGGTGGCGTGCCGACACGGTGGGGACCGGGCGCACCAGCCCGTTCGTCGTCGACGGAACCGTCTACGTCGCCAGTGATGTCGGCGTCGTGCGAGCATTCGACGCGAAAACTGGTGAGGGCCTGTGGACCGACGGGATCGACGAATCGGACGAGACCACTAGTGGTTCCAGAATCGTCGACATCGCCGACGCCGTCTACGTCGAGAAAAACGCTGCTCTCGTCGTGATCGAGCGGGACGAGGGGAGTACGCGCTGGCGATACCAGCCCGATAATGGAGACGCGCAGATCATCGATGCGGCGGTTTCGAACGGCGTCGCGTACGTCGTGACCGGAGAGTATGTTGTCGCGGTCGTCGACGGCAACGAGGTGTGGCGTCAGCCTTTCGAAGCGGACGATGTGCAGACGGAAATTGCGGGAATCGCATCGAACCGGTTGTTCGTGCTCACTAACACCGATCGACACGAGTCGCGTCTGTATGCGTTCGACGTTGCGACCGGCGAGCGAGACCTGGTGTTGGAATCGCTCGAGCACCCGGACGAGGAGTCAGATCCGTTCGTGGACGTCCACGACGGAGTGGTGTACGTCGGCACGGACCGATTCCGTGCCCTCGAGGCGGCGACCGGCCACGAACACTGGAGTGTGACGGTCGATGGTGGCCCGATCCGAGCAATGACCATCGTCGAAGCGAAAGGTGCAGGAGATCACACTGTGTTCGTCCGTGCTGGGGCGAATCGACTAATCGGTGTTGATTCGGGCGGTGAGCGAACGTGGGAGGGGACCGTTGATGGGATGATTCGGAACTATCTAGTTGGCGAATCCGTGTTTGTGGCGACGGACGAAGGAATCTACGCACTCGAAGGGCAGGACGACTCCTGATAGACAACGGCGGTACTGCGCGCCGGTGGCTCTCCTCGAGCATTAGTATGAAAGTGCTTCGTTCAGTCAAGACTATGCATCTCACAGGTGTACCTACAACCCCTCTTTTAGTTCCCCAAATAACTATTTCCGACAGGGTTTCAATAACTTAACAAATGAGACGACGACGGTATCTACATGGATTGATCACGGTGCCAACTGCTGGCGTAGCGGGGTGTCTTTCACGTGATTCAATACCGGATGATGGATCTGATTTGACCCCCGAGGATGACCGGGACGTCAAGACGGTTGCCGCGGAGACGTTCGACGACGATTTCACCCCGATCTGTGCCGAAGGTGAATCGCTCGAATCGGATGTCGAGGGATTTTACGCGGAGCTTGTTACTGACCACGAATTTTTCAGAGATGTCGAGAGCGGTCGGTACGGTGTTCGGGGTCGAGTCTCGACTTGGGATAGTGGAAATATTCCGAAGGTTACAGCAGAGTTTTCCGACGGTTCGTTCGATTGGGATCGAGGTTACGGGCTCGACGAAGGAGAGACGTACCTGTTCACAGTGGTGAGTTCTGAGGGAGATCCTGACGCGATAGACGGGTACACGCTCACCGTCGAAGGAGGTGGGGTAGACGATATCGGGATCGCCTCCAAGGAGTACGTGACGATCGATGGGGAGTGGGGGCAGATTGGAACGTACGATGACGCTCCGGTGTATGGATACGCTGGGACAGTTACTAACGATCACACAGAGGACGTTAGACTGTTCCCCCGCATGAAGGCGTATCTCGACGAAACGACGGTGGCCTACGCTGGCCAAAGTACAGAAACAAGTGTCGATCTTGCTTTAGGAGACACACAAACAGTCTACTTCCCCTACCCACGATGCGATCCCGCGAAAATTGACCACGTTGAAGGATGGCTCGAGTGGGCGACGATGATTTACCCGTAGCTCGCTTCGCTGAAGAATCTCTCTCTCGAGGGCCGTCAACCCCCAATCAGTCTCCCGCAATAGTGTTGATCAACGGGCATAATTCACAACCCAGATTTGATTGGGTGACACAATCAGTAAGCATCTCTACTGAACGGCTGATTCATTAGACTAACCAGGCACCAAACTCGATCACCGCGCTGAACTCATCCTCTTTATGCAGCACGCCTATTTCAACATCTCAGTGACCAGCTACGTTGGAAAGTATGAGGATTTGCGCTAATACCAGGTCCCCATTGAAACGGCGCCGTCCGTTCAGAACAAAAGCGCGATTAATCTTAACTTTAAGATTAAACCAACACCGAACCCATTATCAATAGTCTTGAGTGACGATTTTCGTTCCACTATTCGACTTAACGGGTACTTCCTACTGAGAAGTGGCTTGGAGTGATTCCGCATCAGACACCGCCTTCACGACATCGACGAGGTCTCCCTGTGAGAGTGGATTGATCTCTTCGCGAACGCCATCGGCGGTGTAGAAGATCGACGCAGAAATCTCGTGCTCAGGATACAGCTCCCGGAGCACGTGATAGTAGATACTGAGTTGTTTCCGATACTCGGCTTCCGCGTGTCGACCACGATCAGTCTTGTAGTCGACTACTTCGACGCGGTCAGGCCGAACGTGGATGAGGTCGATGATCCCGGAGATCATCACGCGAGTCCCGTCGACATTGAGTGGAAGATAGGCGTCTTCCTCGACGAGCAGGTCACCCGATAGGCTATCGAGGAATGACATGACGTGCTGTTTGTCGTCCCAGCCAGGGTCGTCAGGTTCCAGTTCGACTTCCTCACCTCGCGCGTACGCTTCCGCGAAGTCGTGGACGTCGGTGCCGAACGCCTTCCCCATACCATCGTCGACGTCCTTGAAGACGTCTTCACGCATCAGTGAATGCGGTGAGTGTCCGACCGGTCCCTCCGGTGTCGGTACCGTAATCAGCAACTCTGTCTGCTCAGTTTCGTCGAGGGTGTCTGCATCGGGTTCAGTGTCCCACGCTTCGATGTCGACTGGGAGTTCTTCGAGGAACGTGTTCGGATCCTCCCCGGCCGAGAATATCACGTGGCTCTCAGCGCGCGTAATTGCCACGTATAGCAGTCGGCGTTCTTCGTCGTACTCTCGAGGCAGACACCGACGGAGGACGTCAGTCCGCCAGTCATCGTACACGTGGGGGAGGCCATCAGCCTCGGCGTAGCGTTTCCGCTGTCGGAGTCCGACCGGATCCTGAAACGTGATCGTTCCACTCCCTCCGCCCGATGGCGGGAATCGCCCGCTGTTCATGTTCGCGAGAACGACGATCGGATGTTCGAGCCCCTTCGCTGCGTGAATCGTCTGGACTGTGACCGAGTTCGCACCGGCGTTCGCGTGGACGTCGTGGGTGCTCCCGGCTTCGATGCCGCGCTCGATGAACCGGATAAGGTCTCCCCGGGTTAGCGTCGTCGCGGTGTGTACTGACTGAATCGTGTGGAGGACGACGTCGGCCGTGGCACCGTCGTACCCGTGCCGCGAGAAGACGCGTTCTGCCACCCCACCGAGCGTTTCCAGTTCTGCCAGCTTCTTGCGGAACGAGCGCATGTTCTCGGGATATGCCTCGGTCTCCAGGACGTGTTTGATCTCGTCGAGTGTGTAGCCTGCTTCCTCGAGGACGACCGCCCAGCCACGGTCGGTGTCGGATTCGAGGATGCGGAGCCACGCCAGCAGTAGTTTCGCCTGAGGGGTTCGGAACAGCTCGATCCCACCCTCGTACGCCATCGGCAGTCCGTATTCCTCGGCGGTCTGCAGCAGGTCGCGGCCGAACTCTCGTGTTCGCGTAAGAACAGCGACGTCTCGAAACTCGGGTGTCCGGAGCGACCCGTCATCGGCCTCAACCTGGTAGGCGTCGTTGCTGACGATCTCCTGTATCTTTGCGACCACCGACTCGTGTTCCTCCGGGCTCGCGATCGCTTCGATCTGTGTGTTCTCGTGCTCGGCGTTCGTCGAGAGTGAGACGATTCGATCCTGGACGGCCTCGACATCGACGTCGTCCCGGTTCGCCGCCGGAACGAGTAGTCCGTGCTCCGAGAAGTCAAGGATCTCCTGGGTAGACCGATAATTCTCGATAAGCTCGATGGTGTGAATCGGCCGGGTGTCGAAGGTGACCCGTTCGTGGTCGGCGTTCAGTTCGTCGACGAACCGATTGAGCCGGTCCTCGAAGGCAGTGATGTTCTCAACTTCGGCGTACTGGAAGCCGTAGATACTTTGCTTCCAGTCGCCGACGACACAAAGGTTGTTCGTGCCCGCGAGCAGCAGTGTCAGTTTGAACTGGATCTCGCTGGAGTCCTGGAACTCGTCAACCATCGCGTAGTCGAACGCAATGGACTCACGAAGTGCGTGGTCCTCACAGAGCAGAACGAACGCGAACAGTTGGAGGAAGCCGAAGTTGAGGTAGTTCCGGCCGAGCGCGAATTCGAGGTACTCGTAGTAGACGTCGTGGACGAATGCCTTGAGACCCTCCCGGTCAGTATCGAACACCATCCGAGCAACAGGATCGGGGACGCTCTTCGTGCCCTGTCCGCGAATCTCGGTTTTCTCAGGGGCGTCTGGCAGGTAGCATTTGTTCTTCTCATAGCGGTTGAGCTTCGAGCGAAGCCGTGACTGCTTGCTCCCGCCATTCTGTGGCTCATTTACCTCGTCGAACAGCGATTTGAACGCCTCAAAGTCGCCGTCGAGATACCGTTCGCCGTTCCGATACCAGCCGTCGGCTGTCGGGAACACGCCCTTTGAGGCGAGTTGTGAGACGAGACCGAGGAGTTCAGTCGGATTCGAGACGATACGGAAGTAGTCATCGTACTCGGGATGGTCGTCGCTGAACCGGCCGATGAACTCCCCGAACAGGGCTTCCTCGACAAGGTCGTTCTCGACGATGCGCGTCGAGCCCGTGATGCGGTCGTCGAGCCCGAGGTGCGTCGGCGCGGCATAGCCGTGCTCCTGGAGGAGATCGTGGCAGAGCGCGTGGAACGTCTGGATCGGCGCGTCTGCGATATCGCGCATCCCGTACTCGCAGTGGCCGACGATCCGGTCCTTCATCTCGGTTGCAGCGTTGTTCGTGAACGTCACCAGCAGCACGTCCTCAGGGGCGACGTCGTCCTCGTCGACGATGTTGGCATAGCGGCGCGTGATGGTGAACGTCTTGCCCGTTCCCGCGCCGGCGTCGACGAGGTATAAACCGTCGGTGCTGTCGATGAGGTCCTGCTGTTGTGGATTCGGTTCAGTCATGGTCAAGAAGGAGGTCGCGGTTGTCCACGCGACGGTAGTTCGGTTCACCGGCGAGCCCGTTCACAGGGAAGCGTTCTTCGCCAGCCCGTCGCTGATTCAGTTCCGTTATACGCTCGGTGACGAACGTCTCGAAGGCGTCGAGATCCTCTTCGAAGTAGTTTCGACTCCGAACTCGTGCCAGCTGGCGAAGTAGCTGTTTACAGCCCGACGAGACGTATTTGTACTCGCCGACACACTCCTGCAGTCGGGTTTGCATCGCCTGCCCGAACTCGGAGTCGATGAGTTCGTCACTGTCGCGTGTCGCCGGTAGCGGGGCCGTCTCGAACGCGGACTGGTAATCAGCGTACTCCATCTTCGAGAGCGTCTTCTGGCAGTTCTTCGCCCCATCATCGCGAAGCGCTCCGAACATGGCCCGCGACCGGGCGTGCTCCTCGAACGGGGTCGGGTGATATTCGATGGTGGTCAGCGTCTCATCTAAGTCCGCCTCGCCGGCGACGACGTCGTCGAGCGTCTCGAGAAAGTGGAAGAACGTGAACTGCAGGCGCTCTCCTGGGCGCTCGCTACGGCGGTGGGCGAGATAGAGAAGTGCCTGGAAGTTCGGCGTATCGCTTGGTGGATCGAGCGCGGAGTTCTTGACGACGCGGGACGCCCGTTTCCGACGCCCACTCTTGTAGTCGAGGAGGTGAGTCGGACCATGAACGAGGTCGATCTTGCCTTTCAGTCCGAGATGTTCGTTTTCGAACCAGCGCTCCGTGAACGGTGAATCGACTGCTCTGCCAAAATGGTCCGCGAAGAAATTCTGCCCCCACCCGCTATTCGGAGTGAGCAGGTCGTCGCCCTCCGGGGTGCGTTCGTCGAGTAGCTCGACGATGGTTTCGAGTCCGATCCGGTACCTGGTACGGCGCGTTGGACGGTCGACGCGCCGAACGAATGATCCCGCCTCCTCGAGAATCACGTCCACAAGGTCTTCGATGGTCTCCTCGTCGATCAAATCGGGATGGTTGACATAGAACTCGGCGAAGTCGTGGAAGAGATTCCCCTCCTTGAAGTAGTCTTTATCAGGGCCGTCGACAAGCCGGCTGAAGAGGTAATCACGGGGGCTGTTGACGTACGTACTCAGACTGGACTGGCTGACGGTATCGATCTGCGTCGTTGAGACGTCAAGCGATTCTTTCTCGAACCCGTTTCGTGCCGCACTGAAGGCCCGTCCGAGAGTCACTGAGGCGAGATCGCTGAAGCGTTCGAAGTCGTCCTCGATGAGATCCTCGAAGTAGAGACACGGCGTCGCGGGCGACCCACCGATGGTGTCCTGAACGAGATAATACTGTTCGGTGCCGTTCTGGAGGAGAAGCTGAAACTGCGTCAGGTTCCGAGTGAATTCGGCGTCACGGTCGACCCACGGGCGACGAGGTGGAGAGTGAGTCCACGTTTCGTCGAGGCCGAGATAGAATACGACGGGGCGGTCCACGTAGGCCGCGGATTTTGCGTCGGCCAGGAGAACCCCTTCGTGTTCGCGGTCGACAGGGACTTCGTAGCTCTGGAGGTAGAATTCAAGCCGATCGATGTCCTGTCTGGTGACCGCGTCAGTCGCGATCCCGAGCGCCTCGAGTTCATCTCGGAACGCATCGAGGCTGATTTCGGCCTGTCGTTCGTACACTGTAAGTGCTCCAGCGAACGTGATCTCGCCGATCTTCGCGCTGAACTCCTGGAACCACCTGAGACTGTCGGCGTCGACATCCTGTAGCCGTTTGTCGTCGTGTTCGATGTCGACAACGATCCCGAGCTGGGAGAGGACGGAACGAATTGTTCTCACGCGCGTCTCCGTCCCGCGAGTGACGGCGCGAAGGAACTGGACGAATCCGCGGTGGTGCTGTTCGTCGGCGAATCCAGGGCCACCGATAAACGGAATGTCGGCGGCTTCGAGCGCACTCTCGACGAGTGTTGGGTATTCACTGCCGCGATCCACGACGACGGCAACGTCTTCTGCGTTGTCAGCGGAAACGATGTCGAGTACAGCATCAACGATTGCTGTACTTGAGTCGAAAATGTGGAACGGCGGTCGGTCGAATGCGGCATCGGTGAACGGATCGAACGTATCGTACTGCGCGGGGAGAATCGATCGTTCGAGGGTCGTGAGTTGGTCGTGGCCGACGACAGCGACGTCTTTGCTGTCGTCGATCTGGTACTCGCCGAGTCGGCGGGAGGTCGTGTCGAGCGTTGAGAGCTGTTCGACGGTAGTCTCCGTCGCGGCGTCGGTGTAGGCGTCGTAGTCGAGAACAGCGTCAATGCTGCCCTGATGCTCCCAACATTGGAGCGTGTTGCCTATCGCGTATGCAGCCTGCTTCCACTCGAGGTCGGTAGTCGTTACGAGTTCGAGAAAGGCGCTCCGGTCCTCGGCGCGTTCGCGGCGGCCCGCTGCGAGTCGACGTGGCGTGATGGCAAATACACCGAGATGAGCCCGATCAAGACGTCGGTTCAACCCACTGGCAAGCGGTGCATCAGGAACGATGACGAGGTCATAGTCACGGACTTCGTCGTAGAGGGACTCAAATGATTTTGCCCGCGTAACTGGCACGGCAACAACAACTCAGCCAATAAGTCATATAACTATCGCCAAATGTGTAATTGTTGGTTATCACAGGGTGTCGAATAGGGACAGGTCGGTTGCTATACCACAATCTCCTATGTGTGGAAAGAAGAGCGTCGGGAAGTAGAAGTCAGTCTTAATCGAGAGTCTAGTTTAACCAACAAACCTAAGCCATTGAGCCCGTTTGTTGGTTAAGCCGATTCCATGTCGTACTCACAACCAACGATCCCACCCGAGATACCCGAAGAAGTAGCGTCCTCACTCGAGGAGTGTAATGCGGAAACGCTCCGGTCTATTGCCAAGTATGCTGATGCACTCGCAGAATATCGAGAGCGAGAGGCGCGATTGAACGAGGCTGATGATAAAGACGATTCTCAAGAACGTCCTGAGGGCCTGCCTGAAGACGTCCCTACGAAAGCCACACTGACGGAGAAGGAAATCAACGGGAATCGGTATTACTACTGGCAGTGGCGAGAGGGTGACAAAATCAAATCTCAATACAAGGGTCCAGTGAATCCGAGTTCGTAAGGATTAACCAACAGTCAGGGGTTGCTGGCGTGACTGTTGGTTAACCACATCGTCTTCTTGCCACAGGTACCAGTATCCATTTCTTGCAGTATGATGGATGTCTTTCCCGTTTTCGAGCGAATCAGATCTCGAGAGATTCTCGATTTCGAGAGTGGCCGAACCACCGGATGTTAATCTTAAGATTAATATTCAAATTAGATTTAAGTTGGTTCAGTATGTGGAGCCACTATGAGCGACCAATTCACGGAGGCCCTCGATCAAACAGAGAAGACACAGGAAGACTATGCGAATCAACTCGGCATCAAGCCAGAGCGGATTCCATTCACGGCTGAAACACTTCCTGACGCGAGTATTGCGGTACGTGCGAATCAAGATCTACTCAATGAAGTCGCGAGCCACATCCTGAATCGAGCGGGTCATATCTCGATTATCGATGAACGGGGCGCCGGGAAATCTCACTTCCGTGACCTCGTGTACGATGCTCTTTCAGAGGGCCCGCGGAGTGAGGAGTTCCGAGTCGCTCGAATACGCGAGGTCGAGTCAATTACAACACGTCGCTTCTATACGCGTCTTCTCGACGAACTCAGTGAGTACGATGACCTCGAGATTCCAGAGTCATACCCCCACGCTACAGATGAAGTTCGACAGATCGTCGAGGAGGTTGCCGACCAGCTCGAGGCCCTCAATATCGCGTGTATTATTCAGGTCGACCAGCTCGAGGATGCAGCTCGGAATACGCGAACCTTCGAGCAGTTACTGGCTGCGTTGCAGAGCGTCGGTGACCTCGGAGAAAGTGAACCCGTATTCATTCTCTTCCTGTTCGGAACGGAACGTGCGGGTGGTCGAATCGACGAACTGCGTGAGACACTCAGTTCTCGGCTCGTCGCGAAGGATCGGACGCTGGAACGGTTTGGGTTTACAGAAACTGAGGAACTCATCGCCAGGTGGCTTGCCTGGGCCCGTGAGGAAGAGTACGATTCTGGATACCCGTCCGACCCCTACACGGCGAGTGCCATCGACACGGTCGTCGAGGTCAGCGATGGAACCCCACGGGATACTCGACAGAAGTGCTATCACGCATTCCGGGCTGGTGCACAGCAGTTCGCAGCCGAACAAGACGTCGAAATCACGAATGAGACGCTAGACGAATATCTTTAATATTAAGCTTAAGAATAAGGGCATATGAGCAACGATAATCCGTTCGGCGAGGCGATGGATGACGCAGCGGAGGAAAAGAATCGAGTGGACCAACAAGGTTCGTCGGATTTCGATACCGAACCCTACTATGACGCCCTCAACACTGGGGTAAAGGATCACACAATAGGTGTTTCCGTGAGCGAAGAGATGCATCAGTTCTGGCGTGAACTCCAGGATACGGATGATATCGACGTCGACCCGGCGCAGTCTATTCGGAATCATCTCGAGAATCTCGCGCATCGACATCCCGACGTGTTCGAACGAGCCATGCGGAAGCTCGAGATCGATCGGGAGATGTGACCACCCGAAGTAACCAACAGAGAATCAATACCAGCCGGTTGTTGGTTAGCTAGTTCATCTGACCGATTACAGTACTGAGTTGAGAAAACAGCGATATTACATTAGCCGCTTCGCAGACGCAATTTCAACTAGGTCCTCAACGACATCATCAATGCGGTCGTCTTCACCGAGGATATCGAGAGTAGCTTCGAGATCTGTTTTCAGCTCGAATCGGTAGTGAGACCCACCCTGAATACCCGTGTTTCGAGTTTCAGCGAGGAGGAATCCCTGCATTCCGAGACTTTGAAGATGGTCACGGACGCGACGCTCAACGAGTTGATTCCCATCTAGACGGTCGACGATTGATTTGTACTTCTGGAATACTTGGCGCGTCCGGGCCGGCGTCTCTTCGTCAATCTCGAGTGCCACGACAGAGAGAAGGGCGAACTGATCCTGTGTTGTCAGACTTCGCATCCCTTCCTCAATTCGTTTCCGTTCGAGGATATCGCGAGCTTCGCGTACGTGTTGTTCAACTACGCCCTCATCATCACGGTTGAGCGCTAATTCGCCCGCTTTATACAAGAGACGAATTGCCTGCCGAGCGCTGCCTTCGTCTTGGGCAGCGAATGCTGAACACAACGGAATAACCTCGCCATCGAGAACACCATCAACGAAAGCACGTTCTGCACGCCGCTCTAGAATTGTCGTCAACTGATTGGCGTTGTACGGAGCAAATTCGATTTCAGAATCGTAGAGGGAGTCTTTGACCTTCGGCGAAAGATTATCACGGAATTGGAGATTGTTGCTAATCCCGATCACACTCACCCATTGATCCTCAATGTGGCCGTTTTTCCGCGCTCTCGGGAGCTCATACAGGAGTTCGTCGTTACTCCCGATTGCATCGATCTCGTCGATGACGATGATGACGGTGTCTTCAAGATTGCTGATTTCTTGATAGAGAAGGTCGAACATCGATTGCTGGTCGATACCACTCGGCTTCTTCGTCCCCCCACGGATCTCCTTAATGAGATGCGCACAGAGTTGATAGCTCGTTGTTTGATTGTTCGCGCTCGTCTTGATGACACTTAGATTGAGTTCATCACTACTGTCGGCGTACTCTTGGAGCAACTCGATTTCGTGGTCGATAGCAACGGTTTTTCCTTGGCCGGTTTTCCCGTAGAGGAATAGATTGTGTGCATTCACCCCTCTTGTTGCGGGGGCGAGTGCGTTCCTAATCTCCTCGAGCTCAGGTTCTCTCTCGGGGAGCTTCTCAGGTTGCCAATCTTCTTTCAAGACACTTTCATCGGCGAAGATCTCAATTGACGTGCCGTAGGGATTGCTATCAAGTGTCTTGTAGGGATTCTCTGAGTTCGTTTCATCACCGGCCATGTTATGCGACACCAATAGTATGGAAGTCTAATAAAACCCCCTTGTCCGGAGCGTCCAGTGTGTCCGCATAGCCGGATTAGTTTATACCCCCTCCCCCCACTGCGTCCGCATAATGGTGGACCACGAAACTGCTCCCTTGCAGGGATCCGGCAAAGGACATTGGCAAAGGAAAGAACTAAGTGTTCCGAGGGATATTTAGTCCGTAGTAGTTAGTTTTTTGTGAATGGATGAGTCATATCTAGTGAGAAATCGACGCAAGACAGAGCGTCTGACGCTCTTGCGGCCTAATTATGCGGACGTGGTGGGGGGTAACGGAACGTCGTCTCAAACATCTCCGAGTGATTTATGCGGACATGGTGGGGGGTGAGGGCTCTTTTTCTTCAATGTCTGTAACTGCTCTTCGGGAAATTATGCGGACATAGGGGGGTGTCCCCCTGGATCACAATGTCGGCACAAATCCTCCCGCTTGTTTGAAAGAGAGTGGAACCTTTTCCGATGACTGGTCATTTAGACTTAGCACCTGTGAACTCTGTCAGCTCCAATTCCTGTGTTTCGGCGAGTTCCCGCCAGATATCTATTCGATCCCACCCGAGCGGGGAGAGAATGCTTTCAACAGCACGGATGAGCTGAGTTTCGTAGTACGACGAGTCGTACGCATTGAACTCTTCGTGGGCGAGGACGACACGCTCCCGCGAGGTTTTCTTGTCGTTGACGACTACGTACTTGATATCTTGGCCAGGATGAACTGCGAGGTCCTGGTCGCGAGCACGCTTCAGGGCCGCGACGTTTTGGGTGTTCTGTGTATAGCCCTCGAGGGGTTTGGAGACTCGGTTCCGCTCGACGAGCTCCTCTATCGGCACCTCACCCGCCTGGAGTGTTTTGATTGCCCGTTTGAGGCAACCAAGGACGGCTCTTGGGGATCGAGTTGTGTCGAGCCGTTCGAGACACTCTCGCTGGACCTACTCGATGAACGGCGGTGTCGACCGCTGTCGGGCTTCGATGCCACGGATTTTGAACTCGTCTTCGCCAGCGACCTTTCCGAAATACTTCGTCAACGCACCGGCGTCACTCTCGCGTTGGGGCACGAACGCTACCCAATCGTAGTGGGCTTCGTACTCGAGACGAATGTCGACTGCTTCGGTGATCTCGGTCGCAAGCGCGTCTATATTCTCTCGCTGGTCGTCGTCGACGTCCGGATCCGGTGTCACCCAAATCGAATCGACAATGCCGTGGACGACACGCCAGCCACCAGCTTCGAGACGTTGCTTCGCCGTCAACAGAATTTCGCGAGCGAATGCGTTGATCGCCTCATGACACTCAATTCTCCCATATTTCGCATTGTTAAATCCTTGGTACCCGAAGCAGGCGACGAGTATCCATTTCAGGGCTCCCGACCGCCCTTCGAGTTCTTCCAAGGTGTTTCCGGAAACATCCAGAAACAAATCTATAGGGGTTCGAAATCGCTCGCTATGGTATGAGACGATTCGATATCGGGGATTCTGTCCGAATCGATATCCCAGACGAGACGAATCCGGATCACGAGCGTCTTCATGGTCATCAAGGAACTATTGTGGAACTCATATCAGATGATGCGAGTACCGTGACTGGCGATGAACGAGAGTGGTATTTTTCCGTATCGAAATGACCAGTGGTGAAACTGTCGACGTACGCTGGCGTGATATCCGACCAGTCTAATTGACCCGATAGGACCTTAGTAAGATCTGATAGTTCATGGCCACTAAACACTAAGTAAGTGTACTGAATACACCTCGGCGTTACGATGCTCTCGCTTCCTCCGCTTGTCGATAACGCCAACAGAACATTAGAAGACGCTTACAAGCGGATTATCCCTCAAATCGAAGAGGGCCGTATCGCAACTGGATACTTTTATCTCTCAGGATTCGACCTCTACCGAGAAGACCTAGAGAACTTGGCGGACCCCGATGAACTCGGACACGCTCCGCTTCGGATCTTGATGGGCCGTCAGACGAATAGAGGAACCGCTGACGAAATCGGTGAGGGGCAGAATCTAAAGGATGAGCTCAAACGAGAGGTGAGAGAGAGCATTTCGGAACTGAATAATGCTCAGATCGGGCGACTAGACCGCCTACGTGACTTTATCGCCGAAGGCGAGGTGAGCGTCCGTGTGCGAAATCCTGAAAATGGCTATTTCCACGCAAAGGGTGCATCATTTCGAGCGCCACTCGAAGACGACGAAGACTGGGGACAAGACGAGGATGAAGACACGCGTCCATGCGCTACAGTTGTCGGCTCTTCGAACTTCACCAAGAGCGGCCATCAGAACAACATTGAACTAAATCTCACGAGTCAGGATCGACACAAAGCAGAAGCGTTCGAGGCGTGGTACGACAACCAGTGGGTCAATGCCGAGGAATTCAGTGAGGAGATCATCCGAATCATCGAGAACAGCGAGGAGTACCAGGACTGGAAGGAACAGCAGGAGGACAAGTCCGACAAGGAGACGTCATCCAAGGAGTTGGGAACCTATCTGGAACCGTTCGAGCTCTACAAACTGCTCGCCTACGACGAACTGAGTGGGAACGTCAACATCCGTGACAGCCCACTGTACTACTTCCAGAAGCTCGGGTACGAGAGTGCAAAGGAAAAGCTCTCCCAGTTTAATGGGTGCATCGTCTCCGATTCGGTCGGCCTGGGGAAATCATTTATTGGCGGTGAACTCCTCCACGACTACCGTCAACGTGGTGACCACTGTCTCCTCATTGTCCCGGCCAACCTGACTGATCAGTGGGAAGATCTGCTCCAGAACGACACCGACGAAGACGGCAATCCGTACTTCGGGTTAGAGGTGGACGGCACGCACCTTGACGTGATGAGTATCAGCAAGTTCCAGAATCTATCCTACGATGAGGTGCAGGACCTTAAAGACGAGTTCGACGTCCTGGTTATCGACGAGGCTCACCGGTTCCGGAACTACGGGAAGTGGCGACCGAACCCGGACCACGATGACGACTACAAGGGGACGCGACGACACGCGAATCTCAGGCAATTCCGAGGTAAGACGATGATTATGCTTACCGCGACCCCGATCAATAACAGCGCCACCGACCTGAAGAACCTCATCAGCTTGTTCACCAGCCCGGAGGAACTTCGGAACAAGGCATCACTCGACTTTGATGCGTTCGACGAATACATCGAACTCTCGGAGACACGAAAACGCATCGCAGCCGGGAAAGAGGAGGTTGGCGACGACGAACAGCAGAAAATCACTGAACAGCTCCAGCGGCACTCCTCTGAGATTTCGAATATCCTGAACGAAGTGATGGTTCTTCGGACGCGCAAGCACGTCAAAGACCAGATTCAGGACACGGAGGACTTCGAGATGAGCTTCAAGCCGCCAAAACTCAACAAGCAACAGTACTCCCTGCCGGCGGCCTACCAGCCAGTATATCGGATGCTTCCCGACGTGATGGACGCCCTCCATCTTCCCCACATCACAGTCAAAAACCCGAAAGCGGGGAGCACGCTGAAAGCCCTCTACAAGCTGAACCTCCTCAAACGACTCGAGTCATCAACGTACGCGTTCGTCCAGTCGATAGAGACACTGCATCAGAGCGAACGCCAGCTTCTCGGACTTCTCGGCGAACTCCCCGAGGACGTAGACATCGATATGCTCCGAACTATTCAGAAGGGGGATGACTCTGAACTCGGTGACTTTGTCGAAGGAGCGGACGCTGCTGAAGATCTCGAACAAACACTCGAAGAATTCGGTTTCGATACCACCGCTATTCAAGCGGAAGAAGGAGCAGATACCGAGGGAGATGAACTGGCAGACGCCACCGTCGGCGAGGTGAAGACGTACATTAGGGAGGACCTCACCCTTCTCTCGTACTTCCTCTCGCAGTTCATCGGTGATGTCGCCCGTGATGCGGGTGATGTGAGCGATTATGCAGTCTCCACGCGCCAATGGCTTGCTGAACACGACGCTGGTATCCTCCCAGATATACCTGAAGAAGAAACTAATCCGATTCTCTACCCGAATAGTGACCTGAGCGAAGTCGACCCCGCAACACGCGACTTTTACGAGGCCGTCTTTTCACTCCGCGAATTCCGCGACCCGAAGATCGATCGGCTTGCATATGTCCTCACTGATCACGACCAGAAAGTGCTCATCTTCACTCAGTATCGGGCAACTGCAGACTACGTCCATCGAACCCTCTGTGACAACGAGGACTCACCACTCACCGAGGCGAACAGTGCCGTCGTCAAGGGTGGCGACGAGAATAAACAGGACATCATTCAACGCTTTGCCCCCGAGGCGTCAGGCTACCAGCAAACGCTCTCCGAGTCGAGGGATTCAGAGCTACAGTACGTAGTGGCCACTGACACACTGAGTGAAGGGGTTAATCTCCAGGATGTTCATGTGGTGGTCAATTACGACCTGCCGTGGAACCCGATGCGGATTGTCCAACGTGTCGGGCGGGTCGACCGGATTGGCAGTACCGCCGAGAAACACGTCCACAACTTCTACCCGGACGGCGACATCGAGGCGGCGATCAAGCTCCTGAAACGCCTGCAAGCAAAGATCAACGATATCGCGCTCATCGTCGGAAAGGAGAACAACATCCTCGATCCGAACGAAGACCAGATTCTCGAAAAGACAGGTGTAGACACGGAGAAGACAATCGGAGAATTACAGGTGGACGAGATTGAGGACTCCCTCCAGAAGTCCCGTGAAATTGACGATGTGAATGAACTCGACGACACGAGCAAGAATCCGCTCCTCCGTAATGCTGGGAGCAATGAACACGCTGCGTTCGAACGGTACCTTCTGAAGCGAAGACTGAACGAGGATTACGACCTGACTGCGGAAGACTTCGAGTACGCTGAGGACTTCTTCGATGACCCGCCCGAAGAACGGGAATTCCTCTACACGAATGTAACTGACCACGATGCCGGTCCCCGTCCGGGCGTGTTCGCCCTTGCCCACCTCTGGTTCGACGATGATGACCACATGTCCCCGCTTGGTCGCGTCCGTCGTGCTTTCTACTACAAGCCCTTCGCCGACGAGGTCAAAGAGCGGCCCGTGAGCACGCTCAACATTGACCCTTCAGTTGACGGCGAACCGATCACCGGAAATCCAGATACGGTGTTATCGAACCGTGGTGAGATTCAAGCAGTGCTTGACGAGCGTCTGGAGGTGATTCGAGAAGGCCAAGTTGAGGGTGCTTTCAAACAGGGAGAGGCCTTCTCGAAGGAACAGGAGACGATCCTCGATTTCATCAGCCACTACGTTCAGCCGAATTACGGCGATGAGCCGGCTCCTGTCGAAGAGTTTGAAACGATAGGAGAATGGGCTAACGACATCGAAGAGCGGTTGAAGGAGGTAAAGCTGGCGAACACGGATGAAGACCGAATTCTACGGGAGATCTTTCGCCAGAACGAACAGTATGACTCCTTTCCAGAGTGGCCGACCGTGGAGTTCCTCAGTCAGCTTGAGGAGTTCTTGGAAGAGAACGTCGAAGCCTCTACTGAATACCAGACCAAACTGATGGGAGAGAGTGATGTACAAGCGAAGCTCGTATGCTGGGGGGTTGTCGGTCAGTGATTCGGGAGCTACGGTAGGGGCCCCTTCTGATCCAGCAGATCATATTTCTCCAAGACCAGATCGAAGTACATCTCGTCCATCAGCTTCGGATTCTCAACGCGATGGAAGTCGTCGAGAACAAACTTCACGTCACGACGTTCCAGGCCATACGCGTGGAATGCGGCCGCGTCGATTTCAGCCTGTAATTCTCTGCGTTCTTGGTCTTCTGTCGCTACCTCGATTCCGCCGAGGCGCTCACGCATTTCTTTGAATTCTTCCCCGTAACAGTTCAATCGGGCAGCTCGTTCAGCGATGTAGTGGAACCAGTCATCTCCGTCGGTGAGGCGTGGTAGCTGGGATTCCAATAGCTCCCGCTTGACGATGTGCGTCTCGACTTTGGTCCGCATCAGGAAATCGAACGCAATGCTGTTCAGGAGTCCCGTTGCCACGAAGAGTTCCTGATCCGTGAATCGGCGGACGTAGGGTGATCGAAGTGGGGACTCTGTGAGGTGTTCCTCTTGAGGTTCAATAGCGAACGGCTTGAACGTGTTAATGGTGTGGAGACAGATGATGTCCTTCGAAAGTACAGTCGCTATGATTGTCCGCTCGTCCCGGGATCGAGAAACGTCCCGAATCCCAATTCGGTACTCAGTACAATCGAGCAGCACGTCTTCTTCCTCAAGTCCGTGGCCACGGTGTTCTTCAAGTAGTTCATCTACGAATTGAACTTGAGGCTTGCTCGTCTCTGAACCTCCAAAGGCGTCGTAGATTGCCCGTTTGAGATTACCCCTGTTGAATTTCTTCTCTCGGACACGGAACTGAGCACTATTCGATGGATCGTACATCCCCCGACTCCAGTACTGAGGTCCATCTAACCCATCTGTATGGGTATTATCGTACTGGAACTGGTGGATATTTTTGCCGCCGTAGATGGGATAGTCGGCTTCCTCCGGCGATGTCTGGAGCCTATCCTTATCAGTCGATTCAACGAACTCCTTAGTGAGCATATCAACTGTCCAAGCCTCCTCTAAATCTCCACCCAAGGAAGGCTGCTCAACTACCTTCTCCAAGACGCTTACTTCGATCTGCGAGGTGATGGATGGGAAGATCCTCCCCTCTGGAGAATAACTGACGAGCACGTCGCGCGGAATGTTGACTGCCTCATTTTCGATTCGGTAGACTACATCCATATCACGTTGGTTGAATATTCCTCGAAGAGCTGATGTCTCCCCCCCATATTCGAACGTCAGAATCGCGAACCGGTATCTATCGTCGATAGCCTCGAAGATACCCTTGTTCTCGAACCCGATGAGATTCTCCACGTCCGTGTGGTCCAGCAGATGCATTCGGAGGTCTTTCCCCATTACTCCTCCGAAGATAGTACCGGGGAGGAGCAGACTCACCTTCACGCCGTCTCTGGAGAGTTTGAAGACTCGCTCTAGAAAAAGAGCCGAAAGTTCATTCTTTGTCGGCATCGTCCGACCGCCCACCACCGGAGATTGGAGCTTATAGACATCTCCCTGCGTGAAGAAGTCTGCCTGAGTTTCCATCGATTCCTTGTAGTCCTCCCATTCCCAGGCAACTTCAGGGTTTGAGAGGAGGTCTTCCATCACACCGTCCTTTTCCTCCGACGGATAGCTACGGAACTGTTCATCGTAGCGGATGAAGAAGTCGTCGCGATTCGCGTAGAGCATGTCCCACGGTGGGTTCCCGATGAACACGTCGAATCCACCTTTCTCGAAGACGTCGACGAACTCCAGCGGCCAATGGAAGGGGGACCACTCCCGAATTTCCTCGATTGTTATGTCGTCAAAGCCAGCGTCTTGGAATTCTCGCCGAAGGATTTCGTCAAATTTGTCCCGGTGTTCCTCTATTCTGTCTTCTGCCTCTTTCCGCCATTCTTGGGCTTCAACACTGGTCTCCGCTTTCTTGTGCTTCTTGATGGCCTCTTTTACGTCCTCAAAACGAGTTTTCACCTCCCAAGAATCGAGATCGCTGTCTCCGTCTTCGTTACTCTCGATATCCGTATCGAGTTGACCGATCAGGCTGTTCCCCTGCCGTACGTTGAAATCGATGTTGGGGAGTGGCTCCACCTCGCTCGGTTCATCCTCGATATCAGCGACCATCGACAACCAGAGTCTGAGCTTGCAAATCTCAACAGCACCTTCGTCGATATCGACTCCGTACAAATTGTTGAGGATGGCTGTTCGCTTTGCGTAGAGTGATGATGAGCCTTTTCCAGACTCGATTTCCTCTCTCTCTTCTCGCGTTCTAGATTCTAACTCCCAGCCTTGCCCTTCGGATTCGAGCCGTTGGAAATACTCAATGCATTGCATATATAGGTCCATCAGCACCTCCTGTGCGGCGAGCAGGAAGGCGCCACTTCCTACGGCGGGATCGAGAATGTGCGCTTCCTTCAGAATATCGTGGTAGAGAGTCTCCACATGGCTGGTCTGGACGTTTTCCGTTGGAACTTGCTGAGTTATGGTTCCGCCATCGGCAACAGCTTCTGCGCTACTATCTGCCTCGGGCACGGGGAATCCGAACACATTGTCGATCTCGTCGTAGTCTGCGTCCACAGCCTCGTTGAGTTGATCGAGCAGATACGGATGGATCGTCCGGCGGGCCATGAACCCCGTGATCTCTTCCGGTGTGTAGTACGCCCCCATCTCCTTCTGATTGACCGTTTGCTCGAAGATGTGGCCCAAGATCGCCGGGGAAAGGTTCTTGGGATCGATGATGTCGAGTCGCTCGTCTACGTTCCAGTTCCAGTCGGAGAGGAAGTCAAGGATATCGTTGAAGAGCTCGTTCGTTTCCTCGGCAGGGCCACCTAACTTCGCGTCCTCAAACTCTTCTTCGACGGGATTCTTTGCGAATAATCCACCGTTCAGGTACGGAAGACTACCGAAGTCAGGGTTCTGCTTGTCTTCTGCCAGGTATTCGAAGAAGAGCGGTTCGTAGAACTCTTCGTAGTGGTCGCCACCCTCGTCAACGACTTCATTCGGCTGTTCGTGAAGGTAATTCGGGTTCCGATCAAGGAGGCGCTTTTCTTGGATGAAGTATAGGAAGATCATCCGGTCAAGAATGACCTGCACATATCGTTGCTTCGCATCACCACGATCGTCGGGAATGCCCGTGACCTCTTGAATGAGATCTGTCCGGAGTTCTTCGAACTGTTCATAGAACTCCTTGACGACCTGTTGGGTGTCGTAGAGCGTATCGTATATCGCAGCGGAGGAACCGTACTCGATCGAGTTCAGTTTCTGGAGAATAGTGTTCTTCTCTCCGCTGTCCCGCGTGAACTGCTCCTTCGAGAACGAAATCTTTTGATGCTTAATTCGACCGTGCTGCTGTCCCTCCCAGCTTCGGACTCGCGTAATGAAGGTGAAGGTCTCGAAATCGTTGGTGGCAACGAGGTTGGTGTGCCGTGAGCGATTTTCCGGTTTGAAGTCTGTGGCTGTCTCGCCGGGGCCCGCGTTGACAATGACGATGAATTCGTCATCATCAAGCTGGACTACGAGTTCGTTATCGCCCCCTAGTTTCGGGCGTGGTTTGAGCCCGCGTTTTTCAAAGGAGTTCGCTATATCCTGTAAAGAGTCCCAGCCCGCGATATCGGATGCAGTGATCTGCTGGAGAGTCATACCACCTGAAAGTTGCTTTACTCATATGAAAATGATGGATACGAAGATGACTTTCGACTGAACTGGTCAATACACTTGTTGAATAGAGTGTAAGAAACAGTTCGTATTTCACCAGCATTCGTAGATCAAGTCGAAAACAGCCAATAGCGAGACGCTCAGTTGATGCAATGCATTGAGTATTTCCAACGGCTCGAATCCGAAGGGCAAGGATGGGAGCTGGAGAGTCGTAGTCGCGAGGAATTAGAAAGTATCGAGGGTGGGCATGGTGGGGAGTCGCTATACGCCAAACGCTCGATTATTCTGGATAACCTCTACGGGGTGGATATCGACGAGGGCGCTGTGGAGATCTGTAAACTTCGTTTGTGGCTCTCGATGGTAGCGGACATCGAAGACGAGCCAAGGGAGGTCGAACCGCTCCCGAATATTGATTTTAACATCCGGCAGGGGAACAGTCTAATTGGATTTACAGACCTCATCGAAACCGTCAACGAAGAGGGTGATGCGTCACTCACAAATTATGGAATCGGTGAAGAAACACCGGTTAGCGAGTATTACGAGGACGTAATCCACGCTCAGCGGAAACACAAGAGAGCAAATTCCTCAAAAGAAGCAACCAACGCCCGCCGTCAGGCAGAGTCGCTCATCACCAGCTACAGTCAGAATCTGGACAACAAGGTGCTAGATGAGTTCCACAGTGCCGGCGCTGAAAACACTCTGAATCAAGTTCAAGAATTCCACCCCTTTCATTGGATTCTCGAATTCGCGCTAGTCTACGACCAGGGAGGTTTTGATCTCATTATCGGGAATCCTCCCTGGGACCAGCTTCGAGCAAGCCGTGACGATTACTTCGTCAAGTTTGATGAACAATTTCGATCTCGGATGCCCTCGGATAAGGACCAGATGCAGGAAGAACTACTAGAAGACGAGGAGATTGCAGAGGGATGGGAGGAGTATCAAGATCAGATAGAGAAGCAAATGCGGTATTTCACCGACGGTTCTGAATACACTCTCCAGAAGCCAGTTATAGACGGCCGCAAGGATCCGAACGAAAACAACCTTGCTGCTCTCTTCTTTGAGAGATTATTTGACCTTGTGAGCAAACAAGGGTACGTAGCGCAAGTTCTCCCTGGAGTTATCTTCAATGGCTCATTCTCGAAGGACCTCCGGTTAAAATTACTTGATGACGCAGAGATCAAGACGTTAGTGGGTTTCGAAAATCATGGCATTTTTGAGGAGATTGACAATCGATACCAATTCGTCATTCTCTCTTTCAAGAATAGTGGTAAAACGGATCAGATAGAGGGTGTATTTGACCAGCGTGATGTTTCTGTCCTCCGTCACTTTGATGAGATGGCAATTAATATTCCTCGAGAAGTGCTTTCGCAATATTCACTGAAAGCACGGATATTCCCCAATATCACTCATCCTGAGGAAGTGGGTATTTTGGAGAGTATTGTCTCACACCCACCGTTGGGAGAAGAAATTGAAGAGAAATGGAACGTCACTCCGCACCGTGAACTGGATCGGTCACGGGCGTCTGACCGCTTCGTCGAAGAGGAAAACGAAGGTGATTACCCCGTGTACGGTGGAGCAAACATTCACCAGTTCCAGCACGACAACACCTTCGATTCGACTCTTAATTCTCCTTCACTATGGAGTGTCGATGAAGATCGGCCTAATCTGAGTGCTAAATACCGTGTTCGGGAACGGGCGTACAACGGTGGAACACCGAAAAAGGATATATACGAGGCGTTTGGTGGACCAAAGACCAGTAAATCACAGAAAGGATTCGTCAACGATCTCCTTCAGGAGCACCGTGGACAAGACCTCTGTATGAATGATCTTCTTCCAGACTTCACGGAATACCGGATTATCTACCGGGATATCGCTCGACCTACAGACGAGCGAACAATGATTTCGACCGTGTTACCGAAAGGGATCGTTTGTGTTCACACACTCCAAACATTTTCGCCATATGAAGTCAATCCGGAGCAGGACGATCTCTCAGAGTTCCCGTTGCGCTCAATCTATGAACGGGCATACGATGACGAGGAACTGTTCGTCATCACCGGTCTACTGAACAGCATTCCGTTCGATTACCTAATGCGGACGAAGGTCGATTCACACATTGTTCGGTTCAAACTAGAAGAATCACAGGTCCCGCGTCTCACAGAGGGCGACGACTGGTTCCACTATATTTCTGAGCGGGCAGCCCGACTCAACTGCTATGGTGAAGAATTTCAGGAAATGCGCGATCGACTTAGCGGAATTGATCCCGCCAAAGAGAAAGCAGAACGTCGTCAGCTTCAGGCAGAAATTGATGCTGCTGCCTTCCATGCCTACGGACTCGATACGGGGGAAATGCAGTTCGTTCTTGATGACTTCCATCGGGTGTCGAATCCTCGAATTATGACGGAAGCGTACTTCCAGAAGGTCGCTGAGAAATACATTCATCTTGGAGATGTAGGGCCAATGGAGTAACTACTGAATTAGCGCTACGCCTGGTTTCTGAACATCAGTGGGTTCAGCTTTACTGATGAATACTGTCCAGCGCTCGCCGGGTCATAGCCCCATCGACATTCAGATATTGACGTGCAGTCGTGATGTCCTCCCAACCGAACATTGCTCGGAGTGCGGGAAGATCCAAGCCTCTTCCTGCATGGTACGACGCTGCTGTGGCACGTAGTCCGTGTAACGAGGTTGCGTTATTGGACAGTTCTGGAGACAGTTCAAGGGCTGTTTCCAGACGTCGTTGTAAGGTTGAGAACGAATATGGCCAACCGCCGTGTTCGTCAAGTAGTAATTCGATCGCGATTCGGACTCGATACGAAAAGTGGTACGGAACTGTTCGAGATGCGGCCTCTGTTTTCGGGAGCCAATAGCGATCTGCAAAACTTTGGAAGTCCTCCTTGGGGTTGTGGTCCATTCGTTGTTTCACCGCTTGCCGACAGTAGCCGCAGATACCGCCGTCACGTCCCTTTGTACAATCTTCTTGTTTGGGAATTTGAATCATCTGACGCTCTAGGTCAATCCACGACGTAGACAGGTGCGTCGTTTCTCCTGGTCGAAGTCCCAGACGCCCCCCGAGGAGAATAGCCGCTCGTGTTTCAAGACGTCTTTGCGTATCTGTTATCCGTCCAGCCCCTTCTAACAATAGTTCGAACTCGCGTTCGCTAAGAGCCCTTTCTCGTGTTGCTACCATACCTGTCGCTATCTGTCGATACAAAGATAATCCGTATCTTCTCTGAATGCCAAGGAAAACGACATACCACTACACACTCAACTCAGGGATATGTCTAAGCCCGACATCGATGTTCTGGACGACGGTGATGCTTATTCTTACTCTTCCCATATCCGAGTTGACGAGAGAGAAATCAAGCCCGGAGATCTCCTAATGGTCTTTGAATCCGATGAGAGTCGTTCGGTTAACTTCTTCGAGCAGATCTACGGGTTCACTTGGCCGGGAGTCATCACTCACGTCGTCGACAGTCCTGTTCCTGCAGAGTTTCACAAATTCGACTCATTGGCAGAGGGGATTGATGGCAGTGAATTCGCTATTGCTCCACGCCGTGAACGAACGAGTTTCTTCGTCGACGACGATACCGTCCGTACAATCTCCCTCTATCGGTACCAGTATCAGGATGGATGGCAGCCTATTCTGGTTGACGAGCGACGAGATCCACTCGAAGCCACTCCTCTCTCCCAATCTGTAGATCTTTGCGATGACGGGGAGCAGGTGATCGAAGAACTACTCCTGACGAACCTTCCAGAGAGAGAGCAGGAGTTTGAGTATATCCAGGAGTTCCTTGCGACTACTGGCTATTGGTCTGAATTGATTCCAGCCGTTGATGAAGTTCTCGAAGGTTGATACTGTCCCTTCGAGTGGAAAAGCCGGACTGATGCTTTAGCGCGGGTCGGAGATCTCAGGCATCGATATAGGGGTAGGGGTTCTCAGGTTGCCCGCGATCGAGAAGTTCGTCCTACGTCTCGACGAAGGAATCAGCTCCTTGGTCGGTATACTGATCCCGCATCGACTCGGCTACCTCACGCCACGAAATGCCGTGAATCTGGTACCACTCCGCCGGCTGTAGTAGGTCGGCGAACATGTGGCCAAAATCCTCGTAGTGATGATCACAGAGCGGGGCGAGATTTTTTAGCTCCCGAGAGCCGCCGTACCTCGGCGGCACCATCCGCTTCACATACTCCGCTTCGTTACTGCACGTGAGGCACTGTCCATCGTGTTCCTCGAGTGCTTCTTCCCGCTGATGTTGTGTGACGTTCTTGATATCGTCTATCGGTGTTGGTTCGTACCCTCGAGCGCGGATGTACTGTTCGCGTTCAATTAAGGGATATTCGTCACACTCAGGGCACTTCTTTCGACCATCGTCACGCCATGATTTGCAATTCGGCCAGGACGTCTTCGACTTATCCCCTTCGTCGAGTACCTCGGCAGTCAACGTTTCACCGCACTCGCAGGTATATGGTTCTGTCTGGATTCGTAATAGACCGTGTGACTCAGCGTTTGGCAAGACGAATACCAGATGATTCGATGATCATGGTGCCGGTTTCCGGGTTCTGTCAACGCCGCGATATACATACTCACGCTGTTTCGAGAGCAATTATAAAATTTGTAGGGAAACTGGTACCAGACATTCTTCTCAAGCGAGGGTCGCAATCGGGGTATTATTCTATGGTGGAGTGTTAAACTCCGACAACTAGTATGCCGTTCTTGGCCCTCCACGACGGTACCGAGGTCATTCCGAATCAGGTGCAGAAAGGGGATTCCCTCGAGTGCCCGAAGTGCGGCGATCAATTGAAAATTCGCGACTCTCATCGTCGTAAGGGGTCGTTCGTCGCGCGACATTTCTACCATGCTGTTGAAGAGGAGACTGACTGTGGCGGTGAATCTCCACCCCATTTGCGGATGAAGTTGATCGCGTACTCGAAGCTCAAGACAGAGTATCCTGATGCTGCAATAGGGCTAGAGCAACCGCTCGGTGATCGGCGTGCTGATATTCTCGTTGAATTTCCAACGCCACGGTTCCCTGAAGGACGTGGCATCGGTGTGGAGGTGCAGCACAAGCATGAAGACAAGGACGTCGACACTGTTACGGCGGAGTATCTCGCCGAGGAGTATAGCGTTCTCTGGTTGGACCAAGAGGACTTCTCCGGATTCAACGTCGATCTTTCTGGCATCCTCTCGACGTGGCCTCACGCGGTGCAACACGACTTCAACGACGGATATCATGGCGTCATACACTGGTTGCGACAACCGAAACCAGCAAATTCCCCGATAGACGTTGTCCTCCCGCGAGAATATCTAGTTGAACACAGCGAGAGTCTCCGTCGGGCGTGGGAGTACGGGAAGTTCGATCAGGGAGGTAAATCGGATTGGAACGATCTCGGATTCTGGTGGTTGAGTGCATCGTATGGCCCGTACCAGAAGTGGTTCAAACTAACCGAGACGCCTGACGGTCGGACGATGCTTCAACTCGGGAAGCAGGTCCGCGGTACTGAACACGTTCTCGCTCCGGTTCAGACTGGACACTCTCGGAATCGCGGTAAGGTTCACAGCTTGGCTTACGAGGTGGATTCAGCAGACACCTCCGCCGGCGAATGGGCAGATATCGAAAAGGCATGGCTCGAAACCGGTTTGCAGAGCACTTCAGTTATTTTCAAGCTCGTTGCAACCCCAAGTGGGGAGATCGCTCTTTCGTTGGGAAAGTACAAGGAGAACAGCGATGACGACGAATTTATTACCGTCTCAACTGAGTACAACCGCAACCTCAAAGAGAATCTCCACGAACTCGCCAACCTTCTGGGTTAAACTTACTTGGTCCGTGGATCCTGAGCACTAGAAACTCAATGATCGAGATCCCCAGTTCCCTTCGCTCTCTGTTCAGCGCTCCAATTGAAGAACAAGATGGGACGTATATTATTGAAGTACCTTCAAGTGAAGTTGAATATGGGGCGGTGACAGCGGACGAAACGTATCGCGTAGCGATTTTTGAGTCTCCCACCTCGGCGGAGTCATCGATACAACAGGGGCCACAGCAACGCCCCTCTCGGGAGTCCGTGAACCGCGCCCCGTCAGAACCTCTTGTCGATGAAGGCGAAGTCCGCGACCTGACAATCGAAATCATCGGCGATCAGGGCGACGGTATTGCGAAAGTCGAACGTGGGGAGACAATCTCTGAGCTCGCCTCACGCGGTCCACGTTGATGAAGATGTAGCCGATATATCGTCATCCGAAACGTTGGGGCGAATCGTTCTTCAAGGCTGTAGGGGACAAGTGCACGACCTGACAGTCCCCGACCCGCTCCCGACGGAAGAACAGCTCGAGCGGCTTAACCAGGTACTGGAGACATACGAACTCGAGGACTGATTGAATCCTCCCTTCTTGCTATAGTCGCTGATACAGATGCTTCAGAAGCTCATAAAGCAATAGAACCCACGCAGAGAGCAACCCAATGACGAAGATGAGCATTCCAAAAGCCAGATACCCGCCACCGGACAGTACTCCGCCCGAGGCAATCGCGACGACGGAAATCACTAGGGCAATCAAGCCAGGCTTGTTCGAGGTCTTGACCTCTGAGTCGGAAAAATGCTCTTTGTACGTCCGCATCAACTCAACCACCGTCACACCGAGGAAGAGCAACACGCCGGAGTAAAACATGAACAGCCCGATTGGCGTCGACATACCCGAAACCGACGATGCAACAGACTCGAGGAAGCCCGCCTCCTCGTCCGTATTTGTGTTGTCGACGGGGTCTGTGGTTGGCGGCTCGGTAATCGAAACCTGTCCCGCAGACACGTTTTCGACTTCAATCTGATACTCTCCAGGGAATGCAAATTGAGTTTCGAGTGTGATTTGTTTGGTGCCACTCGGCACAGTCACGGTTTCGAGTTCGGTTAGATTGCCGTTAGCATACACCCGGAGCCGTTTCTCGACCGTCTCGTTACTAGGATTTTCGAGCGTCGCTGCGATTTCGACGGGGACGTCAGTTTGCTCGGAAGTGGTTTCGACGGAAGCTGATACGACTGTTGCCTCGGGAACTTCTGTATTCTGGTTAGGTGTCTCGTCGGAATGTTCGTCCGTGTTCTCCTCCGTGCTATTGATCGTTCCATCCTCTACTGGTGGGCTATCAACCACAATCGAACCGGACCCGGACCCATCGACACTTTCGGCCTCGCCCTCTAGCGCCTGACGTAGCTGGTCTTCGATATTCGATTGGAGTTCGTCAGCCATCTGGGTGGCTTCGCTCTTGACTGCTCCAGATAGAGCTACGTCCCCTGTTCGCTCCATATCGTAGGCGACGAGTGCGTATTGCCCTGGCACATCAGCCTCGAGCTCACTCGCGCTCACTACTTCACCGGTGATCTCGTACCGTCCCTCTTCGGGCTCGACGACCGTGTTCTGAATTGTGCTCGAGAATCCAGCGTAAGGGACAACGGTGGTTCCATCGACGAGACCGCCAGAGTGGATTACAGTGTCCGTCGAGACGGGAACACACACTGGAGTCGTCGGAATCCACACGGTTTGGTCACCACACGAGACGACGGAGGTGAGAAAGTTCTGGCTCGAGGTAGTCGTCCCCACGACATCGGTTTCGAGGGTGACGGTCTTGCCCTCAAGTTCCGAACCACGCTCTTCAATCTCAGAGGCGCCGGAGATCCGCTGGGCATCGTAGTTGACATCCACGACCCAGAACTCGAGCCCAGAGAATTCCATGTCCCCATCCATCCCGAAGTAAGTGGGCATCGCGACCGCTGTAATTGTCCCTTCACCGTGGCCCCAGAACTGGCGTTCGAGGGAGAATCCGCGATATGCGTTTTCGGGAAGGCGCGACTGTTCTTCGTTATACGAACCAAGTTCATTTGGAGAGACGTTGAGTGTCGCCCATCGCCCCTGAGCCCCAGGCGGTAACTCGAGCGGACCATGGAAGCCTGAACCGCGCTCATTGAAGGCGATGATATTGCTTTCCCCAGCCACTCCCGATCCTGGCCTGGTCACGAATGCTGCCGTACTGGTACTGGCTTCCAGTTCGACCACTTCGTAGCTGTACCGTTCTGGATTCGACCGAAGCTCCTCAAACGAGATTCGGTCTCCACTTTGGTCAACCTCGAAATTACTCGCGATGAGGATACCGACACTGGGATCCGGATGTGGAATCACGTTCCCTTCAGCGATCACTTCGCCAGCAGGAATGGGCTCATCGCTAAAGACGACGTACGTCTCGTCAGCATCAACTGCGATCATCGAAACCTCGCTGGGCACGTCAACCACATACTCTGAAGCGATGTCTTCGAATTCTTCTACTTCTCCCGCGAAACCAGGGTGACCGCCAATAGGCCCAATTGAAACTCCCGTCACTTCTTGGGAGAGGCTCTGATCGCTGGCAGCCGCTGAACCACCGACGATCAAGAGTATACACCCGAAAATGAGAAGCACCTTTCTCACGCCCGATCCACTCCCATCAAACCCCTCCACATCAATGTGGTGTATTGAAAACTCATTTTATCTAACAGTCTAGAGAGTAGCAAAATGTAATAAATCCATGGGCTATGGGCCATGGGATGTGGGGGTCTCCATGATCGGGATCGACGCCGACGAGATCGAGAACGATGAGGACGATGAAGGGCGCGAACGCGGTACTTCTAACTCCGAACCTCGTGTGGAACTACGAGAACTGGGTTTTGAGCCAACCAGCCGCGGTCTCTACTCCGAAAATTTCCGAACCAGTGAAGACTGACAACGGTAATTCACGTCCGTCCGCCGCGTAATTCTCTCGCCATAACTCCGCCAGCGTTTTCAAGTCCTCCGCTCTCACTAACCGGATATCCGTCCCAATTTGCATCTCCAACTGTAACGCATTCGATGCCGCCTGATCAGTGAAGTCAGGGGCGATGATGAGAAACCACTCTACATCGTGCTGTTCGCCCTTCGTATCGATGTAGTTCTTAATCTTACTGCGTGTATCACTTCCAAGCCGGAACTCTTGGCGGCGTCGTTTATTATCCCAGAGAAGCCACTGGCCGTTCTGTTCGATTTCGCCATCTGCGACCACACCAGTTGCCTGTTGGCCGAGTTGGTTTGTCCCCTTGAGATTAAACACTTCCTGAAAGATCTCTCCGGTCGCATCCTCAAAGAGTACGTCCAGTTTCTCTGAAGGGTTGTCCGCATCGACGAGGTCCTGGAGCTGTGGCGGGACGTCAGTGACCGCACCATCCGCGATATCTTCGTAGGCATCCAAATACAGCTCAACTGCTGGTTGTCCCTCCTCAACAGACTTCTGGGACAGCTCGAAGTACTCAATAATTGCCGACACCATTTCCTCAGTCATCAGTTTGTGGGCGTCGAGCCCATATCTGTCGACGACCTCCTTGAGGGCATCCTTTGGGACGACTTCATTCAGTAACTCGCTCGGGTAAACTCCCGCCTGGACAATGTTCTCTCGGCGGTTCTCGTTTTTGCCGTAATTTTTCCCAGTCACACCGAAGCGTTCGCGGGCTTCAATCAGCACGGACTGACGGTCGAAGATTTCGAGCGTTTCGAGCATTTGGCGATAGTTCTCGTCGGACATTTCGCAATAGAGCCAGTCCCGGATCTTGTCGATGTAGTCTTCAGGAATGCCGACGAGTTCTTTGTAATCGGGATCATCGACCTCATAGACGAGTGCTTGCTATTGAAGTGACCAAACTCCTTTCTCGATGGTGTCATAGGCATGTTCAGGGCTGTCGGACCGCGTGACCTTCGGAAATCGATCTAGCGCAGAAAGTCGCTGAAAGAAATCAAGCCACGTGTAGTACTCGTGCCTGCTGTCGTGGGCGTTGTTGTGAAGTTCGAAGTAACTGAACACCATATGGAGTTCAGAATCATCGATCTGGTTCTTGTAGTCGACAGCGGCTTGTGCGATGTGGAGAAGATCATCGGTTTTAGGGAAGGAGTCTTCGTCGTGAGCTTCAATGAAATCTCGTTGCCAGTTCTGGACAGCATCGATTAGTTCCGACTTCTCCATATTGTAGTCGGACTGTTGGATGAGCTGGCGAAGAATCCCGTATCGGATGACGAGGGCCTGGTAGGGAGAGTTGTTAATTTCACTCAGTCTCGGAGGCGTGAAGTTGTCGAGTTCCTGCTCGAGGCGTTCCTCAGCGGCAAGTGCTGGAGCGTACGTCTCTAGGTATTTCTCTCGGTCGTCGAAACCATCGTGTTTGAACGCTTCCGGGTCGAAGTCGTCGGTCTTGGTCTTTGTATCGTCCTTGATGAAGCGTTTGCGCTCGTAGCTGTTCCAGTTTCTATCAATAAGTTCACGCAACTGCATTTGTTATTGATTCGTTACTATTCAATATACTTCAATATAGCCCCAGAACTAGATCCCAAATTGTCACTCGATATAAGGGAACAAAATCAAAAATTACGACGCAGTCACGGCCTCCGCAAACGTATCTCGAGTTATTGCTCACAAAACAGCAGTCTCTACTAGTGCCTCCTACGAGGCAACTTGGTCTAATCTCTCATCTTTCCAATCTTCTCGCCAATATTCTTCAAAATTCAGTTCTTTCGATTCCGGGTGAGGTCTATTATAGAACACGTCAAGCGCTCCCAGACTGATACTGATAATAAGCAATATGACAGCCATGTAGAAAACTGTAGCAACAACCGAGTACGATTCTACGTCCGAAACTGCTGCCCCAGCAATACCTGCCATTAATAGATAAGACGCTTCATGGACTTTTGATGAACCAGCCCTACCTATCAATTTAAGCCTCTTCAGAATTCTTCTCCTATTCATTCTTTCATATCTACACCTCGTCTGAAACTCTATATTCGATTCGATGCTCCTATGGGAATAGGGTAATCTTGCTGTGCGCAGAACGCGCGCCGAGCTCAAGTCCAGGATGAGCGGCTGGAAACGGTGACCCCACCCTCGGGTTGGCGAACTCGAGGATTGAGAGTAAGCGTCGCAATTCATCTGATCGAAAGTGGAGGACTACGATTCGTCAGCCGGGTAGGTGACACACCCATCGGATACCTCCGCGAATCGCGTTAACTCGTGCTCGTCAGCGCGGTCAGCATCGAAAATATTGAGGACTTCGCAGCCACGAGCAAGGAGCCAGTCGGCGACAATCCGGCGGTGACAGCGCCAGTAGACGGCCTCCGCACAGACGATCACGGGCACCTCGTCCTCTGCGAGTGCGACCAACTCATCGAGTGCGGTCTGGAACTCGTCAGTGAGCGCGTAATCGGCATAGGCCTGGAACGAGTCGTTCTCCCACTCGTCGTTCGGTGAATCTGTTCGTGACTCTGAACGTCGGCCCCCGAGTGCCTCAAGATGACGATATCTGATCCCCTGTTTATTGAGCGTCGCGGCCAGTGCGTCAGCTCCGAACTGTGGATTCCGCCGCGAGCCAGGAAACCGACGGATATCGACCACGACGGTAATATCGTAGATACAGAGCGCCGAGACGAATTCCTCGATCGAGCGTGAGGAGTGACCGAACGTGTACACGCGGGCCATAGTTGCGAGTTGAGCCCAGAGCTAAGTAGGCGCTCTGGTGGAAAGACGCTGATTCGCCGATTGTGGGACAGGGCCGGCGCTGAAGCCCTCGAGCACCGACTGGGACAAAGGTGAAGACCTCGAGCACCGACTGTAAGCAACTTAATTCATCAACTTCACCGAGAACTATCCTGACTCTGCCCATCAATACGAACGGCAGTGAGGATAACGAGTAACCTACTACGTCGTGCGCGTCTCCAACTAACGCGAGTGAGGGGGTCTCATCCACTATTTGTTGACATTCAATTGGCGAGTGGCCACAGGGTTCTATACTGGTGCGTTTGATCCTCGGATATGAAACGTCGCATCTTGCCAATCTTTATCGCACTCGGGATTGGATTCGGTATCCTGTTCTACTTCATCGGCCGGCATATCGTTCGACAGATACTGGCGGATGCTGAGGTGACGTTTGGTCCTCTCCTGGGAACGTCACTCTCGATCGTGGTCCCTCTTCTGCTCCTGGTTTTGATTTCAGGGCTTTCTCTCAGTTTGGTCTCGAAACTCGAGATCCTCAAAATGTAAGGGAAAACGGTTCGAGTCGGCCTATAATATTATCATCAGCGCCTGTCATTCTCTCTATGATGGTTCAAGAGACTGCAGCCCAATTGACCGATTTTCTGGATGAGCAGTTCGGTGATGATGTCCGCAGTGTCGGCTATTACACGCCGGAAGATAGCGAGTTTCTCTACGCCCGTAAAGATGTCGAGTCAGCCTACGATTGTGGCCAACTCCAGCGCGTATTTCGCGATCACCGATTGGAAGCGCTCGATACCCCACACCAGGAGTCACTGTATAATCACGGCAATTTGATCGCGACCGCTCGATTTTTCAAACACGCGACAGAACTCCACTTCGTCATCGACGAAACTGAAGGCATCGTCGCCTCGATCGATGCAGGCACTGCTGACGATGTTCGCGAGCTAGTGTGTGAGTGTGCGGACGTCGTCGAACCCAGTAGCGCGTAAGCCAAAGTGTAGTGCGACACCTTCCAATAGTCGAATCGGCCATGAAGGCCGAGACGTTGGTGGTGTCAGCAGGTGTGTCAAAACGCGGGGAATGATGATGGTTGGTGACTGGAGGATAAGCTAACACCTGGGTAGGCGATCTCCCCCGCCCCGCGCAGTTGACCCTCTTGTCCAGATCTACGTTATTCTACCGGCCAAAACGTGCGTGAGAGTCCCTCGTTACGACTTTCTGGCATCTATTACCGAGCACAATCGATGCAATGAAAAGCGGGGCGATGAAGTGGGTTGGTCGGATCTGTCGGCAACGACAGACAACGCCCCGCTTATAGTACTGTGAGAATGCCTACTGTGAGTCTATCGGCCATCTCTCCGTCGACGATAGGCCTTGAACTCCGGGTTTGAACTCAGAAGCTGTTGTTCGAGAACTCCTCGAAGGGGGAGGATTGTCACTTTATCCCAATCACTATAACAAGCGGGTACCATTGAGTGGCATGACGTACTCATTCTGGAAGTGGCTATCGTGTCCGGTCTGTGATGAACGGGATGATGTGAAGATGATGGCCTATCGGACCGATATCGTTCTAGAATGCTACGAGTGCGGCCAAATGTCGGAGTACACGATTGGCGAAGATATCCCTATCCACCAGCTCGATATTGACGCAATTGCTGAGCGTGCTGGCGAGAATAACCGCGATTAAACGAGCGATGTATCTTCAATATCGATATTCTATTTACTCCCGGGCTGCTGATCATCGACTTCGATTCACCGATCGAGTAAATCGTCCGGATCGAACTCCGTGAACGTCTCTTCTCCGCACACAGCACACATATCTGGTGAAGAAACCGAACTCGTTCCATAGGCGACTTGGCAGTTGTCACAGACGTGAAGATGGGTTGGGTACGTCATGCAACTTGTTCGATAGCCACTCTCATAGCCCTACTCGTAGCACAGGCAACGTCAATCCGGGACTAGAGGCACTCAGTGAGATGGTCGAGCACGATACCGACTAATTCGGGGACTAATCCAACACGTCCTGCGCGCTGGGTGAACTCGAACTCGGTCGGGTTCGAGGTCGCGTCCTTCCGGACCAAATTGTACTGCGAGAACTTATCCCGGAGCCAGTTCCCTATTGTTCGTTCGGTCTTATTACCGATTTCGGCTTCATAGACCACGTAGATATCGCCGATCTTCGTCGGCTCGATCTTGAGGAGCGCCTTGAGCAACTGGCGTTGTTCACGTGTAATCGTACTGACCCGTGCCTTCGCAATATCCCCTGAGCGATCAGAATTGCGTCGTCGATAATCGCTTCTGAGAGCGACTCCGCTTCGCGTGCGGTCGCCAGATCGAGACTCACTCGGAGGATATTGATCACCATTCGCGCATCGCGAGCTGCGGCGTCGGCGATCTCCTCCAGGAAACCGTCGTTGACGACGCCATCTCAGACACCTATGCGGACGCGCTCGCGAAGGATCTCAACAAGTTGTTCGTCGTGGTAGGGATCGAACTTGACCTGATGCATCGTGCCGATCCGGGATAGAGACCGGGCTCGAGGTGGCCGAACACGGAGTACTCTTGTTCGCGATGAGAAGCATGGTGACGTCAGGTAGCTGGTAGACGTCTCGGAGCACGGTGAAATCCTCGAGTTGGTCAGTCTCGTCGAGCATGACTACAGTAGGCCCGTCGACGACGTCCCGAATGTGCTGGAGAAGAGCGCCGGGAGCCGTGTTCTTGGCGTTGATGCCTTTCGCGTCGAGGCCATTGAGGATCGCCAACAGCGCTCGGCGCCGGGAGTGGTCCGCCTAGCAGTCAACCTCGACAGTCGCGACGCCGGCCTCGTCGTGTAGGTCTTGGAGAATCTACCGGTGAGTGACAGTATTGGCCGTTCCTGGCGGACAGTAGACGAACGCACCCAAGGCGCTGCCGCCGATCATGAGCGGTGAGAGCAGTGAGATGAGGTGGTTGACCTTCACCATCGCGGTACAAGATATCCTCCAACTGGGTGTCGTCCTCGAGAACCTCACGGTTGCGAACCGACCCGTCTGTGACGATCATACCCCTTGGTGGGCGTGACTGTCGGAAATTGATAGAGTCCGGTTTCGTACGTTTCGCGTTCGACATCGTATTAAACGGTTTGGGGGTGCGTCTCCGGAAGGTCATCTTCCGAATTAGCCTTAAAGCCCCTCTGAAATCAGTAGGGGGAAGGCTGGAAACGTCTGAATAGCTCAGGGTGAAGACTTATGTCCTTGTGGTAGTAGTAGTAGGCACGAGCACAGGTTAAGCACTGCATACGTTGGTCTAGGCAGTCCGAAATAAAGACCTGTGATAGAGAACGGGTAACCAACCCCGAGGTGTACATGACATTGGAAGAGAGAAAAAGAGACGAAAGCGAAATTGATCGAGAAGAAGGGAGACCTGCCCGGAAAAAGATATTCCAATACGCAGGAACGCCCGTCAGATACCCCAAGAACCCCGTAGATGATAGGGATGAAGGGACGCTGGCAGACGAACTTGAGGATCGCATCGATGGTGCGATCAATGGTGATGTCGCAAAGGCAGACGACATCAAAGACGCCTTCCTCTCCTCTAATTGAATTACTTAGTTACTGAACGTTTATGACCCCTGAGCACCTGCCATCGAGTATCTGTGCGCTGGCATTCTCTCTCCAATCCTGACGATGGCGTCGCGATCTTCCACCCGAAAGTCGAATCCGAGATTCGGAAACTCGATAACACCCAGGCTCGGGATGCACTGACTGCGATGATCAACTGCCTGGAGAACGACGTTCCAGAATCTGTTATTGAGAAAACGTACGAAACCTGCAAAGAACTCCAGCAGTTGCGTCAGGGAGATCTCCGGCTCTATGTTCTGCTGGCCACGTACGTTCCCGAGTACAACGTTCTCTGGGTCTTTGCAGTGAAGAAACATCGATATCGAAATCTCGGCAAGTTCGACGCCAGAGCGTGCCAAAAGGCCAACGTTCTTCGAAAACTCACAGCAACCCGTGTCGAAGATTATCTGGAGGAAAATGAGGCGCTCACAGTCGATGAACTCAAGGCACTCCGGGAATCGCTGTAATCCCTCAAACTGATTATCCAGGCGATAGCCTTTCGAGTATGACCGACGGCGACCCCGATCGGCTAGCGGATTGGGAATGGATTTCTTTCGAGGAGCTACCCCGAGCCCGATTACGAACAGTACCCACTCCCCAAACTGGACGACTTAGAGCGAGTCCCGGCTGAAGAGTTTCACGACGATTGTGGATGCATAGAATAGATTGCATGCCCCCCGGATTTCGGTACTCAAACCCCCACGGCGGGGTTGGCGCAGTGCGCGGCTAAACAGTCCCAGATGCCACTGGAGTGGTGAACACCGCTGTCGTAGGCGATAACGGCGGCATTCTGTGGTTTCTCAGACCGCGCCACTCACTTGAAGGACAGCTACCGATTCAGCATCTGCATTAATGATTGTTCTAGGGCTAGATGGGTCACTACTGTCTACTCGGTCTCAGGTACTGAAAGAAAGGTATATGATGTCCGCCGGGATAGACTCCAACACTTTCTGACTCTAATCAGTGCTCTGCTTGAGACCGGGCCCTCAACACGGCCTCGAATGCATGATTAGAGTAGCCACTTCGTGGTGAAACGGCAGTCCACTGTTTTCGCATCAATAGAGAAATAAGTGTTGGTGCTAAACCCGATTTCCCGTTTGAAACGCCGCGCGCTCATCGTGAGGCCCTATTCGGGGCGGCCTCGAAACGATTATTGACGTCATCATGGCTACAGACCGACCACACTCAATCATGGCGACCCCGATAATTTCTTGTAGATAGTACGTCAGGACAGATGTAATGATCTGGCGACACGCGATCCCGGCATTCATAATAGCCACTGGCATTGGCTATCTAAGTTACTTCGAGAGCGGATGGCTATTGGCGGGGTTCGTGGCCATTCCTACGTATTTCGTCGTTCGATGGACAATTACTGCAGCGGTTTTTACTCGGTACTCGATAGGTCAACAAGGAAGAGAGGGCACGCAATGTTCTAATTGCAACCAGTATATCCGTCGATATCGAGGGGACTGGATACTACAGTGCCGACGCTGTGGATGGCGGCCTGGCTGGCCCGCGCTCCGGTGGATTACCCAGTCAGTACCAGCTAAACAGTTCCGGAAGGTCTCTTCTATAGGATATTTGAGTGTTTGTCTAATCGCCTTCGTAGTTGTTTTCTCTGTAATGAGCTCGAACGTACTCGTAATAGGGGCAGCAGTCGACTCCGATGGTGATCGAATCCCAGACGCTGCCGAGAACAAATCAGAAGTAAATGGCGCAACAATCGACAATTCGGATCCGAACCAAATGAATTTGTACGTCTCTATTCTTTACAGCAACGATTCGGAACGACTCTCTGACACCGAAAAGCAGCAGTTACGCACGATATGGGCGTCAATGAATGTCTCGAACCCGAATGGCGAGACAGGGATCAACCTGCATATCGTCGAGGAACAACGGGCCCAACATCGGTTCTCGAAAACCTACTCCGGCGACTTGAATGAAACGAGCAATCTCGATGGACTCTATAACGAATATATCGATGAAGGATGTGGCGTCTATCATCTCGTAGCGATGGGTGAGATCAAAAACGCAGAGTCAGCAAATGTAGCTGGATGGGGTGATGTGGGTGGTTATGCGACGTACGTCAGTGATGAGAGGGTAACGTATTCCACGAGTGAATATAATTCTCGAGTTTGGATAATCACACACGAACTGTTGCACAACGTTGTCGGCGAGATCAATGGTGAGCACGCTCCTGGCGACCCATATCACACGCAACAGGGTTGGCTTTCCACCACCCAGCACGAGCGTGATCTACCGGAGAATGAAGCCTTGCACCCGGATGTAGCATCACAACTGAGTACGGAAGGATTCGCCGACTCAGAGCAATATTCCGAATCGGTATGTTAGTACACGATCTGGAGTAACGCCGTCTGGTGACCGATTTACGAGCGCTGTCAGGTTATATATTGGATGGGCCGGTACATGTACCTCCCCGATACGATCGATTCCACGTTTGACTCCGAGTACGATCGACTCGTCTACGAATGCGGACGTGAGTTGGACTGGAAACCGAAGAAGAACAAGCACTACTACCCGATCGCCGTGAAGCACGGCGTCGACGCTATCGAGAACATGAGCGCTGACGAGTTCGCAAACGCCGTCGACGACCTTGAGTTGCGATAGCCCGTTTGGGTTGTTCTACAGTGCTTCAACGATCGCCCTTAGTAGGACGAGTACCGCTATTACGAATCCGATCCAGTAGAGGTCTACGTCCATCACTCCTCCTCGTCTTCGGCCAGGCCTCGAGTCCGCGTCCCTCGGCCCGCTTCGGTCGCCGGCCAGTCCTTGCGTCGGAACTCGCCTGGATGTTCAGTGTTGACGTACTCGGCTAGCTCGGCAGCGCCGCCAGTCGAGTGCGAACAGTCCGGTGATGGACAAAGAGAAGATCGTGGAGACATGATTTCAGGACTATTCTTCGAGTAGGTCATTGATAAACTTCTCCGCATCGATAAAACCGTCTGCTTCCTTCGAAATAGTGCCATCTTTTCGAGTCTGTTTCGAACTCGCTACTCGTTTCAAATGCTCGCTCCTGTTCTTCCTGAAACCTCTTCTTGAGTTGTTCGAGTTTGTCGCTCATACTTCGATCTACACATGATAACGCCAGATAATAAGCTATCCTACTGCTTCGTCGACGACATAATCTCGAGCCACGCGTCTCGATTGGCCTCCTCGATCCGGTCAAGAGCGTGACGCTCACAGAAGTACTCGACGTGCTGGGTAACCCGTCGGCGGTTTTTGACGTTGAACCGGTAGTCGGAGGTCCGGTCGCAGTCACGCCACTCGCACGAAAGCATGCACGCTCGTTCGTTGTCCTGGATAGAAACAGTCCGCCTCGGAACGAAAGTGGAGGTAACGGGCAACGGTAGGAGACCATACTGGCCCGAATTATGGCGATGTGAAGGGTGTGATCAGATCTATAGCGGTAGGGTCGTTTCGGGCGGTATGCGCCTTCGGACGTCGTTCCGTGACGTCAGTTGTGGCGTGGTCGGCGCTGTTTGGCGATTCATCAAACTCCATCAGATAATACTCTCGGAAGCGTCATCGATGCCCCATCTTCGTCGACCGAGTGGCAGGGCTTACTCGCACGTGAAATTCTTCGCCGTTTTCTCGGGTACCTGATTTGGTGGTGTGTATTCGGCCTTTATTTCGTGATATGTGTATTCAGGAACGACGACGACCGCAGCCTTTGCAACGGGCCGATCAATCGTGTGAAGGATGATCTTGATCGTTTCGTTGGCCTCGAACAAACGTACATTTCTTCGGCAATATTGGGTGTGAGTGTGTGTCACTATCAAGTTCCGCATGGTATGAGAAAACGCCCCTGAAGGTTCAATTACGATTCTTCGGGGCTAAGCACCCACCTACCACCGGAAGGGAATCCCCACCCTTTCCTTTTCGTATCAGCACTAACTCGTATTGCTCAGCCCTGCTCATAGACAGGTCGTGGAGTTCGAATGGATAGGAATAGCGCGGAGGAAATAACGATGTGGTAGCTGGTTGGCTATGAGGACGACGTTGGCAACGACTAACCCCCTCCCCCGCGCTGTTAGAGATTTGGTCTCAGTGAACGTAACCGTATTGGCCGCGTCGGCCCGTCTTATCCAAACTCACCACTCTCCGTTATCACGGTTCCACTACCATCAACAGGAGGGATGAGGGTACGAAACGCCCGTTTTCAATCAATCAACCGGCTCTTGAGCGTGGCGTGCGTTCTTTGCACCACAAGATCACCTTGGCCCTTAACGACACTTGTTGTAGGGAGGCCTGGCTACTGTGGAAGGCGGGTGACGCATGTGTCGTCCACTTCTGCGACTACCGACGTGTTATTGGGCAGTCGACACATGAACTCGACCTCGACTAAAACTCGAGATGACGGTCTCCCAGCCCAGAAGTGAAGACCGGCTTCGATGGTCCAGTCCACCACTCCGAACACTTCCGGAATCAGTGTCGCTCCTATGGCTCGGCGTGCAGTGAGCGTCAGCTCCATGAGTAAAACTGAGTCTCCGTACTGAAATCGAGGGCCTGACACCATGAGCGAGCGGTGCATGAATACGACGGGCCAACAACCTTTTCACTCATCGGTGGAGGTCAGCCTGGTCTGATCCCCTCCCATGCCAGAGGATACAGACCGTTAGGCATCGAAGCGGACGAGTCGCACCATCATAACCCGGCCACTCCCTAGGTGGCCGCTTTCCGTCACCGAGCTACGTACTGGACCTCTCGAGTCACCGGCTTCCACGGCGCCTCTTCCTCGCAAGATCTGGCCGGCCTGAATACGACAGGTCAACTTTTTTTGTTACTATCGGTGACTTTCAAACTGGTCTGGGACCTCGAGCGTTAGAGGACACAGACCGTTTGGAGCTCACCCGTTGATGATCGAAATCTGGCCACCTCTCTCCCCCCTGAGGTGGCCGCTCTCACTCACTGAAGACGCTGGAGTAACCACTTCTTCTGGACTAGGCCGGAGTTCGCCGCTGCAAGAGCGTACAGTCCTAGCACAGCGAGTTTAGTGAGGGACATACTCACCTCGACGGCGTAGACGTCGCCTGTCACTCACGTTGTCTCGGCACTTCGCCTGTTCTGGACCTGATTGTCCCCCCCCCCTTTTGACCGTTATCAAATAGCGTCGAACCAATATGGAGAAAATATCCACTGCCAGTAAATAATCTCAGGAGATAAATAATACTGAGAAGAAGGCGATAGCAATCGCTGACGTAAGTGTAATTACTATGGCGAGACCGAAACCGATAACTGGCGATATAGGGATCACCGGCTTATAATTCGCCACTTCCATAGCCATTGGTTAGATTATAGAACACACAGTTGAAAAACATACGCCTCAACTCAGTACTCGATTCGTACTCCACGCCACTCATGGCGTTTAGCAATACGGCACTTCGAGCATCTAGCTTGCTGAGAATATGGTGGGAAGAGTCACAATTGTAAAAATGGTTTAGTCGACGTACGTCAACCGGTGAGAGAAATCCGCTGGGTAAAATCCACTTGAGGCTGAGTCCACTAGTTAGCCTATGGGTGACGCCCACTCGCGGACAGCACAAAGGACGAGTACGCCGCGATCATCGATCAAGGGCAGGTCACCGACGAGGTTCGAAATATCGTTTTGAAATATGGTCCCTTGAATCGGATGGGGCGCAACGGATTTCACATCACAAAGGATGTACGACTACATCCGGCAGGGTCACCTGGCGATGGATATAGCCAGCCGATAAACCAGGATAGCGAACAGGAAATCGGTGGTCCAAGTCCGCCTCCCGCTATTGTCTAGACACTATTTCCGCTACTCATAGACCTCGTCTGGATCAAATACCTTCTCGCCGACGGTCTCGCCTTTGACCGTCCGATAGAAGCAGGACCGATAGCCCGTGTGGCACGCCCCACCTTCCTGATTGATTCGGTAGAGCAATGCATCACCATCACAGTCGACGCGGATCTCTTTGACCTCTTGGACGTGTCCGCTGGAGCCGCCCTTCTGCCAGAGTTCGTCACGACTTCGAGAGTAATAGTGAGCGAGCCCCGTGTTCTGGGTCGTGGCGAGCGCTTCCGGGGAAACGTACGCGAGCATCAAGACGTCGCCTGTTTCGATGTCCTGTGCAATCGCGGGAATCAGTTCGTCCTCACCGAAATCAAGCTCGACATCTAGACGGTCTTCTTCCATATTTATCTGATACCGCAGACCCGGGATACCAGTTGTTATTTCGGAACCCCTGGGTACGCATCGCGCAGATTGATTATGGTGACTTGTCACGACTGGGAGGTAACTCCTTTTCCCTTGTGATCCGATTGAAGGCACGTGGCGGATTTTCGATGGCCGTATCTCCCTACAACATTAGAGAACATCGCAGCACCGATGCGCTCAATATTGACTTCTGAGTGGCCAGCTCCCGTTGTTCGTAGTTTTACTCCGTCCGCGATGACCAGTTACTCACCACTCAGCGCTTTGGCTCACGCATTCCTGAAGGTCATTTCGTGACGAACGGCCGTAGAGGTACTTACCCAACAACAATTTAGACCACTGAGACGACGGCATGTTCGGACTATAGATTCTCATTAGAGCTGCACACCGCACACGAGGTTGGATATTATCACAAATTGATACGAACTGGCAAACGGGAATTTTTACTTATGTCCAATAACACTCTGATATACGTAAGGACCTTTTCCTTAACCGCTATATTATTGGACACGATTATCTATGTAGGGGCAAACACAACCACAGCCTTTATTTTTGACTGCACAACAGGCTCTAATACCGTGAATACACAAGGAGAGACATTTCGTCTTCGAGGTGAAACGGCCGCGGATTCGGTCCAGCTGACTACGCGGGTCGAGACCTACTGGATTTCCATGGCGCAGACTGATTCATGATCCTCATTCAGAATACGGAAGCCGAGGTCATTGAGCCAATCGCTCACGAGCAGCTGCTTTGGCTATTTCTCATGCTCACCGTGCTTCTCGTTGTTGCTCGAGGACTGGGCGAAGTTGCGAAATATTTTGATTTGCCTGCTGTCGTCGGTGAACTCTCTGCCGGCATCTTGCTCGGTCCATCGGTAATTGACGCCACCTCAATCGTCTTCCGTTCCGTCTTCTCTCCCGAGACGCCGATCGATCCGCAGTTTCATCTCATAGAAGTCGTTTCGTGGCTGGGGCTCCTTATGCTCATCATCCTTACTGGATTGGAAACCGATCTCGATCTCATTATCAGTCGAGGCGTGGATGCGACGATCATCTCGGTTGCGAGCATCGTGGTTCCGTTCGTGATGGGATTCGCCTTCGCCTGGTACCTTCCTGATCGGTTCATCGCCGGACCTGGTCAGCGACTTGTCTTTAGTCTCTTTGTCGGCACAGCACTCAGCATCTCTGCGATTCCAGTCATTGCGAAGATTCTGATGGATATGGGTGCAATCCGTCGTGACTTCGGCCAGATCTCACTCGCTGTGGGGATGATCAACGACACCGTTGGATGGATTCTACTCGCACTCGTTGCGGGACTCGCTAGAACAGGACAAATTGAACTCGGTGAAACCGCACTGACGATCCTCTACCTCGCAGTCTTTCTCGGGGTCGGGCTAACGCTCGGCCAGCGGGCTGTTGCGTGGATTATTCGCGTCGTGGACGATACGATCGGAGGTCAAGTGGCGAAGCTCACAACGTTGATGGCGCTTTCACTCGGGGTTGGATCGTTCACGCACTACCTCCATCTCGAAGCGGTACTCGGAGCATTCGTCGTGGGCATTCTCGTTGGACAAGTCAAACGGTTTGACTACGAGACGGAACACACGTTCGAAATGATCACGATTGGCGTGTTCGCACCGATTTTCTTCGCCACTGCGGGGCTTCGCGTCGATTTAAGAACGCTCGCAGATCCGACCGTACTAGCCGTCGCTACAGCTGCATTAGGAATCGCAGTTGCGGGTAAATTCGTCGGGTCGTACGTTGGGGCGAAAGTCGCGGGGTTGTCCCACTGGGAAGGGGTAACGCTGGGTGCCGGACTGAACGCTCGAGGAGCCATGGAAATCATCGTTGCGATGATCGGCCTCGGGCTTGGTGTTCTGACGATCGAGATGTATAGTATTATTGTAGTGATAGCCGTCGTCACCTCACTCATGGCTCCGCCGTTGTTGCGGTGGAGTCTCCCGCACGTCCCGATGTCGGAAGAAGAACGAACACGCCTCGAGCGTGAAGAACAGGAAGCTGAGAGCTTTCTCGGTCGGATGACCACAGTCCTTCTTCCAACTCGCTGCGGGATTGACTCGCAATACGCCGCACAGATGCTCGGTTCACTTACGCACGAACACGAGATTGACGTCACTCATATGTACATTGATCAGCCGAGTGGACCACCATCAACTCAGTCACAATCGCTTGGTTCCCGTACTCGCCAATTGTTGCTCTCGAAGATATCTTCGACAGGAGAGAGAGGACAAGATACAGAAAATCCGTCAAGTAGGTCAGTACAGACCGATGATCCAGGGCTTCTCAACGAGGGCACCCAGTGTCTTAACGTAATGCAAGAACAGTTCGATCCATCTGGCGATCGAACTGCTCGAACGATGCTGCGACAGGAAACGGACAGTCTCAAAGAGACGGTTCTTTCAGAAGCTCGTGAAGACTACGATATGCTCGTTCTGGGAAGCGCAGAACGAGGTGCACGGCCTAACGATCCTCCATTCGGAGACCTCATCGACAGCATCATTCGAGACAGTCCATGCCCGGTCACGGTTGTCCATGCAAATGCCAAACCTGACGGTGTCGTCCTCCAACGAGAGGGGATCTCACGAATCTTGCTCCCAACGGTCGGGGCCGAATACAATCGTCACGCAGCCGAGGTCGCATTTTCGATTGCCCAGACTGAAAATGCGCTCGTGGAGATCATCCACGTTGTCAATAAATCACAAGTCAGTGATCGGTTTATCGAAGAGCCCGACATTGAACAGGCTCGACAACTCGGCGAGGAGATCGTCGATGGCGAGGCTGACCTCGGACGACAACTCGGTGCCGAAGTTACGACAAGCGTCATTGTCTCAGAACAGGAGCCGGAAGACGAGATCGTCGAGCTCGCCCGTGAGAACGAGGATGATCTAATCATCATGGGAGCGAGCCTTCGTCCGGTCTCTCAACGAGCATTCTTCGGGCACCGGGCCGAGTACGTAATTCGCAACGCTGATTGTGCTGTTGCTATCGTGTGTTCGGTCTAAGCTTTCATCTAGAATCGACTCCTCGAACCGTCAATTTCTCGTTGAAAAAAGGCGAAACAACAAAGTTAGTCCGCCTCGGGCATGGCGAACCCGAGTCCACTAGGAAGACGTATGCGTCTGACGCCGCGGACTATTCCCTCAGCCGAATGGCCTCATCGGGCCGATTCCTGTGAGGATAGAGAGTGAACCTCCCACGCCCATATCCTGATCTCATGTACAAGTAACCAGCCGATGGGCTTAACAATTTGGATTTGTCCAGTACATTATGAAATAGAGTATAAGTCGTTACGCTCAGATTCATTTATATAGGATGATCTATTTTTAGCGAACGGTTTCATCTGTTTACCATCCGCTGAGTAAACCATACCCAGTATGACCTCTCAAAATCGGCTTTCAGGGCTTCAGCAGGGTCTGGTGTGATCGAGACTCTACCAACAATTCAATTTTCGAACGTATGCACTGCGCGATCTCGAAACGGCTGACTAGTATAGGGAGAAACTGTTCACACTCAGTGTCCATATCAAGATATGCTCTTCTGGTAGTTCACCGAGCGAAACTTATTTGTGAATGCACCTCCAAATTTTGCTGGATATAGGGCTTTGTCCCGTGTTTTCTCTATTCGCCACGGTTCACCACTGCAACAAGTGGTGATAGGGCATTGCTCATAGCATGCCCAGCCACGCACCCTTCACATGGTGCTTCCTGCGGGACCAAGCCGTTCTCCTGATCATGATTCACGAAACAGATCTCCCATGTTCGGACTGCGACACGAGGCTTGTTGAGCAAACCGCACACGTAACAGAGTTAGAGATACCAACAAATTGGCAAGGAACTGTTGTGGTTGCTGAGTGCCCGAAGTGTGGTGCTCGGTACTACCCAGAAGAAACGCTCTCAAAACTGAGGGACGTGATGAGCGATTCACACTCTTGGAGCGATAATTGAGTAACCATGAATGATTTCTCACATGCAGCGGCAGACCTCAGTTCAATGTCTCTTCCTTCGTTTCCAGAGACTCTAGGAAGTGGATCAACAGTTCTCGTTGCAGGGACTGTTGATCCATCTCACTATGCGCTTGGACTTCGGGCTCTTTGTCAGTATGGCCACGATAGTGAGTCTGCTCTCGTTGTGACTACTATCGAAAGTGCCGATCAAACATGCAGTGCTTATGAGAGAGTCTGTTCGACGGACCGCCCCCTGATCGGCCTTGTTGATACGACCTCCGAAAGACAGTACGTGTCTTCGTTTTATAGAGACTCACCTACGGTCTATACGCCATCATCAGCTGATCTCGAACGAATCGTGATTGCACTTTCAGATTTAACCGAAAGTAAGCTTCCTACTACAGAGACTCGCCATCTTGTTATTCGCTCACTCACGCCGTTGCTTCGCAGTTCACCGTCAAAACGAGTCTGTCGAGTTCTACAACGAATTACAGGATTGCGAACCGGAACCGGAATCGGATTCTTCGGTCTCAATTATACGGAACACGATAAGCAAACGATCGCAGAGTTATCGCATCACGTCGATGGGATTCTTTGGGTTACACAGGGATCTGACCACGACCTTGAGTTTGAATATCAAGCAGCAAGGAATTATTCTCGCTAAACAACATCGATTCCTCCATGCACTGGGGAACTTATCAAAAAGAGGATCTTAGTTTCAACGGTTCGTACGCTCTGTAGAAGTGAATAGTGATTGAATCAGACCTGCACTCGTCGCTCGCCTGGGCGTCTTCACTCATAGCCAGCCTATGCTAATGGCTCTCATAAACTTACTATGATTTTTCGAGTGAATATCGTTGTGGGTTCAGGCTGCTTGCTCTTCGTCGAGTCGCCACGAAAAGATTGCTCGGAGGACGACGACGAGGCTATTTCGATCGCCTGCGCCCCAGATTGCCGTTTCTTTGATCTCATCACCGCCGTCGGAACCGTTCATAAGCGCACTCACGAGTGCCGTCTCTTCATCAGTGATCAACAGGTTCCCGGCCGATGTATCTTGCCACTCCCACAAGGTTTCGAACAGCTCGGCTGACGGAACCATTTCCTGAATCTGATCTTGGACCTCGTCTGAAATTCCCGCGAGATAGATGTCTACCCCCCCCCCCGGTCATTGGCGGCCTGAAGCTGATCGAGATGGTCGTCGGTGAGTAGTTCATCGATGGTCATGTAGACGATTTGCTCGTCTGCCTCGGCGATGAACTCGTCGACACGAGATGCGACCGCTTCCCGTCCGGTCACCGTCCAGACGCCGAACTGTTCGCGTTGTGGTTGGGCCGGCCCGATCCCCTCCAGACACTCCGCAAGTTCGGTAATCGTATTTTCGCGTCTCATCTTGAGCATACGGATGATCGTCTCCTCGGATATCACGGTGAATTTTCGCGGCGTCGTGTGCTGGATGTCGATGGAGCCCAGCTCGTGGAGCCGATCAGCCGCTTCGTGTCGAGTGTTTCGCCAAACACTATCCCATTCACGGCAGACCCGATGACAGAGAATCTCCACTCGATTCGAGCACGACCGTCTCGACCTCATCGAGCGAGCCGAACTTTTTCTTGCGAACAGTCATCTGCACTTCGGACTTTGTCACTCGCTGGCGGCGCATCGACTCGTCGATGAACTTTCCGCGGAAATACAGCAACGATGGCGGGCTCGTAACGACGCGGCTGAAAAACGGCCACCGGATCTGTATCCACGTCACCATCTACTGAATCGCGACGAGCAGCCCGAATGCGACAAGTGCCTCGGCAAGCGCGACGCTCTTGGCCGTCAACGCCTGCCCGAATACTGAGTCGATGGCGACGGTCACGATGAAGTCGAACGCGTTCATACTCTACAACGTTCGACTCCCCGAGATACGCAGAAAGAAGATCAGCGCGACGTACATGGCAATCCAAACGACGACGATTCGAACGATCGGTGCCCAGCCAGCGAAGAAGAAATTGATACTCGTCATTGGTCAGTCGGTGGCCAGTGCCAGGCATCTGCTTCCACGACGCCGAGGAGTTTCCGACGCCGTTCCGCCAGGTCGTCGAGGGCGTCCGCAAACTCCTCATCGGAGACGGTGGGGATTCCCTCGCCACCGAGCCGATCGAGATCAGGTGGTGGCGGTACATCGTCGGCAGGGTCGATGAACGCCTTGTCGAGCGTTTTCAGGTAGTTATCGCTGGCTGATCGAGCGTTCTTTAGCAACACCGAGTACGGCTGCGCGTCGTCCGTGACACCGAACCGGAACAGCGTGAGCGCCTCGTCGAAGACGGCGACAGCCATCGCCGAGGCGTCCTGGGACTGTTCGCTGTGATAGTAATGGAGGATCGGGTAGGCCTTGTGTTGGTTCGAGAGTAGATCAAGCTGGGAGGTGAGCGAGTTCAACGGCAGATCAAATCCCTCGAAGTCCTCACCGTTCCAGCTGCTCTCGACGATCTCTTCGCCCCGCGTGCCGAGTCCGTTCACACTGCTGGCGAACGACCGCTTCTCGGCGACAGCACCGAGGACCGAGAGGACGTACGAGACACCCATCGTGACGAAGAGCATTCCGCTGGCGGTCGTGAGTGAGGTGGCGATCTGCCAGATGCCAGCTGGCGGGTAGAAGTCGCCGTTCCCCATCGTGAACATCGTGTATGCGACGAAGTAGATCCGCCCTGTCCATGTTACGGGGACATCCGAACGGGCGGCGATGAGCGCGTTTTCGCCGCCGGCGAAGAGGAGCGTCCAGCCTGCCCAGATGAACCCCACCCACATCACGAGCGTCAATGTGAGAATGATCGGGCCGGCGAGACCCAGCAGTCGCGACCGTTCGCTCCCGGAGCGACGGAGGCCTCGCCACACCCAGGACGTCAATCGCGCGGAGAGCGGGCCAGACCCACCGTCGACCCACAGGGTGGTCCACAGAATGTCGATGATCGCGGCGACGAGCAACGCCGCCCCGAGAACCAAGTATACCAGCCGCATCGACGCCGATAATTGCAGGGGTATATCGGTCAGCCAATTCCCGATAGAGAGCGCACCCATAGTGAATATGAAGCTCTCACACATCTTAGCTAGTCGTACAACGCGGACGCGGAAAATGGTGGTGACCCGAACAGAACTAGCAGTCGTCGATACCTTCACTTCAGGTTCTGTTCTAAACCTAGGGACAGATTTTTCTCTGTCTCCTGACTCTATTACTGGTGTGAGAAAGACGAGCCGGAAATCTCAACCAGTGGAGCAGTATCGGTCTGCCGTCGATGGAGTCACACTTTTGCTCGTTCTCGCCCTCGTAGTAGTACAATTGTATCGCGGCCTGACGGCAGGGGTCATTCAAGATCCGACCTCGATGCACAACTTTGGGATCGCATTCACCCTCCTCGCCGGGCTGGGCCTCTATTTCACGCCGTACTGGCGCCCCGTCCTGTACTTCGTCGGCGCCATCTTCATGGGAACGCTCACCGTCTTCTGGGGGTTGCGAGAGCCCGTCACCGACATCCTCGAGGTAAGCCGACTTGCCCTTGGCAGCACCCTTGTTCTTCTGTTCAGCTATCTCTTCTATCGAGCACGCACTCGGTACGTACAAGCAGAGAATCGAGCGACAACTGACGCACCACCCGACGACGGCCAGTAACGCAACACGCTAACACCGCCTTCCAGTAATTTCAATGTCCGACGTTGCCGCGCTGGTCATCCGGGTGTTAGCGGTCTTCTGTCTCGGGTTGGCCGTCCGGATCTTCGCGGTGCGGAGCGAACAGGTCGTCTATCCCGTCGCGCTCGTTCTCGTCGGTCTCATCGTTGCCATCACGCCGTTCGAACTCGGTATCCGGCTCTCCCGAGACATCATCATGATCGGGCTGTTGCCAATCATCCTGTTCCAAGGTGCCGCCGAACTCGACCTCGACCAGCTCCGTGAGACGGCGCTGCCACCGCTCCTGTTGGTGATTCCGGGGTTACCCTTGACCGCCGCCATCCTTGGCGGCTCAGTCGCATATTTGCTCGAGCTACCGCTGCTCGTTGGCCTGCTCTTCGGGGCGATTATCGTCCCGACTGACCCAGCCGCTGTCCTAGCAATCTTTCAACAACTCGACGCGCCTGAAGACCTTGAATCAATCATCAAAGGCGAGAGCGTCTTCAACGACTTCGTCGCCATCGTCCTCTTCACCGTTCTCGTAGATCTCGTGGAAACACAGGAAGGGACAGGCCAGACGGTCACGGAGCTCACGGGACTGGCGACGATTCGACGACTCCTCGTCGAGATGCTCGTCGTTGGTGGCGGTGGCCTCTTTGTCGGTCTCCTCGTTGGGTTTGTGGGGAATGCCGCGATTCGCTGGGTGCGTGACCGGCAAGCGACGCTGTTGATTACGGTCATCGCTGCCTACGGCAGCTACCTCATCGCCTCCCAGGTGATCGGGATCAGTGGCGTCCTTGCAGCCGTGACGGCAGGCCTGGTTATCGGTCATACGGGTGGCTGGGACGAGGAGCCGACGCGGACGGTCGAGTTCATGAAGGAAGTCTGGCAGACGGCAGTCTTCCTAGTCAACACTCTCCTCTACATCTTGATCGGTGAACTCGTCGCGCCTGGTCTCCTGCTGGATAACGCTGTACTCGTGAGCGGTGCAGTCGTACTCGTTCTCGTAGCGCGGGGGGTCGTGGTGTATCCCCTGATGAGCGCTGCGAACCGAGTGCTCACGAGGCCAGTACCGAGGAAGTATCAGCACGTCATCGTCTGGGGGAGTCTCCATACGGTCATCCCTGTTGCACTCGCGTTGAGCCTCTCCGACGCCATGCAGTTCAGGGAGGAGATTCGAGCGATGGTGTTCGGTGTCGCCGTCCTGAGCGTCGGGATTCAGGGATTATTGATGCCAACGGTTCTGAAATACACTGGAACAGCGTCGTAGCCACCAAGAGAACCGTTCTATCGATTCCCTGTTTGAGCCGAGAGAGCAGAGGACTGGTATGAGAACCGTTGTATGACATCCGATACGCCTATTAGAATCGAGTTCACTGGAGCCACCCTTTCTCAACGTAGTAGACTACCACCTCAGCACGTTGGGATTCGATGAGTGGTCCGGTCGGTAGCTGAATCGCTGAGTACATCAGTCGATAAGTATGCATCCGTATGTACCGGTTGGTTCTACCCGGTGTGATTGAAATAAACGAGGTCAATGTACTGCATCCATACTCTGCAGTCAGCACACCTGATAAGAATCAATCATTGATAAAAGATTTCAACGGACCGTTTATTATAATTTGGCCAGTAATTAGGAGACAATCAGCGATAACCTGAATATCAGGATGAATGATTAACAGAGGGAAAGAACTATAGAAATCCTATAAATGGCCTTTTTGACCAAGGATATAGAGGAAAAGAATACAATATTCGGAAGGCCTTATAGGTCTCCTACATAGAGGATACTGCTTGAGAAGTACGTAGGAACCTGTTTTCTTCCCTGCTGACTGATTTAAATAGGCCTCTCACTCGATTTGTTGAATAGTCGGTTCATTTTCATCGACTTCCCCCTCATATACCAACTCGTAGCTCGCTTCCTCTGGCCCTCCAACCTGGAATAGCGTTGTCTTGGTTTCTCCATTAAATGAATAAGAAATCGAAATATCGGATGGATGGTCGAGCATTTGAACGATTGTATCAACAGCTTCCTGAAGCGTTGCGGCATTGAGTGTACTAGTCGCCATTTCGTCATTCATCGAGTTTGTATTGAATATCCTGCTATAAGGATTCATTCCCATAGTCTGCTACTGAAGAAGTGCGATCAGAAGGCCACATCGGGGACTTAGTCGCACACACATCAAGATTGGCCACTCAAGCGAATTGTGATTTCTCAGGAACATATATTGAATCGCATTATGCAGACTACTTTTATCGAGTGGGAAAAGTAGTCTCTCACATGGCTCAGGAATTCATTTCTGAATATGGACTCGATCCAGACGAGTTCATTAAACGTCTCGCTGATCGTTTCCAGAATCGTTTCTCCAAAATAGAGCGACGATCTATTGAAGAAGCAATTTTCGTTGACGGTGGGCCTGTCGACTATCTCGTGTGGATTTCGCTTGAGGGGTATGAGAATCACACGTTTTTCTACCATGACGAGGAACCCAATGTAGAGTTTGTTCAACGGCTACTTCTCACATCGCCTGCGAAAGAAGAAATGCCACTATTCAAATCATTTCTTCAACAGAATTACGAGACATACACCGACCTCAACAATACAGTTCTACTCGAAATTCGTGACACGTATCTTCCTCAAATGGGTGAACGACCGCGGGCCAACATCGGAATCTGCCACAATCCTCTTGACGATCGAATTGTCTCTGGCGTGAGTGGAATCCCACGACGGCAAGAGCAAGAGATTTTCGATGATATGGATAAAATCGTGCCAGACAGGACATTTGAAAAGTTCATCACTTCTACCGTACAGACCCTCCAGACAGAAATCGAAGAGGAAGCAGATCGGCATACGATTTCTGGGGAGATCCGCGATATTCTTCAACAGGACAGAGGATTTACGTTGGAAACAACGAAAGAGCTTCCCAAAGGTATCCATCCGCAATACACGGGCGAAGAGGCTGACCTCTGGCAGAAACCTGTCTCACGAGTTGACTATATGGACGGGGCTCAGGGATTCCTCCAGATTTGGATCCCTATTGATGAAGAAGAAATCGCGTTAGTGAGCGCAACTGCCGGTGAATATGACCGAGAGGCGATTGTTGACGCCATCCGCGAGGAGTTTGAAGTTGTTCTCGGGACGTGTTGATACGTAACGCGGTCACAACGATCTAGCCGCGTTTCTGTTGTCTACGACCGACGAAACAATCCTTTGATACGGATGAGTATACTACTATAGAACGGCGGCGATGACGAATGGTTACCCCACTGAGCCCCTTGTGATGACGCGGGAAGCCGAGTCGCCACTTCTGGAAAACGGCTTCATTGCCTTGAGACCTTCTATACCATCAATTCCACACCAATCAGCCCAATCGAGTGCGGACGATAGCTTTGAGACTGTATTAGTAACGTCTCAGTTGAGATTGACCTGCCATTCATGGCCACATTCTTTGCACTTGAACCGAAGGATTTGATTTCCGTTCTTATCTCGACCTCTGCCAACTGATCTTGATACGAAATTCTCGCATTTGGGACACGTGGTTGGCACAGGAATCTCTTATCTATCCATTGTAAAGAGGGCATCGCTGCTTCAGCAGATTACTTATATTCCGTCACCGCCGAAATGGAGGACGTCGAGCCGCGTAGAGTCTCCTCGTCAAGTTCAATTTGGGCATTATACGCATGCTCGCCAGTGAATGGCATATCCTCTGCGAATGAGATACACACTCATTCATACCCCACTCATCATAATTGCTCTCCGTTAGCTAAGAAATCAAATTATGAACCGGTCTCGTTCCGAATGCTGTCTATACAGCAATAGAGCGGCTAATAGTGCTTTAGCTAAAAACCTCAGTTGGTCATATTACTTCTATATAACATCAATTGATAATATACTAACAGACTACGAAAAAGACGATGTTTTTGAACATATTGAAAGCCTCATCTTGAAGAGTTCTCGTGTGGTACGCTACCTTGAATCATGACCGTTGGCAACCTCGGACCAAGCGATGTCGTAACGGCAAGTCCAGAAAGTACGCTTGGAGAAATCACTGAGCTGCTGGACTCCGAAAACGTGGGCGCGATTGTACTCACAGAAGATGAGTCGCCGGCCGGAATCGTAACTGACCGTGATGCTGCTCTGGCAATCCACCAGCACGACGATGTTGCAGACATCTCAGTACAGGAAGTGATGTCAGAAGATCCAGCGACGCTACGAGAGGATGAAGAGGCAATGGAAATCTCCCGGGCGATCAAGGAAAACAATGTTCGTCGCTTCCCGGTTGTTGATGAGAATGGGAGTCTCACAGGAATTGTCACTCTTGATGACCTCGTCGCGACAATAGGTGAGCAATTGGATAATGTCGCAGATACAATCGAGTCCCAATCGCCAGAGTACACCCCGTAAACAGGACTCTCGTACGATGGCCGACGTTTAGTCATGCGTAAGACGGGAGAAATTCTTGCTGATTGATAGCAGAGACCTCCCACTTCAGCGGCAATGTAGACCGGATTGAGTTAGCATTTGTGGAGTGCAAGCGGACACCTGGGCTAGCAATGGAGCTGGATATTTAACCCTATGTTTCAGGTTGCCACTACCGAATATCGTCGGATTGCTCGGTTGCTAGGGTATCAACCGCAGTCGGAAAGCAGCCTACAATTGGGTGCAACAAGCCGATCTACAGATAGAATCTGGGCGAGCACGCATCAGATTGCTCTTGACGAACCAGTGATTCGGATCAACGACCAGCCTCCGACTGTACGTCGCTGCTGCCCCTAAACAAACGACCAGCTCCGTGCCCGGCTGTTTTCGACGACAACCGCCGCACTCACCAAGATGCCTCTCACTGGACTTCAGCAGAAGCACCACATCGAAACTACCGTGTTTCTCGTTCATGAGGTGATGCCCCTCCAAACCACGCTTCAACGAGCCAGCCTCCGATTCTGATGCATCGTCACGGAAATCGAAACGCTGTCGAACGAACTTTCTGAGAACTCAAACGCTGAACCTCGTCGCCCTCGAACTGCTTCAGTCACGTTGAACCAGAAACCGATGAATCATTGCTACAAACCTTCACACCGGCGCAATGAGGCAAACTAAACATAACCTGCTGCACAGTGGGAAGGTTTTTAACCCTCGTTGCGAAGATACTGGTACCAGTTCATCGCGTCTCTCGACAGCTTTGACCGAGCGCTCGGTACTCGATTGACCGATTCTTCCGAGAGATTCTGGCCAGTCGGTCTCTCGATACCGAGTACGCCACCGACGTAGACCACAACAACCGATCTCGGTCAGATTGTAACGAGACAGCGATCCCCTCTCTATGAGCGACGATACGACCCACTCAGACTTACACGAACGCATTGTCACGCAGGTGCCCTCACATCTGGACGTTACCGAAGTCCAGTACGAGGGACCAGACCTCGTCATCTACACCGAGACCCCTCGCAAGTTCGCTGAAAACAGCGATCTCATCGGGGACCTCGCACGGTCACTCCAAAAACGGGTGACGATACGGCCAGCGCCGGGGGCACAGTCGAGTCCGTCGGACGCAGAAACGAAAATTCGCGACATTGCTCCTGATGAGGCCCACATTCAGGATCTCGAGTTCTATCCGACGATCGGAGAAGTGATTGTCGAAGCTGAGAAGCCGGGGCTTGTCATCGGACAGCGAGGGAGTACGCTCCGCGAGATCACCCGAGAGATCGGCTGGAACCTGGAAGTGGTTCGAACGCCGCCGATGGAGTCCTCGACCGTCGACAGCGTCAGGAACTTCCTGACCCAGGAACGCGGAGAACGACGCGACTTCCTCGCAAAGGTCGGCGAGAAGATACACGGCGAACCCGCAAAGGACCTCGAGTGGGTGCGGATCACGACGCTGGGTTGTTGTCGCGAAGTCGGTCGCGCGAGTTTCGTGCTTCACACCCCAAATACGAGGATTCTCATTGACTGCGGCGACAAACCGGGTGCCGAGGGGGAAGTTCCCTACCTTCATGCGCCCGAGGCGATGCCATTGACGGGTATCGACGCCGTGGTGCTGACCCACGCTCACCTCGACCACAGTGCGTTGCTTCCGCTGTTGTTCAAGTACGGATACGACGGACCGGTTTACACGACTGAACCGACGCGTGATCTGATGGGGCTGTTGCAGTTGGACTATCTGACCGTGGCCTCGAAGGAGGGTCGAACGCCGCCGTACTCAAGCGAGCAGGTCCGACAGGCGATCAAGCACACGATTCCAGTCGAGTATGGTAACGTCACCGACATCGCACCTGACGTCAAACTGACGATGCACAATGCGGGGCACATCCTGGGAAGTGCGTCCGCTCACTTTCACATCGGAAGCGGGTTCTACAACATCCTCTTCTCGGGCGACGTTCACTACGAGCCGACGCGGCTGTTCAACGGCGCCGTGAACGATTTCCCTCGCGCGGAGGCGATGGTCATGGAGTCGACGTACGGTCGCCGTGGCGACTATCAGACGGACACCGAGGAGAGCGAAGCGAAGGTCCACGAAATCATCAGGGAGACGTACGAGGAGGACGGGATCGTCGTCATCCCCGCGTTCGCAGTCGGTCGCTCCCAGGAACTGATGTTGGTCCTGGAGGAGGCGATGCGAGAGGGAACGATTCCGACGATGCCGGTCTATCTGGACGGCATGATTCGGGAAGCGACCGCGATTCACACGGCGTACCCCGATTACCTCAGGGATGGGCTACAACAGCGTATCCTCCATGAAGACGAGAATCCGTTCATCGCAGACCAGTTCCGGCAAGTAGACGGCGGACAGGAGATGCGCGAGGAGATCGCGAGCGGCGACCCTTGCGTGATCCTCTCGACGTCGGGGATGGTGACCGGCGGGCCGATCATGTCCTGGCTCGAACTGCTCGGACCGAATCAGACGAACACCCTCCTGTTCGTCGGGTACCAGGCCGAGGGGACCCTCGGGCGCAGAATTCAGGGCGGGAACGTGGAAATCTCCCTCCCTGGACGGGCTGATCGCGCGAATCGCCTGACGCTCGAACTCAGGATCGAATCGGTGAGCGGTTTCTCCGGCCACGCCGACCGAGCCAGCCTCGAACAGTACGTCGACGAGATGAACCCCCGACCGGAGACGATTCTCTGCGTTCACGGCGACGAACAGGCGACAGATCAACTCTCCTCCGCACTGTACCAGAATCACAACGTCAGGACGTATCAGCCGAAGAATTTGGAGACGTTCCGGTTTCCCTGACACCCGTTCTCGAGTGAGGGGGCACTAGCGGATCTCTGGCAACGGGGCGGTCGTTCGCCATCATGCGAACGCTTGCTCGTGGCAATTGACCGAGGATGACGACGTTACTCTGTCCATCGGATTTCGTACTCGAGTTCGTACCGCTTCTCGCCGGTTTCGGAGTCGGTGAGTCGCTCGAGTTCGATCTCGAACGTCGTCCTGTCGGGAATCGTCACGCGCTCTTCCTCTGTCTCACTCTCCAGGTGGACAGAGCCGGTTTTGATCTGTTCGGCAGCGGCAATGAGGACCTCGGCAATCTCCGCTCGGGATCGTGATTCCTCCGTTTTGAAAAGTTCTTCTTCGGGCATCAGTCGATACCACTTCGGCCCGCACAATATAGCACCCACCCGCTTCCCACGCGTTGGCAACAGTGTGTACTCGCGAGCTGCTCTCTCGCAGCGGTGGATTCCGCTCTCTGAGATAATCGAAATATCTTTACTCGGATCGTCAAAAACCAGAGTGTGGACGACAAACGAGTCCAATTTTGGGTACTTTATCTCACACGTTTCGCAGAAGGGTTTGGCTTTATCACCTTGATCACGCTGCTGCCGTACTACATCAATACGCTCGATCCCTCGAGTACGACCGTTCTCGGCGTAACGATCAGCGCCGGTCTCATCATCGGACTGTATACGACCGGGTTCACCCTCGCCCAAACCGTCGCCGTCGTCCCTCTTGCTTGGGCAGGTGATCGCTTCGATAAGCGGCTCGTCTTGCTTATCGTGCTCGGTGTCGGCGTTGGCGTCTACGCGCTGTTCCCAGTCGTCGACTCAAGCGCCTCGTTCATCGCGATCCGCGCGCTCCAGGGCGTCGCCGTCACGGGCACTGGCCTGATGACGCTGTCGTTGGTCGGTCAGATCGCCGATGTGGGAACGCGAGCAAACTACATCGGGAAGGCAAACGCGGCGAGCTTCGGGGCGTCGATTCTCGGCAGCATCAGTGCGGGCACGCTCTACGACGCGTTCGGGTTCGGTCCGATTTTCCTCGTCATCGTCTGTATCATGGTCGTCGCCTGGGTCGGAACCTTCTGGTTTCTGAACCCGGACGAGACGCGGATCGAAGGGTTCCCGTTTTCGGGGTTGGCACTCAATCGGCGCATCTTGACGCTCTCGACGTTTCGCTTCCAGTACGCGTTCTCTGTAACCCTCGTTCGGACGTGGGTGCCGATTTTCGCTGGCGTCTCTGCCGCTGAAGGCGGTCTTGCATACGGCGGCTTCGCTGTCGCGCTGACGGTCGTTGCTGAAAAGTTCACCAATATGTGCTGTCAACCGTTTACCGGACGGCTCTCGGACGGATATGGACGGGCGCTGTTCGTCTTTGCAGGTGGAGCAGCTTACGGGCTCATCGCGTTGGCTGTCCCGCTTTCACCGTTGGTAGGGGCGGCCCTCGGGTTTCCCTCTGAACTCGTCGTGGCAATTCCCGCTGTACTCGCTGGGAGCACGCTCCCTGCGTGGCTGCCATACAACTCGACCGGCGATCAACTCGTCTTGATTGGCGAGGTATCTCCGGCATTTTTCCCGCTCGTTTTCCTCTCCGGACTCCTCGGCATCGCCGATAGTTTCCGCGAACCAGCGAGCATGGCGTTGTTCGCCGACGAAGGCACCGAAGAAGGCGGTGTCGCCTCGAGTTTCGGTATCCGCGAGCTCGTCTGGCGTCCAGGAAGCGTGATCGCTCCCTTGCTCGGCGGCTGGCTGATGGTCGAGGTGAGTATGGCGTCGGTCTTCTACGTCGGGGGTGCGTTTGCGCTGACTGGCGTGACGACATTTTTCGTCATTCTCGTACGTTTTCATGGACGAAGTGCGCTCATGAAGTGGTGAGCAACAGGAACCGATTCGAGTTTATCGTTGGCTCACGCAAAAGTTTTGTAGGAGTTTCGTGAGATGATTCTGCATTCGACTGTGTGGCAGCTTGGAGAAAGCAGCCCTCTTGACCACCTCAATTGATGATAGGTTTAATACCTCAGTCATCAGCATAGGTGATCACAGGAAACGCGCTTAATCTCTAAAAACCAGAAATATACAAGACATTTGAAAAAGACCTTTGTTTGTTCATGCCATTGTGGAAACATACGGTAGGATGTGCCTCTGACACCGACATTCCTACCGCTTTAGCTGTATCGCCCTAACTATAAGACTATGTTCAATAAGCGCTCGTATTGGGGCATTTATTTCGTTCTAAAATACGTGTGGGGAATTGGGTTTCAACAAAGCTCGAAAAACGCAATCATATGCCATCCAGATGTGCGTGTACTCGCCGGTGCTCCGCTGAAATTGAACCGACTGTTTGTTCTTCGATCCAGACGATTCCATCGACGATCTCTTTCAGTGCAGAGAGCGTGTCCTCATCGTGTTTGGTGTACTCGAAACCAAGGACGACGAGCCCCGAGTCAGTCCGCCCCTCGATGAGGTGTTTAAGGACACTGATGGTGCGTTCCAGACCGTCGTCTGCGAGTAGCGGCGTGAGTGATCGAATCCCAAAATGGGTCTTCTGGCTATCGCTCGCCATCGAGGCTTCTAGCTCCCAGAGTGCGAGTACGAGCCGAGTCAATTCGACCGAGTGCGGTAACGAGACGACTGGATACTTCTGGAATGGAGAAGAGGGGTGATTTTGCGGAGTCGCATCGACAACCCCGAATCGGCCAGATTCTGGTGATGCGAGAAATATTTGTTGTTGGATCGTTCGTTCAGCAGAAACAGCCGTCGTGACGATAATTCGGCGTTCTGCGGGAGACGTAAAACGATCCAAAATCCGTAGCGAGACGGCGTACTCATCCAGTGGCGCAGGTTTTGCAACGAGAATTACTGAATCCTCGGTGAGACTGTTCGGGAGTTCCTCGAAATCGATTGCTCGGAGTGGTTTTTCGGAATCGGGCGTTGGCATAGGTATCTGTTTCAAGTTGAGGTTGTTCGCTAGCTGTTCGATTCTGGAGTCGATGACTGATCGAGCGTACGGAGTGTCTGTTCGGGATAGTACCGTTCACCGCACGATTGGCATACGGCGACAACGATCGAATCAGTCGTTGTCACTGAATCCCCTGCTTCCAACGGGTCAACCGTCGCTTCTTCGAACCTCTCCCCGCATGCTGAACAGGGAAGATCGTATTCTACGGTCATGATTCACGGGCGTGTATGGTAACCGCTCAGGGGTGAGAGCATGAAGCGGTTTCAAGCAAATGTGCGGCCCGATCGATCAGATCCGATAGAGGCTAGCTATGAAGGGTGAAGATACGTAGCCGCACTGAAGCTGAATTCTAGTTTTTTAGTGGTACGTAAGTAGGTTTCGTTCACTTACGACATCTCTTTATACCGAGATAGTTGAACCGCTGGAACTATACCGCTGGGCCCCAGTGTTACTACTATGGGTTTTGGAAGCTACGACGAGTCTGAGCAACAGCATCAAAATAAGGATACAGAAGACGATGAAGATGCAGCTGTGAGTGTCCACGAGCACGAACACGAAGGAACGATTACTGTCGAAACTGGTGGCTCAACGGACGATCTACTCGGTCAACTCGAAGATATCAAAGCAAAAAAAGCACAGGACGACGAGTAATCCACACAGGAGAGGTGCCCCACAAATCAGAGGTACTATCACTCGACCAAGTGGGGGTTACGCCTCAATTCAAACGAGCTGAATAATATTTCCGTTCGACGTCGGATGGAGATCACGACCGAGCGCGTAGCCCTGATTCGAAGCGAGGTCAACGTACCCTGAGAAGCCCTTGAGATCCTGGTGGGCAGGGATCACGTGCTGGGGCTGGAGCGCGTCAAGCATTTGGTAGTGACCTTCCTGACAGAGGTGACCCGACACGTGGATATCGGAATATACGCGAGCACCCTGCATACCGAGTAGTTTTTCGGCCTGGTAGCGCTGCCCTTCGTTGGTCGGTTCAGGGATGACGCGGGCAGAGAAGACGACCTTGTCGCCGTCATCGAGTTCGTATGACGTCTCGCCTCGAGCCATTCGCGTGAGCATCGCGCGCGGTTCCCCCTGATGACCTGTCACAAGAGGAAGGAAGTTCTCTTTTCCGTCGTTCATAATCCGTTCGAACGTCTCATCAATGGCATGCCGATATCCGTACATCGGAACGTCCGATGGGAAGTCGATACCCACCTGTTGTGCGGTCCCAGAGTAGTGGTCCATCGATCGACCGAGTAGTATCGGTTGGCGACCGATCTCGCGGGCAAATTCGACGAGGGATTTTACTCGAGCGATGTGACTTGAAAAAGTCGTTGCAACGATTCCACCGTCGTAATCTTCCATACTATAGAGCGTATCACGAAGATGTTCTCGAGCAACGTTTTCGGAGGGCGTACGTCCTTTTTTGTTTGCGTTGGTACAGTCCTCAATGTAACAGAGGACACCGTTACCCTCGCGGCCAATCTCACGGAATCGCTTCATATCGATTGGCTCACCGATGACCGGTGTGTGATCCATGCGCTTGTCCAATCCATAGACGATCGCGCCCTCTGGCGTGTGAAGAACCGGATTAATCGCCTGAACGATTGAGTGGGTGACGTTGACGAACTCAAGCTCACAACCCTGATCGCCGATACGCATCGTTTCGCCCGCGTCCATCGTGATCAGATCGTTTTCAGAGCCGAATTTTTGCTCGTCTTCGAGTTCCGCTCTGACCAGTTCGAGGGTGAATGGTGTGGCGATGACAGGTGCGTCGTACCGATGAGCCAGCTTGCTGATCGCCCCAATATGATCGAGGTGCCCGTGGGTCGGAACGATCGCTTGTACGTCGCCATCGAGGTCGCTCATCACCCGGTCGTCGGGGATGGCGCCCATGTCGATCAGGTCGAGACTGTGCATCCCTTCTGTTTGGATATTGTCGTGAATAAGGACCTTCGATAGGTTGAGTCCCATATCGAAAATCACAATGTCGTCACCGGCACGGACAGCAGTCATCTGTCGGCCGACTTCTTCGTATCCGCCAATTGTCGCAATTTCAATTTCCATTGGTAGACCCGATCATAGCAGTCCTACGGCACAGATATGAGCTAGAATGGCCATCGTGTGGAGGAACACGAACGTTCGGCAACGTGAGCAATTACGTCGATCACGTCCTTGGCGGTCTAGCCTAATCGAACGTTCCGTCCCAACTGTGCCAAGGACAGCGCCTCTTTCGGTTGAGTGAACTTTGATGCTCCAAACGTAAGTACCTCCGGGTCCCAAAAAAGGAAATCCGGGTTCTGTTAAAATCATTGGAAACGGACACAACTGGTTTGCTGAATACACAGCGCGAATGCTGCACAAGATTTGGCCGACTTGCGAAAGTGATGGTCGCTCAGCACAGAGTGTTCAACTACCGGTTGACGGAGACATAGCATCGGGGAAAGTATTTATTGGGCCGCTGATGAGATGTGCGTGTGGAAACCCCCTCCGAAACCCCCGTAATTAGGGTGCGTGATGTCGGCTTCGGTCTCCTGTGCGTCGTGTCGATCGCCGCAATACTGTTCGGGCAATTCGTCTCGTTGGTCGTCTTCGATACCACAGGCCTTGATCAATACGTCCCTAGTGTAGTGATTTATTCGGTGGTGCCCGCTGTGCTGATGACTGCTCTCCCAGCATCTGTGGCCGTTCGCCAATATGACCGCCAACGTGCGCTGGGGATAACGGTGGGCGTGTTCACCGCCGCGGTTGTCGCCTCGTTCCTCACGACGGGGTTCTTCGTTATCGGGTAATGACGTTACACTCGCAGCCGTATGTAGCGGTTGGTTCCGTTCTGAGTGCGTGAAATGAATAGCGCCTCCATGCTGCATCCATCCTCTATATTCAGCACGACCAGCGAAACATATCACTGCTTTAGGATTTCAATGAGGCTGAAATCCGTTATGTCGGAATAAATACGTTACTAAACAGCCCTATGGCCGCTTGAGCGCACCATCGCTGTCAAAGAGACTGTGGCTATCTTTCGCTTCTCCAGGGTATTGGCGTGCAGCCTCTGCGTCGAATTCAACACCAAGACCAGGTTCGTCAGGTACTTCGATCGCCCCGTCTTCGACTTCGAAATCGTGTTTGACGATTTCGTCGCCCCATTTGACGTCTCGACTCATATGTTCGAGCACTTCAAGATTTTCGACCCCGGCACAGAGGTGTAAACCAGCGGCCGTACTCACACCAGCGTTGGGATTGTGGGGTGCGAACGTCATGTACCTCGATTTGGCAATGGCTGCCGCGTGCTGGAGTTCCTGTAAGCTTCCGTAGTTCGTTAGGTCGGGTTGGACGATGTCACAGGCTTGTTTGCGAACAATCTCTTCCATCGTCTCATTATTATAGATGCGTTCGCCGGTTGCGACGGGCATACTGACGTGGTGAGCCACGTCGGCCATCACATCTCGATCTTCGAGCTCGACGGGCTCTTCAAGGAACATGATGTCATATTCTTCGAGAGCATTTGCGACCTCAATCGCCCCACGACGTGAAAATCGTCCGTGGCAGTCGAGAGCAATTCCGACATCCCAACCGACCGCCTCCCGAACAGCTTCAAGTAGTTCGGCGACTTCGTCGATCTGATCATTAGTCAGTGAATACTCATAGTGAGCGAACGGGTCGCATTTCAGCGCCGGATAACCTTGCTTTTCGACCGCTTTTTTCGCGTGGTGGGCGTAATTCTCTGGTGTCCGTTTTCCGATATGCCAGCCATTTGCATACACTGGGATTTCGTCATGAACTTTGCCACCGAGCAATTTCCAGACAGGTTCACCGTAGTACTTCCCGGCGATATCCCAGAGTGCGATATCGAACGCAGACGCAACGGCGTTAATCAGTTTTCCTGCGCGCCACGCAAATGGATAGCGACGCAATTTCCGGCTGATTTGCTTTCGGTTTAGCGGATCCTCTCCGATGAGGTAGTGCTTATGTGCATCAGCAGTCGCTTCAAGCGCTGCGGTCAATCCTTCTCCACTGAGCGCTTCACCGACGCCAGTAATTCCCTCGTCTGTTTTGACTTGGACAAAGAACCAGTTACGCCAATCCGCATCGACGACGAACGTCTCGACATCAGTAACTCGCATGTGAGTACTATTCATCAGTAGTTGAAAGGAGTTATGAGTTCTTCCTAGTTTAGCTAATCACTCAACTAAAAGCGGATCATAGGTGATTTGCTGGTTCGCGCTAGAGAATATCGTGTACGGTTATCAAATGTCGAACACAGAACTATCAGACCTGCCTCCGAGCGCTAAACTCGTCTACAAGGTGCTTGAATTAGAAGGAGAACTGACCCAGAAACAGCTCATCGATGAAACTCTTCTGTCTCCGCGTACGGTGCGTTTTGCGTTAGAGCGACTAGAATCGGTTGGTGCAATCGAAGAAGAAACGTATTTTCGAGACGCTCGCCAGAGTCTGTACCGAATCACGAAACCGACTTGCACTATGTGCGAGTGAGACATCGAACACAATAACCAAGATGATTTTAGCTGCAAAAGACAACAAAACAGATGAGATTGCCGCGGAAGGCATTGATTCCATCTGTTACCTGTTCGTCCTATTCGCAGGAACAGCGAGAGGCACTCATCCTGGGATATCAGAAAGGGACTTCGATACGCCGAATCAAGCATGAGCGAACTTCCTGACGAGCTTGATATTTCTCACTAGATCATCTCAAACCGGATTCGCCGAGGAACAAAACCTGTCCTGAGCGAGTACTGCTTTCAGCCACGACAAATTTTGGGTGGTCGGGAAAATCATCCAAAAAAGTCGCGTGAGCTATAGATGCCCTCTTATAGGGCGGTACACTATCACTGCTTACGTCACTGTGCAGCCACAGTTGCAATTCTCGGATTAAGTATAGCCGAGGGGTCAACTGGTGTTGATATGGGCGGTATCATGATCAACAGAACTATTGAGTTTGACACAGTTCTCGACCTGTGTCAGAGCCGACGTCGTCGCATCGTTCTCGCGCTATTCGCGGATCAACAGCGGTCATTGACAGTGAACGACCTCATAAAGGCTATCGTCAAACACGATCATCACGAGTCTATCACTGAAGTTTCTGCCGAGGTCCTGACACAGATTGGGATCGAGCTAAAGCACGCACATATCCCGAGGATGGAGGAGACCGGAGTCATCGAATACAACTCGAAGAGACAACTGGCGGGACCAACCGATCAGTTTGACCAGTTACAACCTTATCTATCGGCCATCATTAATGCCGATCCTGCTCTTGAATTCCCAATTGAGTTATGATCAGATTTAGCCTTGTACGCACGAACGGTACTGTAGCTGTCTGAGCGTAGTTATGCACGACGGCAATGATCGGTCATCTACCAGCACTTAAGATAGAAATGATACTGTTGGATGATGTTTGCGGGTCGTTGTGATGTAGGGGATGAGAGATTGAGAAGCACTCGCTGATGTCCGACTAATCGTCCAAATACAATGTACCTTCGATAAAGTCCGCGCTGCTGTCATACTGTCAAATAGTCCGAAGTACTACAGGCGCGGATATAGTTTCTCGAATCGTACGATCGTTAAGCCAGCATGCTCGTGTTTTTATACGATACACAGAAACCGTCTTGCAATGACAAAGGCGGTCGAAACCATCGAAATTCAAAACGTGGTTGCATCGACCGGAATTGGACAAGAGATAGAACTTGATGCTCTTGGGCAGGATTTGGATAACGTACAGTACGATCCGGATCATTTCCCGGGACTAATCTATCGACTCCAAGAACCAAAAGCAACTGTTCTACTGTTTCGAACCGGAAAAATAGTGTGTACAGGCGCAACTAGCGCGGAGAACGCAGACACAGCGCTTCGACTTGTTTTTGAAACGCTACACGATCTCGGGATCGAAATTCCCACTGATCAGGAGATTACTATCCAGAATCTCGTGAGCAATGCGGACCTCAACCAACAGTTGAATTTGAACGCAATCGCGATCGGCCTTGGACTCGAAGCTGTCGAATACGAACCCGAACAATTTCCAGGATTACTCTATCGACTTAACGAACCCGACTCTGTTGTATTGCTGTTCACGAGTGGAAAGCTCCTAATTACGGGCGTGACAACGAGAGAAGAAATTGAAGACAGTATTGCTGTCATCATACGCCGACTGGAACGATTAGACCTACTGGGTTGAATTCCATGGTATCTTATTGATCCGTGAGCGCATCACAGATGATTTCACCATTAGAAAAGATACGTATCTCGCAACCATCGAGGGTAGATTAGTCTGACTACGACGAGTGGAGTCGGTCTGCGAGTTCGGTAACAGTCTGATACTCTGATTCCGAGTACGCGATCACACGAACATCGGTGAGTGACGTGGGTTCGTACAGCCAGACTTCTTCACAGACGAGTTGCGCACCCGACTCGAAGTCGAAGCCGGCCGCTCCTGTCCCGAGAATCGGAATGACGAGGGATTCACAGCCGAGTTCATCGGCTTTCTCGAGTGTATTTCGTGTTGCGTCGCGAATGCTCTCGGAGGTCGCCCGGCCGCCCCCGTAATGAGGCATCGCCGCCGCATGGATCACGTACTCGGCATCGAGGTCGTAGGCGTCGGTAACGGCTACGCCACCGAGATCAACTGGGCCCTTCGAGACGGCTTCCTCGTTGATTGGTCCGTTTGCACCCCGCCGAAGTGCGCCAGCGACACCGCTCCCCATCTGCAGGCTCGTCCCAGCTGCGTTCACCAGTGCATCTGCCTCTTGGTTCGCGATATCTCCCTGGATGACGGTGAACTTCATACTAGGACGTAGGGTGGCATAATAGTAAAATCCGGCTCTGTCGAAATCTTTGTGAATTGATGTTTTGGGTGTGCTGCATACAGAGTTCCATGCAGCACGGCAGGGTTGTTTCCTTCGTACTGGAGACGTGGAATCAGCTGCTCACTGAGCCTGTGAATTGAGTGTTTTGAGTTACCAAAGAGTTCAAACACTGCCCTGTCTTCGGTTCCGTTTCTGGAGATGGAGTGTTCCAACGATTTCCGCACCGATAATCGGGGGGAATGAACATCCCAACAAAGGCTCTTGTGACAGAGGTTGTTAATAGCCTCAAGAACGTTGCGGAAGTTGGTTTGGAGTCGATGTCTGGCTCCACTTGAGACCAAGTATCCTCCAAGAGTTGAGAGTCTGATGTGGCGGTCTGTGCATATGTAAGCGGCGGGGTTCGCGAAATACGCCGTCAGGACTCGCGCCACTTGCGGTCGCACTCGACGCAGGTGAACAGCCGAAACTCGTAGGAGCCGCCCGGTTTCGGCATCATCTCGTAGTAGGCCCGGTCGCTGTCGCAGTCGTCCGCCGGACAGGGCTCTTGCATCGTCTCGGTGGAGCCCTGGGTCGCGTCGACCACGGCAGGTGCCCCGTCGTCCCGCTGTCCATCCTGGGTCGCCATCGCCGCTTCTGCTTGCGAGTCCCGCGGCACCTCGTTCTCACAGGAGCGACACACCCACGTGTCGTCCTCCGTGTGCATCATCGAACCACATTCGTCACAGAATTGCATCTAAAGGAGGAACACACGATTGTCGAATATATGTGTTAACTTCCGATCCGTCGTGGATTTCAGGGAACTTCTCATGCTGACTGCAGCATGACTGCTAAAACACATGATTTCATAAGAATTTCAACAACGTCTAAAACTCAGATGACGATCCACGTCGGTTCATGAGGCAATTACGAGAACAATTTCGGACAGCAAACGAGTGCCGAATCATTCGATATCTGTCTCAGGGTAGGGAATCGTAATCGTATCTCCATCATCGGGGAGGAATGCATCATCACCGAACGTTTCAATTGCTTCATTCTCGAGAGGCGTCACGTTGCTTGCGTATCGCGAGGAGATATGCGTCAAGGCCAATCGTTTAGCACCGGCACGAGAGGCCACGGTAGCGGCCTGCTGGGCCGTCGCATGGCCCGTTTGCTGTGCTCGGTCAGACCGGTCGTGTGTGAACATCGCATCATGGATGAGTAAATCAGCATCTGCTGAAGCTGAAATGACAGCGTCCGTCGGCTGAGTATCGCCGGTATAGACGACGCGACGTCCGGGACGGGGCTCACCAACCACTTGCTCGGGACGAACGACGGTTCCATCCTCGAGTTCGACGGAAGATCCTTCATGGAGCTGTTGAAATTTCGGGCCGACTGGAACACCGAGTTTCTCAGCTCGCTCACGATGGAATCGGCCTTTCCGCTCGTCTTCGATGAGGGCGTAACCGACGGAGCGCGTTCGATGGTCTGTTTCGAAAGTTCGGATCGTGTACTCCTCGTGCTCGATGACCGAATTACCGGGGGGTGCGTCATGTATCTGGACGCGGAAGTCCGGTGTCGTCCCCGAGGCATCGAGGAAATCTTCGATATCCCCTGAGGTGCCTGCTGGTGTGTAGATATCTAGGGGCGTAGCTCGTTCATTGAAATCTAACGTCTGTAGCAGTCCGGGAAGACCGAGAACGTGATCGCCATGAAGATGCGTGAGACAGATAGTGGAGATTCCGAAGCCAGTAGAGAAGCGCATCATCTGTCGCTGTGTCCCTTCCCCGACATCGAAGAGAAATCGTTCCCCTTTCCGACGTAACAGGATCGCGCTCGGGTTCCGCTGTGTCGTCGGAACTGCTCCACTCGTTCCGAGGAAGGTGATCTCCATACCTCTGACTCGGATACCGAGGCTGAAAGCAACTTCGAGATAAGCAGTGTCGGCTTGAAGACCGTTACCAGTCGATAATTACTCTTCACCCGTGCCCTGTTGCTTGATTTCGTGTCGTCCGAATCCATATCAGAGGCGATTGGCAGACGTGTAATCGATACAATAATTGGTCGGCGAGTTCAAACACTAGTCATGTCCGAAAAGGCTACGGCCACGTTTGCCCCGCCCAGCGACGAGGGCGGGTCTGATCCGAGGCTCGGGATCGCGGCGCTAATCCTCGCCGGCGTTCCGTTTTTCGTCGGCGGGATACTCGTTATAGAGGCAGAGACACCACCCTCGGGCGCCCCGCTGCTCGGGATGCTTAGCCACGCATTCTGGGCACTCGGGATCACGATTCTCGCCTTCGGGGTGGTAGCCCTGCTCCGGGCGATTCCCGAGCTCAGACGGGGGTTGGCAGGCTACCTGAGCGCCGGTGTCCTCGGACTGGGCGTTCTCAACGGGCTCCAGTGGGTGACCTGGGCGTATGTGGACGTGCGTGGCGCACGCGAGGCCGAACGCGGCGAACTGATTCTCGATTCGATCGTCGTCCCCTTCGGAGCCGGGCACTTGCTCATGTACGCGATCATCTTGGGGACTGGGATCGCGCTGTTCGGATGGGCGCTCCGCCGGACGGAACTCGTCTCTAGGTACGTCGTTGGGGTGGGAGTCGGGCTCGGCGTGCTCACGGTCATCACCGCGCTCTATCCGCTCCTCTCTGCCGTCGGCGGTGGCTCGGAGGGACACGTGATTTTCGATGTTGCGACGCTGTTACTCCCAGTACTCTACCTGTGGGCAATAGCTGTGGGTATCACGATGTATCGTCGCAGTTAGCGTGGCGATCGAACCCTCGTTCTACATCGATTGCGCACCGTATAGACTGGATTTCGAGACAGTCTCATGCACTCACTTGACTTCTTGAACGTGGGTATTTCTATGAGGTCGATGGAGAGCTCAGAGTAACAACCTAATAGAGTAGCCACGGGCCTTACTCTGACAAATGAGGATACAGGAATAGGAATACATCCCACTGGTCGGCGACGATAGGCTATTCTGAAGAGAAAAACTTAAGGACTCCATGAAACGCCAAAACACTTGTGTATAGCGAATACGCTCTGTTGAAACCCCCAGTAGATAACAAGAGTTGACTGCTGAATACAGAGATATACTGCCCGCTGAATGCAGAACTTTTGGCGCAAGTGTGGTAATATTTGACATAGCATGTAGGTTTATACGGATTTGGGCTGGTATCAATACCTGTCCTGGAGACTCGCCGTGGCATCCTGCATACGATCCAACGGCTCTCCAGTGACGTACTGAGGCATCGCCTGCAAAACCCTGTCCGACGCCAGGGTTTTTCGATCGGCTGGAAACTTGCAGAGTGATCAATAGCAACTCTGTACTGACCGACCAACACCCTACGCAAACTGAATCGGATCAAGTGCGACATTCGCGCCTCCAGACCTTGTTTCATGAGGCCAATCGTGGCCGACGATCGGCATTCGAGCCGACGCGCCGAGGCCGCCATCGAGAACTTGCACTCGAGTGCCAGCGTGGATACTGGGGCGGTTCACGATTCGAGATCGTCCGCACTCCACGGGATCAGATCAGCATCGGCCGGCTGGTACAACGGATGTACTGGATGGCCAGCTTTCGTCGTATCGAGCGCGTGGAAATCGCCCTCGAGGAGTCCAGCGACCTCGCTGGCCCGCCCCTGGTGCGAGCCATTTGCACCCCAGGCGGCGACGACCATCTCGGCTTCCTCCAGACGATCTGAAGGTGTTCGCCGTTCTCCGGGCCCACGGGATCGTCGTTCTCGCGAAGAGCGTCGGGGTTGGGGCTTCGAAGTGCGAACAGATTCACCACGACGAGCGAGCCGTATCCCCACTCTTTCGCGAAACCGAGACAGCGGCGAATCGTCGGATCGTCCTCAGTCGCGTCGGCCGTACTCGGGTTGAGCATGAGAAACGCCAGTGTCGGCTTCGAGGCGTCCCACGTTCGCCACAGGCGATAGCGGTAGACGCCGTCGGCGCTGAGAACTGCACCGTTTCGATCGCCTTCAATGAGTGATGAGTCGATCATCGTTTTCCCTTCAGATTGTGTCCTCGTACTTCTAACAACGCCCTCGCAAATAGCGACGTTGATCTCGACGTAAATCAGCTCAAGTCCGAGAAGACTGACCGAACGCATATCAGCGTCTTCCTCCTATTTTGGACCAGATGGCCACCGCGACACACGACAATGGATCAGAGGGGGTGAAGTTCATTCACGAGGATGACGGCAGCATCACCGCTGTCGACCTCGAGACGGGTATCGCTTCCTTCGGCGATTCGAAGCCCGAAGCACTAACCATGCTCGCGGACGCGCTTGAGTTGTATGAGGGCGGTGGCGATCCGGTTACCGACGAAGATCTCGAAGAGTGGGGACTCGACCTCGACACGGCTGGCGACCAAGAACTCCCTGGTTTTATGCACTGAAACTGAAATTCGAAAATAATGGCCTGACTATCGCGTCTCCAAACAAATTGGATTCACAGGTTGTTCATTCAGCAGGAGGAGTAATCATCTCCCGTACGAACTGGTGATACTCCTCTGCAACCCACTCGCCTCGACCAGTGAGGGTGTACTCCTTCCGGCGCTTGTCTTTTTCCTTCGTTTGCTTGGTGATCAGTCCAGACTCGACCATCCGGTCGAGGCTCGGGTACAACCGTCCATGATTGATGTCTTCCGGGTAGAGGTCTTCGAGGGCGTTCTGGAGGCTTACTCCTTCGACGGGGCCGAATCGGTGGATGAGACAGAGGAGATGGGTCTGGAAGGCGGTAAGGTCTGTCGGAATATTATACGTCGAAAATTCAATTGAACCAGTCGATGGAAGGTTCCGGCCGCTTGCCCCCTCCTCGTCTGGTGGATTTGAATCAGCCATATGCTTCCATCCTAGTACCAATGCTTAAAATTCTATGCTTCAATCCAGATTGGACTCGATAGTTATCATGTCTCGCATAGATAAAGCAAAGCGATTTGCTGAGATTCTTCGTTTCACTATATATTTTCGTTGTCTCTGCTTTGGGTCAGAGTGGCTCTGTTGAAGCCCTTAGAAATTGACAGGAGGTGCCTGCTGAATACAGAAGATGAGTGCAACACTGCGGAATATCCTACTGGTGAGATCAATTTCCCAATCGTCCATCGCGGACAATAGTTAGGTAAATCGCTCGCGAACTACGAGTACCATGTCAAACGAAGAAGCGAACGGTCGAACGCCGAGTCGAAATCCGGACCTCGAACGACTCAACCGGCTCATCGGGGAATGGGAACTCGAGGTGTCTCTGGATGGGCAAACGTACAGGGTGGACACGTGACATTCGAATGGCTAGAAGACGGAGCGTTCCTCGTACAACGTTCGGAGGTAAGTGATCTTTCGACATTGCCTCCTGGGTGGGTCGAGAACGCGCCGCGCTCTACCGTCTCAATTATCGGTTTGGACGATACGAGCGAGCAATTTCGGATGCTCTACGCCGATTCACGCGACGTCTTCCGGATGTACAAGATGAGTTTGAGCGATGAGGTCTGGAGACTGTGGAGGGATGCACCTGAGTTCTCACAACGCTTCACGAGCAACATCGACGATGACGGCAACGTGATCGAGGGTACGTGGGAATACTCGGACGACGGGGCTGACTGGCAGGTAGATTTCGACGTGACCTACACGAGAACTGGTGCGTAGAAAGCGAAACTTTGGTACCCCCCGAAGGCTGTTACATAGCGTACCCCGTCATCACCGTTTACAAACCGTTCAACGGTGCAAGGTTCGCGCTGTGTATGCAGCACCAGTTTAGCAGACTACCGTGACACTGTCAGTTCGGGGCTGCTGCATACAGAGGATGAGTTTAGCACGGTACTCTCATTTATTCCATATGTGTGGGCCGAAACCAACCGCTACATGCGACTGCTTACTGCGCACATTCAATCTCGGGATCTCAGGACTTTCCTATTTTGATAGAGTCTGACGGATACGTTCTACGATTTTTTCCTCATCAGTCATTTCGACTGTTTCTGTCCCGCCATCCCCCATCTTTTCTTTCGAGTCCCACTCATCGTCTTCTCCCTCTTCGTTCATTTCGCCAGTCGCCTCACCGCCTTCTCCGAACATCCCGCCTACTTCTTCACGAGGTTCGTCGACCATCTCATCACCCTCTTCACGGTCTTCGACCATCTCACCACCCTCTTCAAGCATCTCGCCGGTTTCTTCACTCCGTTCTTCGACCATCTCGCCGGCCTCTTCACCACCCTCTTCGACTATCTCGCCGGCCTCTTTACCGCGTTCTTCGACCATCTCACCCGCCTCTTCACCGCGTTCTTCGACCATCTCACCCGTCTCTTCACTACGTTCTTCGAGCATTTCACCGGCTTCTTCGACCATCTCGCCGGCCTCTTCACCGCGTTTTTCGACCATCTCACCCGCCTCTTCGAGCACCTCGCCGGCCTGTTCACCGCGTTCTTCGACCATCTCACCGATCTGTTTGCTTCCCTCTTCGAGCTGATCGTTGAATCCCTCACTGGACTCTCTGATTCGATTGGCGACGTTCTCTGTTGTCGCCTCCGTCTTTTGTGCTACTTTTTGACCACTCTGCTGGACTTGATCGGCCGCGCTGTGGGTCATCCCCCACGTCCGACCTTTGATCGTGGCAGTGACTCCATGGCCCTGTTTCAAGGAATCGTCGCCCTCAGAACTGAACTTTTCTTTCACTGGACCAACCCAATCTCGGAGCACGTACCCAAGGCCGATGAGAGTGACTGCATCAATTAGCCGGGGACGAGATCTCCCCTCATCAGTGGTCTTTCTCTCCTCATCGCTCGTCGCTCGCTCTTCGTGTCTGGGCGTCCCGCCGTGCGTTCTCTCTTCGTGTCTGGGCGTCCCGCCGTGTGGGGACGGCATATCTGGCTTTCTTGACATCAAACAATAGAATAGCTCCTATAGACAGTACGCTTTGCCCGGAAGATGCAAGTGAAAAACAGCGGCTAAATTGCTATCCTTCAAACAGTATGTAACGGATAAGAGAGGGTATGGGTCGCATACAAGAAAGAAACGCGTGTGTTCATTTACGTGTGTTCATTTCTGGTAGAAGATTGTCTGATCTGAACAGGGGATCGATCTACCGCTGGTTGGCCAATTAGTGAGCAGTACACGCTATGCACCGAGCATTCACTCTCCCACACTGATTGCCTCTCAGCTCGTGCCACATTCGCGCTGTGAGTTCAGCACGGTCACAGACACCACCATTGGTCAAAGATTTCAACAGAGGCGTTAGAGTCATTGTGTCAGGACCTTCCAACCGATTCGATTAGAGTGATGAAACAGTCTCCTCGCGGCGTCGATCGAGTTTCCTGTTTCTGGCGCGCGGCCTCTTTGCTACCGTCTGAATACCACTGGATAGATGATACTGTCTTGCGTCAGAATACTCGCCTGAATACAATTTCCTTACTATTCCTATGTATTAAAACCGCTATCTAGCATCCAAGAGAAATACTTCAATAAGATTATCTAAGGTTATTAGTACCGTCGGTAAGATGGATGAATCATGCACTATCGACAAGGTATCGCACGATCCCTGGTCGCCCTGATCGTGTTCACCGCAAGTACAGGCGTCGCTGCCGCCCAACAAAACGAAATCAACAACTCACTCACGCAGATTGAGGAGTTCGTCGCCACAACCCTCGGTCAAATCGGCGTGATCGTCTTCCTC
>NZ_JBHTAF010000006.1:0-215305 GCF_042663485.1 Saliphagus sp. GCM10025334 | reverse complement strand
CCGAGCTTGGCGATGATCGCGTCCGTCTCACCACCGATGATCACGTCGACGCCGCGGTCTACTGCGTCGTGGAGCCGGTCGTACAACGCCTCCGTCAGAAGTTCCTCCTCGACGACCAGCAGGACGATCTCCGATTCGGCGTCCGCCAGCAGATTGTGTGTCCGGGCCTCGATGCCATCATGGCCGGACAGCGTCCATACCTCCTGCATTCGGTCACTGTCGTCATTCTCCGGCTGAAGATCGAGCGCTTCGAGGTGTGACTGAAGGGTGTCGATCCGCGCGTCGTACTGCTGACGCAAGATCGCGGTTGCCTCCTCGATGCTGACCGCGCGAAACTGCTGGGGGTTCGAGTGCTGCACTTCGACCAGCCCTTTTGACTCCAGCACTCGGACAGCGTCGTACACCCGGGTCCGAGGTACCTCTGAGATCGCGCTGATTTCCTTGGCGGTCCCCGTCGAGAGTTGGGTCAATGCCAGGAAACTCCGCGCCTCGTACTCCTTCAGCCCGAGGTCCTGTAACAGACTCACCGCCTCGGCTTTACGTTGCTGAGATGTCATTAGGTGGTCCTGTCATGTCCGACTGGTTGAGCGGGCTAATTCACGCTCGGTCGGGATTTGGGTGACTGACTCTCCACACTTCGAGCAGGCAGCCATCTCCTCGCTGATGTACGTCGTCTCACAGGCAGGGCACGAATACAGAGCCGACGTGGCCTTATTCTCGGAATCGTGACGAGAGGCCAGTGACTCGGCCTGTGTGCGCCCACCGAGTCGGGAGAGCAACGTGCGGAGACGCCGGCTCATTGGGTTATGGCTACACCGCGGCCAGTTCGTTTTCGTGGTCTGCCACCAACTGAAGTAACGGCGCGTTCTCGTCGAAGTTGGGTCCCCGCCGAATCGTGTGGGTGTCCGCATCCCACTCGATATAGCCTGCCTCGGTGAGTTTGGGTAGGTGTACATGATACAGGGCCGTGCGTATCTCGGAGAGGGTGGCGTCGTCGACGGTGTCCGGGTCGCTGTCGGTGTGCCAAGCGGCAACCCGAGTGGCGAGGCGGTCGAATGAGACTGGAGTCTCCTGCTCGTCGAGGTAGTACAGGACGTACCGGCGAACGGAATCTGCCAATATGCTGAACGTATTGGTTACCGCCTCGGTTGATTCGTCCATACCGTGGCAAGGACGTGCTAACGGATAAGGTCTGTCACCCAGATAATTGTTACATTTGTAAAATCCAACCTAAGCCGATTATCGGTGGATATATTGAAACCCGAGTATGGATCGAGGGCCTATAGAAGCAGGATAGATTTGAAAATTTCAAGCGGTTCCCCGACTATCCTTGATCGGTGACTGACCCGTCGTCGGTGTCGTTGTCCTGATCCGCGTCGGGGCCGGTCCGTGGATAGAAGTGGTCCCATGACTGGACCTGTGTCTCGGAGATAATTTCGGAGCTGTTGATCGTCATGCCCAAGCCCACCAGTTCGTTGCGGATCTCTTCGATCTCCCTAACCGTGCCGGCGACGACCTCGATGTGGACATTCCGTTCGCCCCCAAGCAAATCGCGGGTGGTCACCACACCACGAACGTCGAGGATCTGTTCGGCCATCGATTCCAGCTCATTCGGATTGACCGTGCAAACGAACATGACGTGGAGGGGGTAGCCCGCTTCCTCGTAGTTGATCTCGGGGTGGTAGCCTCGGATCACGCCCGTACCTTCGAGTTTGTCGAGGCGATTCCGGACCGTCGTGGAGGTCACATCCACCTTCTCGGCGATCTCCGTATCGGTCTGGCGGGCGTTGAGCTGGAGTTGGTGCAGGATGCTCCGGTCCACGTCGTCGAGTGGGTTGTCGTCCATACGGTGTCCTTGGACGGCGCGACTGAAAGTCCGCACGGGCCCTTCAGATTGAAGCAGTCTGTCCGCTAACTCCGCAGGTCTATTGACCGGCTGATTCAACAGAGGATGTCCACAACAGACAAAGCCAGCTTGCTGTATCCACTCTCTGTATGCAGCAGCCTCAAGCTGCCAGAAAAACGATAGTCTGCTGAGTTGGTGCTGCATACACAGCGCGAATGTTGCACGGGCTGAGGAAGGATCAACGCGGAAGGTCGAACGCTCAGTATAGATAATAGACGTTACGCCAGTTCAGAAGAATAGAGAGTCTGTCTTGTAACCCAGATAATCACACCAAGGATAAGTCACTGTAGCCTGTAGTGAAACCATGAACTATTCTGTAGAACCTGAGTATCCGTTTCTATCCCCTCAAGCAACTATCGAATGTACCGACTGTCAAAGTGAGGATGGGAAAGTGACTAAAGTAACTTATGAGAGTGGGAAGATCGATTGGGCATTCGTTTGCGAGGACTGTATCAGAGAGTACGTTATGAATTCGAATATTGCTGAAATCGACCGTGTACGGCTATTGTGAGATTTGTCTGTAAGCGTTCGTATGTAGCGATTGGTCTCTTTCTGAAACGGCGAAATAAATGGGCTGGCCGTACTGCATACACCCTCTGTGCGGATTGACGGAGTCCTTCGTCCCCTCCACATTGTTCCATGGAAGAGTTTTACAATCAGTACGACATCGTTCGAGTCATGGCGACTGAGGCGACCTTTACTGTGCCATCCGATCAGTTCCCCCTCGGCACCGTCTTCACCCAACTTCCGGACGTGACGGTCGAACTGGAGCGACTGATCCCGTCACAGGACGTGGTGATCCCCTACTTCTGGGTCCGAGGAACGGAAGTTGACGACATCGAGGCGGCGTTTGCTGCCCACCCGGGTGTGAGGGATATCCAACTCGTCGATTCCGTCGAGGACGAGTATCTCCTGCGCGTCGAGTGGTCGCTCGAGTACGACGACGTGCTGAGCGTGCTAACCGAAACCGGCGTTCCGCTCATCAAAGCAACCGGCACGAGCCGTCGGTGGACGTTCGACATTCGCGGGGACACGCGAAGCGATCTTGCAACCTTTCAATCTCGCTGCCGAGAGTTAGAGATCCCGGTCACACTGACGGAACTGCACGCCCTGACGCCGGTTGAGACCGGAACCGAGGCAGCACTCACTGACAAGCAACAAGACACACTGGTGTTCGCCCACGAGCGTGGGTACTTCGAATCCCCGCGCGAGGTGACGATGGAAGAACTCGGCGACGAACTCGGCATTTCCCAGCAGGCCATCGCGTCTCGACTCCGCCGGGGGATCAAACACACCCTCGGGAGTACCCTCCCCGAAACAGTGGAGTCGAAATGAGAAGGTGCTTAAAAACCCATTGGATACCCAAAAATAGCGCTGACGGAAGTACCCGTTGAAGGGATAATCATGCCCAATGGAGAGAGCACACGGACAATTGCCACATGTGTCGATTGCGGAGTTGCCTATGCAGCGGAGCAATGGCCTGACGGCACGGCACAACCGATTGGGGCGAGAAACGGGTGTCAATGCGGATCAACCGAGTTTCAGGCCGTCAAAAAGACGAGTACTACGGGTTTCCGTGACGACTGAGTTGACAAACGAGTGGGCTACTGAGCAGACCGAGGAAATACGCCACACTATCGTGGTGAACTTATTCTCTGTATTCAGCAGCCCCGAACTGACAGTGTCACGATAGCCTGCTAGGCTGGTGCTGCATACACAGCGCGAACCTTACACAGTTGAACGGTTTGTACACGGTGATAGCGGGGTACGCTATGTAACAGCCTTTGGGGGTACCACCAGTCTCGCTTTCTACGCTCCAGTTCTCGTGTAGGTTACGTCGAAATCTACCTCCCAGTCAACCCCGTCATCCGAGTATTCCCACGTACCCTCGATCACGTTGGCGTCGTCGTCGAAGTTGCTCGTGAAGCGTTGTGAAAACTCAGGTGCATCCCTCCACAGTCTCCAGACCTCATCGCTCAAACTCATCTTGTACATCCGGAAGACGTCGCGTGAATCGGCGTAGAGCATCCGAAACTGCTCGCTCGTATCGTCCAAACCGATGACCGAGACGGTAGAGCGCGGCGCGTTCTCGACCCACTCAGGAGGCAATGTCGAAAGATCGCTTACCTCCGAACGTTGTACGAGGAAAGCTCCGTCTTCTAGCCATTTGAATGTCACGTGTCCGCCCCTGTACGTTTGCCCATCCAGAGACACCTCAAGTTCCCATTCTCCGATGAGCCGGTTGAGTCGTTCGAGGTCCGGATTTCGACTCGGCGTTCGACCGTTCGCTTCTTCGTTCGACATGGTACTCGTAGTTCGCGAGCGATTTACCTAACTATTGTCCGCGATGGACGATTAGGGAAATTGATCTCACCAGTAGGGTATTCCGCAGTATTGCACTCATCTTCTGTATCCAGCGGGTACCTCCTATCAATGTCCACGGGCTTCAACAGAGCCACTCTAACCACAAAGCAGAGACAACGAAAGTATATCGTGAAACGAAGAATCTCAGCAAATCGCTTTGCTTTATCTATGCGAGACATGATAACTATCGAGTCCAATCTGGATTGAAGCATAGAATTTTAAGCATTGGTACTAGGATGGAAGCATATGGCTGATTCAAATCCAACAGACGAGGTGGGGGCAAGCGGCCGAAACCCTCCATCGGCAGGGCCAATTGAATTTTCGACGTATAATATTCCGACAGACCTCACCGCCTTCCAGACCCATCTCCTCTGTCTCATCCATCGATTCGGCCCCGTCGAAGGAGTAACCCTCCAGAACGCACTCGAAGACCTCTATCCGGAAGACATCAATCATGGACGGTTGTACCCGAGCCTCGACCGGATGGTCGACTCTGGACTGATCACCAAGCAGACGAAGGAAAAAGACAAGCGCCGGAAGGAGTACGCTCTCACTGGCCGAGGCGAATGGGTTGCAGAGGAGTATCACCAGTTCGTACGGGAGATGATTGCTCCTCCTGCAGAATAAGCAACCTAAATCCAATTTGTATGGAGACGCGATAGTCGAGGCATTATTTTCGAGCGCTATTCTTCATGCATAAGATCGGGAGTTTCTGGTCGCCAGCCGTGATGAACCTGTTCGCACTTCGGAGCCCCAACCCCGACGCCCTTCGTGAGACCGCCGATCCCGTGGGCCCGAAGAACGATGATCACATTCAGGCCGTCTGTGAGGAAGCCGAAATGGTCGTCACCGCCTGGAGTGCAAATGGCTCGCTCCAGGGGCGGGCCAGCGAGGTCGCCGGGCTCCTCGCGGGCGATTTCCACGCGCTCGATACGACGAAAGCCGACCATCCAGTGCATCCGTTGTACCAGCCGGCCGATGCTGATCTGATCCCGTGGAGTGCGGACGATCTCGAATCGTGAACCGCCCCAGTATCCACGCTGGTACTCGACTGCAAGTTCTCAATGGCGACCTCGACGCGTCGGCTCGAGCGCCGATCGTCGGCCACGGTTGGCCTTATGAAACAAGAACTGGCGGCGCGAATGTCGAACTCAATTCGATCCAGTTTGCGTAGGATGGTGACCGGTCAGTACAGATGATCTCGTTATTGGATCAGGAATTTAGAATCGACACAAACGGTATTTGTGAGGTCGTGGTTACAATTACATGGATGAGTGATAGGCGAATTGGTGAAGAGATAGTCGCTATGTGTGCTAACTGTGAAGCCGTCTATCCAGCTATCCGGTTCCCCGAGGGGGAAATAAAACGCGTCGGGAGTTATCCTCACTGTCGATGCGGAAGCCAATCGTTTGTCGAACTCGAGAACAGACAGTAAGCAGTATTGTGATGGAATTATTTTGAAAGCGGGAGGCTCACCAGAGTCATAACGGATTCATATTTACACCGTTCTCTGATGGGGGTGTAGATGACCGACACTGAAGCACACGACCGGTACTACCCAGAGGATGATCAAGCCCTGAGTGACGCAATTCTTCAGGTTATCGATGTGCAGAAAGACGAGAGCCTCACGGAGGCCGAGTTCAGACTGTACGATGATATTGACCCAGACGCGCTCAATAATCGCTTTCAGGAGGACGCTCACGGGGAGACGAAAGTCGAGTTTTACACTGGTGGTTTCAAGGTAACACTGTGGGGAGATGCCGTGATCGACATTCATGTTACACCCCAACAAGGCGAGGGGCAAGCCGCAAACGCCTGATCAATTCGTGCGTGAACTGAGACATTGGTTTCATTGATTTCGTTCGAGAAGATGTGGACCTCGAATGGTCAGATGATCAGCACAGATAAAGAAGTCATCTCGCCAATGGTTGTCTACCCGACACTGGCTTCAGAGCGTGTTCTGGACCAGCTCCGGCTACTTATTCGACTGGTCGGTCCGTGACGCGAATCTCGACCCCATCATCCCCCCAGAGTTCGACCTCGATCCCGTCTGTCTCGAACGTCACGGTTGTTCTCGGCTGTGCATCGTGGCGAAAGAGGGAATTGAGGGCGTCAGGGTTTATGTCCTCGTAGAGGACGAAATCTGTTCGCAGGAGGGCTTTCCCTTTACAGTCCTCGATGGCATCGAGTATCGTCTCGGTCAACGAGCGGTCTTGATCAGGCGTGTACGATTCTCGCACCATAGTTGTTTGCTCAGGCTTGTCTTGCATCATGTGCTACTCACACCGCCACAATATTCCGGAGCCATATTCGATGAGGGACTCCTCTGCGTGTTCGAGTTGCGAGTGACCGTAATATCGGATCGTTCTAGTCCGCGCGTCGTAGTCAACGAGTCCAACGTCGTTCAGTTTGGGAAGTGCAATGTGGTGAAGTCGTATCGTAATCCGCGTCTCGTCTGCGTGGTCACGTCGGGCGAGTGCGGTTACAACGTCATCAACAGAGGCGTGATCTTCGGACGCGTTTCTGAAGTATGCAACAACGGACCGACAGTGCTGATTGGCGAGCGCGGACAGAAGAGCGTTTTTTCCTTGGTTCATTGGTAGCGGGTTGATTTTCGGAACACCGGTATATCCGACTCTGAAGAGACCGCTCCACGTGAGACTTCATTTTGTCTATACAACTTCTATTTATGGATTTGAGTTCAGGCCTCCAGCACAGTGAGAGTATTGCCGAGGATTCTACGCGTCCCTCACCGGAGTCGAGTGGCAATTGCCTGCTATGAGATGCCTAGTTCTTCCATTGCCACCTCACTTTGCGAGTTGAAGTCTCACCGGTCGTACGCGATAACCAACGCCTCCTGTTGCTCGCCAGTGAGTGTCGCCTCAGTCGCAGTCTCGACCGGCGTCAGAGCGTGAAACGCCCTGAGCGTGATCGGAATATCCTGTTCACGACAGCAATGTTGGAACTCGGCAATCTCGATTCGTTCGTCACCATGGATATCGACCGTCCACTCCGTATCCGTCCTCTCGCTACGATCAACAGGACTTTTGTCTCGCTCAGCGTATTGAACATGGATGTTTTTACAGCCAGCGCGACATCGTTCGAATCATGGCGACTGAGGCGACCTTCACCGTTCCATCCGATCAGTTCCCCCTCGGCACCGTCTTCACCCAACTCCCGGACGTGACGATCGAACTGGAGCGACTGATTCCTTCACAGGACGTGGTGATTCCCTACTTCTGGGTTCGCGGAACGGAAGTTGACGACATTGAAGCGGCGTTTACCGGTCATCTAGGCGTGAGGGACATCCAACTCGTCGATTCCGTCGAGAACGAGTATCTCCTGCGCGTCGAGTGGTCGCTCGAGTACGACGACGTGCTGAGCGTGCTAACCGAAACCGGCGTTCCGCTCATCGAAGCGACCGTCGCCGCCCCTGCCGCCTACAACGCCTACGCCAACAACAAGGCTGACACGCCCGAACACACGCACAGCCGAGCAAAAATCGTTAGCACCGATGAGTACCACCGTTTCGCTCCGGCTTGTGATCGGTGTAAAGGTGCTACTCGGAATCCCGCGGGTTTCGAGCTCCACCGATCCACGTCTCCCGAACATCATCCAGCGACTCGCCAATTTTCTGTCCTCGATACCCGAAGATGTCATCGTACCCCTCCGCGGACAGCATGATTGGCCAGAACACCTCGTCAGCGGTCAGTTCCCGTCCGTCCACGCTCGCGTAGACGGCCCCTCTGGGAACGCGTTCGAAGTTTTCGACATGTACCTCGTAGGAGGACCCATCAGGCTTCGGAACGGGCTCACTCATGTGGAAGTGTTCCGAATCCACATTGGGTGGGTCGCCGGGAAGCGCGTCCACTCGCTTGAGGAACGAACGGGCCTGATGTTCGGCTGCTTCAGCTATCTCATCAGTGTTTGTTGCGGCGAGTTCGATTTCGACGGTGAACCCACACGCCGTGATCGTCTCTTCGTTTATCCCCCAGTGATCGACGATACGCGGCACGGGTAGTTGCGAGGCCAATGTAAACTCACGCTCCTGAGCACTGTGTATCAGTGCGAACGGCGTCGGTTCCGCAGCAGTGCCGTGTAATGAAAGCGTCGTCCGTCCCTCGACAAACTCGCAGAGTCGGGCTGCGATCCGTTCTTCTCGGTCGCCGTCCGGATCGCCGGGAAAGACTCGGTTGAGGTCTGAATCGAGGTAGCGTTCGCCGGCCTCGATCGCCTCTGGGTTGGCAAGGACGAACGCAACGCCTCGTTGCAAGTCGAGGTCGGCCTCGCGCAGGCGGTTCACCGCACGGATACCGCTCCGCTCGTCGCCATGAACGCCGGCAACGACGACCACCTCGGGCTCTCCTGGTCCCCGAACAGTTACATCGAGCGGACCAAAGTCTCCTTCCATGTTCCTGCGGAAATTATCCCGAACACGGGTTTGGCTCATCTGCTGGCATATACCGGCCCGAACGGTTTCAATTGAGTTCGCACCGTAGGTTAGCCGCTTTCAGTCGAATGTCTAATCAGCATCTATACGAACTCAATTCACGTCACCAGCACGAAACAAACAGTGTTGTCGTGCTAAACTCCTCCTCTGAATCTCACCCAACCTCTGACAGCAGTTCGATAGTTCGTTACGACTCTACGAGATAAGGCGCAAATATCGCATGGAAGGGTTCTCCGAATCTCTCCAATATACGACGCTTCCTCCAACAGCGGGAAATTTATCCGCTGGTTTGTAATGAACTGAAGTAATGGCCGACTCACAGTTGACGGGCGTACTTCAAGAGACCCTTGCTCTCTTCGAAGTGGGAGGAGCGCCCAGGACGACGGCCGAGGTAGCCGACCAAATCAACCTCGACCGCCGGAGGGCCTACGACCGCCTCGAACGCCTCGTTGATCACGGCCGACTCGAAACCAAGAAAGTCGGCGACAATGGACGCGTCTGGTGGCAACCAGCCACCGAGCTCGAGGGGCTTATCACCGACGTCACCGACCGCAGGGAACGCGAACGCGAACTCGAACGCCGCGCCAATCAGCAACAGGTCGTGGCCGATCTCGGGCAATTTGCACTTGAAAACGACGACCTGGATAAACTCATGGACCGAGCGTCACGCCAGGTGGCAAACGTCCTCGACAATGAGTACTGCAAGGTGCTCGACCTCGACCCGGACGCTGAGGAACTCTTGCTCCGCCAGGGTGTCGGTTGGCGAGACGGGATCGTCGGCGAGGCGACCGTCTCCTCGGTCGAAGCGGACTCCCAGGCTGCGTACACGCTGGCGAATAATCACCCGATCATTGTCGAAGACCTTGAGACGGAATCACGCTTTGGCGGTCCCGAGTTGTTGACGAGCCACGACGTCAAGAGCGGTCTTAGCACCATCATCGGACCGTTCGACGACCCGTGGGGCATCCTCGGCACCCACGACATCGAACAGCGGGAGTACTCCGAAGAGGATGTGATCTTTGTCCAGAGTGTTGCGAACATTCTCGCGGACGCAATCGAACTGCATCAGTACCAGCAGGAACTCGAACAGTTAGTTGCCGACCTCGAGGAGTCCAACGAGCGGTTAGAACAGTTCGCGTACGCAGCCTCTCACGATCTCCAGGAACCACTCCGGATGGTATCGAGTTACCTGCAATTGCTCGAGCATCGCTATGGTGATACGTTCGACGAAGACGCCGAGGAGTTCCTCGCATTCGCCGTCAATGGAGCCGACCGGATGCGGAGGATGATCGACGGACTGCTTCAGTACTCACGGATCGAGACTGAGGGCGAGCCGCTCGAACCGACCGATCTCGATTCGATTCTTGACGAGGTCCTCAAAGACCTGCAATTACGGATCGAAGAAAGTGACGCTGATGTGACGTCCGATTCGCTCCCGCAAGTCGAGGGTGACGCTAACCAGCTCCGCCAAGTGTTCCAGAATCTGCTGGACAACGCAATCGAATACAGCGGCGATGATCCCCCATGCGTTCACATCTCGGCTGAGAGTACGAGAGACGAGTGGCTCATCTCGGTGCACGACGAAGGCATCGGTATTGATCCCGGCGACACGAATCGCGTCTTCGAGGTCTTCAATCGACTTCATAGCCACGAGGAGTACGATGGAACTGGCGTCGGACTGGCGGTGTGTGAGCGGATCATCGAACGGCATGGCGGTGAGATCTGGGTTGACTCGGACCCTGGCGAGAGTACGACGTTCTCGTTCACGCTCCCCGACGCGTAGTACGGATTCGGCAGCTCGTCCAGTATCTGCTGAATTCAGAGCACGAACGTCGCACGAAGTGAGAACCAATCTATGTGGGGGTGGTCGATCGGTACAGGTGATATGGTGACCACCGAATGAGAAAAAGATCCATCCGACCATCCCGACGGGTGCAGGCACCATCGTTTTCCGCATATGGGGGATACGAGCGGCGAGGTAAATCATGAGTAATACACCGACCGACACCGGAACGGACTCCGACGCTGGGTCAGCCCGGAACAGAGAGACGCTGAACACGGACGTGATGCAGTGGTTGAGCGCCCTTGTCGCCCTGATCGGGTTATACCTCGTCGCCTCGCCGTTTATCTTTGAGTCGACAGACGCAGCGACGTGGAACGATACGCTCGTCGGAACAGGTATCTTTCTGCTTGCCGGGTACAACTTCTACCGACTGTCGAAGGATCGATTGGCAAGTGTCGCCGTTGCATCGCTGACTATCTTGCTCGGCCTTTGGACAGCGATCGTACCATACGTCATGGAGATGGGGAGCAACGAACTTGCAATCGGGACCACACTCTCCGGCCTGGCTGTCGCTGCCCTTTCGGCCTACAACGCATACGCGAACGGGAAAGCCGACGCACCAGACCACGTCCGCACTCGCGCCTAATTCACCTCTTGTTGGCTCTTTTCGAGTTCCTGGCGCGCATCGTAGCCTGAGTACGATCCGGACCAGACAGTTCTCCTTCTGACAGGGAGAGCTGAGTGTTCCATACGCATGTATTCATAGCCCTTCTAATCGAGGTCTGGTTCGAATTAAAGAATTTCGAACCCAATCGTGACTGATCCAAATCGGTACTCGGCATCGTACTCACCTCCTGGGAATAGTGTCTACCAAATAGGGACATTTCCTTCTAAAGAACTTTCGGGGTATGCAGGAACGGGCTTGAATATGCATGGTCGAGTGGTACTCCTATGTCTCGAGAGACAGGTGGTGAGAACCGTGTGGTCGCTATCTGTACTGAGTGCGGAACAGCCCACGCAGCAGTAGTCTGTGCAAACAATAGAATTCGACCGATCGGTACAGACGACTGTCCCTGCGGCAGCCAGAATTTTAAAATAATGGATTGATCAGTACCGCCCATACAGTGAGCACTATAGCTTAGACTTAGAGCGTGTTGCCATTCACGCGAAGCCACCCACGCCTGTCTTTCCAATCAAGAATTGAGAATTATTCGTGCTCATTCTCGGAGGTCGTAATCTTTTGCGTTCGGCAAGAGATGATATTTTAGGCCGTACAGTGGACATTGAGGATAGTTTGTGTGGCTGTATCAACGAGCGCAGTCAGTTAGTCAATCTTAGTCGATCCTCGACCCGCCGAAACGCCAGATCACGAAGGCGCTCGAAACTCACGAACGCGAATTTCGTGGCGAACCAGTCAATTCATTAGGCAAAACTACGAACGCTCAGACGGTTTTGTCCGAACAAGACACACTGCCGTCAGTGGCACCATCGACCTCCCGTATCGATTCGCTTGACTCGGGAATCCTCGTCCTTCAGGGCAGAGAGGATGTCAAACCGTAGATCTGATTCCATCGCTGGAATCCAAGACTCATCAATTGTTGATCCGATTGATGAACGACTACGAGTCAGACCGGTAGAGAACAAAACACCAATTAGACGGCGGCGCGAAGCCAAACGGACCTAAACGAGCAAGTCCATACCCATTTAGTCCACCGCTGGATCATCGATATCTCTTTCGTGGACCCATACCGTCGAAATTCGGGCCCCCTCGATGCTCGTTACCTCAACGACGTGACCGGCGACCTCGACGCGGTCGCCAGGTTCTGGTGCGCGGTTGAGTTGTTCGAGTACCAGTCCACCGATCGTTTCGACCGCCTCGCTTTCGAAGTTCCCAGCGAGGGCCTCATTCACTTTCGACAATTGGACTCCGCCGTCAATGTCGTACCCCTCATCGTCGCGCCGCCGTATCGACGGTTCGCGCTTATCGAGATCAAACCCGTCTCGAAGGTCTCCAACGAGGGCCTCAACGACGTCTTCAACCGTTGCAATCCCCTCGAATGCTCCCCACTCGTCGATGACTGCGGCCATCTGCTGTCGATCCTCCCTGAACTGTAACAGGAGATCGCTAATTGCCATCGTCTCCGGGACGATGCGAATCTCGCGGACGAGGTCACCAACTCTCTCGGCATCCCCATCGGTCACCTCTGCTCGCAGCACGTCCTTGACATCGACGAATCCAACTACTTGATTACCGTCGTTGGCCTCGAGAACCGGATAGCGCGTGTGTCCGGCCTCTAAGACGATCGAATGCAGTTCGGATAGTGTGGCATCCGCCGGAACGCTCACCACGTCCGGTCGTGGGACCATGACCTCCCGCACCACGATATCGTCAAGGTCGAAGACGCGCTCGATCATCGTCACTTCTGCCACGTCAATGCCCCCTCCCTCACCGGATTGTGTTAGTACCCGAAGGAGCTCCCGCTCACCGAGTGTCTCATCCGTTTCGGATGCGGGCGGCACACCGAGCGACCGCGTGAACGCGTTGGCCGCCCCGTTGAAGACGACAATGCCCGGATAGAGTAGGTAATAGAAGGCCTTCATTGGTGGGGCGAGGAACAGCGAGAGTCGCTCGGTCTGGGCGATTGCGAGCGTCTTCGGTGCGAGTTCACCGAAGACGACGTGGAGAAACGTGATGATACTAAAGCCGATTGCGAACGCGACGACATGGATGAGAGTCGCCGGGAGAATCGATTCCAGGATGGGCTCGATGAGCGCCGCCACTGCGGGTTCGCCGACCCATCCCAATCCGAGCGAGGCAATGGTGATGCCGAGTTGTGTCGTGGCGAGGTAGTTGTCGAGATTCGTCATCACCTCCTGGAGCGTCCCCGAGCCGGGCCGCCCCTCCTCGACGAGTTGGTCGACCGATGTCCCCCGAATTCGAACGAAGGCGAACTCTGCAGCGACAAAAAAGCCGTTTAAGACCACGAGAATCAGCGCTAAGACGAGTTGTGCCGCCGAGAGCGCAACGTCTACCATCGATACTCCCAGAAAGTACTGCCGTTCGATTGTGGTGTGCCCATAGCTATACATCTCGCCCCAATGACTAAAATCCTCTAAGTGGTTCGCGGGTGACCGCTGGTATCAACGTATTTATCGGTCTGTCTCTTTCCAGTCGTCCGGGTCCCCTTCGCGGAATTCACCCTTGGCATGGCGCTCGCGGGGCCAGAAGGTGACGCCCAGCAGTACGACGTAGAACACGCCCACAACGGCAACCACAGCAATCCCGGGGATACGGGCGATTCCAGCGGTTGTCAGCCAGTCCTGGCGCGGCGCGAACGCTGTAATCCTGATGACCCACGCGACCAATAAGACACTGAGTAGAGCAAGATACACACGCCGGAGCCGGTTTGCGAGTGCTTCGTAGAACGAGACTTTCAGCGTCGGCCTGCGATAGTCCTTGCTCAGTTCCGCTCGCCAGTCTGGCTTTCAGTGCCCTGGGACGGATCGAGGGCGTTTGCGAACAGGTTCTCCTGGATGACTCGAGTGCGAGAGCGAAAGACGTCGTAGTCCCGGTACCGCCGGGCTTCGATGCCCAGAAAGACGGTGACGACAACGATACCGATCAGCACGATATAGTGTGGGTTATCGGTACTCGAAAACGCCCACGTCAAGATTGCTGCCATCAGCGTTACCGCCCACGTCGTCGTCTCGTCGAGGCGCTGGCGCCACGTCCCCACTCGGTCGATCTCTCCGCGGTAGGCGTGGGCCATCACCGAACCGAGTCCCGTGCTGTCGTCAACCATTTCGCGGCCGACCTCCCGTTGGTCTGGTGCTGTTGGGTCGAACTCGTCTCTACTCGAATCGGTCATAGAGGAGAGACACCTCCTCGTTCCATAAGCAGTTATGGTGACTGCGTAATCTGAGTGTCATGTACTAGAGGACATCGAAAAGTACGCAGTTGCATGTAACGGTTGGTTTCGGCCTGAACGTGTGGACTAAACGAGAGTGCCGTGCTGAACTCATTCTCTGTATCTCGCACGACGGTCCTGACTGTATTCTGGTAAGACGTTTAGACAATGCTGAATACACAGCGCGAATATCGCATGAGATTTGACTCAATTTGTGATGGTCATGGTCGCTCAATACAGGGAGAAGACTTATCGCTTCAGTTGAGTGATTGGAAATAATGACTGGGTTGACAGTAGCGACTCTTGTTGCAAAGTATTCAGAAGGGGGAACGCTTGGTAGTCTATTTATCGCATATGGTCTAAGAGAGTTTCTGCGGGCGACTGGTGGTGGATTCTATTGTTGCCGTCACGGATTCTATCAAAGTCAAGGGATTATCCTTACATTCATCGGGTGGGTAATACTTTTCATTACAATCATCAACTTATATGGGTCATTGAACGAGCAGTAAGCAGTCACATGTACTGGTTGGTTTCGGCCTGAACGTGTGGAATAAACGAAAGTACCGTGCTGAACTCATCCTCTGTATCTTGCACACCACTTCTGACAACAGTTCGGTAGTTCGGTGAGTCTCTGCGAGATACAAGGCACGAATGTGGCACATACTGAGAGCTGATCTGTGATGGGGAGTCATCGGTCAGTACAGGAAAAGCGTGTATCACTCGGGTCCAAAGATGATCCGGTATACCCCGATCGAGCACGTCGAGAGGGTGCTCCGATCCGTCACCGAAGAACTGGAATAGAAACTCAAAACGGCGGGGGTCTTTTTGTTCTCTCCGAGACAATTGTTACCATGGTGAGTTTTGAGGAGGAGCAGGCCGAAGCCGAGGCGCTCGACCGGTTGCAAGACCTTGGATTGTCCAAGTACGAATCTCAAACGCTGATCAATCTCATACGGCTCGGGACAGGAACCACACAGGACATTACCCGCGTCAACGGGGTGCCACGCACTCGCGTGTACGAAGCGGCTGATCGGCTCCACGAACTGGGCTTCATCGATATCCAGCACACGACGCCACGGAAATTCACCGTGATCTCAGAGGAGACGATCATTCGCATGCTCAATAGTAGACGTGAAAACACGATTACCGAACTCGCGGAGTGTCTAAAGGAAATCGGCCCTGCCCAGCCACAACGCGAACAGTTCGGCGTCTGGACGGTCACTGGGTGGGAGGCGGTGTCATCCCGCGTTGAGGAGTTCATCGCCGACGCCGACGAGCAAATTGTCTACATGACTATCGATGAATTGCTCACCGACCAACAGCTCGACAGGCTTCAGGCTGCTGCTGAGCGTGGTGTCGAGATCTACTTGGCGGGGATTTCCGAAGAAGTGCAGGAACGTATCCAGGAATCGGTACCGGAAGCCGAACTGTTTGAAACCCTCTGGGAGTGGGAGGAGACGCCCGCTGGAAGCCTGCTGATCACGGACGAAGAGACGGCGCTCGTAAGCGCGCTCGTGAACGATACCTCCACTACCGAAGAGATCGAGGAGACGGCGATCTGGGGTGCCGGCGATCGAAACAGTCTCGTTGTCGTTCTACGGGCGATTTTCACCTGGCGACTCAAAAGTAACCAGCCGTCGTAAGGTCATCCGAGTGTTCACTCGGAAAATCACACTGCACTTTTGCTTCTTGACTCCGTGTGAAGAGTATGGTTGCAGAGCGAGAAGGTGTCGATAGATAGGAGGAATCGATATAAACATTACATCTCATCTGAGCCCTCTAAGAAAGTCGGGGAGTGTCTCGGCGAGTTCAATTACTTGCTCATCGGAGTTACGGACCGTGAATCTGACGATGATCATGCCCTCCTCATCCGTGTGCGGAACACTCTCGAGGGTTTTGGTCCCCTTCCAAATCCCGGAGACTTCGACCAGTCCATGCCCTGTGTGAGCATAGGTTTCTCCCCACTCAATTTCCCGACTAGAAACGGCTACCTCATCGGATTCGGCTAGAGAATTAGTACTATCCACCGCTGCCTTTTGATTTGTCCCGTCCATGGATTGTCCGCTTTCGGTCAGTCGAGTAGGATATCGTGAATTACTCATTACTGGGCGCTACTTCGAATCCACATTTAAACCCCCAGAGCGATAGCACAGAATTGCACCGTCTCACGCTACGTTTCGCCCAATGAGACGGTTTTAGGGAGGTGGCAGAATCAATCCGAAAAATCCGAACCAATAGTAGCGGATGTCATAGAACGCTTCATTACTGATTCTTCCATCTTAACCGATAGTGCGACTGGTGGGACACGATTTGAGCTTACAGATGTTACCGACATTGCTCGCGATTGAATAGTTGGACTGCGAATACCGACTGTTCGAGCGTATCCGGTGCGTGAGAGTGGCCACCTCGAGGGGGATGAGGTGGCTAACTGTCAACTGAATCGGGCTTAAGTCCAAACGGTCTGTCTCCTCGCCTGTCAAGAGGATCAGACCAGATTTAAGATCAATATTACGTACAAAGAGTGTTGACCTGTCATATTCAAGGCCGGTGTGAAAAAGCGGCGCTCTACAAACCAGTGCCCACAGGCACAGATACGGAGATCACTGAGCAACAGCCGATCTAAAAGGTATTCGCTCTTATAAAGTACATTGTTAGTGGAGAGCCGGTTGGTTTTCTTGACCACAGTGACCGCGAGCTGGTCGAGGTCAGTACGACGCGTTCACCGTTGAGCAAGCGGATCTACTCTTCCAAAACACGTGTTACTGTCGCGCTCACCACCCTCCGTCACAAGAGCGTACTACTAATATGTGGTCCTCGAATTCGAGGTACCGCTTAACATGACCTCAGACATGTACTCTGTGATCAGCCTAGATGAAGCTGAAGAACACACGACCCATGGTTCGATTCCAGTTGTGAAGGCCCTCGGGTATGAACTGCGCGCTCGTAATGATCCACGTCCGCGCGAATCGCGCTTCAACTATTTCTACTACGACGAAGGACAGGCTATTCCACGACATAGACAGCGTGAGCAGGAGGAACTGTTCTTCGTTGTTACAGGTCGGTGTCGAATTGAAATTGATGGAGACGAATTCGAGGTTGAAGCGAACGACTTCGTCGTTATCGACCCCGGCCCATGGCGACAGATTACTGCTCTTGAGCCATCAGAAATTTTTGCTGTCGGCGCACCGAATGTCCGTGATGATGCCGTCTTTGAGGGTAAGAATCCATTCGACTGATTTCATCACCCAACGGAGAATCAGAGGGAGTACATGGAGATTTTGTTTTGCGCTCTTGCGAAGTCGATTGTTGGTCGGGTAGAGCTGTCGCTGTGAACACCTGCGAGAGCTACGCGTCGCTGGCGCAACGGTGGCTCTCGCCGTACCGAGGTGTCTCATAGAATAAGCTCACGCCGTATCTTAGAGCGTTCGAGCTTCGGCGTCGAACCCTTCGCAAATCCGGACGAGAAGCACTCAATGAAATTGTTCGAATCGTCCACTGACTCACCAATAACGTACTTCACAAGGGCAAAGGTATTTTATCTCAGCCCCGACACGTACTCTGGTTCTGGATTAGTGGGGTGTCGCCGGCGCTTCGTGGATCTGTCCGATCTGCTCCCTGCAATTCACTAGCTGGTGCAAGCTAGGCGACTTCTCATGGGAACAGATCAATTGGATATGTGCATGTGCCAAACAAGCGTATTTCCCTTGCAATATCAGGTTATTTGAATAATCATCTGGATTCAGTCAATCGTTTAGATACACTCAAGGGCCAGGTATAGGATTCGGCAGACAGCGGACACCTAGGGTAGGTGGCCGGATGAAAGTGTGATTCGCTGCTACCCTGCGTAACGTATTGATCTGAATCCTCAAGTGCGATGAGGTCAGACCACCTCTCACTCCACCGGTTACGCCGAAGACCGTTAGCCCGTCGTCTTATAGGGTGGTTCGAGACTTCGTGACGTGATGGGCCGAGGTCGAGGCTATCGTGCGGATTCTACGAGAATTCCATGATTTTATCACCTAGTATTGCTAACCAGATGTTGAATGGGAGAACCGCCCTCTGACCAGTCACAGCCGTCAAACAGTTCCACACTGTCCTCCGAATCCCGTCTTCCGAGTGACGCACTTCTCAACACTGTCCCGTACGGGATTTGCCAACTCGACCGTGACGGCTATCTCGTGGCAGTGAATGACGCAATAACCAACCTCACCGAGTATAATCGGGACGATCTACTCGGACAGCACGTTTCGACGTTTCTCGACGCCGAAGAGGTTGTCCACGCCGAAGCCGCCATTCGTGACCAGATACTCAATGGCAACCAAGAACTCGTTCACCTCTCCCTCCCACTCTCTACGATGACTGACGACACGATTCCCTGTGAGGTCTGTCTCACTACCATCACAGAGGACGGTATGTTCCGTGGGACTGTCGGGGTCGTTCGCGAGGTTGAGGATGCCGACGCTGCCACGGAGATTCAAGACGCGGGGAAACGGCGCCACGCGTTCGATGCGCTCGCCGAGGCGTCCGCCGACGGCATCATCCTACTCGACGATGACAGCGTCATCCGGTATGTCAATCCCGCCGTCGAGCGTATCCTCGGTTATACTCCCAAGGAACTTGTGGATGGGTCGAAGATGACGATTATTCCGCCTCGACTCCGCGAGGTCCACGCCGAAGCCCTCCAACGCTACCTCGAAACCGGCGAGAAACATATCGATTGGACGTACGTCGAACTCTCCGGCCAACACAAGGATGGCCACGAGGTGCCGCTCGCCATCTCGATCAACGAGTTCACCCTCGGCGATGACCACTACTTCGTGGGGACGTTTCGCGACATCTCAAAACGCAAGGAAGTCGAGAAGGAACTCGAACAGCAGAACCAACGGCTTGAACGGTTTGCCAGCATGCTTGCCCACGAACTCCGGAATCCGTTACAGGTCGCCCAAATCTACCTCGATTTCATCGACGGCGAAGACAATAAGGCGACCATCGACCAGATTGCGAATGCTCTCAAACGGATTGACGAAATCATCGAGGTGTTGTTGATGCTCGCCCGAGGGCGTGACGACATTAGCGATCGAGAGGTGGTTGACCTGAGCGAGGCTGTCGCGGAAGCTTGGGGGAATACAGACACGGGGACGGCAGAGGTTAAAGGCACAACCAACCAGCTTTTGCAGGTGAATCGAACCCACCTCCAGCAATTACTTGAGAATTTGTTTCGGAACGCTATCGAGCACACCAAAGGGGAAGTCACGGTGCGCGTTGGAGGACTTGATGACGGGTTCTACGTCGAAGACACAGGACCGGGGATCCCTGAAGATGAACGTGAAAGGGTGGTGGAAGCAGGTTACACAACCGATGACGAAGGGATTGGATTGGGGCTGACGATCGTGTCGCAATTGGCGGACGCCTACGGATGGGAATATACGATTACGGATAGCGAGGAGGGAGGCGCGCGCTTCGAGTTCACAGGCGTTGAAACCCTCAATGACGAACGAGAAGGTGTCCGGTAGCGAAGATGACGGCGAAATGTTTAGTTCGCATCTGTATATATCGGATCGACTGATTCGGAGCCACGATCGAACAAAGAAACTGTAGTACCAACTACTGGTAGATCATCTATATGTACTGGCGCCGCTATTCCATCTTCTCGTGTTCTGAGTGCTGGTCGTAGATGTCGGTCGTTTCATACGCCTTCCCTTGTTGTTATAACTCTTTGAACATTCGTCCGGTTAGACTCCTCCGGTTGACACCCGCGCATACGGCACTCAGAAATGGTATCCACACGGCGATGTGTATCCACAGAGTCCAAACACGCCCATTTCAGTCGGGCCAGAAGAGAGAAGAGTCGTTGTCCGCTGGGGAAGAGGCTCAAGGGGAGCGACATTGCGAGAGGAAAACGTGAAAACGACTCCCTGATACCGAATTCGATACAGGCTTATCTCGCCCAGTGAGACAGTATGCGAGAAACCGAGTTAGTCGCCGAAGTCAGCGTAAACGCGAACCACCCCATCACCGAAGACGACGATTTCGAATCCGGCGTATTGAAATTGAACCTGATCGAGTGCTGAGGATGATTGCGACGTAAACAGGGCGTTCAGCGCGTCGGGGTCGATTGCTGTCTGGAGTGGCGGCAAGTCGATCGGATCCGTGCCAGTGGCCTCTGCAACCGCAGAGACGACAGCATAGACTGGTGTGTTTGTACTGTCCTCTCCCCACGTTGTACTGGTTGAGACTCTCAGATTTGATGAAGACTCGCTCATGGTTACGTGTGTGCCATCAGTTGACACACCCCCTCGTATACCAGTTTGTTATAAAAGGTTTGCCAAAGGAGGTTGAGTTGTACACAATCAATTGTTCGTACCCTTGGTAGAGACCCAGACAGTGTAGCCATTCAACGGTTCGATAACCCAGTCGGGAGGTCACAGCCCGTACCCGGATAGCTGGGCCATCATAGCACTTACTCAGTCGCCGGCAGCGTAAATCGGAAAGTCGTCCCCTCGCCGGACTCGGAGTCGACCCAGATCTCGCCGCCGTGACGCTCGACGATCCGCTGGCACAGGGCGAGTCCGATCCCCGTCCCCGCGTGCTCGTCGCGACTGTGAAGACGCTGGAACACCTCGAAGATACGGTCGGTCTCCTCGGAGTCGATGCCGATGCCCTCGTCGCGAACGGAGATTATCCACTCTTGACCGGCCTCGTCGGCGTCGACATGGATTCGCGGGGGTTCGTCGCCGCTGTACTCGATCGCGTTGCTCAGGAGGTTCTGGAAGACTTGCTGGAGCTGGCGTTCGTCACCCCGCACACGAGGGAGAGAGGCAACTGTGAGTTCGGCATTACTCTCTTCGAGTTTTACGTGCAGGTTGTCGGTTGCATCCTCAAGGACATCTTCCAGTGCAACCGGCTTGAGCGGCTCACCTTGCGTGTCGATCCGCGAGTACTCGAGAAGGCCGTCGATCATCTCGCGCATCCGCTCGGCCCCGTCAACAGCGAACGCGAGAAATTCTTCACCATCTTCGTCAAATGCGTCTTCATACCGTCGCTCGAGCAACGAGAGATAACTCGAGATCATTCGAAGCGGTTCCTGGAGGTCGTGGGAGGCGGCATAGGCGAACTGCTCGAGGCGTTCGTTCGATTCTTCGAGTTGTCGACGGTACTCCGTACGTTCGGTGATGTCATGGATCAGCAACATCCCCGCGTAAATGTCGTCGTTGCCGTCTCGAACAGGAAGCGTGTGCGCCAGCAGGTGGCGGTCGTGGTACTCCACTTCGAACGTTCGTGAGCCGCCATCGAAGGCGGCGCGGAAATGGGGTTTGATCTCTTCGACTAGGTCGTCGGGATAGCGCTCGTAGATCGAGGCCCCAACTACCTCGTCCGGTGGAATCTCCAGTTCGCTCAGCAACTCGCCGCCGGCGACGGTGTAGGTAAGGTCCTCGTCGTAGAGACCGACCGCCCCGTTCGGGAAGTTCTTGACAAGCGTCCGGTAGCGGCGCTCGCTCTCCGCAAGGGCTCGCTCACGCTCCTTGCGCTCGGTGATATCTCGGACCACGCCGACGCGGTTCTCCCCCTCGTCCGCAGCGAACGACGCGAACGTCACTTCGACGGGAACGCGGTTGCCATCCGCTGTCTCGACGGTCGTTTCCAGCGTTGGATTAGCCGTCTCATCGGTGGCAATCTCCGCGCGCATTTCAGCGGCCTCCTCGATAGCCGCCTCATTGATAACGCGAGTGGCGTGGGCGCCGCGTAGCTCCTCGCGAGTATAGCCGGTTAACGAGGCGAACGCATCGTTGACCATCGTATACTGCAGGTTGTCGTCAGCTACGTAGATGCCGTCGTTGATCGTTTCGACGACGCGTTCGTACTTGGCGAGCTCCCGGGTTCGTTCCTTTCGCTCCGTGACGTCGCGGCCGATCCCAGCCAGTACCGGCGTTCCATCGGGGTCCTCGAGTCTGGTTGCGACGAACTCGTACGGAATCCGGTCACCCGCTTTGGTCAGGATCTCTGCCTCGACGCGAGCGCGCCCGATTTCGAACACCTCGGCGACCGCGGTCGCGATCGAGTCGCGATCTTCCTTGCTAAAAAACTCAACAGGGTGCATCGACCCGACCTCTTCGGCCGAATAGCCGGTCACTTCGGTCAGAGCCTCGTTCCAGCGCTGGAACGTACCAGATTCGTCGATGACGTAGAATACGTCGTCAACAGCGGCGAGGATGCCGTCAGTGTACTCCTTGTATCGCCCGAGCCGTCGTTCGCGCTCACGTAGTCGGCGTTCCGTCTCGGTGCGATCGATCGCCGCGGCGAGGACGTTTGCGATGTTCGTGACGAAAGCAACGGCACTGTCGGTGAACTCGCGGTGGCTCGTCGTGTGGACGCCAAAGACACCCCACGGATCGTCGACAGTCCCGATAATGACGCTGATTCCGCTCACGACGTCGTGCTCGGTCAGCAACTCGGGGCCGGAAAAACGCTCTTCCGTGCGGAGGTCGTCGACGATGACCGGCGCTTCGGAAAGCAAGGTATAGCCCGCCTGTGAATCCAGATTGGTGGTGGCGGTCGCTGAACCTACGAGGCCATCGTGCCAGCCGACACCCTGCCTGAGCAGGACTGCATCGCCGTCGGGGTACAGCTCGAGTACTTTCGCATACTCGGCGTCGAGGGTCTCGGCGACGGCGACCGCGGTGTCGTGCATCAACTGGTCGAGGTCGTTCGCCCGGAGGGCCTGTTGTCCGAGTTCAGCAACGACTTCCTGTTGGCGGACCTGTGGGTCGGATCCCATATCGGTATCGGAAGTCGAATCCATTTTGAGTGTGTTACTCAGGTGTCAGGGGTAAAGCCTTCTATATTGCTCTGCGAATTATTCATTAAATTATTATGATACTACATCACCTTTTTGGATGGCCTCTGGCCATTTTCGTGATGGGAGCCACCGTGTATCTTCTTGGGAAACTGTACGAGTAAGCCGATGACTCGAGGGTTCCGGTACGTAGATCGGTGACAGAGGACGGCCACCTGGGGGAGTGGCCGGGTTATGATGGTGCGACTCGTCCGCTTCGATGCCTAACGGTCTGTATCCTCTGGCATGGGAGGGTATCAGACCGGGCTGACCTCCACCGATGAGTGACAAGGCTGTTGGCCCGTCATATTCATGCACCGCTCACTCACGGTGTCCGGCCCCCGATTTCAGTACGGAGAAGCAGTTTTACTCACGGAGCTGACGCTCACTGCACGTTGAGCACTCGAAGATGGAAGTCTGGTCGCCGTTACGCGCTGGTTTGAATTTTCTGAAATACGTTATCGCCGAGCCATAGGCGCGACACTGATTCCGGAAGTGTTCTGAGTGGTGGAACTGGGTCATTGGAACCGATCTTCACTTCTGGGCTGGGATACCGTCATCTCGAGTTTTGATCGAGGTCGAGTCCATGTATCGACCGACGAATAAACGTTGATAGTCGCAGAATTGGACGACACATGCGTCATCCGCCTTCCGCAGTTGCCAGGCCCCTACAGCAAGTGCCGTTAAAGGGCAAGGTAACCTTGTGGCGCAAAGAACGCGCACCACGTTCAAGAGTTGATTGATCGATTGAAAACCGACGTTTCGTACCCACATCCTTCCTGTTGATGGCAGTGGAACCATGATAACACAGACTGGTGAGTTTGGGAAGGACGGGCCGACGCGGCCAATACGGTTACGTTCACTGAGACCAATTCTCTGACAGCGCGGGGGAGGGGGTTAGTCGTTGCCAACGTCGCCCTCATAGCCAACCAGCTACCACATCATTATTTCCTCCGCGCTATTCCTGTCCATTTGAACTCCACGACCGGTCTATGAGTGGGGCTGAGCAATACGAGTTAGTGCTGATACGAAAAGGAAAGGGTAGGATTCCCTTCCGGTGGCAGGTGGGTGCTTAGCCCCGAAGAATCGTCATTGAACCTTCAGGGGCGTTTTCTCATACCGTACGGAAGTTGATAGTGACACACAATCACACCCAATATTGCCGAAGAAATGGACGTTTGTTCGAGACCAACGAAACGATCAAGATCATCCTTCACACGACTGATCGGCCCGTTGCAAGGCTGCGGTCGTTGTTCCTCAATACAGATATCACAAAGAAGGGCCGAATACACACCACCAAATCAGGTACACGAGAAAACGGCGGAGAATTTCACGTGGGAGTAAGCCCTGCCACTCGGTCGACGAAGATGGGCATCGATGATGCTCCCAAAGTATCCATCTGACGGAGTCTGCTGAATCGCCAAACAGCGCCGACCACGCCACAACTGACGTCACGGAACGACGTCCGCGGGGCATAACTAATCCAAAACGACCCTACCGCTATGGATCTGGTCACGCCCTTCACACCGCCATAATTTGGGCCGGTATAGTCTCCTACCGTTGCCCGTTACCTCCACTTTCGTTCCAAGGTGGATTGATTCTATCCAGGATTGGATATGCACTGACGTAATGCACTGGCGACGTGGTGGATGCGGGCTGAAAGGCTTGATGAGGATAATCTGAGGGGTTAGAGCAAGCTGTCGCTATTAAACGGGTAAGAAAGTATTGATCGTTTGCAGTATAGGAATCTAACCAGGATTCTTTTTGTGAATAATTGATGGTATTCCACACCCCCCACTTTTCACGAGTGTTTTTGATCCGATTGTGAAAACAGACAATCACCCGGACCCCCCACATTTCATGAGTGTTTGTAAGAGTATGTTTATCGGCCAAATTGGCCGAAGCAGATCGTCATGAAGATCAGGGAAATAGTACCCCCACCCCCCACTTTTCACGAGTGTTTGGGACAGAGAGGAAAGCGAGAAACAATGCCTGACGTTCCGCTAGATAGATAATGGCGTGAATAGAACGACTCTAGCTCCATTGCGGATGTTGTTATGATTGAAGTGACTTATAGTTTCCCAGCTAGTAATCTCCGCCAGAACTCTCCCACTTACTTCTTCAAAACTCTCGTGAAATATGGGGGGAGGGGGTTCTGTTCTAATACCTACTGAGGAATCTTATGAAACCCATGAAACTCGTGAACTAGTGGTTTTATGATCCATTGGTTGAATATGACTTGCAATGGGGTTGGAACCGTTCACCAAAGACTCGACGATCTTTCGTGACGAGAACGTCCTCCGGGATAGTCACACTCCAAAGACACTGATCGAACGGGACGAGGAGCTGACGGCCTATCAATCCGCCCTTCGTCCTGTGGTAAATGGTGCACAGCCAAAGAACCTCTTTCTGTACGGCCAGACAGGTGTCGGAAAGACACTGGCTACCAAATTGGTCCTTGAACGACTCTCTACTGACCTCGAGCCGATGGCCGACGTCGACCTTCATACGGTTTTCCTCAACTGTAAATCGCTCTCCTCGAGTTATCAGGTGGCAGCCAACCTCGTCAACGAGTTTCGCGAGCCTGACAACCAGATCAAGACTACGGGCTACCCATCTGGAATGATCAACCAAATGCTCTGGGATCATTTGAACGAACTCGAGGTCTCCCACTGTCTCATCGTCCTTGACGAGGTTGATTCGATTGGGAACGACGACGACATTCTCTACCAGGTTCCCCGATCGAACGATAACGGTCTTGTCGATGGCACTCAAGTCGGAGTGATCGGCATCTCCAACGATTTTACGTTCCGGGATAACCTCTCCGCTCGAGTCAAAGACTCACTCTGCGATGAGGAGATCCTGTTCTCGCCGTATGACGCAAACCAACTTCGACGGATTCTCGAACAGCGTGCTGAACAGGCGTTCCACGACGATGTCCTCGATGACAATGTGATCCCGCTGGCGGCAGCCTTCGCTGGCCAGAGTAGCGGATCTGCACGGCAAGCGCTTCGTCGGTTGTACAAAGCGGGTGACATTGCTCGAGATCAGGGGGCAACTCTCGTCACTGAAGGCCACATTCGTCTCGCTGACCGAGCGGTTGAACGCGATAAAGTATGGGAGGAATTACTTCGCGTGCCTACGCATTCGAAGCTCACACTGTATGCGTTGTTGATGCTCGAAGCTGAGGGCGAACTCCCAGCTAAACGGTCGGCAATATACGAGCGATATCGTATTGCTGCTAACCGCATTGATATCGATCCGCGGACGGATCGAACGGTACATGACCGGCTATCCCAGCTCACACTCAAGGGATTCCTTGATGTTGAAGAGAAAAACAAAGGCCCAAAGGGCGGCTCTTACTACCAGTATCAATTCTCGATACGGCCTGAACTTGTTACTGAGGCGCTCTCTGAGGACTCTCGAGTCGGCGAGTTATTCGATTGACTTCCAAGTTGAAGCGTTTCTTAACTCCTGTTTTGACTTCAATAATTACGGCTGAAATCTCGCCGCTATTCAATCGCATTTGGCCGACACCCCCCCACATTTCACGAGTGTTGTATGGCTACAACTAATGAATATGATCCTGTTTAAGTATGAGCTGGGGACATTGATTGACCGATTGATGAGTGCGCGTGCTATTGCGATATCCGGTGTTTAGCAAGCGGTAATTGAGGTTGTGAAAAGCATCTCTGAAGGCTTGTAACGCGTTTTTCTAACACTATACAGCGGCAATGCGGGATGCTGTTTATCAACGGTCGAGGCGGATACCCCGACCCTTGAGGTTGGGAGTGTTGACGATGTATGACCCACCTGAAAAAGCAGCTCAAACGATAGGACATCCTGTTGTAGAAAAACAAGCACTTCTACCGCGAGGTTCTCGAGATGGCGTTCGGCGAGCACCGAGACGAAGAAAAAATATGCGAACTCGTGAGCAAGACACCGATCAGTGAATCATTGATTCACTGAGTCTGGAATATTGAAGGGAGAGTGGATGTGATACGATCATAGATACCATAGCGCGGATACTATGCCCCTTAGGGCGTGGAGGAAGCGCGTCATTCTAAAAGGGGATCCCGGTTCTACTATAGCGTGGCGTGGGAACTGTCCTTCCCCGCGTTCTGCACTCACTTCCGCATCGTGAAATAGTGTGGGCTCGCGCTGGATTTCGGGGAAGTTGATGGAAATACGCGCTCCGGTACCCGCTAGCCTTCGACGCTGAGCGGGTAGTCCACAGTGAAACTGCGTCCTTTGCGCCGTGTTCGTCTCAAAAGGCGCTATCAGCGTGCTCCCAGTCCTCGTAGTACTCGCGCTGGTGTTCGGTGAGATCGTCGATTTCGACGTCGAGCGTCTCAAGTTTGCGGTTGGCGACGGCCCGGTCGAGGCGGTCGGGCATCGCGTACAGTCCTGGTGCCAGGTCTCTCCCCTCGCTCGATAACATATCGCGGGCCGCTTCAAACATCATCGCAAACGTCGTGTCCATCACCTCGGCAGGGTGTCCGTTGCTGTGTGGGCCGGTGAGGTTGACGAGACGGCCGTCTGCGAGGACGTTGATCCGGCGACCGTCGGGGAGGTGATAGCGGGTGACTCCGTCGCGCGGTTCGGTGACCCGGTCGGCCGCGGCCTCGATGTCCGCGACGACGATCTCGACGTCGAAGTGGCCGGCGTTCGCGAGAATCACGCCGTCGGGCAGCGCGTCGAGATGATCCCCGCGAACGACGTCGCGGTTCCCGGTGGAGGTGATTACGTAGTCGGCCTCACGGGCAGCCTCAGCCATTGGGGCGAGCCGGTGGCCATCCATGTGAGCTTCGAGCGCCTTGCGCGGGTCGACCTCGGTTACGATCGTCTGGGCGCCCATTCCTCTGGCTTTTCGGGCGATGCCACGCCCGCAGTAGCCGTAGCCGGCGATAACGACAGTCTTCCCTGAGAGCATCGTGTTCGTCGTGATCATCACGTTCGAGAGCGAGGATTCCCCGGTGCCATGGACATTGTCGAAATAGTGTTTCATCGGCGTGTCGTTGACGCCGTAGACGGGAAACGAGAGCATGTCGTCGGCCTCCATCGCCTCGAGACGGGTGATACCGGCGGTCGTCTGCTCGCCACCGCCGAGCACCGTTTCCGCTATGTCGGGGTGGTCGGCGTGGACCTTCGCGATCAGCTCACAGCCGTCGTCGAGGATGAAATCCGGCTCACGCTCGAGCAGTTCGTGTTGACCGGCGGCCCACTCCTCGTCGCTCATTCCGGCCTCGACGAACGTTTCGATGCCGTCCTGGTCACGGAGGGCGTCGACTACCGCCGCCTTCGTGCTGTGGGGCTCGCTTCCGGTTACGAGTACCGTTGCACCGGCGTCCCGAAGCGTCTCGACCAGCACGCCCGTCTTTTGCTCGAGGTGGGAGGCCAGCGCGACGCTGTAGCCGGCCAACGGCTGCGTCTCGCTGTACTCGGCGGCCAGCGATCGGAGAATCGGAGTGTAATCGCGCGTCCATGCAAGCGGGTCGGTGTCGTCCGTCATACCCCACTCACGGTACCGCCGACGCATAAACGCTGGCACCCCGCCCATCGGTTACCCGTTTTTCGTTCGATTTCCGACCGACTAATAAACTATTCCGTCGTGGAGAAGACAACCCGAGTTGTGGACAGGGAACGTTCGCTGAACAAGCGAGCAGCTGCAAACCGTACATATCCCAACGCGGTACAGGAAGCTCCGCCGTCACGGCGGGGAGGTGTGTCACATAGTCCCGTAGCCCTGTAGGCGCAGGGCAATCGCGCCGACCGCGAGCGCGATGCCGAACCCAGCTATCGCCCAATCGGCTGCCGTGAACGGCTGTTTGTTGTAGAACGAGCGCTCGCCACGCGTGTCGAATCCACGGGCCTCGAGGGCCATCGCCTGAGTCTGGACGTTACGAATCGCGGTCATGAACACTGGAATCATAAGCGGGATGTAACTCCGCAGCAGGGTGACGGGGTTGCGTCCGCCGGGTTCGTGGCCGCGGGCGGCCTGGGCCTGCCGGACCGTGTTGGCCGACCCCAGAAACGTCGGAAACAGCCGCAGGGCGGTGCCGACGGCGAAACAGAACGCGTAGGGCAGGCCAAGCGAGCGCATCCCGGCGACGATCTCTTCGTTGGAGGTGGTCGTGACGAACAGTAACCCGCCAACGATGAACGCGGCGATCCGCTCGGAGCGCCCGAGTGCGAACAGCACCTCCCGTTCGGTGAGGGTGCCCAGGGGCGTCTCGAGAAGGGTCGCCCCGCCTCCATGGGTGAACGCTGGCCAGACGGCAAAGCCGATCAGGAAGAGTGCGACGACGATGAACGACAGTCGCTTGAAGTTCGGCCAGCCACCGACGGCCACGAGTGCGAGAAACGTTGCCGCAAGCGGGACGAACACCCAGCGCGGGTCGCCGAAGACGTACGCCGCCACAAACACGCCCGTGATTAGTGCGAGCTTCGAGCGGGCGTTCAACCGGTGGAGGAACGTCTCCCGGTCGACATACAGTGACGGCGAAGCGCTCACGACTCCTCACCCCCGAGACCCTCGCCAAGCGGTGGTTCGGACCGGCTGTCCACCCGCGATTCGCCTGTCCCCTCGCCTCCGAGGCCATCGACGACTTCGGCGACCGAGAGGGCGGGGAGGGCGTCCGACTGTCCACTCTGGCGAGCCAGTCGGTTCGAAAGGGCGACCGGCTGGGGCGGCTCGAGTTCCCAGCGGCCGAGCAGCGACTCGTCGGCGAACAGTTCTCGCGTCGTGCCGTCGAACACCTTCTCTCCGTCGGCCATCACGACCGTCCGGGGCGCGTAGCGCGCAACGGTGTGCATACTGTGGGTAACCATCACGACGGTGAGACCCTGCTCGCGGTTGAGCCGGGCAACGAGATCCATGAATCTCGCGCGTTGAGTCGCATCGAGGCCGGTTGTCGGCTCGTCGAAGACGATCACCTCGGGATCGGTCGCCAGAATCGACGCCAGGGCGACCCGCTGGCGCTGGCCCTTCGAGAGGGTGAACGGATCTGCTTCCTCAAGGCCGTCGAGTTCGACCGTCGCGAGCGCCTCGGAGACGGCAGCCTCGAGTTCCTCGCCAGCCATTCCGAAGTTCTCGGGGCCGAAGGCGACCTCGTCGGCGACGGTGTCAGCAAATATCTGGTGATCCGGATTCTGGAAGACGTAGCCGATCGACCGTCCGATCTCGCTCATCGAGCGGTCACCGACCTCCTGGCCCCGCCAACGCGCGCTCCCAACATCGGGAGTGAGCAACCCGTTGAGGTGCTTCGCAAGCGTCGTCTTCCCGCTACCGTTGTGGCCGACGATCGCGACGACCTCTCTGTCGTGAATCGTGAGGTCGACGTCGTCGACCGCGCGAATCGTCTCCCGGTCGGTCTCGTACTCGTGGACGACCCCCTCGAGATCGAAGACAACGTCGCCGGGATCAGCTCCGGTGCCGGCAGGAGCGCCGACCGGAGCGTCTCCCTTCCTTGCGGGGGGCGTCCACTCGAGGTCGCTGTCGGCGACCGCGGGGACTGCCTCGTCGACGAACAGCGGGCGATCTTCACGGGGCCAGCCGAGGCGGTCGAATACATCGACAACCGGCGGGACGGCGACGCGAGAGGTTCGCAGCGCCTCGGAGTCGGTGAACACCTCCCGGGCGGGCCCCTGCCGGAACACCCGGCCGGCCCGCAACAGAACAACGTGATCAGCCAGTAGCGCCTCCTCAATCTCGTGGGTGACCATGACAATCGTCTCCGGCCCCTCCCACCCGCCCGGCCCACTCCTCCCGTCGTGAGCGGCGAGAGAGCGGATCACCTCCAGGGTGTCGCGGCTTCCGGCCGGATCGAGGTCGCTCGTCGGCTCGTCAAGCAGGAGCAACTCGGGCTGGTTGGCGACGACGCCCCCGAAGACGAGACGCTGTTTCTGCCCGCCGGAGAGCGCGTCCGGCGGCCGTCGGCGATCGAGATCCCCGAGACCAACGGTCTCGAGGGCGTGGACGGTCCGCGGGCCGATTTCTTCGGGTGGGACCGCGAGGTTCTCGGGGCCGAAGGCGAGTTCGCTGTCGACGCTCGTCCCGAACAGCTGGGCCTCGTAGTCCTGAAGGACCATGCCGACGTCGGCGGCCATCTCGGGGACACGTGCGGCGGTCGCGTCCCGGCCAAGCACTTCGACGTTGCCGGCGAAAGAGCCGGTGATGAAGTTGGGGATGATCGCGTTGAACGTCCGCAAAAGTGTCGATTTCCCTCCGCCGCTGGCGCCCATGACGACAGTGAACGTCCCCGCGGCCACCTCGAGGTCGAGCCCCCGCAGGACCGCACCGTCCCGCTCGTCGGGGTCGTAGGCCGCGTCGTCGGTGAACGACTCGGCGGACGGAAGGTCGAACTCCCGATCGTAGGCGAAGACCACCTCCTGGAGCGTGGCCGCCGTCGCGTCAGAGTCGGTGTCCATAATATCAGCTACAGGGTGGGTCAGTGACTAAAGTGACCCGGGTTAGCCGAGCAGCTTCGAGAGCCGTTCGCCCGAGATTGCCGTCAGACCGAGCATGATCAGGAACGCGACCGCACCGAGGGCGATCTGGAGGGTCGCCCCGCCTTCGCCGAAGGTTTCGGCCTGATCGGCAGCGAACGGAACGTCCTGAACGCCCAGCGAGACGGCAATCCCGACGGCCACCCAGGCGATCGCGACCAACAGGAGACCGACAGCGGCGGTCTGAGCGCGCGTTGCCCCCGTCTTCGGCAGATCGTCGGCGTGGAGGAGATCTGGGTACAACAGTCCCATCGACTTGATCCGCGGGTAGGTCAGGTACAAAAGCGGCGGCCCGAGGATAAGTGCGGCGATCGTGTTGTTCAGGAGGATGATCGTCCCGAGCACCGAGAAGGGGAACAGCCCCAGCAGCTCGAGCCCCCAGGCAATGACTGCCGCACACGCGGCGGAGGCGGCGACGGCGATCAGGGCGAACTCGACGAACTGGCGGACGGGGCGCTCGCGAAAGTCGGGTTCGACGTCGCTCGAGAGCGGACCGAGGTTCCCCCAGAGCTTGTAGCCCAGCAGGCCGAAGAAGAAGTTCCCGACGAACCCGAACGCGCTGCCGGGGCCGAACTGGCCTGCGAAGATGTCGTTGATCAAATTACCGATGGCCGATCCCCACGCAGCCGCTGGGCCGAACATAAGCCCGAAGATTACCGGAATCACGTTTCCTGGCCGGACGGCTGTTATGCCGGGGATGATGACGAACCCGGCGAAAGGAATTAACAGTGCAACGTACACCGCCGCGACGACCGCGACGAGCATGATCATCCGCGTATCCCGCCACATCGTGACAAGCTCTCGCATTGGATTACATGCCGCACACCCACTACTTAACAGTAGCTGATTTGAAATGGTAACGACCACGATGGGTATTGAAGATCTCAATGTGAGGCGTTCGTGGACTGGAAATGCAGACCCCTCAAGATCCATGTCTTTGCGTGGTCGACCGAGAAGGACTACGCGCCTGTGTTGACTGCGGGCGATTGTGTCGAAGTCGTTATCCCAGCGTAGAACCCACGTGAATCATCATGCATGATTGATATTCACTCTTCTGAGATCCAGGATTGACGCCTAATCGGTGAGAGGGGCCATGAGTCGACGGAGATCCGACCCAAAACTATCCTATCCTCCGAAACTGCCGTACCCCGTCGCGGATACAATGATATCGCATTATGTAGTTTATGCACCAGCGTAGATCTTCGCCTGATATGGCGTGGGTTTAGCAGACTCTGCCAGTCAGCCGAACCCACAGATTAATAAGAAATTCAACTGAAACGGTAAACACACTGAAAATGCCACGCTTAGAATTTCACTATCGGGCCGCGAGAAGGCTTCTAGCCGATTTCTTCTCCAGTACGGTCACGGACAGTCGACACTTGCAGAGAACGCTCCAATGAGCCAATTAGACGTCGATCAGGAGGGGGAGACAGACGTGATGCGGATGCCATCGTTCAACGATATCCGATGGACGTCGTGTTCGCTCGAGGACTTCACAGACCTGTACTGGGACGAGATCGCCCCATGCCTCGAGACAGAGGGAATCGATCCAACGGACGAAAAGCCCACCCATCAATGGTTTCGGGATCACAACGCACGGGCATTCCTCGCAGCTCTCCGGCGCCACCACGACCGCTCCTTCGGGGAGTTCTGGAAGGAAGACCTCGGGCTTGGGAACGACGATGAGGGTTACTCGTGGGCAACTACAGACGAAGCAACAATCGACGCTCTCGAACAGTTCCTCGAGCGCCGAAAGTCCCGGTACAGTCTGGCGACGTCGTCCGCCGACGCGCTCCGAACGCGGCTGAACCTCTACGTCCGTGCCTACAGGAAAGCGAACGGCACAGACGACCTCCTTACACCGATTCAACGTGATCGAGAGACACCTGCCTACGAAGCCGTTGACGCGTGTTATGCAGCATTCGACTGGTTGAACGAAGGAGCAGAACACGAATACAGCGGCCAGACCCTCCAGCGTGTGCGGCGGGTCGTCGACGCCTGGTATCAGCATCTCGTTGGGCGGCGGATCGCCTCGATAAATCCGGCGAGCGGCCTCTACGATGAATTCAAATGGGAAGCTGAAGATTCCTCGACCCCAGCTCTTTCAGCAGACCATATTCGGAATCTGATGCAGGCGGCAACGTCGACGCGAGGGCAGCTGTTGCTAGTAGCATTAGCGGGCTGGGGACTTCGAGCAAGCGAGGTCGCCGCACTCCATATCTCGCAGTTCCATCGTACCGTCCCCACAGACGACGTTCCCTTCATCGCGTTCGAGAACCGCAAGAACGGACCTGGTGAAGTGTCTCTACTCTTCGGGATGGACACGCTCGACTCCCGAATCGATGAGTTAGCGGACGATGAGACGTGGACAGGGTACCTGTTTCCATCCTCACAGGGGAAAACACCACACGTAACGCGGGATACGATCCGGAACTGGTTCCAAACTCTTGCATCGAAGGCGGGCCTTCCCGATCGAATCGGGGGTCAACGGCCGAGTCCGCAGCTCTGTCGTCGTTTTTGGTACGATACCTATACAACAGTCCTCGAGGGCGTTCTCGAGGGTGTCGACGAAATTGCTTCAGAGCAAGGTAGTAGCGATCCTCGGGTGGTTATGCAAAATTATCTTTCAGACTCGCGGTCTCGTCGAGTGCGCAGAGAGTTCATGCAGGAACAGTTGAAGGCAGCCTTCAGCGGGAGATAATCGCTTTCGATACTCTCGACCAAAAAAGTCTCTGATGGAATGTTGAGTCAGGGAGTCCATGAATCGATGAATCAGTGATTCAGTGATTCCTCGAATCCATGAATAGTGGAAGGCGAATAAATCGATCGAGGACCCTCGGGAGGAGTGAATGCTATAGCAAACCCCTACTGGCCCATTAGTCCATGAAGCTATGACTCAGTGAATCAATGATTCTATGATATCTTGAATAACAGAATCATAGACTGTTTGATTCCAGAATAGCTGCAGCGCTATGGCGGCTTTTCACTGAGTCCATGAATCAATGATTCAGTGATTAAGGGATTACATGATGTCTTGAATAACTGAATCACAGAGTTTCTGACTCCAGGAATTCAATAGTCTTACGCCAAACTCATTGATTCCATGAATCAGTGAAGCTGTGAATCGAAAAGGCGTGGAGCGATAGATCGAGAGCTCGTAACCCCCAAGAATGTAGATCGCAACATAAATGAATACGTGATGTAATGAGTTTAGGAAGCCGTGAATCAGAGAATCAATGAGTCAATGAGATGCGTTCAGTCATCGAATTTACGCCATATAGTGCCTGTATGCACGATATTCGGCAGAAGAGGTAGAGGAGAAACGTAGCGAAATGTCTGACGTGGATTTATGAGTCATTGATTCAGTGATCCAATCATGTCCGAATTACCTCGCGGATGGGGCGTTACGCCATCAACTGGCATCCCGACAATTGCCTTCGGGAATCAGAAAGGTGGAACCGGAAAAACAACGGCGACAATTAACAGCGCAGCGGCGCTGGGCACTCGTGGCCACGATGTCCTTGCAATCGATATGGACCCACAAGCCGACATGACGAAGGGACTTGGGTTGGGTCCGGGCGACGAAAACGACCCATCGAGTCCGAAGAACGCCCTTCCAAACACACTTGTCACCGATGACGCGAACCTCCTGGACGTTCTCGTCGATAATCCGCGTACACACGACACAAACCTCTCAGAGATCGTGATCGAAGCCGACGAGTACGATCACCTGAACTTCGATATCGTTCCGAGTCACAAGGACATGGGTCTTGCTCGAGATTGGATGGACGATGCGAACGCCCGTCTCTCGTTGAAACTCGCCCTCGAGGGACTGGTTGAGGACGGGTACGACTACGATTTCATCCTCATCGATTGCCCTCCTGACCTCTCGGTCTTGACGGACGCAGCGTTCATCGCAGCACAGAACGTCTTCCTGGCTGCACAAACCCAGGCAACGTCACGAGATGCTCTGGACGACCTGTGGGATCAACTGGAATCGATAGAGGACAACCAGCAAATAGGGATCGCAATCGTCGGACTTCTGGCGAATATGTACCGGGACGACGGGCAATCTCAGAAATTCCTGGATGAATTCGACGAGTCGTTCGCATCAATGGCCCCGATTTTCAAACTCCCGATGCGAGTGGCAATCCAGCGTGCCTGGGATAATGGACAAGATATTTTTGAATGGGAGGACGCGAATGACCAACAGGTAGAGCGCGACCTCTTCATAGAGGTTGCAGAGACCATGGAACGTGCATTCGACAAAACGCAGGTGGAGGTGTAAATATGCCTCGAGGAATGGATGAGCGATTCGAGGATCCTTCAGATGAAGCAGATGATGATACTGAGGAAGAGACCACGAAGGCATCGGAATCAGAAGGACAAGGACGCGAAGCATATTCGGCATCCGAACAATATGCGAAACAGCAGAGGACCGCTTCCACGGCAAACACAGACTCCGCAGCCAGAGGGATAGAAGAAACAGACGACGAACCGCTGAACATCCGCAAGGATTGGGATTCAGCCACGATCTACGTTGAACCTGAGCAAAGTGAGGACATCGAGATCACGTTCACCCGCCTGAAAAAGCAGCTCAAGCGTGAGGACGTCACCCTGGAGAAGAACAAGCACTTCTACCGCGGTGTCTTCGAAGTGGCATTTGGCGAGCATCAAGACGAAACGAAGGAAAAAATACGCGAACTTGCCAAGCAAGACGTCGATCAGTGAATCAAGGATTCACAGAATATCGAATGTTATGAGGATACCGTGTATCTCCGCTGGCGGCTGTCCGTTGTGACTGGTACGGTCGTTGTGTGCTATAGTAGTGCATAAACTGCTCATTATGAAAGCGATCAACTTAATCTTTAAGGTGTGAAATCACCTTTTGATCAGGTTTCGCTTGACGCAGTCAAGCTGACCGATCAATGCTAATCGGGGGAGGTCGGTCAAATGACCGTAATCGTCTACAAGAAACATCGTATTGGAGGGATCATATTTCTCGGTTAAGTGATGCAGAAAAGCGGCAACTGGATCAGTAACCCAGCATCCAAATACTGCGACATTGAGAATTAGCTTTGACTTTAGATTTATTGGGCTCTGGTGAATCGCTAGAATGCGGCGACCTTCAGTGAGTGATTAATCGATCAAGGTGTCACGCTGGAACAAATTTAACTGTGACGTCAAAGGATTTCGGCAGTGACGAGGCGGGTGGACGCTCTCACAACGCGCCACCGAAACTTAGACCTGATGCTGTATGACGATTCACCAGAGCCATTTATTGTAGTATACATCAAGGCAGCCATTGTTTATCTTGATAATAGTGATAAAATTCATTCTAGTCCACCGATAGCGATCGGATCGTGGTCATCTCTCGCAAACCCTTGATTCCACTTGAACTGGGAGTACGCAACCTCGTTAGCGCCCATCATTTGTTTCGGTTGATACGGCTCTTCGAGGTACTCAAGATCGGTCGAGGAGAGAGAAATGTTGAGGGCTTCGACGGCATCCTCCAGATGTTCGATTCTAGACACTCCTACTACTGGTGCTGTGACACAATCTTTGTGCAGCACCCACGAGAGCGCGATTTGAGCCATCGAAACCTCCCTGTCTTCGGCGAGTTCTTGAACGCGGGCGTTGATCTCCTTACCGCCATTTGACTGATATATCTCCATGCGTTTCTTGAACAACTCTTCGCCACGTGAGCGAGCCGTCGAGATCGCCTCCTTGTGGGGTCGGGTGAGATAACCTCTGGCCAACGAACTGTACGGCATGACCGCGATATCCTCATTCGCACACAGTGGGAGCTTGTCTCGTTCCTCCTCGCGATATACGACGTTATAATGATTCTGCATCGTCTGTGGCTGATGAACATCGAGCAGCCTGCTCTTGTATAGCATCTCTGCAAACTCGTATGTCCAAGATGTTCCCACGCCGAAATGTTTGATTGTACCGCGTTCTACCTCCCGGTTGAGCGCCTGCAGCGTCTGTTCGTATGGGACGTTGTGATCAAGGTAGTTAAGTTGGAATAGGTCGATAGAGTCCATATCAAGCCGATCAAGGCATGCCGTTACTTCGTGTTGAATTGCTTTGCGGGAGTAGCTGCCGGCTACGTTCGGACCCTCGCCAGTTGAGATCATTGGGTTAATTTTTGTGGCGACGACTGCTTCATCACGATCAAGGTATTCAGCCACCCCTTTTCCTAGGACCTCTTCGCTTTCACCACCTGCGTAGATGTTAGCGGTGTCGAAGAAATTAAAGCCCAATTCAACAGCACGCTCAATAAATGACAAACTTTCTTCACGTCCCTTCATCCATTCGACATCCCCGCTCGTGCTTAATCCGTAACATCCGAGGCAAAGCTTACTAACTTCTAATCCGGTGCTTCCAAGGGTGGTGTACTCCATACGTGAACATACCGGGTGGTAGTAATATATTTTTATGCCCTCCTGATCAAGTGACGAATCATGTCAATCTTCGATATATCAGCCTCGAATTGGCAATCGATTGCCGGAAGAACTTGCTTAGACAATCAGTTCTTTGGGTGTGTTCACGAGCCGCTCTGGCTCCCCGTCCGTCACTAGGAATGTATCGCCGAACATTAGCCCGACATCGTCGCGCCAACTGGGGTCATAGATATCGATGTTCGTCCCGAACACCATCCCTTCGCGTAGCCGAATGTCTTCTAATCCCTTGCCAGCGATGGGGTGATTGACGCCTTCTGGATAAGCGTGTGTGGGCTCTTGGGGGTACACCGTCGACGGGAATTCTGGTGACGCTAATCCGTGACCGTGGAAGCCAAGCTCAACGAACGACATCCCAGCCTCTTCTGCAGGGGCTCGGATGTTCTCCCACACATCCTCAAGACGGGTACCCGGACGGAAGCTCTTCATCGCGTTTTCTTGGCATTGGAGACAGACCTCGTGGATATCTTCCAATTCTTTCGGGGGATTTCCAAGTACGACGGATTTCTCTGCTGCAGCTAAGTACCCGCCATAGTTGGCGTGATATTCTGTGATAATGAGATCACCGTCTGCTAACGTACGTGTTGACGGCGAGATAGGCTGGCCTTTGCCGTGCAGGAGGTGTTTTGTCTCGTTGCCGGTTGGTGACCCGGAGTCGAACAGGTTGAAGATGTATGCCTCGCCACCTTCGGCGATCTGAGTTCGGATCATGTCGGCGTAGACTTCACATTCCTGTTGGCCGGGTTCGGCAGTCAGAACCGGTTCGGCCATCTTTCGGGCCATCTGGCCGGCTTCCCGCAACATCTCGATCTCTTCGTCGCTTTTGATCAGGCGGGCCCGTTCGACTAAGTCGGTTTCGTCGGTGATTTCGGCCTTCGGAAGGGCATCCATTAGCGTCGTCAGATCGCTGTATGAAACGTTGAATTGCGAGAGCGTAGCTTTGTAGCCCACGATACCAAGTCGGTTTTCTTGGAGATTCCGCTGTTTGATTTCATCAACAACTTGGTTGATCCCTTGGTACAACCGGGAATCATCAACCCAGTCTTGGTAGAGGTTCCAGACATTCTGAGGCATATGCATGTGGGGGATTTCACTGAAGACTACCGGTTCTCCGTCAAATGGGAAAATACCAACTGCGTCGATTTGGCCAGGAATATGTGTGAGATAGCGGAGATTTGCCCGTCCGTAGCCCCATGCGCGATCGTTGCCCCAAATTATTAGACAATCAACGCCACGTTGGGCCATCCGCTCTCGGATGTCCGCCCAGCGCCGATCGCGTTCCTCGACCGACAACTGTGGAATGTACTCGGATCGATCCTTGGTCTCTCGGTCTGCAGACTGTGACATACAATCAATAACATGACCCCTAGTTCTAAAACTGTTCCTATGAGCAGGCAGTACCTATTACCCAGTTTGAGAAGTAAACAGGTTATAGAGTTTGAAGTAAATTTGACCCCAGTATCGCCCTCCCGTTCCAGCCGTATCCGTTCGTATCGCGACGATAGTCGAACAATTAACAGGCTTCATCTCAGTTCTCATCTCGTAGTGTGTTAATCTCATCCGTTCATACGAACTGTTCCGCTCGTCGGCGAACTTAAGCAACTGCCGTTATTGTCAATGTCTTATGCTTTGTCCAGTTCATAGGTGCTCCTTCGCAATATTCAGCGCATCATCGAGTTCGACAGGGCCGCGCTCCGAGAGTAGGTCGAGGTACTCCGTGACAACGTTGTCGGTCGGTTCGATGTCACAGTACGCCAACAGCCGACGTGCAGCGGTTCGGCCCGTTCCGTCGCCGAACAGCAGGATACGATTGCCGCCAAACAATTCAGGATCGAACGGTTCAAACGTACTAGGGTCATCCAGCATAGTTGCAGTGTGGAGACCCGATTCGTGCGCGAATACATCGCTGCCCAGGATCGATTTTTCCGCGGATACAGATTCCTCAAGAGCGTCAAGTACGTCACGGCATTCAGGGATGAGCTTTGACGAGTCGAGCGCGAAGTTGACCTCCGCGGATGTTCTTCCCGCGACGACGAACTCCTCCAGTGCTGTGTTTCCCGCTCGTTCGCCGATCGAAGCAACGCTCACGTCGATTTTCGTGGCGCCGGCCTTCGCGGCGACGAGAGCGTTGGCGGTTGCGACGCCCATGTCGTCGTGAAAGTGCACGCCAAGCCGTGAAAACTCAATATCTCCGCGGAGATCCCGAAGAACCGAGTGGATCGCTGTCGGCGTTCGCGCGCCTACCGTATCTGCGAGTGTGATGTACGACACATTGGGGAACCGATCGAAAGCGACACGTACAACGTCTGGGTCCGCCCGGAATGCGTCTACAAGAGTGAGATGGACTTCGAGCCCTTGATCCTGCGCGACTGAAACGGCTTCTTCCGTCATCTCCCAAGCCCGGCCCCGAGGCTTCCCGAGCATATGTTTCAGAAGCTTTTTTGAGGCCGGAATGATTATATCGACGGCATCTGTCTCGGCCGCGCTCGCTGCCTCGACGTCACCGGGCTTGGCCCGGGCTAACCCGACCACATCGGCGCTCACGTCCTCTCCGAGTTCCGTGATCGCTTGTTTGTCGGTCTTGCCAGCTATCGGGAATCCTGCCTGGATGTAGTCGACCCCGAGACGATCAAGCGCGCGCCCTGCACGCACCTTTTGGGCGACCGAATATGACTTGCCTGGCCGCTGATTTCCCTCTCGCAGCGTAACATCGCTTACAAGTACCTCGGCCGTCTCAATTGCTTCCATACGCTAGATCACTCCCTCTTTGTGGAGTTCCTCGTACGTCTCCTCGTCGAGTTCGAGTTTGTCGAGGTATACTTCTTCGTTATGTCGACCGTGACGAGGGCCTGCGTGGCGCACGGCGCCAGATGCTTGTGAGAACTTAGGAATTGCCGCAGGCGTCAGGACAGTCCCCAGCTCGCTGTCTTCCATCTCAACAATGTCCTTTCGCGCCTCGTAGTGTTCGTCCTCGAAGATGTCCCCGATGTCGTAGACTGGGCCGGCGATCGCGTCGTAGGATTCCAGACGCTCCAGGGCGTCGTCAGTACTGCGAGCTTGCGTCCAGGATTCGATGATCTCGTCAAGTACATTCACATTCTCGACACGCTTTTCGTTTGTGTCGAACCGATCATCGTCGATCAACTCAGGCCGATTGATTGCATGCATCACGTTCTCAAAGATCGGCTGCGAGGACGCCGACAGCGTCAGGTGGCCATCTGTCGTTTCATATACTCCTCGTGGTGCGGCGTTCGCATGTCGATTCCCCATTCGCTCGGAAACCATCCCGAGCCGGTCGTACGCTTCGACCTCACTTATGAAGAGGCGAAACAGCGGTTCATATAGGCTGATGTCGACCACCTCTCCCAGTTGCTCGTCATCCGAAAGTAGCTGGTTCAGTAGGGCGAACGTGGCGCCATGGATCGCGAACTGGGCTGCCATCAGGTCCGCAAGGCTGATCGGCGGGAGGAGTGGTTCACGGTCTGGGAATCCGTTTACGTGTGCCCACCCGGAGATTCCTTCGGCGATCGTCCCAAACCCCGGTTTCTCAGATCGAGGCCCCGTCTGACCGTATCCTGAGAGACGGACGAGGACGAGTTCTGGGTTGACTTTGTGGAGCATTTCCGGTCCGAGATCCCACTTCTCAAGCGTCCCTGGACGGAAGTTCTCGAACACGAGATCAGCGTCTTCGACAAGTTTGAGTGCGAGCGCCCGCCCTTCCTTTGAGGCGAGATCAAGCGTGATACACCGCTTGTTCCGGCCGATGGACTTCCACCACAGCGACACGCCATCGTCGAACGGCGGCCATTCGCGGAGCGGATCTGGTCGACTCGGATGTTCGACGGAGATCACGTCTGCACCGAAGTCGGCAAGTTGCATAGTCGCAAACCCTCCGCTTATCATTACTGAAAAATCGATCACGCGAAGTCCGTCGAGGGGTTGGTTAACGGTCCCCATTTAATATCTACTACTGGTGATCACTATTTAGTTACTGGGGTAATCAGACGTTCCCCATTGATCAACTGCGCAGCGGCAGAAAGCGATAAAGAATGCGAGTTTGATATTGCGAATCAATGACGAGGCCGGAATCTTGCCAACAGCTCACCGTTCACGGAGTTTATCGAGTCTTCCGATGATACCGTCGGGAAGGAGAAAGACAAAGGAGATAAATAATATTCCTAGGATGATCAGGTACCCTTCCGCCCAGACACCGCCGAGAATTGCTTCCAAGAAATTCAACAGCACGGCGGCGATGAACGGTCCCGCTATCGTCCCGATCCCGCCGACGATGATCCAGATAATCACCTCACCCGTCAAGTCGAAACTCACCATTGAAGGGGCAGCGAGACCGATCACGCCGACATAGAGCGCCCCAGCGAACGCCGATAACGAACACGACAGAACCCACGCGATCATCTGTTCTCTGCCGGTATTATAGCCCAGATACTGCATACGTCGGTCGTTCTGGCGGATCCCGTGGAGGATCAATCGATAATCCGACCGAAGCAGCAGATAAATACCAGCGAGTACAACTGTCGTCATAAGATGGATGAAGTAATACTGGGGATTCCCACTACCGAGATCAATCCCTAGGAACTCAGGGTAACTGACGAAACCAAGTCCGTTAGCTCCGCCTGTTAACTCGGTCGCGGAATAGGTGAAGTCGTACGCGATGACGCCAAATGCAAGTGTGAATACTGCAAAGTATACTGGCTCCATCCGCTTTTTGATCGGCGCATAGCCAATGATGAAGCCAGTGACGGCGGCCAAAAGGACGCCAATGACGACCCCCAGAGGGTACGTTCCTTCGTACTCGGTGACAATCTTTGCTACCGAGTACGCTCCGATACCGAAGAAGGCCGCGGGCGCAAGTGTGAGTAAACCAACATATCCGAGAGCAATGTTAACAGCTACCGCCAGGATACCGAGAATCAACGCCTCTGCGACCACGCGAGTAAAGAAGCTTCCCGTAAGAAACGGGACTGCGAGGAGGAGGAGATAACCCATGCCGATCAGCAGAAAATTACTTTTCGGATGATTTATGAACTCCTGAAATCGTTTTCCGACAACACTTTCGTTGATAGACTCTTTGAGTTGTTTGACGCTCATTCCATCACCCCACTAGTGCCGAACAGGCCTCGTGGTTTGAATAAGATGAATCCCATCGCTATCGCGAAGATTCCGATGGTGACGTACGTCGGTGCTATATAGAGTGATCCGAAGCTGATAATAAGACCGATGGCCAGGCTGACAAAGAACGAGCCAAGGAAACTCCCAAGGCCACCGACCATGACGATGAGAAACGCGAACAGCATATACTCGGTACCGAGCGAGGGGTAAACGGAGGTAACCGGGGCGATCAGACCACCGGCGAACGCTGCGAGGACGACTCCGGTGAAGAACGTGATGCTGTAAATTTTCGAGGTCTGAACGCCCAGAATTTCTGCGGTCGGCTGGTCGACGGCAGTCGCGTGTATCTCCAGCCCTAGCCTCGTGTAGTTCAGGATTGCGCCGAACACGACCGCGACGACGAGACCGACGACGATGATGAACAACCTATGAGTGGGATAACTGGTCCCCAATACGTCGATTGAGCCCGAAAGCGGCGATACAACCGAGTATGATTGGCCTCCCCAGTTAAAGAGTACTAGCTCTTCGAGTACCAGCCAAATGCCGAAGGTCGCAAGAAATCCGAGCAGGGGCTTGTCGTAGAGGTGGTGCAGCAGGCTGCGTTCGAGCACGAGCCCGAACGCACCGACGAGGAACATCCCTGCAATGATTCCAATCCAGTAGCTGCCCGTGGACGTCGATATCACCATCGTGAGGTAGCCGCCAAGCGTGAAGAGTACGCCGTGCGCGAAATTAATCAGTCCAATTAGCCCGAAAATGAGCGTTAAGCCGGTTGCCATCAGGAACAGGATCATCCCTGTGCTGAGGCCGTTCAGGGCGTACTGCGAAATATTGGCTACTACTATACTGCTCATGGGAAGCATTATGATATAGTCTAACGTTCAACTCATGTAAAGCTATCTTTCACTCCTAGGGTGATCGCCTGTATTCGGTCCTTCGGTTAGACAAATGCGACACGCCGATTCAGTTCTGAAACGCTCTGGCTATCTCGGTAGTCGTCGGTATCTGGGCCTCGTTCAATCCGTTCCGGTGTATCTTCGACTCGACGTCCGTCGTTGTTACGTCCTCGGTTCGACTCTTGTCGGGTACGCCCAGCAACGCGATTGTTTCGATCCGATACCAAGACGGCATATTAAGCGCGTCGCGAAGCTTCGCCTCGGTCGCCACGTATGGTGTGATAAGTTTCGTTGCCAGCCCTGCCGCAGTGGCCCCATAGTGAAGCGAGGTTGTTGCCGTAGCGATGCTGTGGTGGAACAGCTTCCGCCGGGATCCGTCTGGCACTTGCGGCCAGAGTTTTTCGAGGTGCTGGTTTCCTGCGACAACGATCACCTCGGCAGCGTCATCGATTACGCTTTTCGGAGGAATGTCAAGCAGCGCAGTATCTCGGTACGCGCTCTCGGAGAAGTCCGGATCTACCGTCTGCCTGTATTCTAGTTCCCAATGGAGAATATCAGCGAGCCGTCGACGGGCTGATTCGTCACGGACACGGATGAACTCCCACGGCTGGGAGTTCGCCGCAGATGGCGACTCGATAGAGGCTTCAAGAATCTGCTGAAGCGTTCCCTCGGAGATGGGTTCGTCCTTGAACCCGCGAGCGCTGTGTTGGGACCGCGATAGCGCCGCAAACTCGTCGAGAGTTATCTCCGTTTCCCATCGGCTATCGTCCTCTTCGGATGGTTGGTAGACGTCTTCGCGGCTCTCTTCCTTACGTGCCATTATCTCCTCATAAGTCGGCACGCTGTCTCCGTCGAACGCGTCTTCGTGCAGTTTCTCGTCAAGAGAGATCCGCGACTTCGAGAGTGGAACTCGGTCGAGGTCTGGATAGCCCAGCGGGGCCGTAGACACGATCCGGAACCACTCGGGAAGGTCAAGTACGTCACGAAGTTTCTCTTGGGTTGGCTCTCGAGTCGAGACCCAGGTCGTTCCGAGGCCTGCAGCGGTCCCAGCGAGATGAAGTGTCATCGTGCACATCGCGAGACTCTGCTGGAATAGCTTTTCTCTTGAGCCGTACGGGGCCCGTGGTGGGGCTTGCGGCCACCAACGATAGTAGCGTGGATCGCCGCCGACAAGTACGGTCGCCGGCGCGTCGATGAACTCCTTGGAGTTGCCCGCCAGCGGGAACGTGGGGTCGATGCGGCCCTTGTATTTCGGTTCCTCGCTGAAGATGTCGGCCAGTTTTCGTTTGAGGTCCTCTTCTGTCAAGACGATGAACTCCCAGGGGCGAGCGTCGGCGGCAGACGGTGCTCTGTTCGCGGTTTCGAGGATCGTCCTGAGTACACTGTCTGGATACGGGTCTGGCAGCGGTGCCCTCGAAGCACGCCTCGTGCGTGCGAGATCCGTATACTTGTCTAGCTGTTTGGCAGGACGGTTCATACACTACTGCTTGTCGACCGTTCATATAACTCATTCGCAAACTGATCTTGCTCGGTGTGGTTCCGGTGACTCAACGTGAAGTGAACCTTATGGTCTCTCAAATCGATACGGATTCTATGAACGGTGTTCATGACCTCGGAGGTATGCACGGTTTCGGTCCTGTGGACGTAGACGAGGCGACGTTTCACGCTGACTGGGAGCGGACCGCGTTCGCGATGAATCTTCTTCTGCTCGCCCAAGACTTCTACGAACTGGACGAGTTCCGGCACGCCGTCGAGCGGATGCCTCCCGAGAGGTACCTGATCGCAGGCTACTACGAGCGGTGGCTCTCGGCGATCGAACGCCTCTGTATTGAGCGGGGACTCCTCACGAAAGCGGAGGTAGAACGCCGGCAGACGGCCATCGAGAACGGTGATTACGACTTCTCCGACCGGATGGACGTTGATCTCGTCGACACCGCACGGTCGGAGTTCGAGAGCGATCGGTTCTCCAGGACCGCTGACGGACCCGAACCCAAGTTCCAACCGGGTGAAGATGTCATCGTCCGTAATCGACACCCCGAAGGCCACGTTCGCACGCCGAAGTACGCTCGACGAGCACAAGGCGTTGTTCGTTCCGTTCGCGGCCCGTTCCCCGTTCCCGAGACGGTGGTTAACTACAAAAACGCGGACATTGACACCGTATATTCTGTCGAGATTCCCACCAGCGAACTGTGGGGTGGCTCCTACGATGAACCGAACGCCGTACACCTAGACCTCTGGGAGCGGCACCTGTCGCCGGCTTCTAGCGGGTAACGTTTATTATCACCATTCGAGTACCTGAAAATGAGCTATGGACAACTCTGACGAGAAACGTAAGGAGGGCGAACAGTCTCCCGGCTCCCCGGGTGAGGGGCGACGCCATGAATATTATCACAGCGATCACGGCGATCACGATCACGATCACGGCGACCCTGACCCGAACTCGTCGACCGAACTCGAAGCACGCACGCGCGCAATTCAGTCTTTGCTCGCCGAGAAGGGAATTGTCTCGGTCGACGCTGTCGAGACAACCATTTCGTCGTACGAGGAGGACGTCGGTCCACAGAACGGCGCACGCGTGGTCGCCAAGGCGTGGACTAACCCCTCGTTCAAGCGGAGACTGCTCAATAACGCGGACGCAGCGATCGCGGAATTCGACTTCGATATCGGTGACCAACACATCGAGGTCGTCGAAAACACACGGGACGAGCACAACGTAACCGTCTGCACGCTGTGTTCGTGTTATCCCTGGTCGTTACTTGGCCTCCCCCCGACTTGGTACAAGTCACCAGAATACCGCTCTCGAATGGTCAGAGAACCTCGATCGGTGCTTCGAGAGTTCGGTCTCGACCTGCCGGACTCCGTTGATATTCACGTGTGGGATGCCACCTCGGACCTGCGCTATCTCGTTCTCCCTCGCCGTCCACCGGAAACAGAGGGCGATTCCGAAGCCGAACTAGCGGACCTCGTCACCCGTGACGCCATGGTCGGCGTTGAACGCCTAATAACGAGGTGATATATCCATGAACAAACATTCCTCATCCGAGGGAATCGACGACAGTTCGATCGCGGCGTTTCTCGACGCGGAACCGCCGAGCCCGGACGACCGCGTCGCGTTCGATGCGCCCTGGCAGGCGCGGGCGTTCAGTATCGCCCGGGCTCTCTGCGAACACCACGACCTGGAGTGGTCCGCGTTCAACGATCGGTTCGTAGAATACATCCAAGACGCCGGCCGGGAACGGCTCGAAAGAGATCACGAACGAGCCTACTACGAACTATGGTTAGAGGCGCTCGAGGCGACACTAGTGGCGAATGACATGCTGACCGAACATAAGATCGACCGGCGCGCGGCCGAGTTCGAGTCCGGTGTTCGCGACGCATCAGAGTTCGTCGTCAACGGTGACGGCGCAAACTGACTTCGTCTCGAAGTCGATCTGCTCGGCGACCGTAATGTACTTCTCTCGCACCAGCGAACGAATATTAGTGGTGTCGACTTACAATGACAGCGAACATCGAAGACGCCTACCAGCGAGCGGGGTTTACGGAGGACATTGGGTTCGGCGATCGACCGGCGGTTGTCGTAGTCGATCTGCAGACAGCGTTTACCGACCCCAGCTGCCCGCTCGGTAGTAACTTGGACACCGAGGTCGCGGAGACGGAAACACTCGTGCGCGCTGCCCGGAGGGCTAGACTTCCGGTGTTTTTCACAATCACGAAGTACCGCGACGACCTCCGCGACGGGGGGCCGTTCGCAGAAAAGATATCTAGTGCCGATGCCCTCTGCGAGGGGTCGGGCTGGACCGATATCGATCCGCGGCTTTCGGTCATGGACGAGGACATGGTCATTGACAAACGGCAGCCGTCCGCGTTCTTCGAAACCAAATTGGACAGCGTACTCACCCATGAGGGGGTCGATACAGTTGTCGTGGCAGGCGCGACAACGTCCGGATGCGTTCGCGCGACCGTCGTGGACGCCTGCTCGAACGGGTACCGCACAATCGTAGCCAAGGACTGCGTCGGCGACAGGGCGACCGAACCACACGAAGCGAATCTGTTCGACATGGACGCGAAGTACGCCGACGTCCTGTCGCTCGACGCAGTCACAGATGCGCTCAGGTGATACTGACGAAGCTCTGAACGACGCTCGGTTCTATCAATTATTTCCCTAATATGGCCGGTTAAGCTGCTGACCTCCCCCTACTACTCAATTTTATGCTAATGGATCATGATAATGTAATCGTTCACCATGACAACTACGTACGATGCCGTCATCATCGGCTCGGGACACAACGGACTAACTGCCGGCTGTTACCTCGCGAAGGCCGGTCTGAATGTGGCGATTTTCGAGGAACGGTCCGAACCCGGCGGAGGTATGTACACCGAGGCCTTCGAAGATCACCCGCAGTTTCTGCGAAACAACCACGCGATAAACTTCCTGAATGTGAGGGAGTCGCCGGTCCACAAAGACCTGGCATTAGAGCGGTTCGGTGCGCAGCTCATCGACCCCGTTACGAAGGTGGGGCTTCCGACGAGTGACGGTAGAGCGTTGATGCTCTACTCGGACCCGTTGCTGACGAAGCGCGAGATTGCCCGGTTCTCGGAGGAAGACGCCGAGACGTACGAAGAACTGTACTACGATTGGATGCAACTAGCACACAACATCCAGCGCCCGGAGTGGTACAACCCGCCGCGAAGCCTCGAAGAGCGAAGGGAAATCTTTGAGGGAACCGAGAAGGGCGAACGGTACCTAGATATTATCACTCGATCGCCTGTCGACGTGATCACCGAGCATTTCGAGAACGAGCATGTCCAAGGACTACTGACGATCATGGATCAGGCCGTCGGCCCCCACCCATTCGAACAAGGGATTGACGGATCACTTATCCACGCGTTCGATGGCTGGCACAATCTCCAGATCGCTCGGGGTGGATCCAATCAGTACGCCCAGTCGCTCGTGAATTGCTTCGAACACTACGGCGGCGACCTGTACTTAGACAGCCTCGTTGATAGCGTAACGGTCGAAAACGGCACTGCCACGGGAATCACGCTCGTGGACGGAACGCCCATTGAGACCGATATTGTCGTTTCGAATGTCCACTATCCGCAGACGTACCTGAACCTAGTTGGCCGCGAACATCTCGAAGAACAGTTCATCAGAGAAATAGAAGAGAAATACGAACTGATGGAGGGCCCGCTGTTCGGCGTCCACCTAGCGCTCGACGAACCACTTGAGTTCAGTTCTGTGAAGTTTAACCCGGATATGCAACGTGCTGTCAAGTTCACCCTCGGTATTGAGTCCCCCGATGACATAAAGCGCGTCAGCGAGTCGGCGAAGACGAACGAGCTCCCCGACGAGCCTGTTATGAGTGCTGGGTCGGTCACTGTACTTGACCCTTCACAGGCTCCCGATGAGAAACACACAGCCTACCTGTGGGCACCGTCTCCGTGGAACGTAGAAGACGAAGGGCCGGAGTACTGGGATGAGGTCAAAGACGAGTTCATGGAGGTCTGCATCGACAAACTCGCAGAGTATGCCCCGAACGTCAGAGAGGATGACATCATCGTCGATAAGTACGCTTACTCACCGCTCGATATTGCGCGGACCCACCGGAATATGATTCAGGGTAGCCGGAGCGGTGGAAACTGGGGTCCTGAGCAGCTGATGGACAACCGCCCGTCCTACAGCGGGCCGATCGGAAACCTCTATCTATCAGGTGCGCCGACGCACCCCGGTGGTAGTATCACTTGCGCTCCCGGGTACAACTGTGCGGGAGTGATCGTCGACGACTTCGGTCTCGATAAGTGGTGGCGGCCGCCGGAAATCGACGTTTGAGCGACTGCTACTGGCGTTGCCGTGATCTCGTCAGCCTATGAGATTGGCCGGCGTTTCGGTGAGTTTCCGGATCGCTTTCGGTCTTGACGATCGTATCGCCGTACATAACCGACACGTCGCGCCAGTCCGGATTGTAGATGTCGGTGTTCGTGCCGAACCCCATTCCTTCGCGCATCGCATTTCCTCCAGTCCTGATACGCGTTCCAAACGGTGTACAGCTCCTGCATATAGGGGTATTTCGCTCCAGACGAAAGGTCTCCATGGAACGAAAAAGGCCAACGTAATTGATCCGCCCGGCCATTTGAACCATGTATCGTAAATTCACCCTCACCATTCCACGACCTGTCGATTGACCAGATGAGGAGTACGAGGAGAGTGTATGTAGTCCGAACGGTCCTTGATTCGTTAGATTCTCTTTCTATAATCGTCATATAAATCATAGATACTAAGTAATTTTATCAATGAAACTTAACGAGGGCGTCTACCGTTCAATCATACTTGAGAGATAAGAAAACACACAACAAAAAGGTATATACGAGTCATTGTGCATTGTTACTGTATGCCCAAGTACGAGCCACGAGTGGACCAGAAGCGGTGCATCGGTTGTGGCCTCTGTCCGGAGATGATGAATGAGGTGTTCAAGATGCCGGCTGCCAACGGCCGCGCATATGTTCACAACGAAGATGGCTGGAAACCCGATGGCACAGAGCAACTGGAACTCACCGCACAGAACTGCCCGGTCGGGGCCATCTCGATCGATCCTCGCGAGGAACAGTAGATGAGTGTCGAAAACCAGGAACGGTACGTCGCACCCGAACGGTACGACCAACTGCTCGAAGTGCTACAAAGCCGTCGCGCAGTGCGCGGGTACAAGGACAAACCAGTCGAGGACGAGAAGATCGATCAGCTCCTCGAAGCTGCCCGATGGGCACCGTCAGGCGCTAACTCTCAACCCTGGGAATTCGTCGTCGTGACTGACCCGGACACGATCCGGGCTATCGGCGATATCTACGTCGAATACTACGACGACCAGTACGCCGAAGGCGATCCGGACTTCCCGGTCGACAACAAGCGATGGATGTGCGAGGTGCCCCTGTACATCATCCCGATCGGCGATAGGCGCATCCCGGATAAGGCGTATCCCCAGATCGAGGGCGAGGAGCAACTCAACGAGGAGATATTCCAGCACAGCATCGCCAACGCCATCTACGCGATCTGGCTCGCCGCGACATCCCTCGGTCTCTCAACGACATCCGCGTCTTGTTTCAGCCACCACAAGGAGGAGATCCGAGCCCTGCTCGACATTCCGAACATCTACGACATGCCCGCCACGCTCCCGATCGGCTACCCCCTCAAGTACCAAGAGACGCGGTACCGGCACCCGGTTGAGGATCTCGTCCATCGCGGCTCGTACGACCGATCGCGCTTCCGCGAGGAAGATGAACTCCTGAAGGACATCGATCAGGTTCGCCGGTCGCGGTACCGCGGGGATGGGAAACTGATTCCCAAAGAGGAACTGTTTAACGACGAAAACGGCGAGTAGCGGCCCGTACTCCACCACAAAGTCGAAATTTCGCCAAGTCGGACGGGTCAACCGTTCGCCGTGCTACCGGAGTTCTTTGTCGTGAATCGGATCCAGTTCAGCGAGGATCACCTCGTTCTCGAGTAGCGTGGCACAACCCGGACAGTAGTACTGTCTGAACTCCATCTCGTCGTCGACGAACTCCGTCGGATCGTTCACCAGCGACCCCGCTTCGGGGAGCGGCTTCCGATCGCACAGCGCGTGGCGCTTGTAGTTCTCGTCGCTCGAACAGAGAACTTCCTCACAGCGCCGACAGACGATGACTCGGGCGCCGTCGACGGTGGTCTCCGCCAGGTGTGTGTCGAGTTGCTTCATCGCTCATCACCCCACTTGTCGGCTTCGAGACGTTCGTCCCTGATCTCTCCGCGGCGCGCTTCGGTCGCCGCCTCGTCGACGTCGAACTCGTCGTCTAGTACCACGCCGTACGTCCGCTCGGCCTCCTCGCGGGAGACATACTCGTTGCGGGCGTCCTTGGCGACGCGGTCAGGATCCCGGTCCAGTGGGTCGCCGAACCCGCCGCCGCCCATCCAGCGACAGTAGAACGCTTCGTCGGCCCGCTGCTGGGTCTGGACTTTCGGCGGGAGGACGTCCCTGTCGCCGCTGATGGCGTCCTGGTCGCCCGGAACGATCCCGTCTTCCAGTAGGTCGTGGACGTTCGAGTCCCGGATCATCTCCCAACGCACTGTGCTCGGCGGATACCCGCCGCTGATGCCGACGCCCGTCGGCATCGCCATCCCGAACGTCGAGAGGACATGCGTGATCGGCGCGTCGGTGTCGTGAGGGATCAGACAGGAGTGGGCACCGACGCCGCCGCGGTATTCGCCCGGCCCGCCGGAGTCCGTAAGTTCCTCGCGGAACAGGGTGAGGATCGGGAACTTGAGTTCGTTGAGTTCCACGTTCGGCGCGAGCCCGCTGGGGACGAGAAACTCGCCCGCGGTGTCGATACCGTCCATCCCGGAGCGTCCGCCCCACCCGCTCGTCATGCTGTCCATGAGCATCGTCACGAACGGATCGCCGCGCTGGTCTGCGCCCATCATGACCGTGTTCGCGTGCACTCCGCTCGATCCGGCGATCAGGTCGCTCTCGTACTCTTCGCTGGCCCCGAGCATCTTGGACACGCACTGGAGCGCCAGGTTCATCGACTGCCACCCGCCGCTCGTCGATCCCATACTCGTCCCCGTGGGGAACGTGGCGTTGACGATCGTGCCCTCCGTCGCCTCGATCTCGATGACGCGGTCGATACCGCCTAACGCCCACGGGATGTCGTGACAGAGTAGCGGCAGTATGACCGACCAGATCGACCCCCGGAGCGTCGGGTAGGCGCAGTTGATCATCCCGGTCTGGGGATCGGCGTCGACCTCGAACACGAGCGAGTCACCCGACTTTCTGAGTTCCATGTCGGCGCGATACACGCTGCGGTCGCCCGTCCTCGACACCTCCTGGTAGTCGACGTGCCGCCAAACGCCGTCGGGGAGATCGTCGAGGCGCTGTCGTAGCATCTCCTCGGCGTGATCCATCGATCGCTTCATCACCGCCTTCACGGTGTTGGCCCCGTACTGCTCGATCAGGTCGGTCAACCGCTCTCTGGCGACGTCATTGGCGGCGACCTGGGCGCGGAGGTCCATCCCCACCTGCGACGGCACCCGCGAGCGCCGGAGGAACATCTCCTCCACGTCGTCGCGGATCTCTCCGTTCTCGACGATTTTGATCGGCGGTGTCGGCGTCGCTTCGTCGTAGACGTCGGTCGCGTCGATGCAGAAGCTTCCGGGGTTGGTGCCGCCGAGGTCGACCTGATGGAGCGTCGACGACGTCCAGGCGAACAGTTCTCCGTCGTGGAACACCGGCGCCACGACGGACACGTCGTTCTGGTGGGCGATCCCGATCCAGGGGTCGTTCGACAGGAACATGTCCCCCTCGCGGATCCCCGGGTTCTCGGACCGGTGTTCGAGCGTCCACTTGAGCAACATGTCCACGACGCCGGCGTGTACGGTTACGTACGTCCCGAAGTTCGCCACGTCGCCCCGTTCGTCGGCGATGGTCACGTTGAAGTCGTTCGCGTCGGTCACGATCGGCGACCCGCTGATCCGCTTGAGCGTCTCGCCCTGCTCCTCGTTGATCTGCCAGAGCCGGTGACGGAGTACCTCGAAGGTTATCTCGTCGACCTCGTGATCTTCGGGGGGTTCGTGGAGTTCCAGGTCCGCCGCGATCGCGTCTTCGTCGAGTCCCTCCTCCGCGTCGAACTTGTCCGCTCCGGGGATCGTCGCCATTATCGCTCACCTCCCGCCGTGAGGACGACGTTCCCGTACCTGTCGACTGTCGCCTGCTGGTGGGGACGAACCGGAATCGTCGTATCGGGAAGCTGTACGACGGCTGGTCCCTCGATATCATCGCCCTGCCCCAGTTTTTCGCCGTCGTGGATGTCCGTCTCGACGAACGAGGACTCCGAGGGCCAGTACACCTCGCGCGTCTTCCAGAACGCTCCGTCCGCTCGCGCGCCCCGGTCGTCCGTTCGCATCGTCGGATCGACCGTCGTCGCCGTCGCGAGGACGCGCTGGTTGATCAGTTGCACCTCCGCTTCCGAGTACGCGGCGCCGCCCCCGTACAGCGACTCGTACTCGTCCTCGAACCGAGCGACGAGGTCGGTCGCATCGGCCTCCGACAGGTCGCCGGCGGGGACGCCGACGCTGACCTGGTGGACCTGTTCCGCGTACTGCAGGTCCGCTTCGCGAACGAGCGATACGTCGCTCTCGTCTAACCCCTCCCGGTCGAACCGGTCCCGAATTCGGGACTCGAGCGACTCGAACGTCGCGGCGAGCCGATCGGGGTCGAACGGTTCGGTGGCCGGTTCAGAGAGCTCTTCGACGTACATGAGGTCGGACGCCGAGATGCCGAACGCCGAGAACACCGACGCGGTGTCGCCCAACGGAACGACGATCGACTCTGCACCGAGTTCCTCACCGTAGAACGGCGCGTGAAGCGGCCCTGCGCCGCCGTAGGCGAAGATCGAGAAGTTGCGAGGGTCGTACCCCCGCTCGATAGTGACCTCGCGGAGCAAATCCGACATCGCGGCATTCACGATCTCGAACACGCCCGCCGCGGCGTCGTCGACGGTCATGTCCAGCGGTTCGGCCACGCGCTCGGCCATCGCCGACCGCGCCGCGTCGACGTCGAGGTCCTGTCGGCCGCCTAGGAAGTACTCGGGGTCGAGGTACCCGAGGAGCAAGTCCGCGTCAGTGACCGTCGGTTCGGTCCCGCCGCGACCGTAGCACGCCGGACCGGGATCCGCCCCGGAACTTTTCGGCCCGACGTGGATCGCGCCGGCGTCATCGATCCACGCGATCGAACCGCCCCCGCTTCCGATCGATTCGACGTCGACCGCGGGCTGGAACAGCGTGTACTTCTGGACGTTCATCGTCGGCGACGTCTGTAGCTCTCCGTCGATGACCAGGCCGACGTCGAAGCTCGTCCCGCCGACGTCGGTGCAGATCACGTTCTCGTAACCAGTCTTGCGGCCGATGAACCGGGAGCCGCTGATCCCGCCGGTCGGACCGGAGCCGATCGTCGACACCGCCTGCTCGTCAGCGTCGGCGATCGGGAGCACGCCGCCGGTGCTCTGCATCATGTACACCGCGCAGTCGAGCCCGCCGTCCTCGAGCCGTTCGACCAGCGTGTCGGTGTACGACGCCATCACGGGCGCCGTGTACCCGTTGACGACTGTCGTTATCGCCCGCTCGTACTCGCCGAGTTTCGGAGCGATCTCGCCGGAGACGAACACCGGCGTCTCGGGCGCGACCTCTCGAGCGATCTCTGCGACGCGCCGTTCGTGTTCAGCGTTCCTGAAACTCCACAGCAGGCTGACTGCGATTGCGTCCACCCGGTCGGCCAGATCGGCGACCGCGTCCCGAACTTGCGTCTCGTCTAGCTCGACGATCTCCGCTCCTTTGTAGTCGACCCGCTCGTCCACTTCGCGGATCAGGTGCTTGGGGACGATCGGCTCCGGCTTCTCGTGCTGGGCGAAGTGCTTCACCTCGCTGTGGGTCAGTCCCTCCGTTCTGGTCGTGATTCGGCCGATGTGGACCGCGTCTCGCTGCCCGCGCGTCGTTATCAACCCGACGCTGCTACCCGTCCGCTCAAGGACGGTGTTCGTCGTCAGCGTGGTCCCGTGGAAAAACACCTCGGCGTCCGCGAGCAGTTCGTCGAGCGGACGGTCCGCGTTGTCCGCGGCGTTGCGCAGCGAGTTCAGCACGCCTTTCGAGGGGTCCGACGGCGTCGTCGAAGCTTTGCCCGTGATCCGGGACCCGTCGTCCTGATCCACGACGGCTGAATCTGTGAATGTTCCTCCGGTGTCTACTCCGACAATTACTGTCATACAAACACAGTATATTACCATACAACATTATTTATAGCTATTGTTGCACGCGAAGCCGCCGTTCGCGAATGGACGGATCACTACCGGTATCGCGCGTACGTCGGAAAAACGGAGACGGCGGCCGCGCGACCACTGACGCGGTTACGACGACGGTTCGGCTTCGGCGTAGAAGTTGAACGCCTCGAACACCGGTCGGTCGGTGATCCCCAGTAGGGTCGCCTCGCCGTCCGGTTCGTGGTGGTGAATCTCGTCTGGCGGCACGACGAAGATGTCCCACTGACTCCACTCGAGGGCCTTGTCGCCGACGTGGGTCGCGCCCTCGCCCTCGATAACGAAGTAGGCCTCCGTCGCGTTGTGGAAGTGGGGATCGGTCGCTTCCTGAAGCAGTTGCGCGCGGAATGACATCGTCGGGAACAGCGGCGGTTCGCCCGTCGCCGGGTTGACGTATGCGAGGCTGTACCCGTCGTGGGGGTCGGGGTCGTCGTTGTCGGCGCGCTGTTCGAGCGACTCCACCATCTCGTCCCAGCCGAACCGGTAGGGTGGCGTCGCCTCGCAGTTCCCTTCGAACGGGCCGGGAATGCCGTCCTGATTTGCCTCGTCGGCGGGTCGGCCTCGACCATACTGGGAGTCCCAGTAGCCCTGCGTCTTCGTGACGGGCTGGCGCTCGAGTTCGTGGTTCTCGAAGACGTTCCGGGAGTTCATCGAATCCAGAACGAGCGGCAGGTCGAGTACGTCGAGCCAGGCGGCGGTTTCGTCGCCGTCGTTGACGTGGTCGTGCCACTCCCACTGGGGTGTCGTGATGAGGTCGTTGTCCTCCATCGGGAACTCCTCTCCCGCGGCGACGGTCTTCATGTCCTCGTGGCCGTCGATGGTGAACCGCAGGGCGTTGGCGCCGTGACGGTGGGACGGGGCGGTCTCCCCGGGGGAGACCGTCTGGACGCCCATGTATATCGTGTTCGAAATCGCGTTTCCTCCGAGCGACTTGCTGATCGGAACCGCGACCCGGCGCTGGAACCCCGGTGGCAGATCGGCGATGGGGACGTCCTCTTCGATGGCGTCAATAGCGGTCTTGATGTTCTCCCATTTCCAGATGTCTGCCTCGAGATCTCCGAAGACGTTTCCCATATCTTTCTCAACCTCCCATAGAGGGCGGAGACTATGGTCGTCCAAAATGTTTTGAGTCTTGGAACTCAACTCTAAGAGATCTTCTGGATCCTTCTCATTCGACTCGTGATTCTCTGGCTCTTGCTGGGTCATAGTTTAGTAATTTATTGGGGCAGAATCATCTTAAGTGTATGGGGCTCCGGCAGACAGCCGACTTCCAGTTAGGAGTAGGCTCTCGGTTGTCTCGTCGTTGAATCAGATTACGATAGGGAATGTCACACTCTACGGTGGTAGCAAATGTCTGTGCACCCAAGGAACGACTACGTTTGAACTTCAAAGATTTTGTCGGAAGTGAATACCGATCGACAGTCTTCACAGACCATCTGTCGCTGGATGGCATACTCCCAAAGTTTCCCTCCGCAACTCAGACAGTCGAAGTGCGCTTCCACGAATGGGTTCGCCTCGGCATATGGGTTTTCGAATTCGGCCATGTCAATACACATCGGTACGAGACCCAAAAAGAATATCGTTTACGTCAAACGTCCTTCGACGCGGACCGGAGATACAACTCAATTAGTCCAAAAAGGTACACTGCGATTAGCGTGCGAAGTTTGACCGATAGACCGATTCCCCATTCCGACCGTATGATACTGACAATCTCACTGGCGTACGTTGGCCCTTTGATTGATCGAGTGGATTACGGTGTTCTGCGAACGCTCCGTTTAGACGTCGCAGTACGCCTCTCCAATGATGCTGTCGTAGTTTCCGATGGTGTTCCGCTGTCCGTCCTCAACGCTGAATCCGACGAAGTTCAGCTCGGTTTGGTGGTCCGAGTCACGGTATGTGAGCTCACCCATCGGGGAGCCAAACGTGAACCCTTCAAGCTGGCCAACTACGTCATCCGGGTCTGTACTTCCCGCTTCTTCCATGGCCCTTCCAAGTGAATATAGTTGGTTGAAACCATTCACGGCTATGTCGTTCGGCGGCAGATCGTAGTTGTTCTCGTACCATTCCTTGAACTCGTTATTGAGTTCATTATCACGCGTATCATCGTACCAGTGAGAAGAGAAACACCCGTTCGCGGAACTCCCCTGTTGGGACAGTGGGATCTGCGAGTGGGTGTCCCCAAGCATGCACAGTGTCTTCTGTTCGGTGAGGCCGTAATCAGCTGCTTGGTTCACAAACCGGACAGCCGCCTGTCCAGGAATGAATCCAGTGATAAGATCGGCGTCGGCGTTTTCGATTGAGGGAAAATACGACGAGTAGTCTGTCTCGCCCTGTGGCGGCATCGTATTGCCGGTGACTTCTCCGTTGAAGATTTCGTTCATGATATTCAGCGCTGACTGTCCTCCCTCATAGTCTTCACCAACAAAATGTATTCTGCTTGTGTCGATGTCTTCGTCAGCTGCCTCTGCAAGATCATTCTCGATAAATTCAATGACGCCAAGGTTCTGTTGGCGCATACTTGGCCAAGGGAAGAACTGGTAGCTGTGACAGTTTTCCGGATTTTCCCTCGCTTCCACAGTGCCAACCTGAGATACTATGTGCGGGATCTGTGCATCCTCTTCAATATACTCCGCGACGCTAATACCAGCCGCGCTATCCGAGATCCCAACCAGCGCGTCGACCTCATCCTGTTGAACGAGTTTCCTGGTTCGTTCTAGGGCCGTCGACGGTTCTGCATTCGTGTCTTCGATGATAAGTTCTACTTCGTTGCTGAGAATCTCGTTGTCCAGCTGTTCTAGCGCGAACTCGTATCCTCGTTCGTTCTCCTGTCCGAATATTGCGATCGGACCCGAGAGCGGGATGGGTGCGCCAATCTTTAGCGTGTCACCATCGTCCCCACCGCCTACGCAGCCAGCTATGGTGGCGACGCCGAGGCTTCCAGACGCTTTCAGAAAGGATCTTCTGTTGTTCCCCATGCATCAGATGACGGAAACTACGCTTAAAAACATTATGACAGTTATTTTATTTCTTTTCGTTCGAATATTGCAACTGCTCGCACGTTTCCGCACTGTAGCCTATATGTTTGGAAGTCAATCTCTTCACCAAACGACGGTACTTTGATAGGCCACCAGAAGTACTGAGATGATCTATCGACTTCAATTCTTGAGAAAACGAGCGCACATCATAGCTCACACGGTTAAGTACTCGTCTTGGAGTGACTCGTCTGCGAGACGATCCGGTCCAGCGTCAACCACGACCCGGCCGTTCTCGAGAATGTAACCCCGATCAATCAGCGGCAAGGTTCGGTTTATGCTCTGTTCTACGAGGACAACCGATCGATCTTCTTGTGAGAGGTCCTTGATGATGTCGACGACATCTTCGATGATCACGGGGGCAAGCCCTTCAGTCGGCTCATCGAGCAAGAGTAGATCGGGTTCAGTGATCAGTCCTCGGGCGATCGCGAGCATCTGCTGTTCGCCACCGCTCAGAGTCCCTCCTTTTTGGGTCCTTCGTTCGTCTAACCGCTCAAACCTCTCGTAAATCCCGTTGAGACGGTCCTGAAACTCTGATTTCGAGATATCCCGTGGGCTCGCAAGTCGTAGGTTCTCTTCGACCGTTAAGTTCGGATACACGGCTCGCTCTTCGGGAACGAAGGCGATACCGTTCCTGACAATACGGCTCCCCTTCCAGTTTGAGATGTTCTGGCCGCGGAACGTGATTGTCCCGGTACTCTGCACAGTTTGGTTGACGATGCTTCGAAGCAGTGTGGTTTTTCCCATCCCGTTTCGACCGAAGATGCCGACGACCTCGTTGTCTCCCACCTCGACGGAAACGTCGAAGAGCGCCTGGCTTTCCCCATAAAACGCGTTTACATCCGAAATCGATAGCAGGGGCTCTATGCTCTCGCCGACATCGGTTGAAGACGACGCGTTACTCACCGAGATACACCTCCTTGATCTGCTCATCATTGTCGATCTCTTTAGGCGATCCCTGCGAGAGGATCTCTCCTTGGTGAAGCACAGTGATCCTGTCCGACAGTTCTCGAACGAGTTCTATGTCGTGATCCACGAGTAAGATTGTATATTCAGATCGGATCTCCCGAAGGATATCGCGCAACACAACCGTTTCGGACTGGTTGAGTCCGGCCGCCGGTTCATCGAGCAGGATTAATTCCGGATCGATCCCGAGTACCATTCCGATTTCGAGGAATCGCTTATCCCCATGAGAGAGATTCTGCACCTCATCGTCAAGCCGATCGGATAAGGTCACCCGATCGGCGATGGACCGTATCTCGTCATCGTACTTCTCGGCGTTCTCGAAGACGCTTGTTAACGTCTTCTTCTCGTTGCGGATCGCGAGCCGCAGGTGCTCGCGAACGGTCATCTCCGGGAAATTCTGGACTATCTGGAACGATCGCCCGATTCCCAGCCGGGTGATCTCCATCGGACTTGCGCCGGTAATGTCCTCGTCTTTAAACCTGATCTCGCCTTCCGTGGGTGACAGTTCGCCGGTGAGAAGGTTGAACATCGTCGTCTTCCCGGCACCATTCGGTCCAATAAGCCCGTGAAGCTCGCCCTCCTCTAGCTCGAAGTCGACTTGGCGGATGGCATAGAATCCGCTGAAATTCTTGGAAAGGTCTGATGTACTTAGCATTGGTAGGGTATCTTTCGCACACGTATTTAAAAACATCGGCAAACTATTCTCCTGTGTCGGCTTCCCCTTACGTGCGGTTGAATGCGGCCGATATCGCGGACTGAGAACGCGACTGCCGCTCGACGCTGACGACCAGAGGATAACAACTAATACCGTTCTTAGCAAACAAAAATACGTGACAGACAGTAAGCAGCGACGACAGCAACTTGTAACGGCCAACAGAATACTCGCCAATGAAGGGATCATTCAAGGGTTCGGTCATTTGAGTGTCCGCCACCCCGACGGTGACAAGATGCTGATCTCCCGCTCGTTGAGTCCGGGACTGGTGACTGAGGATGATGTGATGACGATGGAATTCGACGGAACCATCATAGACAACGACGACGACCGTCCGTATCTAGAAACCGTTATCCACCGAGCTATCTACCGGAACTACGACCACGTCAATGCGGTCGTCCACCACCACGCCCAGCAGATCATGCCGTTCGCCGCATCAAACACGGATATCAAACCGGTTTACCACATGGGCGCGCTCTTTCACGAAGGTGTTCCAACGTTCTCATCGTACGACACGGACTACGGACGCATGGTCGTTACCGAAGAGGAAGGCGAACGTATGGCGGCAACACTTGGTGACTCGCGAGCGCAGCTCCTAGCGAATCATGGCGCGAACGTCGTGGGGGCGGACCTCAAAGAGGCCGTCCTCGGGACGATGTATCTGGTGACGAACGCGGGGCTCCAGTTTCAGGCCGAACTTCTGGGGGAACCAAACTACTACGACGGCCCGGAAGAGTCGCTAAGGGCGGTCGTCGACGACGTGATTCTCGCGGACATCGCCATTGATCGGATGTGGTCGTTCTTATCAGACCGACTCCCCGCCGAACGCTGAGCGGGAATGTCCGTCGAACCCGATCGGCGGCATCCGTCAGTGGCTCCGACTATCTTTTTCGGATCACGGGATGATCAACTGCCTGAGCCCGCCTCCAGTTTCGAGAGCGCCCATTGCCTTGTTGACCTCGTTGAGCGATCGTTCGTCTGAGATTAACGCTTCAAGATCGAATCGGCCATCCGCGGCGAGCTCGGCGAGACGCGGGATAGCGTCTGCGAGGTTGTAAGAGCCGTTGAACGATCCGAGGAGCGATTTCTCGGACACGACAACGTCGTAAATGTCGAGGCTTACGTCTTGCTTCCCTATGGGCGGCGTTCCGACTAGCACTGCGGTCCCTGTCGGTCGCAGGCTGTCGACCGCCTGCTCGATCACCGTCGGGTTCCCAGCGGCGTCGAACGCGTAGTCGAGACCGCCGCCGCTCCAGTCGCGGAGCAGTTCCACCGTATCATCGTCCCCGGGATTGATCGTCCGGGTCGCTCCCATCGACTCTGCCAACGACAGCCGATCGTCGACGAGATCGACTGCGATAATCTCGGTCGCACCACGAAGTTCGGCCGCCTGGATTGCACTCGCGCCGACGCCGCCAACGCCGAACACAGCGACTGATGCCCCCGGCTCGATATCGGCGGTGTTCATGACGGCGCCGGCGCCTGTGAATACGCCACACCCGAGCAACGTCGCCTGCCGAAGCGGTAACTCGTCGGTGATCTCGATAGCGACTTCTTCCGAGACGACGGTGTACTCGCTGAACGAAGATACGCCGTGGCAATGGTGCAGTTTCTGGCCATCCTGGTTGAATCGAATGGCACCGCTCCGAATGGTGCCGCGCTTTCGCGCCTTCGTTCGCTCGTTACAGAGATTTGAACGGCCGATACGGCAGTACTCGCACCTACCACAAGCGATCCTACCAAGGACCACATGAGCCCCCTCCTCGACTGACTCTACGTCCGGTCCAACCTCCCGGACGATCCCCGCGCCTTCGTGTCCCATAACGAGAGGAAATGACTCCTCTAAGTGTCCGCGAGTAATCGCAACATCGGTGTGACAGAGACTTGATGCTCCAATCTCAACCAACACCTCGTCGCCTTGGGGTTCTTCGACGTCGATTGTTTCAATCGCCGCGGGGGCTGCCTCAGCGAGATCGTCCGCGTCCACCGGTTCCTGAAGTACTGCTGCGTTGGATTTCATGATTGTTGTGTATTTACGAGAGATTCTTGAGCGATTCTCGGACATCAATCGGGTTCCACCAGGGGTCGATTCCTAATTTCTCATGGATGACCTTGGCGCCGACGTAGCCCGCGCCACCATTGATCGCCCCACCAGGATGCGCGCTTGACCCGCAGAGGAACAGGTTTTTGATCGGCGTCCTGTATCCAATGTGCTTGTCTAGTGTCTGCTCATCCGTGAGGGCGCCGATGAAGATCCCGCCGTTGATCATGTTGATGTTCGTCATCGGGATCTGGCGCGGCGTGTACGCGTGCGAGTGAACTACGTTGCCCTCCGTCATATTCGGGGCGTACTCGCCCCAAGCTTCGAGTGTTCGCTGGGAGACCTTATCGGCGACTTCACGCCATTCTTCCGGATCACCGTGCAAGTCGTAGGGTGCGACCTGCCAGGCGTACGCTGTGTGCTTACCTCTCGGGGCCTGCGTCTCATCAAACATCGTAAGCGCGCCGCCTCCGAATGCCGGAACGGGGTAATCCTTGGCTACCTTACTCTCGTGGGCGGCCAGGATATCGTCGACTGACTCCAGGCCGATGTTGTACTTCAGTGCATTGTTGATCTCGGGGACGCTCTCCGTCGGGTACTCCGGCGCCTCTTCGAGCCCAAAATGGGTCCCCAATAGTGACCAGTCGGTGTACGCAAAGTCCTTGACTTCGGCTTCGATCCCAGCGGCGAGCGACTCATCAAGGTGATCGAGCCCCACGAACTCCTCAAACGTGAGGTGCGGGTTCACGGCGCTCGCGACGAACCGACGAGCACCGAACTCCTTGCCGTCCGCGAGTTCAACGCCGACCGCTTCGCCGTCTTCGATGTCGATACTGGTGACCTCACTGTTCGTGAGTACGGTCCCTCCCTGCTGCTGGATCACTTGTGCGAGCCCGAGCGCCAGCATCTGGCTCCCACCCCGTGCGATCTGATAGGTGTACTGCTGGTCGAAACAGCGAGCAATACCACCTTTGTGACTTGGGTTGTCGACTCCCTCCCCCGGCTCTCCGAAGATCGAGAGCTTAAACAGGAGCAGCGCCTTCAGCGGGTCGGACTCGTACCAGCCGTCGACGAGGTCGAACGCTGATTCGGTCGTCCAGTCTAGGAAGGTGCGCCCGAGCTCGGATGATTCGAGCAGTTGCCGCCGTTCGTCAGCCGGTAACGGTTCGTCAAACCGCTCCGGAAGGTAAATCTCCGACACCATTCGATTGGCGACCTCACTCATCTCCGCATACTGGTCTGCGTCGTCGTCCGAGAACTGGCGGATAACCTCGATCGTCCGGTCCCTGTCCTTCGAGAGAATCAGCCCATCACCATCAGAGTGCGGTTGCGCGAACTCGTGCGTGGGTTCGATGTACTCTACGCCGTGATCAGAGAGGTTCAGATCCGTGTACCAAGGCGTGTTAGTAATGTTGAAGTGGTTGATCGAATGGAGGTTGTAACGGAACCCTTCGGAACTGAGGTCGACAGTGTGGAGGCCACCTCCGACGTGAAGTTCTCGCTCGAGAACCAAGATCTCCATTCCGGCTTTCGCCATGTACGCGGCACAGATCAATCCCTGGTGACCTCCGCCGATCACTATACCGTCGAATTCACGGTCATAGCCCATACACTATGCTAAGTTCTCGTATACTTATAATTTGTCCAGCTTCGTCGATACGTTCGACTGCGAGGACACGAGGCTTTATCACCTACCAAGGAGTGCTATTGTGGTATGGGAACGAACAAGCAGTCTCGAGAACGTCACGAGACGAATCGGAACGAGTGGATTGACAACGAAACGGTGCCAACGCTCGATGCGTTCCACTCTCTCGCGGAGACGCGCCGGACCATTCGTGGGTTTCGTCCTGAGCCAATACCGGACGACGTTCTCGAACAGGTCCTATCTGCCGCTAATCAGGCGCCGTCGGGTGCGAACTCTCAGCCGTGGGAGTTTCTAGTCATTCGTGACAAGGAGGACAAGGAAACGGTCGCTGAGGCATTCCAGAAGGAAATTGAATACAAGCGCGCAGCGTCAGATCCGGGGTTCCCCAACTTCGGAAATGTTGGCTCGATACAGGAGGCACCCGCAGTCGTTATCATGGTCGGCGACACCAGGTACCAGCAGTGGTGGCCGCACCTCCTCGATGGGTCACGGGAAAAGATGTTCCAGCACAGCATGGCTGCGGCAAAAATGAGCCTGCACCTCGCAGCCGCCTCGGCCGGCCTCGGGACGACGTGGTTGACAACTCGTCGACCGACGCAGTCAAGACTCGAACGCTACTTCGACGTTCCCGACTACTGTCGCGCCGTTGCGACGACACCGATCGGCTATCCGGCGCCCGACAGCAACCCCCGGACAAAGGCGAAGGTCGACGTCCAGGATAAGATCCACTATGGACGAATCGACGAGAGCCGCCTTCCAGACATCGAGGACATTGCCGAAGGCGGGGACAAGACAAACTGGATCCCGCGCGTGTACAAGTCGGAGGATGCCGCAGCGTCGGCAACGTCCCCGCTTGACAGAACCGAGGAGTAAACTCGGTCGCTTAGACATTGCGCGCAGAGCGCCAGCACCATCTCCACGAAGGTAGCATCTATCTTCGCGAAAGCTTATTGTCGCGTAACACAACAGCTATCCATGGCACGAGTAGAGCCTTCACTTGGCGAACCTAAGATGTTGATCGACGGCAAACTGGTTGAGAGCGTCAGTGGAGAGCGATTTGAGACGATTAACCCGGCTACCGGCAAACAGCTCACAACGATCCCTCGCGGCAATGTCGATGATGTCGAGCGGGCTGTCGCAGCCGCTGACGCGGCGGCGAAACACTGGCGCGACGACTTCACAGTCAAGGAACGAGCGGACAAGCTCTTCAAGTTCGCCGAACTGCTGAAAGAACGGACAGACAAGTTCGGCGCCATCGACGCAGCCGACAGTGGTAATCCATACGGACAGATGAAAGACGATGCCACTATGGCGGCAGAGCTAGTGGAGATGTTCGCCGGTGTCGCCAGCGAGATTAAGGGTGACACGATCCCGGTTTCGAACGACTCACTTGACTACACGCTCAAACAGCCCTACGGCGTTGTTGCCCGAATCATACCGTACAATCACCCAGTGCTATTCGGAGCGAGCAAGATCGCGGCACCGCTCGTGGCAGGTAACACCGTCGTACTCAAGCCACCGGAACAAGACTCTACCGGCGTCATGGAACTCGCGCGGCTGATCGCGGAACACGACGTATTCCCTGACGGCGTTGTGAACGTGGTGTCCGGCTTTGGCGACGAAGTGGGGAGCGAACTTGTTAGACACACCGACGTGCGGAAAGTAGGGTTTATCGGGAGCGTCCCGACCGGATCGATCATCCAGAAGCAGGCCGCCGATACGATCACCGACGTCATTCTCGAACTCGGCGGGAAAAATCCGTGCATCGTCTACCCTGACGCCGACCTGGAACAGGCTATCGACGGCACCGTCGGCGGGATGAACATCGCGTGGTGTGGGCAGTCCTGCGGGTCGATTTCCCGGCTGTTTCTCCACGAGAGCGTCTACGAGGAGGGGATTGAACTACTGCGGAATCGCCTGGAATCGATTGAGCCGGGAGATCCTCTCGATCCGGAGACGGAGATGGGCAGTCTCGTCTCAGAAGACCAATACGAGAAGGTTATGAAGTACGTTGAGCTCGGAAAGAAGTCGGATGCTCGACTTGTTTGCGGCGGAGCCAGTCCGGACGGAGAGCAGTACGAGGACGGGTTCTTCGTCGAACCAACGATGTTTGCCGACGTTACAATGGAGATGCGAATCGCTCAGGAGGAGGTGTTCGGTCCGCTCCTGTTCGTCTTCGAGTGGTCGGACGAAAATGACGTGATCCAGCAGGCCAACAACGTCGAGTACGGACTCACCGCCAGTATCTGGACTGACGACCTAACCCGTGCGCACCGAACCGCAGAACGGGTCGAAGCGGGTTATGTCTGGATCAATAACGCTGGGCCCCATTTCGTAGGCGCGCCATTCGGAGGATGGAAAAGTTCAGGAATTGGTCGCGAGGAAGCAATCGAGGAAATCTTCGAGTTCACGCAGACAAAGAATGTGAACGTGCAATTGTGACGCCGGTGTTTCTTCGTGGGCCGTCAGCGTCAGGATCGAGGACCCGAAATACCCGACACGGGACCGTCACAGTTTTATAACATGGTACTGAATGCCACATCAGATGTGCTCAGAAACCACCAGTAGGCGCAGAATTCTCGAAGCTGTAGGAGGAGCCACGACAATCGGTCTCGGGGGACTGGCCGGTTGCCTCAGCGACTTCGGCGATAACAGTGATGACAGCGAGTACCCAAACCAAGCCATCGACCTGTGGATCCCCTACAGCGAGGGCGGTGGCATCGACATGTCTGCACGGGCGCTAAAGCCATATCTCGAAGACGAACTCGGCACCTCGCTCGCAGCACAGCAAGTTACGGGTGGTGGAGGAGGCGTCGCGATGGAGCGGATCTTCAACGAAACGGAGTCGGACGGGTACACACTCAGCGTGATGACGACGGAGTTCATGTATCTGATGCAGAAGATGTTCGACTTCGACTATGAGCCGAGTGAACTCACGTTTATTTACCAGTGGGCGAGCGACCCGTTCCTCATTGCAGTCAACGCGGATTCAGAATGGGAAACAGTCGATGACGTCATCCAGGCGTCACAGGAAGAGGAAATCAGGTGGGGACAGGTCGCGATGGGAGGCTCCGACCACCTCGCTATGCTTCGCCTCCGAGAGGAGACCGACTTCCAAGGACGGCCAGTGTCATTCAACGGCGGAGGAGAATCCTCCGCAGCCCTAATCGGAGATCGGATCGAGATTGACACGCCGACGTTATCGACGGGGTGGCCCCGGATCGACTCGGGAGACATCCGACCGATCGCAATCACTGCACCATCACGGGACGAATACGAGCCACTCCAAGGCGTCTACTCAGACGTGCCGACGCTCCCGGAGACGGGCATAATCGATGATCCGATCAGAACGGGGACGACCCGTATCCTCGTTGGACCGCCGGATCTCCCGAACAGTATCGTTGAGACTGTCAGCACGGCTATGGAGAATGCCTCTGCCGTCGAGGAATGGCAGGAGCAAGCGCGGAATCGCCGTGAACTGGTCGATCGACGAGGAGCGGAGGGGGCCAAGGAGTTCTTCGAATCGCTGGTCGACGAGTACGAACCGTGGTTGGATCCCCTGCAGGAGTCAGTGAACGAACTGCAGTAGCACTCAACAAATCCACCAATGGATTTACAAAACCGAAATCTTGACAAACGGGAGCTAGAGCGGTACGCCTCGCTGTTCGCAGTTGTCGTCTTCCTCGGCTTGTTTGCTTACCTTCACTCGCTCGCTGTGGACTACCCTCGTCGAGGAGGTCAGTTCCCGGTCCTTGTTCTTCGCGCAGGGATTTTCTTCTGCATAGCGTACCTTGTCTATCAGACGATTGTTCTCCAACTCTACCCCAGTCTGAAGCGTGACGAAAACGGCGGGATGGGTGAGTACCTGAAAGGCAGCAAGAGCCAGTTCGATGTCGCGATTCGATTCAAGCGAGGAATCATCCTGCTGACCGGAATCATCGCGTTCTACGCGATTGGGACAGTGAACCTCGTATTAGCGGTGTTCGTCTGCTACACCGCTATCATGCTTGCGCTCGGAAAGCGCGATCCGAAACTGGTGATCGGTAGTGCGGGTGGTCTCAGTATCTTCGTGTATCTCGTCTTCGTAATCATTCTAGACGTACCTTTAGAGGTGTTCTGAGTGGTCGACATCAACCTCCTCATCGCGGTGCTCGAGAACGTACTGACGGCCAAAGTACTCCTATTGATCCTGCTAGGCGTCACGTATGGTATCATATTCGGCGTGATTCCCGGCCTCGGTCCACCGCTCGCCATCGCACTGCTCATCCCGATCACGATTGGCCTCGATCCCGTAGCTGGGCTGGCACTGCTCGGCGCCGCGTACATCGCAGCTGTGTACGGTGGCGCGATCTCTGCGATACTGCTGAACACCCCCGGTGAACCAACATCTGTAGCGACGACGTTCGACGGGTACCCTTTAGCGCGACAGGGAAAAGCCCATATCGCACTCGGGGTGTCACTGTTGTCCTCGTTCGTCGGTGGGGTGATCAGCCTGATTGCGCTAGTATTGCTCGCACCGCTTCTCGCGGACGTAGCAATACAGTTTGGCGCGGCAGAGTACTTTGCTATCGGGGTGTTTGGACTGGTCGTAATAGCAGCCGTGTCCCGCGGAGCACTTCTAAAGGGCGGAATCGCATCTGTGCTTGGACTTTTGCTGGGATTCGTTGGATTTAGCCCGACGACCGGCGTATCGCGATTCACCTTCGACATCTCGTACCTGTCGAGCGGGTTGTCGCTCGTTCCCATCGTCGTCGGTTTGTTCGCGATCAGCGAAGCGATCATGCTGGTCGACCAGGGCGGAACGATCACCTCGGACTCGGATGATGTAGCGGCCTCCAACGGCGGCGAAACACCCTCTGGGGAAATAAGCGTCCCCACTGGCAGCCTCGTCGAAGGAATACGAGAAGCGGCGAAACGGCCGGGGTCGATGCTTCGATCCTCCCTAATCGGTGTCGGATTTGGCATTATCCCTGGCGTTGGAGCCGCGATAGCGAACTTCGTCGCCTACTTCGATCTCCAGTCATCTTCAAAGGAGTCTGATAAGTTCGGCAAAGGAGCGATCGACGGTGTGATTGGTCCCGAGGCGTCGAACAATGCCGTTACTGCGGCTGCCCTGATCCCGACCCTCGTGTTAGCGATCCCCGGCAACGTTGCGACGACACTCCTGCTAGGGGCGCTCGTATTCTACGACATCCGTATCGGACCGCTATTGTTCGCCGAGACTCCAGAACTCGCTTACTCATTCTTTGCGGCGATCCTCATCGCTAACGTAGCGATGTTCGTGATCGGGTACTTCGTTTCATCGAGGCTCATACCGCTTACTAAGCTCCCGGTAGAGATAATCGGCCCGGGAGTGATCATCATGAGTATAATTGGAACCTTTGCGCTAAACTTCCAGATGCTCGATTCGGTACTCGCACTAATCGTCGGTACTCTCACAGTGATGCTACGAAAGCTCGAGTTCCCTCCAGTGAACATTGTCTTTGGTCTGATACTAGCGCCGATACTGGAGACGAACTACCAGCGAGCGCTGCAGCTGTCAGGCGGCGAGTATGGGATCTTTCTCGATCCCGGGCCACTAACGCTGTTCGCCTTGTCAGCGATTGTGATCGGCTACAATCTCGTCAAGGCTATCACCGGTGTTCAGATCATGGACCGAGTCGTCAAAAGGTAGCCTCGATTTCTTCCTCGGCTGCTAGCGTGAGCATTCCATCTGTCACCGGTTTTGGTGTTCTTAGTTACCGTAGTTCGTAACCGGTACGTTTGCTCGACCTACGATAGTTTTGTTGAACACCCCGTTCGTTCGGTAATTCCGAATGCACCCCCTCTCCCCCATCAATTATTTCCACACCCCATATTCGATATTGTACAAGATATCCGCCCGATCTATTGTTCGGAGCATTAGATGCTTACAGACATATGCCTGTGATACCCCAACTCAAAATGACTATTGCAGCGTGAGTTATTTAATAGAGTGTGAATTTGCCCACCATTTTGGTGCTATACACCGTTAGATAATTTCGAATTGGTTATTCTGTGTCGCAGTTTGCTATTGTATGATGATGATTTTAGTGTTTTGAAGAATGGTGAAAGTCCACATGCACCTCATTACATACATAGTTTTGTAAACGTCAAATTAGTTGACGTTCGGAGTCGTCGAATGTGAACATCATTATCGAAACGGGAACGGCTCTACGTACTTCCAACGGCATCACAAAGAGTTCTGATAGTGGCCTCGACAGACAATACGTACTGGCACGTCTGGATAGCTGTCGCTGGGTTAGGCAATGCCGTTCCCTGGACTGAGCGTGAAAAGAAATAGCTTCTATATCTTGACAAGGACGTCGCCGTCTTCTACCTTCACATCAAAGGAACCGATCTTCTTTCCGGAAACATTGTGTTTGCCGGTCTCAAGTTCAATCTCCCAGAGGTGCCACGGACAAGCGATTGCGAGGTTCTTCTCGTCAACACCCCCGCGCTCGTCTGTCCAGCATTTCTTGCCGTTGATCTTTTTTTCGCCGACCTTACACAGCGGAGCGCGCTGATGGGGACAGCGATTACTAATCGCGTAGAATTCGCCGTCGACATTGAACAGTGCAATCTCGATACCGCCAACGTCGATTCCCATTCCCCTTCCGGGTTCCAATTCGTCTGCCTCCGCGACTTTTTGATATTCGTTTGATGACATTTTTGAGGGTTTGATTAGTTCGTGTTGGTCAGATTCCAAGTAGCTCTTCCGCATTTTCGTGGAGAACCTTGTTACGGAGATTCTCGTCGAATGCAGAGTTTCCAAAGGCCCACGTCGCAGGGTCCAGCGTCTGGTGAGGCCAATCACTGGAGTAAAGGAACGTGTCTTCTGCCATCGAGAGATTAAGTAAATCTCTGAACTCATTCCTTCGCTCAGGCGGCGACATTGGTTGCGTGCAGACGTAGATGTTGTCGCGGAGATACTCGCTGGGCGAGCGATCGAGGTACCGTTCCTCCGCCTCAAACTTCCTAGGCGTAATCTGGATATCTTCGGGATGCATCTCGTAGAACTCATCCATTCGATAGCGAACGAACGGCAGCCACCAGTGGCCGCCCTCTTGGATCACGACGTTGAGATCCGGATACTTGTCGAACACGCCCGTCATGATCATGTTCACCGTCGTTAACATAGCGTGAACGGGCCAGTCAAAGCCTAGAATCTCCGTCCACGTTAACATAGCGTCTCCGACGGGGGTGTTTTGGGGCCACAACGAGAGGGATCCATGGAGGATGAGCGGAAGATCGTTCTTTTCGAGCGCCGCCAAGACGGGATCGAAGTCTTGCTCGCCAAACAGACGGAATGGGCCGAACCAGCCGTAAGCTCCGACTATCCCCTTCTCGTCGCCGACACGATCAATCTCCTTGATGGCGAATTCCGGATCCCACTGAGGGAGCATCATCAGGGCGTACAGGTCCTCCGGGATGATCTGGTCCAGAAGGAAGTCGTTCGCCGCCTTGGCAAGGTGGTTTTTTAGGACCGGGTGATGTTGGGTCGGGGCATTGTTGATCCCAGCATTGACAATCGGTTCATCGATGGCGAACTTCTCTGACGCCATTTTTACGTCTTCGGCGGTTTCGGCGCGTCCCTGAGTAAACAGCCCTTCGTTACCTTCCTTGATAGCATACGCTGCGTCCCACTTCGCTTTCCTCGGAGCCATCCCGTATTCCGTCGTCAGCTTGTCTAACGCTCGCTTGTCGTCAATGTACGGGAGGAGATCCTCCTCCGCAGGGTTCATATGGAAGTCCATATCGATAATTCGCGTATCGAATGCTTCCGGTGGTACCTCCGCTTCTGGGCCTGTTCTATCCAAGCTCATTATATCATAATCACTCATAGACCGACTTAGATGTTTCGCCAATTAGGTTCGTTTACCAGCAAATATCACCAGTTGTTAGTCGATCCCGGCTTCGTATCGATAAATCCAAGTGATCCGCGTCGTCTGGGACGTAGTAGACGGTCAATTATTTAGGATAGTACCGTAATCGACTTCACATGCAACCAATTCAGAGACGACTCTCGGTGATGTCACCGGAATTCCTCCGAACGGCCGGTGTGGTGAACGGCGGACACTTTCTCTCACATTTTTATCTGATGAGTCTACCGCCACTGTTTCCGTTGCTGGCCACCGACTTCAACGCGACGAATGCGCAACTAGGCATCCTCATCTCGATGATCTACTTATCGATGTTCCTGCTGCAAATCCCCGTTGGAGAACTCGTCGATCGCGTCGGAGCGAAGTACGTGTTCGTGTTAGGAGTTTTGTTATCCGGAGTCGGTACGATGATGATCGCGTTCGCGGGTTCGTACCGTCATCTGCTCGTCTTTGCGCTTGTCGCAGGTATGGGACAGTCCGCCTTCCACCCCGCCGATTATGCGTTGTTAAACGCAGTGACCGACTCCAATCGTGAAGGAAAGAGCTTCGGTATGCATACGTTCGCTGGGTTCATCGGCTTCGCCGCCGCGCCCCCGGTCGTCGGAACAATTGGGATCGTTCACAGCTGGCAATCTGCACTACTGATAGTCGGGGCCGTGGGCGTGGGGTACGCCATTTTCGCGCAGGGCGTGCTAAATACAGTGTATCTGGACCACATCGATACGGCGGGTCGCGAAGCGCCTTCAAACGAGAGCAATTCCGTCCGCAGAACTCTCACAGTCCTTCGGCGGCCGTCGATTCTCACACTGTTCGCATTCTTCGTCGTGGTCACGATGGCGGACATTGGCATACAATCGTTCACCGCGGTCTTCCTAGTTGAGGGGTTTGACTTCTCGGAAGCCGCCGGAAACACCATACTGACCATGTTTCTGGTTCTGACAGCCATCGGCGTTCTTATCGGCGGTGAGTTAGCCGATCGGTACAATGTTTTCTGGATTATCATCCTGAGTCTCTCCATCTCTGCCGTCTTGACTCTGATGAGTATTACCCCGGTCGTCAGCGTACATGCCGGGGTGGCCACTGCCATCTGGTCCATGATCGGATTCTCGTTCGGACTTGCACTCCCCGCTCGAGACAAGGTCGTCAACGGCATCTCAAGCACCGTGGACACGGGCAAAAGTTTTGGGATCGTCTACACAGGGCTTCCGCTGGGAGGCGTAATTGGACCGGCAATTATTGGTTCCGTAATCGACTTCGTGAACATCTACCTCGGGTTTGTCCTCAACGCGCTGTTTTTCGCGATGGGTTCATTCACGATTCTCCTGTTCAAGAGCCACCTCATCGCGCCCGTGAAAACGGACGAATGTTCTCGAAAAGCTACGTGACGGGCAACGTGCGTCTCGTGTGCCAGGTGATATCTTTTCTCGACTACAGTAGATGGCGTATGGAATTGGAAAACGAGTTAAAATGAAAGCTGTACGCAGATCAAACTGTACTCGATGTGCGGGCCAAGACGCCCTTACTGGTTACCGTTGAGTCTTCGTGGAGTTGGGCTTCGACTTTGTGTGGTCAATCTCGAACACTTCGGCCCCTCCCCCAAATAGCCACTCAATGGATGACCTAGTCCGTACCGCCGGTGCTACCGAAATGGAGTTGCTCGTTCGAGCTCCACCGCTAATCCGGCGACTGTTCGAAAGGTTCTCAAAATTGACATCCGGATAGTACTCGTCCTGGGTGGAGACCGAATAGAGACGGGTGAGAGTGTTCGCGCCGCGCGCTCCACGCCCGATGACGGCCTAGGTGGACGGGAAAGCGGTCGTGCGAACGTCTGAGCTTGGGTGACGACGAGTATTACGATTGAGAGGATCGGAACACAATAGTTGGTATTACGCTCGAACGGTTCTGATGAATCACCAGAGAGCCGAATTGGTCCGTTAATTCGTCGACAACGCGGTCAGCGGATCTGAAAGTTTGAACGCGGGCATGATCGGCACTATAACGGCAATATCTACGCCTACCCCTGACACCGGGTGAAAACCAGTTGGAACTCTGCACACAGAAGCGAGGCTCATTCTGGAGGTACCGGAAATCGTCGACGACTATGTGAGTACGACGGCTGCGTAGGTCCGAGCCGTGGAATCGTTCAGTAAAGGGTCGGGCCGGATATGCAAGCGGTGACCACGAGTTAGCAGAGCACAGTCGCCGATCTACCCGATCAGTTTACGTAGTATCTGATCCTCCAACTTGTTTTGCGCGATCGGGCGACACGGTTGCCCGCTATCTTGGCGGAGCAATACCGGAAATAATAGTGGTAGTGGACCTCACTCTCCCCAGGAGGCCCAATATGAAATATAGAATATTTTCTCGGCGGATACATCCGCGTCTTGGTATAGGTAGAGAAGGAGCTAACATTTATGGTGACGTCTAACCATGGACTCATATGGTCATCGTCGCCGCAGTTGACCGCTCTGAGCGCGCAAAGCGAGTCGCGAGCGAAGCCGAGTCTTTGGCTCTGGCGTTTGACGAACCGTTACATGTCATCCACGTAATGTCGCGAAGCGAGTTCGTAGAGATTGAAACGACAATAGCGGAACGAGGTGAACAGTCAATTTCCGTCAAGAAGATCCGCGAACTCGCCGCCAACAAAGCCGGAACGGCTGCTGAAGGAAGCAGTCGCGAGTATACAGCGGTCGGTCGCGTCGGCGACCCCAAGTCGGAAGTGATTCAGTACGCTAACGAGAAAGATGCCCGATATATCGTTGTCGGCGGGCGAAAACGCTCCCCTGCGGGCAAGGCCGTGTTTGGAAGTGTTACCCAGTCGATACTTCTAAACGCCGACAGCCCGGTAGTGAGTGTAATCGAATAGCGCAGATAATTCTCCAGAACAGGAGAAACAGAGTACGTCTATCCACCCAAAGACACTCATCGAAATGGTTACCGGGCCGCCCTCCGTCTCATAGATGTCAGACTATGTCAGGTAAAGCGAAGTCTCTGCCTGCGTGTGACGAATGAACGCTAATACCGACACATAGGGCAGGTTTTACTACCAGTGTTTTATCTTAACCTTCAAAATATAGAGGTAGAGAACTAGACTCCACCAAAGCCGACCGGACGAGAGCGAACCGCATCTCGCGAACGGGTGCGTAGTGGAGGCTTCAATCACGTCACTGTCCGCCACTCGGTCGGCGGCAAGAGGATCGGGTCCGCGTATCAGAGTCCTGTCCTCGTCAAGGAGGACTACCTGATCCAAATGTCGCTCGACAATGATGTTCTGGCCATGATGTCGATGAGGTCTACAGCCAAAACGCCATCCACCGCCTACTTGTCAGTGTTGAGATGACTTTGGCGCAGTCTTCACTGCTACGCCGGTCAAATGATCCGTTTACCGTCACAGGCACGGAATCAAGCCCATGGCCCTATCGCGACACGCTTCTACGAGAGCGCCTAACATTTGACGATTACGATAACGAACGAGGCAATTCTTCGAGAGCAGGGCACGAACATCTTGGATGCAACGTTCGAGAGGCGACCGCACTGACGGTGCATCTGGTTGGGAACGCCCGCCATCAGATTGACGCCGAAGGCCTCGGATTGCCGTCGTACCTCATCGGCTTCGAAGAACTACTCGAGACGGCTATGAACGTCACAATTCTCCAACCATGAATACCGCGTTTGTGACTATCTCACCCATCGCATCGAGAACGTGGCCTGACGTTATGTCCGAAAACACAGGAATTCAAATCGGGGGGTACTGTAGTTTCAGTTCGATCTCGTTAGCCGCTTCCAATAGTAGCGGTTTAATTTCGTCATAACATCTATTTATCGTAAGTCGATTAGCGGGGCCGGAGACACAGACTGCACCGCGGATGGTCACGTCATCTAGCACAGGCGCACCGATCGCTCGCAGGCCTTTGACCGTCTCCCTGTCGTTGAGGGCAACTCCTTCCTCCCGAATCTGTTCGAATTCATCTCGGAGGTCGTCCAAGTCAGTGAGTGTGTTCGGCGTTAGCGAAGGAAGACCGTGTCGTCCAATGATCTCTTCAACGCGCTCCTCGGGCAGGTATGCCATGATCGCTTTGCCGGTCGCAAGGTGGTGCAGGTAGGCCCGACCACCGACGGACGCGTGGGTTTGGATCGCGTTCTCCCCCATCGCTTTGTTAAGATACACGGCCCGTCCGTGTTCTTCGACGAGGATCCAAGCCACCTCCCCTGTCTCGTTTGCCAAGTTTTCAATGACCGGCTGTCCGACCCGCGAAATTTCGTGATGGTTCTTCGCGAACATTCCGTGGTGAAGAAACTTCAGGCTAAGGGTGTATTCGCCATTTCGCTTGACGATGTACTCCTTGTCTTTGAGCGTAGCGAGGTGGCTGTGAAGCGTACTTTTTGCGAAGTCCAGTTCTTGAGCGAGCTCCGCCAGTGTCGCTCCGTCCATCTGTTGAAGCGATTCGATGATTTCGAACACAGTGTCCGACGTTTTCACCCGACGTTTCGGGGCGTCTCGTGTTGTCATATGCCACTATCGACTCAGCTACGTTAAAAATATATCGCTGTTCAAAGGATAGGTTGGATTATATCTGACGATTCTCACTTACATGCTTGACAATTCTATTACGAATCTTAACGCCAGGTAACGAAGGGGCCGGTCAAATCAATTCTTGAGGAAGAACTGGAGTTCGACCACTGCGAACAGGGTGGAGAGAATAACGACAAACAACATACTGGTAATAATGATCGGGACGACGTCTACGAGAGCAATACAGAGTCATACCCGACGAGAAACCATCACCGAAGGTGAGAGACGATTCGCGTTTCAACGTGTATCGTTTGCGTGGTTTTGTTCACTGGGCCACGGCAGTTATCCCATGAGAGATTTGAAATTTTCACTCCAGACCCGGTTTCGTTTTGACTCGGAGATGTCCATCTCTTCGACCGCTCGTGACTCCTCGCGCATGAATGCGCGTCCGTTTTCGGGTCCGAACGGGTAATCAGTAGCGAATAGCAGGTGGTCGTCGCCGTAGAACTCTAAGCCGTCTTCTACAACATTTGTCCCGCCGGAACGGACCGTGTCGGCGTAGAAATTCTTGAAGTACTCGATGGGAGGTTCCTCGAAATCCGGTACGGGGTACGGATAGACATCCCGGTTTTCAACGAGCATCTCGGAGAACAGCTGCATCCGGTCCTGAAAGTGAGGAATCATCGCGCCCATGTGATGAGGAATGACCGCCAAGTCGGGGTGACGCTCCATGATACCGCTGTATACGAGTCGACACATAGCGATCGATGTGTCAAAGGGCCACCCGAGCATCTTGTGGAGCATAAACTGGTCGTCCCAGTCGTGCCACTCGTGCAGTTGGGGGTGCAACCAGATTGGCGCGCCCTGTTCAGCGGCGTACGCGAAAATCTCCTCGGCCGCCTCCGAGTCAATCGGTTCACCCTCGGTGTTCGAGAATACCTGGATACCGGCCATGTCGAGGTCTTCGACAATCCGTTTGGCCTCGTCGAGGTACTCGTCGTCTAGGCGTGGGAGCGTCCCGACAGCGATAAACCGGTCCGCCGCCTGGTCGGAGTATTCCCGCACTGCATCGTTGGCCACCTGCGTCATTTCGAGGGCGTCGTCCGGGTCTATACCCCGCCAAATCGGGGGACGGGCGATCGTCAGTACTTGTTTATCAATTCCAAACTCGTCCATATCCGACAGTCTGGTTTCGAGATCCCAGAAGTAATCGACTTCTCCCAGAGCCTCCAGTTCATCGGTTGGGTGGACTTCCATCATCCGATCGTAAAAGGTTCTAGGCAATACGTGCGCGAACGCGTCAATACGTTTTACCATACACTGTCTGAATCTCACGCTGTTTATTTAATACTTGTCCACAACTACAAACAGGAAGAGCGATCAATCACGACATCCCCCTCAATGGCTCCGAAGACCGACAACTATTGCTGAATTCGGAGGACCACAACCGAACGACGCTGGTCCAACTCCATCGTCGGAATGATTTGTTATATTCGTCCCAATCCTTATCATCAATCGTCGTAATGCTTATAAATGTGGGTGCTGACCTATGTTAGTATATGGCAATAGACGACGGTAGGGGCGAATCCAGCTATAGGATCAGCCGACGAGAGATGCTGGCAGTGACCGGAGCGACCGGCATCACCGCGCTGGCAGGATGTTCTAGCGGTGGAGAAGATAGCGAACACACGACCGTCACCGTCGGGACAACCGAAACTGGCTCGTTAGGAGTTTTAACAGAAATCATTAAAGACCGGGGAATCGACAACGACCATGGAATCGAGTTCGATGTCGAACCGACGGACCCTGCAAGCGCGGCACAACTTCTGCAAAACGAGGCCGTTGATACCAGCGTCTTCTCCCCTCAAGGTGCTGCGACCGCTAACACGGAGGGGTCCGACATCCGTCTGTACGGTCCGGCGCTCTCGAATCACAACGCCATAATGACAACGTCAAATAACGACGACATCTCGGGGATGGAGGACTTGGTCGGAAAGGCCATCGGAATTATGCCCTCCCCATCCGGGATGTGGAATCACATGCGGCTCCTGTTAGCAGAGATGGGACTGGACTACGAAGAGGACTTCGACTTACGGACCGGCGCGCCGGGGGGGATCCACGGGTTCAATGCACGGGGTGATGTCGCAGCTCACGGGCACTTCATTCCCGTCACGGTTACCTCAGAGGAGGCAGGAGATATGCGGCCGGTATTTTACTTCGCCGACCGGTTTGAGGAGATCTACGGCCACAATCTAGCACTCGTTCCGTTCGCGACTCGCCAGTCATACATCGACGAAAATCCCGACGCTGCGCGGGCGGCACGCGACGCGATCATTGAGGCTCAACAGTTGTTTAACGACGATCCGGCGGGAATCATCGACGAGTACCGAGACGTGATCGGACTCGAGAACCAAGAACAGGTCGATATCGCTGCCGAACAGATGCCCGCGGCGTACACCGGTGAGTGGGGCCAGGACGCCGTCGATAGAATCGTTCAACAACTCGAGCGCTCCAAGGAACTGGGTCTAATCCCGTCGGACGCGCCAACTGAAGACATCGTAGTCGATATTTAATTAAAATGGGAAGCGAAGTAACTGACGCTGAAGCTCGCACCGACAACGGATGGTTCGAAGTGCATGCCGGAGCGGTACGTCGGTACCTCTATAAAGAAGCGTTGCCGCGTCTGGTATTTGTCGTGAGTCTCATCGTGGCGTGGTGGTTCGCATCGGCTTACCTGACGTCTGGCCTGCTTCCGACGCCCTTGGCCGTGTTCGAGGAAGCAAGGGTCATCCTTGCAACCGGGGATTTCTTCTTCCATTTAGTAAACTCGCTTCGTCGCGTACTCGTCGCGTTTCTGCTGGCCTGGGCGTTCAGCATTGTCCTCGGTGTCTGGATGGGACTATCCGAACTGGCGGAGAAGTTCTTCGACATGGGCGTAATCATCGGACTCACCATCCCAGGGCTCGCAACAGCGATCATCACAGTCATGATGTTTGGTCTCCGGCCGCTGACAGCGTACCTAGCCGTCTTTGTCGCTGTCACTCCGATGATCATCCTCAACTTCTGGGAAGGAGTCAAGGACATCAACACGGATCTCGTCGAGATGGGCGAGGTCTTCGACTACAGCACCCTGAAAACGGTACGACATATTGTTCTCCCTCAGCTCATCCCATATATGTTATCAGCTGGTCGACTCGGGCTTGGGCTGGCTTGGAAGCTAGTTGTGATCATCGAATTCCTCGGGTTCGGCAACGGGATCGGTTACATGCTCACTACAGAGTACAATCGGTTCAACATGGCAGCAGTCCTCGCGTGGACGCTCCTGTTCACAATAGTGATGATCGCTATTGAGTATGGCGGCTTCAAGTACCTTGAACGACGGTACCTAGCGTGGAGACCATCTGTCGAGATACGAAAAGCATGACCACCAAACCAGACGATACGGAGGCTCAAGAAAACATGAGTACACAGACCGAAGACTCGGAATCGCAACCGGTTCTCCAAATCCATGAACTAGACAAGTCCTACCAAAGCAAAAGTGGGTTAGAATTAGTCCTCACGGATCTCGACCTCACCCTTGAACAGGGGGAATTCAAGTGTATCCTCGGGCGGTCGGGCTGTGGGAAATCGACGCTGCTGAAGTGCATAGCTGGGCTAGAGAACTACGAATCCGGAACGATCAAGGGCGACCTAGATAACATCGGATACGTCTTTCAGGAGGATCGCCTCCTGAATTGGCGGACCGTCCGGGAGAACATTTCCCTGGCGTTAGAGAGCAAGGGCATTCCCAGGTCCAAGCATGACGAGCGGATTCAGCGGTACCTCGAACTGGTCGGGCTGGAAGACGAGTTGGAAAGTTATCCGCTTCATCTCTCTGGCGGGATGCGTCAGCGGGTGTCCATTGCCAGGGCGCTAGCTATAGAACCCGATACGCTCCTCATGGATGAGCCGTTCAGTGCACTTGACGAGATTAATGCTAGGCGACTCCGAGAGGAGTTCCTCGAAATTATCACGAAACTTGATCAATCTGTGATCTTTGTCACTCACAATGCCCGTGAAGCGGTCTTCCTTGGGTCGACGGTCGCGGTCCTGGAACCGACACCACCGGCAAAAATCAAAAAGGAGATCGACAATCCGCTCGAGTATCCCCGTGACATCGACTCCAACGATGTTAACGAACTCTCCAAGGAGATTATCTCATACCTGTAGTCCTGACCACGCGGACTATCGATGCAGGTGGCCACTCCATCTCGGCGCTATTCCCAGCTGATATCTGAGGTATCGGGCCCATCGCTTTGGTCACCGCATAACCCGTTTGTCAAGACGCCAGGCAGAGCTCTCGAGTTATGTGTTTTTACGATCCCGTCCCACAAATTCGTCGTGTTTGACCTCCACACCGAACCCGTCGACGCCATGAGCGAGTGCAATAGAGTTCATGATAAGAAGACCAATTCCGACGGGATTCTCGTCAGGGTAGTGTTCAGAGAGCGCGTTGTAGACCTCATTGGTGACTACCATGTTCGTGATTGCGGTCGTGTATTCGACTAACGCAGCCGCGCCATCGCCGAATCTCCAGCTTTCCTCGCCGAGGAGTGCCCTAATCTCGCTTTCCAAGAGTCCGTCACTGAGGGCGGACGTGATGTGTTGGTGCCAAATGTACCCCAACCGGGGTTGCCGTGCGACTGTCACTATGTCTAACTCTCGACGACAAGTTGACAACCTGTTCCCCTAAGGATTGTCGATCGTGTTCGTGATATGATTGAAGAAGCGGAGGATTATTTGGCAGGCACTGGCGGAGATGCGGCGATTCTCCCGGTTTGACCATGTGTGATTCGATCAGTTGTGGTATGTTCCGACAATAGATCTTTGTCGATATCCGAAATTTGTTCCAATATTTCCAAAGGATGAATTAGAGAACGTCAAATAGATCAGCCCACTTGGGCCATTTAGACAGGTGCACAGCGACGTTCGTTCGGAAGGCGAACCTAGGTACGTCGAGGTCAAGCTCCGATATCGTCCACAACGATATCGTAACAGACCTGCGCTGTTCAACGTAGTGGTGGCACTCCCATTATGCCGACTCAAATGAATTGTGCGTTCCACGGCATGACCGTCTCAGGCCGGATTCACCAATAAATCTAGTATAGCTACTGACGCGAACCGCATATGTAAAGTTACATAATACCGTTAGCAGTACTCCTGACTAATGGTTGCCTCTACAATCGCGCCCGTTGCGCTTGGGTCCTCACTCATTGCAGCTGTGTTTTTCGGCGCGGAGGGCGTCTTAGCAAAACGCGGCATCGAATCTGGAGGGAATCCACTAGCCGTATCGCTGACGGTAGCCGTGGTGTCGGTGGTCGTTTTTGGGACGGGTGCAGTAGTATTTTCGGAGATGACCATTCTTACGGATCATTCGCTCGTTCACATCGCTGTATTCCTAATCGCAGGCGTCGTCGGCAGTGGATTCGGCGTCCTCGTGATGTACCAGGGCGTTGATCGCGTGGGTGCCAGCGTCAACACGGCAGTCGTTAACAGCAGGCCGTTGATCGTGGCAATTCTCGGAGTTGTAATCCTCTCCGAATCTCTCGATCTCGTCACTGTAGGCGGAATCATCATCCTGGTTCTGGGTTTGATATTCGTATCCCTCTCCAGAGGAGGCGACGTGCGGGGGTGGAATCCGATCGATCTGCTTGTTCCTTTCACGACGGCAATACTATTCGCTGGCGGAAACGTGATGCGCCGCTACGGGCTCACGCGGACAGATATCCCACTCATCGAGGGAATCGCAGTGAACGCTTTTGGCGGTCTCGTTATACTCGGGGGGTACGTCCTTCTTTTTCGTCGAGATGCTATTTCTGCAGCTAGCCCCCGCTCGTACGCCTGGAGCGCTGGAACGGGCTGTTGTACCGCCAGCGCTCTCTTATCAATGTTCTTCGCGCTCGAACTCGAACGTGTTGCGATCGTCGACGCCATCATCGCCACTGCCCCTCTAATGTCGTTGCTACTTACTGCAATGTTCTTGCGCGATCTTGAGCACGTGACGCGCCGGATCACCTTTGGAGTGATACTAGTCGTGATCGGCACAATTCTAATCGTCAGTCTCTGACCGGAGGAGAGAATCCGCTCAGATGCAGACCACCGACTGGCATCCGAGAGAACCGATGCGATGGCCCCGCGTGGTCAGGAAACGTCAGTGTAACGTCGCCACGCCTGCCGCTCCGGCCACCACAACCAATGACGCCAGAACGAGTCGAAAGGAAACTCGTTCAAGATCGTTGCGCACGAGGAACGCAGAGATCGCGATGACGATAAGTGGGCTAGACTGAACGAGGGGTAAGACGACCGAAACTGGCGTGAACTCAAGGGCACCGTAGTAACTCACGAGAAAGAACGTGTTGCAGAGACCGGCCGCGAACAACCACGGGAACTCACTCGACTTGATAGCGGAGGGCCGCGGCAGTCCAGACCGCCAGGCGAGATACGCCGCGAATGCTACTGTGGCAGTCGCTGTCTTGACCGCCAATCCCGAAAGCACAGGCGTTCCTTCTGAGAATCCGAACTTGGCGAACGTCGGTTCGATTCCGTAGAAAAAAGCGCCTATGAGCGGGAACAAGAGGGCTATGTAGCCGGTTTCGGACGTAGTTCGGTTCGAGTGTGCGTACTCGTATGTGATGAGTACGACTCCGACCACGATCCCCAGCATCGAAAGGAAGTGACCAGCGGTGATGCTCTCGCCGAGGACGGCAATCGCAATGAGCGTTCCGTGAAGTGGCTGAGAGGCTTTGATCGCTTCCGCTCGGCTAGCACCGATTCGCTTGACTCCTTCGTAGTAGGACGCGCGACCGGCCATCGTACCGACCAATCCCGCAGCACCGAAGGCGACTATCGACCGGTCGGTAAGATTTTCGACCGGATTGGCGAAAAGGAACGCTGCTGGCAACAGGAGCACAACGTTGACAAGAAGCACAACAAGGAGCGCATCAGCGGACCGACTAGTGACTGTCCCATACCGAATACAGACAGTCTGTACCGCCAGTGCAGATGCCGCTAGAAGAGCGAGTATGATGCCGGTAGTAAGAATGCCCCCAGGCACGACCATATGAATGTCACGTTATAGGGAAGTCGTATCGATATTAGCTATTTTGATTTCTCGACGTAAGTAACGTTCGCTGCTGATGTGAACCAACACGTAGTGCCCTCGATCACAATGAACAGATCACGAGGCGGCCAGATCTCACCACTCAAAATGGAGAGCCCCACTCGACTCTCATTGGTGAAACCAGTGTCATCGCCGATGGTATTTTAATCACCCGCAGATACCTTCGGTGTATATGGATAGGTCATGGTACGCGTTACCCGTCGCAGTTCTCGCCGGGACGGTAATCATCTTCGTAGCCCCTACCCAACACTCTGTAGCGACGATACTCGCCATCACCGCCTTTTGTATAATCCTCTGGGTCGGTAACCCCGTTCCCCCATGGTTCGTCGGCCTACTCGGGATTGGTCTCATCGGAATTTCATTTTCACCGAATCTTGCCTTTATAGGGTTCCAGTCCCCGGCGACGTGGCTCATTGTGTTCGGACTAATTATCGGGGAAGCGACTAACCAGAGCGGTCTCGGGGAGTGGTTTAAGGAATGGCTCCTTGGCAGAGTATCCTCCGGTACAGCGCATGATTCTGTGGATTCAGTCGACATCTACCGTCAGTTACTTATCATTCTATGCTTTGCCGGACTCATGTTTACTCTCCTGTTACCCTCAGCGCTCGTTCGCGTGCTGATGTTTGCCCCGCTCCTTTCAGACATTAAAGATGTATTTGACTCTCGTCGTGCCCAAATCGGAATTTTCCTCGGACCGTTAATCGTTACCTGGCACGCCTCCGGCGGAGTATTGACAGCATCTCTTCCGAACATCGTCACTTCCGGCATCCTCGAGTCCACTACTGGACAAACAATAAATTGGTCGTTTTGGATACTGGTGATGTTTCCTGTAACGAGTCTTGCCAGGGCTGCGCTTATTACGCTCATCATCTATGTTATGTATCGGCCCGCACCCAACTGTGAAATTAAGTCACGTGAACACGATGACTACGTCGCAACAGGGCACGAACGACAGATGCTCCTCTTTCTGTTAGTCGGTGTTATGATTTGGGCGACTGATTTTATCCATGGACTTCACCCACTATTCGGTGCCCTCCTAGTGGTCGTGCTCACGCTGTCGCCTCGTGTGGGGGTGATAGAGTTCGACGCTGTACACGAGATAAACTTTTCACTCATCTTTTTTGTCGGTGCCGTCTTCGCCATCGCTTCTGGTCTCCAAGAAACCGGATTCACCAATATGGCTGCCAACTCACTACTGTCGCTCTTACCAGGCGATCTACCTCTCGGTCTCGCAATGATTGCCGTTTTCTTTGTTACAAGTGCTCTCATGCTCCTCATTGAGGGGCTTGCCCTCGCTAGCGTCATGACTCCAATAGTGGTTTCCTATGCCCAACAAGCCGGACTCCCTGTAGTTCCAATCGTTCTCTCTGAAGCGCTGGCACTCGATACTTCCTATTTCTTTCCTTACCAGTCAATGGTATTAGTAGCAATCCTTGGTCTGGAGGATATTAGTGCCAAAGAGCTTATTCGGACCGTCTCCATAGTGACGGTGAGCTCAATACTGCTTTTAATAGTTCCTCAGATTCTGTTCTTATTAGTGCTTTACTGAGAACCAATTATTTCACGACCGAAGAACATACGCTCAGTCTGTCTCTAACTGAACTCGTTCTTGCAAATCTGGCTGTTTTTGACGACAGGGGGGTCGCGCTGACACAGATGTTTCCGCGTGAACTCCAGCAGAAACATGACGTTAATAATACTGTGTTTCTCGTCGATACTGCACAGCATTTCCGAGCAGGTGTCCACCGGCAAGAGTTTAGTTTAGATGAAACGATATTGAACTCGGAGCATCATTATTTTCCTATTTTTGTCATATGCCCCCCCCCCCATAATATATCATCGTTGTTGTGTAGGTGCTAAATTATTGCAGCAAGCTTCCGCCGACTGGTATACTTGGAAAGCTAAACAGAACGGTTCTTGTCGTACGAACCTTTATATCTGTATGGACAAATAGTTCTTGACGAACTATGGCTGATAGCTTCCGAATCGGGCTAATTGTGCCCAGTTCGAATGTTACGATGGAGACCGAGATACCGGCAATGATGAATGGTCGACCGCATTACTACGGCGAGCAGTTTACGTTTCACTCCAGCCGAATGCGCATGCAAAGTGTCACCCAAGAAGAATTAGAGCGTATGGACGAACAATCGGAGCACTGCGCTACCTTGCTATCGGACGCACGATGTGATGTTCTCGCGTACGCATGTCTTATCGGCATCATGGCCCAGGGTCCCGGTTACCATGAGGAAAGCGAGGCGATACTCCATGAGAAGACCGTCGAAAACGGTGGCGAGGCACCCGTCGTGACGAGCGCCGGCGCGCTAGTACGTGCACTCAGCAGACTCGAAGCCAATAAAGTCTCGCTGATCGCACCATACATGGAGGAACTTACTCGAACAGTGATCGACTACTTTGAGAGCGCTGGTGTCAACGTGATCGATTACGAGACCCTGGAGTGTCCAGACAACTTGGAAGTTGCACAACTTGATCAGCGCAACCTCCTCAACATCGCCGATGACCTCGACACCGAGAGTTCCGACGCACTCGTCCTCTCTTCTTGCGTCCAGATGCCGTCCCTCAATTCGATCCAGGCTGCGGAGGACAAGTTTGGACTGCCGGTGTTCTCAGCAGCAACTGCCACAACATACGAGATTCTCGACCATCTTAACCTCAGTACTCAAGTCCCAGGGGCAGGACGCTTACTCGCGGGTAAGATGAATGAGCCAATCAATTAAGCTACTTACGGACGGAGCCACATCAAGGCCTCTGTCCCAGTAGATTGCCGCGAATAAGTGATCTGAGGTTGTATCGGTAATCAATCAATCAGATAGTCGACGAAACGACTAGGTTGACGAGTACAGCGGTATTCCGCTGCGAAGGGCTCGTTTAGCACTTTCGGTCTCTTCGCCGCTTTCATTCTAATAACAAGAAGGGAGCCTAATGTCGCTTCACTCCTTTCCAGACTTAGTAACGTCAGCCTCGGTATAGCTGACATCACGTTGGTTAACGTCAACAGTCATTGATCCGATGTCTTCAATTTCGGCTTTGATAGTGTCTCCACCAGAGAGTTCACTAACGCCTTCGGGTGTCCCGGTAGTAATGATGTCTCCGGTCTCAATGGATGCGCCTAGCGAAGCATATTGGACGATGTCTGCGCACGTGTATACCATGTCTCCCGTGTTCTCGTACTGGCGCCGCTCGCCATTGAGCGTAAGCTCCATCTGGAGGTCCTGGGGGTCGTCAATCTCATCGGCCGTAATCACGCAGGGGCCGATGACAGTGAAAGTATCGTAGGACTTACGGTTCGAGCGGTCCTGGCCACCTCGCAACGAAATGTCGAGGAGAATCGTGTAACCGAAGATGTGGTCCCACGCGTCCTCAGCATTAATATCCTTGACATCGTCGCCCATGACGAACGCGAGTTCGATCTCGTGGTCGGTTCTCCGATCAGAGAACGGGAGTTCGATACCGTGATCAGGCCCGACGACGCTGGACGGCGCCTTCAGGAAGTATCCCTTATCCTTGATGGAGAACCACTCGTCAGTGGTGATGTCTTTGTCCGAGATCGCCTCCTCAATGTGATTCTCGTAGTTTAGCGGTGCTGCGATGACCTTTCCCGGACGTCCGACAGGAGATTTCAGTTCTACGCTTTCGACATCGTGATCTGGGTCGGCGCCCTTGTACTCGCTAGCGTCGTAGTCGCCTTTAATATACTCGATCAACGGTTCTGACCCATCAATGCCGAGCCGATCGGACAGTTCGATGACGCCTGTTCCGTCGTCGGTGAGCAGTCCAAGTTGGCCATCACTGTAGCGGACGAATCGCATACACGGACAATCGGTAGAACACATAATAAATGGTTTCCTTTTCGCAATGTGCTCGGTTTACGAGGCGTCCGCGGAGATTCCCGCCGCTAATGCCTCGATGGGCGTCGGTGGTCCATCTCGCTGTTCAGCAACAAAGAGAGCTGTGTGGCCCGAAACGCCGAGATCTGACAGCTGAGTACGACAGGACGCGCCCGGCGCTATGACCGCCTCGGCCTCGCTCCTCGCGACTTGGTCCGCGAGTGTCTCGCCAATCGTCTCGCTCATTGCGTAGTGTTCGGACTCGTAACCGAAGCTCCCAGCCATCCCGCAGCAGCCACTATCGAGCGGATTGATTTCGTAACCCGCCCGTCTGAGAGCGCTGACCGCGTGGTGGTCCTTCTTGGTAGCCTTTTGGTGGCAGTGGCCGTGATAGGCTATCGATCGATCGGGGACGTCGAACGCGACATCCTCGTCCAGTTGGAACACATTGAGGTATTCACAGACGCCGTAGGTGTTCTCGCGAACTGTGCTCGTGGCGTCTCCCGACAATAGGTCGCCGTAATCCAACTGGAGCATGACCGCGTCACTTGGTTCGACAACAACCACGTCCCAGCCGTCATCGATGCGCGGTGCCAGCGATTCGACCACCTCGCGGGCCGCCTCACGGGCCTCGTCGATGAACCCTTTGGAGTAGGCTGGACGACCACTGTCGGTCTGGTTCGCAACATCGACATGAATGCCGGCTGCTTCCAGCACCTTGATGGCGGCTTTCCCGACTTCGGGGTGACTGTAGTTCGTGTGCGTGTCCGGAAAGAGAATCGCCGACGCGGCGGTCTTCCTCGTGAGCGACGACTCTTCATTCGTACACGGATCTGCTATCGTCGTTGACGGGGGGCGGTTATCCACCTGACGAGCGCTGCATCCGGCACCCTGTTCAGAGATGCCGAGTGTCCGCGGACTGCGACACAGACTTGACCACATTAGGGGCCATTCTTCAACACGGAGCGTTGGATATCCGGGTCACAGCCCTTTACTACTGAAGTATTTAATAAATAGGCACCGCTTAGTTAGGCTGGTTTGAGGAGTGAGCGAATCGTAGATCAAATCTGGAATCATATTTGCAGACCTGTTCAGCAAGAGCCACGCATTGAAGTTTGATGAACCATGGGAGCACAAACAGACGGCGAACACTCTCACGAGCGACGACGTCTGGCCCTATACCGATGGTTGTTCGCTTCGGGAAACACAAACGATTGTTCACTCCTCGGCTTTGAACGCTTTCAACAGACAATCTGGCAGTAAGTACATCAGCTGGCCGATAACGTGCTAGGCCCGCCGATAGCGAGCCGTCGTTGATGAGATTGTTATCAAGATTAATGGTGGTTGGTATACGCTGCAATAGACCTCGAGTCTCGGTTGCTTCTCGATGTCGAAGTCTTTGGCGGTGAAGCACCGTTCTAGCCGCCGCGTTCCTGTGTTGATTGACCGAAAACTACGATCTGTCTCATCGATAACTACGGCTATTTAACTTCCCCTCCTGGTTAGGGCTGGCGTCAACTCAACTACGTTGGCCGAAACCTGGTCTAAAAGTGGTTTCATACCCGAATATGTAAGTTGACCGCTTCCACAACTCGTCTATGGGCAGTCAAGCAAGCACCAAGGATTAGCTCGAACAGTTCGTACACTACAATACGCAACGACCATCAGTCACTCAACGGAAAGATGCCAGTGGATAAACTAGACAATGCTGGTAATAGATTGTTCTTCGATAACTTGTACATTGTAGATGATCGTTCCGAACGCAGGCAACAGATATACGACAACACACTATATAAAGAAAGATTTCGCCGGAACCCCTAACTACATTCTACTCGAATATCAACTGCCGATATGGCGAGACTACAACGTATCGAACATGCAAGAATGGGTGTTACCAATCTTGAATCGGCGGTGGATTTTTACACTGGTGCAATGGGATTGGTCGAACTCACTCGAGAAGATGACATCGTCTACCTTGGCTGTGGTCGTGACAATAATTACGACATAGCAGTCGTCGAAGGTGGATCCGGCGTCGAGCACTTCGCCGTCCGAGCGAGTGACGCCACAGTTGTTGACGAGTACGAAGAAGAACTCAATGATGCGGGCTTCGATCCCATCCGAACAGACGGTGACGAACCAGGACAGGAGACGGGCGTTCGGTTTGATCTCTCTAGCGGGTTTTCCATGGAAATTGTTACCGTCGCTGACGGCGCCTATCAACACTTTGAGAACCCACCACACGCGCGCAGTGGTCAGGCGCCAGCCGACATCGATCACATTCAGTTTCTCACGCCAACATTGAACGAGGATCTTGGTTTTCTCCGAGACGTTCTCGATTTCAAGATTTCAGATACCGCGGGCGACCGTGAAAATCCCGAACTAGCTTTTGCCCGGAGCAATACCTTCCATCACGACATCGCGTTGAAATCCGCAGCAATGTTAGGTGAAGACGGAGAGGCCAGTCTACACCATCTCGCCTGGTCATTCGACAGCATGGACCACCTCAAGCAATTTATCGATAGGGTGGTCGGGGCCGGGTGCGAGATTGAACGAGGGATCGGTCGCCATCACGCAGGGAATAACATCTACGCCTACTTCTGGGAGCCCGGCGGAAACCGATTCGAGCTCTGCACAGAAATGGCGGTTGTCATGACCGATGAACCGAACCATTCCGACGATTACGAAAGCGCAACGACTGCCTGGGGACCAGATCCACCGGCGTCGTTCTCTAAAGGTTCCGGGTTGTTCAACCTCAAATAACCGTCACAATAATTCAACTTAGAGAAACGACTGAACGTGACGAAATTACGTCAGCGAAATTTTTATGCCGAGCAGCAATGTACCGGTGACCCGTCGAATCCTGACAGTGGAAGCGGCAACATGAGGTTCTGTTAAGGTATCGGTGATATTCTTCGCTTCCTGCTGCTAGAGAAGTTCCCAGCTGAACACTTCTAGTAAAGTCAATCTTCTCAATACCTCGTGAAAAATCAAAGATCGTATTTCATGCGTTTTTGAACATAACCGGATAGGCGATGTACAGTCCTAACAAAGCGTTTATGATCCAAAGGCGTCTAAAGCAACGAGTGTGTTTGGAGTATGCGTTCCAGATAATCGTCGTACCAAGAAAACAATACGGCGGCAGCCACTCAGATGGAATGGCACGAATCGATAGTGGTTCTCGCCATTGGATTACATCATTGCTGGAACGACATATCCACGCCCACTCATCAAACCATGACAACAAACGTTGAAATTGCGCTCTCTTGTGACGTGAACGGACGAACGAAAGCACTCTACGACGGAACCGTCGCTCCTGAAGGAATCGACTTGACGTTCCTCCCACTTCAGATTGAGGAGACGTTCTGGCGAATGCTAAAACACCAGGAGTTCGATGCCGCCGAGATGTCGATGTCGTCGTACATGATGACAGTCGATCGTGGCGACCCCGAACTCATTGCCATTCCAGTGTTCCCGTCACGGTTTTTCCGTCATTCGTGTATATTCATCAACGCCGACGCCGGTATCGAGCGTCCCGAGGACCTCGCTGGCTGTTCCGTTGGGGTCCCCGAATACCAGATGACGGCGTCCCTCTGGTGTCGCGGTATTCTCCAACACGAGTATGGCGTTGCCCCCGAGGAAATGCACTGGTACCACGGTGGCGAGGAAGAAGCCGGACGAGAAGAGAAGCTCACACTTGACCTCCCCGACGAGATCAATATCGACTACATTCCGGAAGACCGCACCCTGAGCGGTATGCTCGAGACGGGCGATCTCGATGCACTCGTCACAGCGCGGGCGCCCTCGTCGTTTCAAACCACCTCGGTCGAACGGCTGTTCGAAAACTACCGCGACGTTGAGATGAATTACTATCGCAAGACGGGCCACTTTCCAATCATGCACACAATTGTCCTCCGACAGGACGTCTACGACGACCGACCGTGGGTCGCACAGGAACTGTACAAGGTGTTCAACCAGGCGAAGCAACACTGTCTGGAAGAACTCGGCGATACGGGCCTCCTCAAGCGAACGCTCCCTTGGCTCATCCACGAACTTGAGGAGACGCGCGATCTCATGGGGTGGGACTTCTGGCCGTACGGCGTCGAAGATAACCGTGAGACGCTCGAGTTCATGGCCCAGATGTCGTACGAGCAGGGCTTGATCAAACAGCAACTGACGGTCGAAGACCTGTTTGCACCAACCACGTTCGATGAGTACAAGATCTGACTCGGCGTGACGTACTGAGATTCGACAGACGGGCTTCGGTGGAGGTATGCCTCCGCGTACAAAAGATCGCCGCTCTCTTGCGTTCAACACTGTATCTCTGCTTGTACCGAGTTATCGACAGCTGATAAGCCATAGGGCTGACTCCTATTAATGGTCTCCCGAACGAGCCAGTTCATCTCCCATCAGAAACTTCCCAAGAAGACAGTACTGCCTAAACGGTCGATCGAACGCAATAGGAAGAGAGTAATAGCTGCAAAGGAACTATATCACTGATAATGGACATACCCGTTTTCCTTGCGATAGTTATTTCTCTCGGCGCGGCCGTCGCGAACGCGTCGATGAGCCTTTTTATTCGAAAGGGATCGACGAACGGAAAAGCGGTCGACGCCGTTTTTGTAGTCATCGGAGTAAACATAGTTGTTTTGCTCCCACTCGTCTTGCTGGTGTACTATCCTGACTACGGGCTCACCCGCACTTCCTGGATCGCATTTATCGCTGCTGGCATCTTCGGAACGGTTCTCGGGCGAATGTGCAAGTTCACGAGCATCCACCGGATCGGGGCGAGTAGAACCGAGCCGATCGTTGCCGCACACGCGATCATCGCGACAGTGCTCGGCGTTATCATTCTCGGTGAGTCGCTGTCCCCCGTTCACGCCCTTGGAATCGCGTTGATCGTCGGGGGTGTCTCCGTCATTGCGTGGGAGACAAGCAGCGAGAATTCGGAGGACCTCTCACAGCGTCAGGTGCTCCTCGGCATACTCCTCCCGCTCGGGGGGGCAGTAGCATACGGATGGGAACCGATTTTGGCGTCCATCGGATTTGCGGAGGGGACTCCCGCCCCTGTCGGACTCATTGTTAAAACCGTCGCCGCTTCGATCGGGTTTACAATGTATCTTCGATGGCACAACGCCGTTCCGAGTGTCGCGTCGCTTCGCTCCCCGAACATGCGGTGGTTCATTCTTGCTGGAATCGCCAACACCCTCTTCATTCTCGGATACTACGTGGCCTTGGAGCTGGCCCCCGTTAACGTCGTCGTTCCGGTTATTACGACGAATACGCTGTTTGTCGTCCTTCTCTCCGCCATTTTCATGCCCCGCCATCTCGAGCGCGTAACGTGGACGCTGATTATCGCGGCAACCATTGTTGTGGTCGGTGTCCTCATGATCACCACCATTGGGTCGGCGTAACCACGCGTTGACGAGAACAATCCGCAGTTCGCCCTCAAGTATCAGCAAGATTGACCAACTACAACAGCTATACCGGCCGAGGATTAAGTGAGGCGTGGATGAAGCTAGCTGATCAACTAATCGTTGTGACCGGCGCGAGTAGCGGTCTCGGAAAAGCGATGGCTCGCGCGTTTGCGGACGAAGGCGCAACAGTCGTCTGCGCAGCGCGTACCGAGGATACTCTTCGAAATACGGTTCAGGAGATTTCAGATGACGGTGTTACAGGGGATGCAGTAGCCGTCACAACTGACGTACGGTCGCAATCGTCCGTCGAGAACCTCATCAACTGGACACGCGATGCCTACGGCGAGATCGATACGCTCGTAAACAACGCCGCCGTTCGCCAGTATCACCTCGAGATGCCGGGAGAGGGGGTCGAAAGACCGATTGCCGACGTGTCGATCAAAGCTTGGGACGCAGTCCTCGAAACGAACGTCCGCGGAGTAATCCTTTGTACGAAAGCCGTGCTTCCGTCGATGCTACGCCGCGGCGTCGGCAGGGTAATACACATCTCCTCGAGCCACGGCAGGCGGGCCCGGCCGAATCGCGGCCCGTACGTGGTCTCCAAGTTCGGCATGGAAGGCTTTCACGAGACGCTCGCTCTGGAGCTCGAAGATACGGGTGTCGACTCGATCGCCCTGCGTCCTCCCGGCGGCGGCGTCCACACGGAGTACAAGGAGCGGGCGGGATTCAAAGCCGATAACGCGGCACATACCGATCCGAGCGTTATCTCCCGCACGTCGGTTCGAATCGCGGCCGGTGATGGAGAAAACGGCGGTCGGTACGAGGCAACCCCCGACGGAGCATACGAGTCGTACGCGTCGGAGTAATAGTGCGCTTCGGTCACGACTAGTGCTGTTCCAGGCCTGAACTGGTGAGTAAAAGCGATGGCATTCATCCGGTTTCACTCATCAGTCGACGCTTGGAAGGGTATTAGGTGGCACCAGCAAAACTCCCCCTGTCTCGCCACGAGCGTTCGGAAATTACCACGTTCAGCCGGCCGGTGCCGAAGACGGCGGCTTTCGCACCAGCAGAACCGCCGCGGCGACTATAACGCAGAGCCCGAGCACAGCAAAGCCAACGGCGTAATTGTGCTGGTCGGCCATGAACCCCACGAACGTCGGACTTGCACTCCCAACGACCTGGAACACGGTTCTCGCCGCTCCGAGGTCGCCACCCATGTTCGAGTCCGGCGCTCCGTCCATCAGGAGCGCGTCAAGCACCGGAAACATCCCCTGATAACCGATCGAAAACAGGACGATTATCACGAGGACGCCGACGAGCGACTCAACGAGGAGGAGACACCAGAGCGCAATCCCACTCACCAGTAGGCCGACGATGGCGATGCCGCGTCGAGGAAAACGATCGCTCAGATCACCGACGAGAGGTTTAAAGAACAGTCCAAGAAAGAATAGAAAGGCGTAGGTCGCACCCGCCCACTCGAGCGAGAAGCCTTTACTCTCGCGGAGAAACGCCGGGAGAAAGTAGAGGACACCGTTGATCGTAAAGAAAAAGAAGGTAAACGAGATCATCAGCGCGCGCTGGTAGGGCGTAGCCACCAGGCGCCGAGTCGTATCGCCTATCTCAAGACTGGTGCGGTTTATCACGAACGCTTCACGCGTGGTGAGCGCCACGATCACAGCGATTCCGGCCAGCAGCACGAGTAACGGGAAAAATGGCGTTCGCCAGGTGCCGACAGCGAGCGCGACGATTGCTAACCCCGGTGCGAGTCCGCCGCCGAGGTCATGGCCAACGGTAAACACACCCAATGCCCGGCCGCGGGTTTCGATGAACTGATCGGAGAGGAATGCTCTCGCCGGAATGGAGAACAGGCCGAGACCGATGCCGAAAATCGTACTTCCAGCGAGAAGCAGGAAAAAGCTCGTCGCACCGCCGAGAAACAGACAGCCGAGACAGATAATCAGTATCGATGGGACGATAACCGTCGTCCGTGTCCAGCTATCCGAGTAGCGACCACCCGGATACTGACTGATCCCGTACGCCGCGCTGAGTACCGAGAGTGCGATTCCGGCTTCCGTCCGAGTGAGATCCAAGTTGGCGCGGACTTCGGGTAACATAGCCGGAACGATGTATCTGGCCACGTTCATCAAGACGTACGCCGCGGTCAGGAGGATTAGCATTCGCCCTGGATATCCACCGATTATCCGCTCTCGTCGTTTCACAGCCATTGAATCAACTACCCAGAGTGTGTACATTCAAACGACGGTTTACCGACGGCTTATAATTACTGGTCCTGCTGAGGCGTTGGCCCCACAGTATCGGCTGCAGACCATCGAAAATGGGCTGAGGTTCTGTGGCCTCGAGTATCGAACGATACGCTTTCTACCGCCGGTGCGGTTTGGTTCGATACCAATGGTTACCGATCGACAGCCCGACGACCAATACGGATGGGTGATAGTTTTTGCTGGGATGTTCGCCATGGTGTTTACATTCGGAACGCCGTACTCGTATGGGATATTTCTCTCACCGTTTGCAGAACGGTACGGGACGTCGATCGTCGCGATGTCTACGATCTTCTCGATCGAACTCTTCGCGTTTTATGCGGGTGCGGGCGTCGTTGGAATTTTCGCAACGCGCTGCCCCTCTCGAGCGCTCCTCATCGGCTGTGGTATCGTCACTGCCGTTCTCGCGCCCTCGCTTTTCATTGTCGAGACGTACGGTGGTCTCCTCGTTGTCTTCGCCCTGCTTGGGGGAGCGCTGGGGACAGTGTTTGTCGTACTTGCTGCCGTCGTCCCGCAATGGTTCGAGAACCGACGCGGCACTGCGACCGGTGTCCTGCTGGTTGGTGCTGGCCTCAGTCTCTTCGTGCTTCCACCACTGTGGCAGGTCGCGCTCGCCCATTTTGGGGTGGAGTGGGGATTTTTCGTCGTCGTCTCGGTGAGCGCAGTCACGTTCCTTCTTGCTGGGGTGGTTTGTCGTCGGCCGCCTTGGGTCAGGCGATCTTCGATCACGACAGGTGACTTGACCGAGTGGCTCGTCCAACTGGCTGGTGGACGTCGGTTCCAGTCGTTATTTTTAGGGGTAGGGCTTGCCTTCGCCTGGTACTACGTTCTCGGTGCGTACGCTATCGATCTCTTCATCGCTCGCGGATTGACGGACAGTGGTGCCTCGGTCGCATTCGGATTTATCGGTGGCGTGAGTATCGCTTCTCGACTCGGCAGCGGCGGTGTCGCCGACAGGATTGGTTACCGACGGACATTACTCGCTGGCATTGGTTGTGCAGCCATCGGCAGCAGTTTGCTCGCGATCCCACACGAGTATGGGTTCGCCCTTGCCGTCTTGTTCCTTGGTATTGGTTTGGGGGCGACCGCGTCGTTGTACATTCCAGTAATTACTGCAACATACAGTGCTGATAAGGACACGGCGGTAATCGGCTTGTTCAACGTATCGATGGGTATCTTTGCGCTCCTGGCACCGCCCGTCGGAACGGTGCTAGTCACCTATACGGATTCTTTCTCTGGAGCCATCGGTGTCACATTCGCCACCACAGTTATGTCGATCGTTGCAATCTGGTACGGAACAAACGAGTGAATCACGTGAGACGCTTCCTCCCTCGATGCAGTTACTTGTCCGCGATTTCGACGTAAACTGTGTCATCTTCGACGCTAACGGGATACGTTTTTACCGAGATCGATGGGTCGCCGACGTGCGTGCCGGTATCCAGGTAGAAATCCCAGCCGTGCCACGGGCACGTGACCGCCGGTTCGTCATCGAACCGTTCCGTGACTCGTTCCCCGATACCGGGCCACTCTCCAACCAGTGCACCTGAGACCTTTCCGGTGCAGATCGGGCCGCATTGGTGGGGACATTTGTTTCGTATCGCGTAGTAGATGTTGTCGACGTTGAACACGCCAATCTCTCCGTCATCGGTTTCGACGATTTTTCGATCACCGGATTCGAACTCAGTAACTCCAGCAACGGCAACTTTGGTCATATTCCGAACACCTCTTCGGCGGTTTCGCCCAGTATCTGCTTTTTCTCTTGTTCGGAGAGGAACGGGAGGTCCGTGATGATATTCGGCGGATCATAGTCCCAGTGTGGGTAGTCAGAAGCGTACATAAACTGTCCGACACCTATTGTCCGCATGGAGCGCTCGAGGAATTCGGTGTCTGTTGGAATCTCCATCGGCTGGGTACCAAAGTAGAACTCCTTGATGTATTCACTCGGCAACTTCTCGAGGAGCGGTGCTTCAGATTGGCGTTTAAGGTACTCCTCGTCCAGACGGTACATGTAGGATGCCGGCCACAGTGTCCCCGACTCCTGAAAGACGATGTCGAGATCTGGGAACTTTTCGGGCACCCCCTGAATCACGATACTCGTGAGTTGCTCCATGTTGTTTTCCAGAAAACCGAGGCTATGTGATTCGATAAAACGACTGTATCCCTTTCGATGGAATCCGTCGAGACTCGAACCGCCTGCGTGGAAGACAACCGGAAGATCTGCACGCTCGGCGGCGTCGTAGATCGGATCGTAGCGACGGTTTCCGAGAGGTGGTTCCGCACCGGCGGTTATCATACAGACGCCGACGATTCCCGGCTCATCCGCAACTCGGTCGATTAACTCGACAGCCTCGTCAGGATCGTTATACGGCGCTGGAACCATGGTGTAGATTCCGCTATCCGGGTCGACGATCTTATCAAGCATAAAGTCAGTAAATGTATTCGCGAAGATCGTTGCTCGGCGGTCATCTGCAATAATCTCCGTGAACGAGATTACGCGGTGTGAGAGCAGAATAATCTTGTCGAGACCGACGTGTTCCATCGTGGTTGGAACGGCATCTAGACCCATTTCTTCATCGAGATAACCAACCTCATCGCGTTGAATACGACCGTACCGATAGTGATCGGGAGTGTTCGATGGTAAAAGCTTATCTGGCGCTTCCTCAAGGCGTTCGCGCCACGGATCATCGGAATCCAGATAGGTAGCTAACTCTTCGATTGTTTCGAGAAAGTGGGCATCGACATCGACCACCACATTATCATTATACATTAGTGATTATGTGATTTGCGTCCATTATTAGTCTTCTGATGCGGGTGTTATTACCAATCTCGGTATCCAGCTGATAGCTATAGTGTTCCTCAGAAGTTTCTACCCACAGTTCTTACCGTAACCTCGGATATCGTCAAAGAGGAGCTCTCTCCCTCTTCCACTCAGCTCTGTAAAACTTTCAGATTTTACTACAGTATCCCGTCCTGCATCAATAGACGAATAGAAATAGGCGATATCTACTTCTATTCATGCAATTAGCGACGTTTCATGTATAATGGATGGCTAACGTAGAGGGGTAATTATAAGTAGTTCATTTGCCTATTGCGAGTAAGATAAATGACGATCGCTATCTCAAGCGTAGCCATCGATGTCATAACTTTTGCACCAGCTGCAAATTTTTACATTGACAATGCACTCGAAGCACTTCAGTCCATGATGACATTAGAGGGAGTCATTTTTCTGGTTCTGGGGACAGTGCTTGGGCTCATCTTTGGTGTGCTCCCAGGATTAGGTGGGGCAGTGGCACTTGCTCTGTTGATTCCATTAACATTTGGAGTCGATTCTCACCTCGCGTTCATCATGATGTCATCGGCAATCGGTGGATCAGCCTTCGGGGGTTCGGTGAGTGCAATCTTACTCAACATTCCGGGTACGGCACCGAACGCCGCTACCCTCCTTGATGGGTATCCGTTAGCCCGACAAGGCCAGGCGAACTACGCGCTTGGGGCGTCGGCGACGGCGAGCGCCGGTGGTGCAATCATCGGGCTTATATTTTTGGTTCTGTCACTCCCGTTCATTCGTTCACTCCTCCGGCTATTCGGACCCACGGAGTTCTTTGCATTGGCAGTCTTTGGACTGCTCATCATCGCCTTTGCGACTCGCGGGTCCCTGTTAAATGGACTTATCGGTGGCTGCATTGGGCTGCTCCTGGCATTCGTCGGATTCAATCCTGTCACAGGCGGACGGCGATTCACCTTTGACTTTCTGTATCTCTACGATGGTGTGCAGTTGCTCACGGTGATCATCGGCGTGTTTGCGATCAGTGAGATGTTGAATCTCTACGCAAAAGGCGAGACAATCTCTGGAAAATCGATTAAGACTGGCGGAAGTGTCATCGACGGGGTAAAGAGTGTTTTTTATAACTATGGAATATTCATCCGAAGCTCTATCGTTGGCGTCATTATCGGAATGGTCCCGGGTGCTGGTGGCACTGTTGCAAACTTCGTCGCGTATGTCCAGGCAGCCCAGTTATCCGATAACCCAGAGAAATTCGGTACTGGTGATATTCGTGGTGTGATCGCCTCCGAAGCGTCAAACGACGCAAAAGACGGCGGCTCGGTCATCCCCACAATTGGATTTGGGATCCCAGGCAGCGCGTCTTGGGCAGTGATGCTCGGTGCGTTCCTTCTCCACGGGATTATGCCTGGCCCACAACTCATGAGCGAACACCTCGATATCGTGTTCATCATTATCTTCTCACTCCTATTTTCTAATATCCTCACCTCGTTGATTGGCATCGCGCTTGCAGAACAGCTTGCGAAGATCACGCTAACACCGATAGAGGTGCTAGCCCCCGTGATTTTCATCATCTCGCTCGTCGCCGCCTATACGCTTCGATTCAACATCTACGATATGGTCGCCGCTACGATCTTCGGCATCTTCGGCTTCGTGATGATTATCTACGGGATTTCTCGCATCGCGTTGATTATTGGCCTCGTGTTAGGCCCAATTGCAGAAGAATCGTTTCACCAAGCATTACAGATTGGACGTGGTTCGTACTCGATATTTTACACACGCCCGATAGCAATGGCCATATTTGGACTGGCAATACTAATGTTAGTCTACCCGGTAATCAGGGAGCGGTTCCGTCCCGCATAGCGCCCATGCGACCTACGTTTTCGCTGTATGATAATCCGATACTCATTTGCTGGCTGCATATCACATATCCAGTGCGCCAGCTGAGAACATCCTATCTCTCGAGGTGTATCTCAATTCCGTAAAAACCATGCGCTGTTCGGCATATACGCCAGTAACGAAACACCGCATTCCTCAAGCATGCGTGCCACTGTTAGGTAGTGGCGTCCGCTATTCAAATACGAGTCGACGTCAATCGACTCCAGTGTACTCGATGGGGCATCGGAGCAGCGACGTGGAGTCAATTTGGAGTGAAACGCTCAGCTTGGAATTCTCGTCATTCAGAGTAATAACCAGTAGTCCACCGTTGTTGGCGCGATCAAGTTGCCTACAAATACAAACGAACTGTTGATCCAGAGTACGGCTTGATGGCAACGAGCGCTCATCACGGTGCCAATATCGGCGTTCACATTTGCACCTACATCTCATGATTGCCAGAAACCGCACCTCGAACAATACTGGGTCCAGACTTCCGAGGCCCCTAATCGTTGACTGATTCATCAATTATGTGATTAATACCTACAAGAGCGAGTCGCCACCAGTTGCGAAATATCGCTGGACTGATCGATATCCCCGTCGTGGTACTACGTTGAAAGTGTGGTACTGATCGGCTATCCTGCGATATTCGCCAATTTTGAGATGAGGGGCCAACAATGCTGAAACGTTCCTCAATACGATGGGTGTGATCAGAGCGAATCCAAATTCGGGCGATTTGTTGACACGGTCCCATGTTTAGTGACGATCAAAAACGAAGCTGGCACCACTGAAACAGTGTTGAAATGAGTGGTTATACTTTGTGACTACCGTGGTAGGTGTTCGGCGCGAACAGCTCCTCAACGTCGAGTTTCTCTTCCATCAGTCCTTGCTCGACGGCATACTGGGTCATCGCCTCGAGTTCGTTTCGGTTGTTTTCGACGCCGAACTGCCAGTAATCCCATCCCATCAGCTCACGGGTCTGGTGGAGTTCGGAGTGAACCCATGGCAGTGCAGTTTTCAATACGCCAGTGTCTCCTATCTGCTTTAAACAAATATTCTTCGATTCAGTGAACGCCTCGAGTAGCTCCTGTGCGACCCATGGCACCTCATCGTACACCTCTTTTCGGATAACAATAACATGCATAATTGGGAAGAGTTCGGTGCGCTCGTAGTAGTCCATCTCAACTTCCTTGAAGTTTGGAAAAAGTCGCTCGACGGAGTCCGTTTCGAACGATGACGGCGACCTGGCAGTTACGAGCGCGTCAAGTTCACCCGTCCCAAGCAGGTCACTCAGCGTTTCATCTTCTGGGATAGTATCGAACTGAATATCTTCTGGCAAGTCGAGATCAGCCATCTGTTCTCGACCGCCTTCTTCCAATCCACCCTGGAACCAGTGCATGTCGCTGGCGTGCACGCCGTAATCGTGTTGTAACATGCCACGTATCCAGAGCGCAGCCGTCATCTGGTATTCCGGAATTCCAACTGTTCTTCCCGCCAAATCTTCTGGTTGTTCGATACCGGCGTCGGCGTTGACGAACAGACAAGAGTGTCTAAAGTACCGGGACGGGAACACGGGAATCGCAACGAAATCATCGATACCTTGTCCGCGGTAGGTAAGGTACGTCGACATCGACATCTCGGACACATCGAAGTCTTTATTTTGGGACATCCGCCAGAAGATGTGCTCGATCTGGAGTGGGAGACACGTTAGATCAATCCCTGTCGGAGTTACAGTTTCATCGAAAAGTGCTCGTGTACGATCATTTAGATCACACGCCAATGTCAATGATACGTTTGCCATATGTGATCAAGCATCGCATAGTAGTTAAAACTACTTCATTGGATTTCGGGTATATAGAAATAGTAATATTTGAAGAGAAAAGGATAAAACATTTCGAGAATATCTCTAACGATAGTAGCCGTGAACCGCACCGATTCGATGACGCATCAGAAGCATAGTTCGTGGCTACCCAATTAGGAGAAAGGATGGAAGCGTTAGCAGGTCCTCGAATACAACTCCTTGGTAGACACGCATATTGAGCAGTTCGACGAAGAGAATGTACAGGAGACCGAAAACAAGTGCAGTGATCCCAATGGAGTGAGTGACTGGTGCGTCGTAGTGGATCACCAAAAATACTAGGAGTAAAATCGGAATCGGATAGATAATTCCGAACAGATAGAATACCATGCTGAAAAGTAATACCCAGATGATCGAAACTAGCGCTATACGTATATTTAGAGACTTATTCTCGCTCTCCATGAGATCATTGGCGATGTCAGTATTAGACTTAGCGATTCCGCCAAATGCGTCCGGAATTAAATCATGAATTTGATCGTTTCCGGTGTACGCAGCAATGAGAAAGGCAGCTTTCAACAGTAACAACAGAACGAACGCAACGAGGGTGATAAGTGGAATAATTCTCGCGTTGTGTCTGTACGAGAACGCATCGTTGATCAGGATCGCAGCCCCGAGTAAGAGAAATGCGTACAGCAGTAACTCGTCATACTCTTTGAGGCGATCCCATCCCGTCTTCAGTATGCTCATTCTAGAATGGTTCGCTTACTCAAGCAGTTCTCGGAGCAAGTCTGCTTGTTCTTGCCACGTCTCTAACATTGCTTCAGTGGTCTGCTGTGCTTGCTCCATGTCACCCGGTGCAATCGCCCGCTCGGCCTCTTCTGCACGGCTTGCGAACTCGTCGGAGGTTAATACATCGTAGATTGCGGTGGACAGCACCTCAGCACGATCGTCTGGAAGGTCTGGCGGCGCGCACATAATCCGCGGTCCGCGGAACGCATCGGTTGGGCCTTCTGCGTTCGGTGCGTCCATTTCGATTAATGTCGGCGTGTCTTCCCAGATGTCCTCGTCTTCGTAAGCGAAATTGACAACCGGTTCGGTTACGCCGTCCTCAATGTACGGCCGGTTAGAACCGACGCCGGGGGCGAACAGGTCGATCTCACCGCGGTCCATCGCGGCCATCGCATCGCCGGACCCATCATAGTGAACGTAATCAACATCGTCGGCCGACCATGATCCCGTCATCTCGCCGAGCATCATTGCGAAGATATGGCCCGAAACGCCAGCACCGGGGGTCCCCCACAAATCGTTCGTCGCCGATTCGACAATGTCATCCCAGGTTTCGAGGTTTCGGTCAAGATCCGGTCGCTTTACCAATCCGTACGTAGACGTAGCGATCTCTGCGAGGTTGGTGAACTCGGTAACGTTGAATTCAACGTCGTCTTCAAATCCGATCTGTTGGTGAACCGACGAGAGGCCATGGCGAATTGCAATCGTGTACCCGTCGGGTTCGGCTCCCCAAACTTCATTCGTCCCGACCATTCCACCACCGCCCTCAACATTCTCGGCGACGACCTCCGGGCCGTTTGGGAGATATTCGGGAAGAAGGTCCGCAATCTGCCGCGAAAACCAATCGTACCCACCACCTGGTGAGAATGGAATGATAAGAGAGATCGAATCACCCTCTTCTGGCCATTCACCCTCATTTCCGTTTCCATTTCCGTTGCCGTTGCCGTTGCCGTTGCCGTTTCCATTTCCGTCGCCGTTTCCATTTCCGTCGCCGTTTCCATTTCCGTTGCCGTCATCGTCGTTACCGCCCATACACCCTGCAAGCCCGATGGCACCGAGACTACCACCAGTGACTTGTAGGAATCTACGTCGGCTTGAGTGTGATCTATCTCGCATCATTTCGTTTTGGGTATTCATTCACCCCGTTATAAACTTTTTTATCAAAAAATGACAAAATCAGACTCGTGCTGGTGTAGTCGTGTGATCAACATTTTATCCATGAACGAAGATTTATGAGCCCTGGCGGATAGCGTTCGTTCATGGAGACAAAGCTAATCACGACAGTATCCGGCCGTGAAGTATCACTCCAAATAGAAGACCGAATGTATATCGACGGCTCCTTCGTCACAGCAGACGACACGTTCCTCGCGGAAAATCCATCGACAAACGAGACGCTCGCTGAATTGCCGATTGCATCGCGCGAACAAGTCGACCGTGCGGTCCAATCTGCACAAAGGGCGAGTAAGCAATGGCGGGAACTAGGCGTAATGGAGCGACGTGATCGAGTCGAGCAACTGGCGGATGCGATTGTCGAAGCCAAAGATGAAATCACGAATCTCGATGTCGCCGACAACGGGAGTTGTATCTCCAAAATGCAGGATGACGCCGAGAAAGGGGCGAAGATGCTCGATTACTTCGCTGGCATTGCGACGGAGCTGAAAGGAGAAACAATTCCAACCGAAGGGGAGAATATCGATTTCACGAAACGGGAGCCGTACGGTGTTATCGCCGGAATTATCCCGTTCAACCACCCCGCAGCATTCGTCGTTCGAAAGATCGGGCCAGCAATCGTCGCTGGAAACGGGATCGTCATCAAACCATCGGAGTTTACGTCGCTCTCTGCACTCTACCTTGCCCGCGTAATCGATTCTGTCGATGCGATTCCGGACGGATTGGTCAATATCGTCACCGGGCCGGGCAACGTCGGTGCGGAGCTCGTCGAGCACGGCGACGTCGGTATGGTGACGATGATTGGAAGCGTCGAAACCGGGAAGAAAGTCATGCAGGGGGCGTCGAAACACCTCGCCCCCGTTGTTCTCGAGCTCGGTGGTAAAAACCCGACAGTCGTCTTCCCCGATAAAGATCCGGAAGAGGCCGCTGAGGGGGCCGCCGGTGCTATGAATCTCGCCTGGCAGGGCCAATCCTGCGGCAGCGGTTCGAGACTCCTTGTTCACGAGGATATCTACGACGATGTCGTCTCAAGCGTTGTAGAACGGTTCGAAGCGATTGAGGTCGGTGACCCATTCGACCACGAGTCGTCAATGGGATCGATCGTCTCCGAACCACAGTTCGAAAAAGTTGTCTCCTACGTCGAGACCGCAAAAGAAGAGGGTGCAACCCTTCTTACTGGAGGTGACGTCGTCGAGAAGTACGACACCGGCTACTTCTTCCAACCAACGGTATTCGAAGTGGATCCCAACATGACGATCGCAAACGAGGAGATCTTCGGCCCGGTCCTCTCGGTGATGTCCTGGAACGACTACGACGAAATGATCGAAATCGCCAACGGCGTTGACTACGGACTGACCGCGAGTGTCTGGACCGACGATCTCCGAACTGCCTACCGAACGGTCGACGACCTCGAAGCGGGCTATATCTGGGTCAACCAGCACGGCTCACATTTTATCGGCGCACCCTTTGGCGGATACAAGCAAAGCGGAATCGGAACGAACGAATCGGTCGAAGAACTGCTTGATCACACGCGCATCAAAAACGTCAACGTGAATCTCGAGGGTGAACTGACAGCTCTCAGTACCGACGACTGAACGTTCTCATAACCCACCGAATCGCAATTTTCAGACGATATCTTTGCGAAGCGAGTGACCAATCGTAGTGTAGGGTGTGAAAGTGTTTCGAGCAGAGATCCACGTCGAGCTACACGGACACGGCGTTTTCAGTGACGTCACTCAGTTGACTGACAGTCCGCTCGAAATCTGCGGGAAACACAACCACTCCGACGAGACGGTTACCTTTCACTGGGTCGAAAACGTGACGAGATGGGATTTGCAAACGACTATAAACATTCAGTTAAGTGACTTATATCGAGGAGATCGGGAGTCGAAGCTCTTGATTAAAAGACGCGGTGGGGACACTCTCCATTATTCGAGCGAACCACGGGAAGGATAAACCGCCACGGAAAGCAATACCTGGTTTGGAGCCGATGACCCACAAACTGAAACTTCACACTGTAGTGATGATAAATGCCAATCCATATTCGAGCCGTTCGATTCAGCTCGGTTTTGGTGGTGAGCGTCAATTGCTGTTCGGAGAAGAACGGACAAAATCGGAGCTAGCAAACTTCTGGCTCAGGATGATCTCGATCCAACAGAACTGACTGTGAGCATATTCTCGAGTTGCTCGCGGAACACAGCTACTGTTATTCGATACAAGCAATGTCACTGGCTGAACGCACACTCCAATAACCGAGTATTACTCCTCTTCGCCTAGTCTGTGCACTAGGTACCCCCATGCCCGCCCGATCGTTCTCGGCTTCATTACCGTGTCATTCGCCGTCGCCTCAAGCGTCTCTTTCGGTTCGGTGAAATATCTCGGATCGCCAAGTCCCTCCGCAGCGAGCTGGTGTTCGGCGTTCTGGACGAGATGCATGGCTAGTACGGTCGCCTCGCGCACGTTCTTTCCGACAATGTTGATGCCGTGTCCCTCGAGAAGCTGTGCCTGCTTGTCGCCGAGTACGTCTGCCATTCGAGCGCCTTCTGCTTCGGTGACAACCATCCGTCCCCGTTCGTCATCGTAGTCGTCGAACGTCGGAACGCCTTCGTGGAAGGGTGATGCCTGATGAGTCACTGGTTTGATCTCTGCGTCAGTCACTGTAAATGGGATCAACGGCGGTGCGTGACAGTGGATGACCGCGCCGACGTCATCTCGACTCTGGTAGATCGCTCTGTGAATGACGTTCTCGCTGTAAATTTCGTCGACTCCCTTGGTCAGCACATCACCGTCGAGAGACATCTCGATCAGATCCTCGACCTGGACAAGGCCCGGAGACTGATACGAAGAGACGAGCATCTTGTCGCCGTCCGGATGGCGAGCGGAGACATGACCGAATCCGTCTAAGATTTCTTCGTTTGAGAGGATACGGTTGGCTCTCGCGAGATCTTCTTTCATCTGGTTCACTTCCATGACTTCTACAATGAACCAGTCCATGATAAACATTCTGAATGGTATAGAATGAACCCGAGGCTAATCCGTAGGTTTTTGTCTCCTTATGCGAGTATACCCCTATGGTTTCACAACGATTTGAAGACGCGTACATCCCAGAGCGTATTCCAATTAGCGATCTCGAGTATTTCGACCGAGGTGGTCACGGCGTACGAATCGGCTGGGGAGAGTCTCCTGCCGTCGTAGTCGTAGACATGACCGACGAGTTCACCGGCGAGCGATCGACCGAAGGCGAGCGCTCCGTCGAAGCAACGACAGCACTGCTGAAGGCAGCCAGAGCTGCAGATATTCCAGTCGTCTTCACGAGACCGGATGCGAATCTTCCCGACGGCTACCGCGGAACGACCAAGCCGAAGGCGGAAGATTCACCGGGGCGAACCGGGATCAATGAGGTAGATAAGCGACTCAATCGCAGGGACGATGAGTACCTGCTCGATAAACCGCGGGCAAGTGCCTTCTTCGACACACACCTTGCGTCAATACTGATGGGATGGGGTGTCGATACGATTCTCCTAACGGGGCTTACCACGAGCGGCTGTGTCCGTGCGACTGCTGTTGACGGTCACTCGAGCAACTTTAATGTAATCATTGTTGAAGAGGGTGTCGCCGATCGTTCACAAATTTCTCACGAGATCTCACTGTTCGACATGGATATGAAATACGCTGACGTGACGCCAGTCAAACTGGCTATCGAACGGATCAGACGTTAGTTCAAATAGGGTACATGGGAGAAGTAGTTTCGAAATCGATTCAACATTTGTGTGTAATTGTGTAACCGAGCGATGGCGCTTTAGACATCGACAGAGGGCGTTTGCCACCAGGGGTTGATGCCAGCGTCTTCGACGATTATACCTGCACAATTGTAGCCGGGGCCACAAGTGATGCTCCCACCGGGGTGCGTTGGCGCCCCCGACAAATACAATCCGTCGATTGGACCGCTGTACGATGGCCGGTTTTCCATGAGCTGATGAGGACCGTAGTTGCCGCCGCTCCGACTTCCCTGAATCATATTCCGATGCGTCCGTGAGATATCGAGTGGCGAGAACGCGTACTGATCGATGATAATGTCGTTCGCTCGTACGTTCGGGGCGTATTCAGACAGTTTGTCGATACACGTCTCCATGAACGCGCCCTCTACCTCGTCCCAGTGTTCGGGACCCTCATCCTCAACATCCCACGGCGACGGTGCCCACAGATACGCCGTGTGTTTTCCCGGCGGTGCCTGCGATGGATCGAGTACTGTGAGCGAGCCAGCACTCATGACCGGTTCCTCGGGGAGCGCGTTCGCGTTCGCCGATTCGCCGACTCGTTGAATATCGGAGGGCGATTCGATTCCGAGCGCATATTTCACGACTCGCTGTATATCAGGATTGAATTCGGCCGAAGCGAACTCCAGCGGCTCGTCCAGTGCGAGGTGGACACCGAAAAGCGGCCCTTCCATCAATTCGTAGTCGTTTTCGATTTCCGAGACGAACTGTTCTGGCAGGTGTTCCGCTCCAACAAGGTCAAGGTACGTCTGTGGGAAGTGTACGTTCGAGACGACCCGGTCGGACCTGATAGTGGTTCCGTCAGCGAGAGTAATTCCAGTTGCCGTCGCGTCTTCGATGTTAACAGAATCGACCAGACTGTCCAAGTGGAGCTCCCCGCCAAAGTGCTGGAAGCAGTTGAGAAGCGCTTTCGCATATTCCTTCGAGCCACCGCGGGCTATTTGCAGATTATGCCAACCATCGAAAGCATGGATTAGCGATCCGTCGAGACCCGTCTCAAATGGATGTGGCCCGACGGCCTGATCCATGATCGTCAACAATCCCTGTACGTATTCGTTTTCAAAGTGTTCGGTGATGACATCTACCGGTGAGCGCGTGATGATATCAAGATACTGCTCGCCCTTTTCTGATCCTGAAAACTGTGCTCTGCGCTCCTCGAGTGTTCGTGGTGGATTGTACCACTCGGGCCGCTGGATGTCGTTTGCTAGTTGCATCCACTCGTAGTACAACTGCTCATATGTTTCAGCGTCCTGTTCGGAGAACCTGGAGATCTCCTGTTTCGTCGTTGCAGGATCTGAGTACAGAACTAGCGCTCGACCATCCATCGTTGGGAGGCCCATTTTGGCGACCGGTTCGATGAGTTGGGCACCAAATCTCTCAAGCGTAAGATCGCGATGAACCGGTGATTCCCGAACGTTGAGAAAGTTGATCGCGTGGTTGTTTCGGAGGAATTGCGGGTTGTCCTCAAACGCTTCAGTGAACATTCCTCCACCGGGTTCTGAGCGCTCTTCGAATATGCCGACGTTCAGCCCAGCTTTCGCAAGGTAGCAACCAGCTGTCAGTCCATTATGGCCAGATCCAATAATAACGACATCGTATTCGTTTACCATCTCGCTAGAAGAGTTCTCAGCAGTCTATTTAAATCAACCGGGAATAATACCCATGGTAACGCCATAATAGTTCTCACATGTATTAAAATTTATGGAAGATAATGTTGACAATCGAGTAATCATCTTGGTGGAACCAGCATATGGAACCCGATCGCTATGGGTCGGATAGACGGGTTACAGCAATGGTAAGATTTTCGGCACCGGAAGTCATCTCCCTTTTGTTATTTCCAGTGATTGAGCGACGGAATCGGTACGAAATCGCACCAACCGCTGCATTTTATCTTCCGGTGCACTGATACAGGTGTATGGAACTCGAGCAGTATTATCAGCGAATCGGTTTCAATCCCGATCGAGCACTGGATGCGAATCTCGAGACCATCGCCGGGCTCCAGCAAGCACACGTCACTAGCGTCCCGTTCGACAATCTCTCGATTGTCGGCAGTCCGTTTAATGACTGGGTCGGAGAGGGGCTCTCGATGAGGTTGTCAGATATCTACGATAAGCTTGTCGACCATCGACGCGGAGGGCTTTGTTATGATCACAATGGCCTCTTCGGGTGGGCTCTCTCCGAACTCGGCATGGATGTAACACGCATTGCCGGACGAGTATACGACAGGGATACAGGTGAGCTTTACTCTCGGGAGAGTCACCTCAGCCTACTCGTTGCGCTTGAGCAGCCGTTCGTCGTTGATGTCGGGTTCGGCGATGTCATCCGTCAGCCGCTTCCGATCGATGGCACACCGATCTCGACGGTAGACGGTTCGTGGCGGGTTATCGAAAGCGAACGCGCGGATGCCGACTTCGTCGTGCAGTCTCAAGCACATGCAGAGCCCTCTTGGACCAGCCGGTATCTCTTTCGGACGACTCCACAGTCGATGACGGACTTCGAATTGGACGGTGTATATCACGAAACCCATCCCGACGCTCCGTTCAACGACGATCCGGTCGTTTCAGTTGCAACCGAAGCGGGACGAAAAACGCTCTCGACCGCAACCCTGACCATCGACAAAGGTGGTACAATTGAAAGATTTCCGGTCTCTCGAAAGGAGTGGAGCGATGTGCTCGAACGAGAGTTCGACATTCATCTCGGTAAGACACACCGTACGAGCTCAAGTGACGATCGGTAAAACGAGGAGTTCCCACAACTGAAAATTCGGTCGATGATGCTTGAGTCCCGAGCTAACTGGTGACTACGGCTTCCCGGGAAAATTGACATACCGTTCGATTTGTTCGCTTGCGTTCTCGAGTACCGACGAACCGTGAAAGAGGAGCGCCGCTTCGAATTCGTACTCGAGCAACGTCTCGAGATTTCGCTCTGCGGCGGCGAGATCGTCAGAGTATACTTCGGGGGGTAGAACAAGCGTCCCCTCAGGAAGGCCGCGAAGGTCGCCGCCGACGACGACATCACCGAATACGGCAAATGATGCGTCTTCGTCGACGAGTACGTAAGAGTCGACGGCGTGACCTGGCACGTGAACCGCCTCGAACTGACCGACGGTGTCGCCATTGCTAAAAACGGTGTCGGCGTATAGTTCCGACTGCTCAGGCACAACTGTCTCGAGGTCGTACTCGGCAACAATCTCGTCGTAGGCACCTACGTGATCGGGGTCACCGTGGGTGATAACGAGCCGTTCAGGGGCCACACCAGTTTGGTTGATTTCGTCGACGAGCCTGTCCGCGCTATCAGCCAGGCACGTGTCAATTACCGTCGGTATGTTACCGTCGAGGACGTATGACCGCCATCGTCGACCAGGCGTTTCTTTCCATGTAACGTCGTAGACGCTATCGAGTATTTCGGTTGGCATATGTTCAACGTTCTCTCGGATAGGGTAAATAGATTGTTCTCTGGACTAGGTTCTCAGCACGCTTAGTGCTGTCATCACTCACAGAATTATTGTCATATCCAATTTTTGTGATGGGGTTATAGGTGCGTTCTGGCTGCGGTCTCCCAGGCACATTTGACGATAAAGACAAGGTGTGTGCTGCAGTTCATAAGATTCGGAGTGACCGAACGACCTTGCGAATGTGATTTTTTCCCATGTGTGTGTGAAACATCCTCATTCGGCATCTATAGATCATATTCGTAAGATTGTTACAAGCTTATGTTTGTAACGGTTTCAGTGACATCGCGTTTCGTAATTCCGAATTGTCTACAAGCAGACTTGTATAACAAATGAATTGGGCGGTTTCAGCAGGCGTGACACCGATTACGCCTCCTCGGACGGTATGCTTCCCCGGTCTTTCATTAACGACGTTCCGTACTTGATCCAGTTGCGCCGATAGTAAACATACCCGAGATAGACTGCCCGCCAGCTGTAGTCCAAAACCACCCCGAAATACACCGCAATTAAGCCGTAGCCAAGATACACACCACCGACGTACGACGTTCCGAGCAAGAATACAAACATTCCGACCAGAGTCGCAAAGAACGGATTTCGCGTGTCACTTCCTCCTCGGAGTCCGCCTTCGAATCCTCTGTAACTCACATAAAATACGCCAGCAATCGCAAACGTTCGAACAAAACCAACAGTGAGAGTAGCTGTCTCCGGATCTGACGTAAATAGTGCAGTAAGTGGTGTGGCAGCAATGAATAGCAACGCACTGAGGACAGCCCCAAGGACAATGGCGAGAGCGGTCGTCACTAATCCGGATACGTACGCTGTCTCTGGATCATTCCCTAGCGACTGGCCAGCGAGAATATTTGCTGCGATATTGAAGCCGCTCGCGACAGGGTGGCCGACCTGTCGATATACTCGTCTTCCAATGTGGTACGCTGCGTTTGCTTCTGTTCCGATGAAGAAAAGCACGGCGTTGAAAGGTAGTTCGGCTATCATCACAACCACGCCTTCTGCGAACCGAGGAGCACTGACGGCCACAAGCTGTTTCGTGATTGTTAAATTAGTTGGATATCGAAACTGTAGGTTGCTTGATGGTCGATACATCACCCAGAGGAACAACACCACTGAGACGGTCTCCCCCACGACTGTTGCCAGTGCAATTCCCAAGACCGAGAGGCGGGGAAATGGACCGAGACCAAACGCGAGCACCACTGTGCCAACGAGATTGAGGATGTTGGTCCCACCTCTGATGTACATCGGTGTCTGCGTATCACCGGTTCCCTGCAGTGCTCGCACACAGATGCGTGATAAATGAATGAGCGGTGCGACGATCATAATTATCATCAGATACTGCCCACCCATCTGAACGACCTCGCGTTCTGCGCCGAGGACAGCGATTGCAGTGTAACTGAACGCCAAGCCGAAGAACACAAATGGAATGCCCACTAGAATGCCGAGAATAAGGGCCTGTGATATCGCTTCTCCTCGATTTTCGATCGCATCCGAGCCAGTGTCCTGGCTGGAGAGGGCAATTGTCGCGTCACCAAGCCCGTTTCCGATTCGAGTTATAATTTGACTGAAAGCGTCACCGGTGCCGACAGCAGCCACCGCCACTGGTGAAAGCAGTCCCGCAACCACAACATCGGTCGTCCGCATTGATGTCCGAAACACCTTTTCAACCATCACCGGCGCAGCCAGTAAAGCCGCTTTCTGACAAATCGACCAGATTGAATATCGGGCATTGAACACGTTATCTACAGTCGTCTGTAAAGCAGGTTAACCATTCATATTGAGGCCAGCATCATTGACTGTATTACCCTCTGCGAGCATCAGCTCATTCGCGTTAAAACGTCATCCGACCTACTGAGTCATCAATGTTTTTACCACATCCCACACAATGTGAGTTAATGAAAGAAGTTACCGCGAGAGCTAACGTCGTTTCGTCGCCAGCGGCGGTTTGTGATCGTCTTACGCCGGAAGCGATCATCGACTACATGGATAGCTATAGCGTCGGGTCGTTCGATAAAACGGACCAAGTATTTACCGTGGCAAACGAGAAGATTGAAATGGTGCTCGAGTTTGAGCGGATCGAAGACGGTTATCGATACGAACAACGCAAGGGTCAGGGGCCCTTCGAGGAGATGCTGACGGAGATCACAGTAGATACCGATGAGGAGATGATTGTCACTCGCTCAAGGTTCACGTTCGGCGGCATTTTCTCGTTCATTATCGACTGGTTGGCGATGGGACAACGACAGCACGAACTCGAAAAGATGCTGATAAACCTCGTCACTGACGAAGCGGGAGGTGAAAAGTCCGTGGCTCCCTCGAATAGTTCAGAAACGGACAGCTATAAAGTCTGACGCTCATTTCGTAATTTGCTCTAGGCGATCGCCGAGAACCGTTCTCGTCGCGCTCATTTCGTCTCCGACACGAAGGACCTGGTACCCATCGTTGATCGCCGTGCGAGCGGCATTGGGATCGTTCGCAATCCGACCGATCGGCACCTCATTCTCGAGTGCACGAGTACGGATCGTCTCGATGGCCTCCTGTACCGCCGAATGCTCCTTTTTGAGCGGATGTCCCAGTGAGACTGAGAGGTCGCCCGGGCCGACGAAGATGAATCCGAGTTTGGGAACCGCCAGTATCTCGTCTATGTTATTGAGGGCAGTCTGGTTCTCGATCATGACACCGACACAGACGCTACGATCTTCACGAGCAGGATAGTCGGCCGGTGACCCCCATATCGACGATCTCCCAGATGCAGAGCCTCGTTCACCGCCCCCACCGTTGTAGTAGAAGCGAGATGCTTTAACTGCCCTGCGGACGTCGGTAGCAGTCTCGACGCGAGGGATAAGAAGGGTTCGGATACCAGCATCAAGTGCCTTACGAACAAGATTAGGTTCCCCAGATGGCAGTCGAAGTAGCAAGTCGATGTCGGCGACTTCACCTGCCCGCGAGAGGTTCTCGAGAACTGGACTGTCTGTCGCACTCGGGCCCGAATGTTCGAAATCGAGCCACACGAAGTCGAAGCCGATTGATCCGTACACTTCAATCAGGGGTGGTGAGATTGTGGTGGCTCGAGCACCAAGTACTGCTTCATCCTGCTCTATCGTCTGGCGGAAGTCATTTTGCCACTGCATAGCCTATCTATTTCGGGGGTACTGGCATAGCTTTTTAGGACTGGCTTGATAGAGTGAACCGTACTGACTCATCTCGGATTCATATCACAGTGAAAATATATTCTAACAATATAATGTTTCTCGATTAGTAAATCCGAACGGCACTTCCTTTGATTCGCTGTTCAGAAGTCTCGTACTCTCCAATATGGATGTCCCATTCTCAAAGATGACAGAGACAGGAAACCGTCGCCTTCTCCGAACTGATGCTTCCACGTGTGTCGTTATAATAATCGTCCCGTGTTGCTCTTTTCATTACCTATATTGCTGCAAATGAATAGCAAACGTGTTCGAATGGATTGTTTAATAGGCCCCACATACATTAATTATAAATATAGATATTATAGAACAATTATAAATATTTAGGCGAACGGTTATATATATTGAAGGTATATCTGTATTGACCATGCAAAATAACCGGTCAAACGTACGTAGACGGCAGTTTCTCATAGCGACTGGGTGCACAGCCACGACCGTAGGTATAGCCGGCTGTCTGGGGGGAGATGACAATAATTCAGACGATGATGCTGACGGCAATGCAAATGGCAGCACCGATGACAATCAGGACAGTAACTCCAGCGCAGACTGGCCAGCTGAAGATGACACGCTTAGGATGGTTATCCCGTTCTCACCAGGTGGTGGATACGATTGGTACGGACGCCAAATTGCAGAAATAATGTCAAGTCATCTACCGAATGAGCCGGAAATCGTCGCCGAGAACGTTGAGGGCGCAGGGAGTCTTGTCGGAACGAACGAAGTCTGGAACGCAGAGCCCGATGGGCATACGCTAATGATTCGACACGGTCTTTCAACCGTTCACCAACAAATCGGCCAACCTAACGATGTCGAGTTTCAAGTGTCAGAGTTTACTAACCTGGCTCAAGTGTCAGTCTCAACTTACGGTATCGTCCAACGTGCAGGGATGGATCCGGTCGAAACCTGGGACGATCTTGTCAATTTGGTAACGACCGGCCTTTGGGGTTCGCCGGGTGTCGGCGTTACAGGTCATGTGTTCCCGCTCGTCCTTGGGAATATCACTGGCGGGTGGGAGATAGACGACCTTGACTTCGTCCACTACGATGGCGTCGGCGACGCGATGGCCGCGATGGATAGAGACGAAATTGACCTCTATTGCCCCGGGATTGCTTCTAACCTTCCGTACATCGAAGATGGGGTAAGCGAACCCGTCGTCACGTTTGTCAATGACGACGAACCAGGTTGGGATGATACACCAAGTACGACCGATCTTGATGCGCCAGACGGGCAGGCCGCTATCGATGCGTTCAGAGCCCCACGAATCATCTGTGCACCGCCTGACGTGCCCGAAGACCGCGCTCAGGTTCTCGAGCAAGCGCTGCTCGAGACGTTCGACGATCAACGCTATCTTGATGCGATCGAGGAAGCCGAACGCGATTACCAACCCGGCGGCATGGACCTTGCGACTACTGCTACAAACCAGATGTTCGAAATCTGGGAGAGCGAAGCGGACCTGTTACAAGAACTGATGGAGTAGCTCCTGAATCGAGTTATCACTTGTTTACAGTCGAATCATATGGATTTTGTACTTTAATGGAAGAGAATGTAGCAGACTATCATTCTAAGCGAAAGATTAAGTCGCCAACCTCAGCAGTCCCCCTAATATATCTCGTATCTCATAGTTAATCGACAATTCGTTCCGGCGAATCAGGCAATGTCTACTTTAGCGTTTTTAACGTAGATCAACGTCTCAGCGGCTGTCGTAGCATCTTGATGAAAGATGAGATAATCACTTATTGTGAGAAGTGTTTGAGGTAGTCGAATGCTCTCTGCTCGTCGCTTGAGGCCCATTGTACAGTACTATATAATGGCGTCATAGGGTCCGCAACATATAGAATGGGCCTTGCCTTGTGGTTATTCTCACCTAGACAGTGCTGGACAGTGATCGTAACGAATAGGGACAAACTCACTTTGGACTATGTGATTAGAAAATGTCATAATCTATTTGAGTGGTGGCGATAAGGGTACAGACATGGCTGAAAAAAACGGGTCACCCCCTGCAAGAGAGACTAAAGCAGTAGACGTTTCGGAACAACGATGGGGTTCCGACTTTGTTGCTGATCTCGTGAAAGGATATGGATTCGAGTACGTTACGTACAACCCCGGAGCATCGTTCAGGGGGATCGAAGAATCGCTCATCAACTACAATAACAACGTTCCACAAACAATCGAGACGCCGCACGAGGGCGTATCCGTGTCTATCGCACACGGGTACGCGAAGGCAACTGGCGAGCCCAGCCTTTGTATTCTGCACAACGTCGTCGGGACGTTGAACGCCGCTATGAGTATCTACAATGCGTACATCGACCGGGTACCGATTGTAATGCTTTCCGGAACTGGTCCACTGCGGAAATCTCACCGTCGGCCGTGGATCGACTGGATCCATTCCGCGAACATTCAGGGAAACCTCGTCCGAGATTACGTGAAATGGGATGACCAGCCGCTCCATAGTGACGGTGTTGCAGAGTCGTTTCTTCGAGCAGCCGAAATCTCACAGACGAAGCCGATGGGACCAACATATATCACGATAGATCACAGTTTACAGGAGAACGAACTTGAGGAACCACTCGAGTTGCCTGATTTTTCAAAATTTGATCCACCTTCGCGGATGGCCCCCGACAGCCGCGCAATTGAGGAGGCAGCAGCCCACCTCACAGATGCGGAGATGCCGCTGATCTTGGTTGATACAGTTGGAGATACCCAGGAGGCTGTCGACGGACTTGTTGACCTAGCCGAAACCCTGGCAGCACCAGTAATGGATATTGCATGGCGTCGGTTCAACTTCCCGACGACACATCCGCTATACTTCTCAGGAAGTGACATTTATGAGAAGGCTGATGTCGTCCTCGGGCTTGACGTCTGGGATATTGATCGCGTAACGCCGGATAGTTCCGAGAAGCTGACGGACGCAATCGACAGGGAGTTTACCTACATCGAAATCGGAACGCACGAACTCGAAGCGTCGGGAGTGTTTCCAAACACGTATCCTGCACGCGAGACAGATATCTCGATCCTCGCGGATACCACGCTTGCTAACCCCAAACTCGCAGAAGCTGTTCGAAAAGAACTTGAGGACGACACGCGGGCACAAGAGCGCGTTGCAAATCGATACGATCTCCTCACAGAGGAGAATGAGGCACTTCGAACCGCGTTCCAAGAGGAAGCCGAAGAAGTCTGGGATGATTCACCGATCTCGACAGCACGATTGGCTGGAGAGACATGGAATGTCATTCAAGACGATGACTGGGTCCTCGTCAACAACATGTTTCCCCGATGGGCTGAGAAGCTCTGGGAGTTTACGGAATTCGATCAGTATATCGGCGGATATGGTGGCGGCGCTGGGGTCGGATACGGTATCGGTGCGTCGATTGGGGCTGCACTCGCTTACAAAGGTACAGGGCGTATACCGGTTAGTCTACAACCTGACGGCGACCTCATGCAGTACGTGAACGCGTTGTGGGTGCTTGGGCATTATGACATCCCCCTTATGGCAGTTATGCACAACAATCGGCAGATGTACAACTCGACTAATCACCGGATGAATCTCGCCGAAAGCCGTGGCCGCGATTCAACTCACGAAAGCGCACTTATTGGCACGGGCTACCGCGATCCGTCACCGGACTTCGCCTCGATCGCCGAAGCAATGGGTGTCGTTGGATACGGGCCCGTTAAAGATCCTGCAGAGCTCAATAAGGTACTGACAGCAGCCTGGGAGGACGCGAAGAACGGTTCACCGGTACTCGTTGACGTCGTCTGTCAGTCCGAGTAACATCGTGTTTAGTTTAGCGAATTCCACCAGACGGCGAAGGCTTGCAGCCATGTTTCGGCAGTCGCTAAATCGACGTGGCTAAAATTATTGCTAAACGAAGAAATACGTCGTTTTATCTCTCTAAAGACACGTCCTACAGTGTTCCGATTTCCGTGGCGTTCGGGTCGAAATCGAAGCTCAGCTCGTTGCAATGCAGCCGATAGATGATGTGCTCGATCGACGAGAAACACGGCGTCATCGACGTCGTGTTTCTCACGAAGCTCTCGCAGAAACCGTTGCGTCAATGCCGTCGTGGTCGTTGTAAAGAGGCTTAAATGCAGGAATTCGTTCGTCTCGGGATCGACAGCGGCGTACAGCCAGAACTGGTGACCATTGATTCGGATCACCGTCTCGTCAAGCGCGACTTGACCCGGACTCGCGTTACTGGCGGGCTGTAACTCTGCCTTCTGCACCCAGCCGTGGACGGCTTTCTGCGACCGTTCGACACCGAACTTCTCAAGTTCTGAAATAGTATTCGAAAGCGACAACCCTGCAAGATGGAGCCGAATACCGAGCTTCATCAGCTGACGCAGTGTCCGTTCTCGCTCCACAACGTCTAATTCGATCCAGTCGCTACGACCACTGAGGCAAGCGATTTTCGCCATAGGCCATCTGAAAATCACCTCGCCTCATCCTTCAGCCTTAACTAAACACGACCCTGCTCACGGCAGTGTTTAGTTAGGTCAATTTGAGAAGCGAGCGAATTCTAGCGACAGAATTTGAGGAATCATAGAAGCGTGAACGGACCCGAGTCCGCTCACTCAGCGTATATTTAACGACTTGATTCTTCGCAGGCTGCGATAATTACGTCTGGGTCGTCGACGAGACGGTTTTCCATGTAGTTCCCTTTTCCTTTCCCAGCCCACTTACGTTCCTGTTCGATAATAGAGAGAAACTCGAGTTCCGAGAGGATATCGCGAACACGCCGGAGTTTCAAATGTGAGGAGTCATCGCGTTCACACAGACGTTTGTACAGATCGTAGACTTCCGTCGTCTGCACCGTGTCGCCAGTTCGATCAGGTTGTTTGACGAGCAAAGCCATCGCCTCGAGGACGAGCTTGGCATGACTAGGCGATTTTGAAATCAACTCTGCTAGTCGACTCGTCTCCTCTCGTTCGTGTGCGAGGTTTACACAGGTTTCAGAAACGATTTCGAGGTCCTGTTCCTCAGCTATTTCCCCCGCAAATCGGAGGATGTCGATCGCTTTACGTGCGTCACCATGTTCTCGTGCAGCTAACGCAGCAACTCGAGGAACAACACCCTCTTCCAGGACGCCGTCATGGAACGCATCCGATCGTGAATGGAGGATCTCCTGGATCTGGGTCGCGTCGTATGGAGGGAAGACGTACTCGCGTTCACAGAGACTCGATTTGATGCGTTCATCGAGCGATTCTTTGTATCGGATCTTGTTCGAGATACCGATCGTCCCGATGGTACTGGAGGAGAGCTTTCCGGATTCAACCGCTCGAGAGAGCTGCATGAGAATGTCGTCCGATTCCATTTTGTCGACTTCGTCGAGGATGACGAGTGCGGCATCGAACTGTTGGTCGATTATCTGCCACAGACGGCGGTAGTATTCCGATGTGCTCAAGCCAGAGTGTGGGATCGAGATACCCGTCGTATCTTTGTCGTTGAGCTGATGACCGAGTGATTGGACAGCCTGTGTCTCGGTCGACTCCTGGAGGCAGTCAACGTAGGCTACACCGATTGTAACACCATTGTCCGCTGCTCGAGAGATTGCCTGGTTCGTGATGAACTTCGAACAGAGGGACTTTCCAGTACCTGTTTTTCCGTATACGAGCACGTTATTCGGCGTATTTCCGGTAAGTGCGGGCTGAATTGCGCCGGCAAGATTCGTGAGTTCCTGTTCCCGACCGATGATTCGGTCGCCATCGGGTAGGTGGGACACCTGTAAGAGATCTTTGTTTCGAAAGATCTCGTTTTCTCGAGTGAAGTAGTCGCGGGAATCGGGCATTTTCTTGATGATGTATTCTCAGAAAGAGACTTAACTCTTTCCACCAGATTGCCGCTGTATGGGTGGGATATCGACCACACAGGGGCTCAGAAAGGCGATGCTCACACCAGAATGCCGCTGTAAGCAACGATACGCACCCCTCATTTCCGCTGTATAGCTCAGTAAATTGAATGAGATTGTCATGGCTGGTAGAAGGTAACTCACATACCGATTTAATGAAACACCCCTCATTGCCGCTGTATGCCAGATGTCAGACGACCCCTCTGCGCGCGGTTCTTAGGACCTCATTGCTGCTGTATAGAGGAAAAAGCCCTGAGAGAAAGGGAGAGAAGTAAGATAATGACCCCGGAGTGCCGCTGTAACAGAACACGCAGACCCCACGTTGCCGCTGTATAGACCTCAAAAGGACTCCACGAGAAATGAGAGAAGAACGTTGTTCACAGCAAGCTATCACCACGAAACTCATACCAGGACTATCTGGTAAAGACCTAGCGATGAGAAGGGAAAAGAGATCCAGAGGCTGTTTTCCCCTGGAAAGAAAACCTGTTGTTCAAGACGTCTTGAACGTGTTGTTCAATATACTTAGTGAACTGTACACACCTAGGACACTTATAGTTAACTATGCCAGGGATTGCAGTATTGAATGGATCGGTGATATTATCAACAAAATATCTGGAATCGCTCGCAGCTATTTCCTCAGCTACCTTCTGCATCTTATACAGCGGCAATGAGGGGTGTGTCTCTTAGGAACTTCTCCTGAAAGGTCCCAATTATGAGACTGTTAAATTATCCAATCATTCAATCTCGAGGGTGAACCAATTCCTCTCTTAGCATCCTCAGTAGTGAGCTAAAAGGCCTCAAGAGACTTCGTGGAATTAGCTTGTTACGTTAAACTCAAACAAACCCTCCAGGGGTTTTCATACTGATGATTTATAAAAGTGCAACGTGTTAAACAATGTATTATGAACTCACCACAAATATCTGCGGGACCACGTGTTTCCGTCGAGAATATCGGTGGAATCGATTCCACGTCGATTGAGTTGAATACTGGAGTGAATATCCTTACTGGAGAAAACGCAACAAACCGGACGTCCTTCCTTCGCTCAATCATGGCAGCCCTTGGAAGCGATCACGCCTCGCTGAAAGCCGATGCAGATCATGGATCGGTCACGCTCACTATCGGCGATGAGACATACGAACGGCGGTTCGATCGCCAAAACGGTCATGTTGTGACCAACGGCGATCCCCTTCTCGAGGATGCTACGCTGGCTGATCTCTTTGCGTTCTTACTCGAATCGAATGCCGCTCGCCAGGCTGTCAGCCAGCGACAGGACCTTCGCGATGTTATCATGCGGCCCGTCGATACGGATGAGATTAAAGCTAACATCGAACAGGCCGAGGCCGAAAAACGTCGTCTCGACCAGGAAATCGAATCACTTGCCGAACGCAAGTCAGAGCTTCCTGCTCTCGAGGAACGACGCCAAACCCTTCGTGAAAAACTCCAGAATGCCGAATCTGAGCTTGAGGAACGGCAGGCTGAACTCGAAAAAGCTCGTGAAGCCGAGTCTGACACAACAGATGACGATCTTGATGAACAACTGGATGCTCTCCAAACGGCTCGGAACGACCTCGAGGAGACCACGTTCCAGCAGGAAACGGAAAAGGAGAGTATCGAGCGACTTGAAACCCAGATTGAAGGAATTCGCGAGGAACTCGAATCACTTCCTGACTCACTCGAGCATGATCCAGCGGCAGTCGAAGCCGACCTCGAAACCCTCCGTGAACAAAAATCATCCGTCGACTCGAGTATAACTCAACTCCAGAGCATTATCCAGTTCAACGAGGAGATGCTTGAGGGGACAAATCCTGAGATCACAGCAGCGCTTAATGAGTCAAGCACTGGTTCAGTGACCGACCAGCTTCTTGAGGATGGCAGCTCTGTCGTTTGTTGGACCTGTGGTTCCACAGTCGACAAAACCCAAATTGAGGACACGATTGATCGTCTTCGATCGCTTCGAGAAGCCAAGTCTACAGAGCGAAATGAGCTGCAGAGGAATATCAACGACCGAAAACAGACTCTCAAATCTGCGAAGGAGACAAAACAACGTCGTCAAACGCTCCTTCAGCGTCAGGAACAGAACGAATCTGAACTTGAACAGCGGAAAACACGTCTCGAGAATCTCGAAGAAAAGGAAGTTGAGCTCCGTGACCGTATCGATGATCTCGAGGAAACGGTGAACGAACTCGAGGAAGAAAGCGAGAGTGAAACGTTGGATCGACAGAAAGCCGTCAGTGAGGCTGAGTTCCGTGTTGAGCAGAAACGAACGGAACTCGAAGACGTGGAAGCGAATATCGAAGAATCGGAGTCTGCGATCGACCGTATTGATGATCTCCGGGATGAACGTGAGGCGGTTGCGAATCGATTGACTGATCTCCGGACACGTATTGACCAAATTGAGAACGAATCAGTTGAGGCATTCAACGAACACATGGAGTCCGTTCTGGAGGCACTCGAATACAAGAATATTGAACGTATCTGGATCGAAAAGGCCGAGAAAACGGTGAAAGAAGGCCGGCGAAGCGTTGCACAATCAACGTTCACCCTTCATATTATTCGCCAAAACGAGGCCGGACGAACATACGAGGATACCGTCGATCACCTCAGTGAGAGCGAGCGTGAGGTAACAGGGCTGGTGTTCGCCCTAGCAGGATATCTCGCCCATGACGTTCATAAGGAGGTTCCGTTTATGCTATTAGACTCACTCGAAGCGATTGATTCAGACCGTATTTCGAAATTAGTTGATTACTTTAGTGAGTACGCTGAGACGGTTGTCGTCGCGTTGCTACCTGAAGATGCCGCCGCTCTTAATGACAACTATAGAAGGGTGACATCGATTTAAACAAGGACCTAGTTCCCCGAGTCGACTGGAACCTTGTACCTAGAACGCACCTTTTTTCCATCCCGCCATTGCCAGTAGTAGCGGTTATCGTCGATTTCTTTCACCGTGACGTCGCCTTCGACAGGACGTCACAATAGAACTCTTGACGGAATCTCCGTCGAGGATCTTCAGAGCGCGCTCAGCAACGTCGAAGGAAAGAAGCCGACACAACGGTTGTTAGCCGCAATTGCGTCCAAAAACGGCATTCCGCAGATTGAGCTTCCGAGTGGTACGAGGCTGAACGGAAAACGAACTACAATTGGATCACGTGACTCGATACTGACGAGTCGCTCGAACAGGCCGTGACTGATAGTCATCAATCTGGGAGGAAACGAAAAATCTCAGAAATTGAGTAAGAACGGTTCGAAGAAACTGTCCACGAACCATCCGAGGAAGTTGGGCTCGGCGCGCCGGCGTGGACGCCGGCGCTCGTCCAGCAGTATCTCGACGAGACGTACGATGTCGAGTACTCACTCCCGAGTTGTCGGCGGTTGCTGAAAGAAGCGGGATTGTCCTACCAGAAACCGCGACGTTCGCCGTCAAAGCTGACGAAAACGAGCAAGAAATGTTCCACGAGGAGCTCAAAAAATGCGGCGGGAAGTAGACGCCACCGTGGCCTGTCTCGATCAAACCAAGAAATCCGTACACGTCGAGCCACCTAGCGAGAGAAAACCACGTGGTAAGCGGCCAGTTGACGGACTCTCTGGACAACGCGACTGGACGTGTCTGTTGAGCGCGAACACCGAAAACGGTGATCACTTTTTCTCCCGATTCGAAGCGTCCGTCACCGCTGAACACGCAAAACATTTCATTCTAGAATTATGCAAAGCAATCGAAGATGATTTGCTCGTTATGCTCGATGGAGCGCCGTATTTCCAGGCGTCAACCGTCACGGACCTGGCGGCCCGTGATGACCTCGCCTTCGTCACGTTACCAGCGTATTCGTAGGATCTCAATCCAGTCGAAGCGTGCTGGAGACAGCTGAATCAACGCTGAGCAACCGATTCTTCGACTCACTTGCTGAGTTGACAACAGCGATCGACACCGCCCTCGACCAACTTTCGATTCCAATCGTGAGTAATCATCTCTAATGTCTACTATAGCCAGTTCCATTGGATAGAATCAGCCAATCAGACGGACACTTCAAAATAGAAGTCGCTACAGCATTCGGAGGCTACCATTAAGACTTTTAACTGTTACCGGATTATTGGTAACCATCAGATGTACGAAGTGCTCGACGACACGGCGGCCCAAGTCATCCTCGCCATCGAGAGTGGCGATTCCATCCGTCGTGTCGCACAGCACCTTCACACACCTTACGAAACGGTTAGACAGGCGGCTAACAGACTCGAAGACGCAGGCTATGTCCACTACCACGATGGCCTCTCCGTTGTCGATGATCGTGTACGCGACGCAGCACGTGAACTAGTCGCAGCGAGCGCCGGCGTTAGTCCGCCATCGATCGAGGAGGCGTACGTCATCCCGCAGTTCGGTGACTGGCCGTTCGCGTTTACGCGAATCGACGCCGTTTATGTCTGGACTCAGGGCGGTTACCAAGTCAGCCGTGATCCCGACGACTACCCGCTGTTCATCGCTGTTCGCGAACAGGATGTCGACGCCTGGGAGGCGTTCTTCGAATCGTTCGGGCTGCCAACCGCCCTCGAGCGTCAGCCCAGAGACGAACTGGCTGGTCCACTGCAGGTCGTCCTTGATCCGTACCCGGCACTCGAGATCGAGGATGTGGAAGGCTATCCAGTCATTCCCCGCGAGGACACGATCGAGTATATGTACGAACACTACGTGCAGTTCCAGTCGGCGCTCGCGATGCTCGACCGCATGTACGAGGATCTCGACCTCGGTGTCGCCTACCGAGAGACTGAACGGGTCCAGTCATGAGTTTCGGCAATCGGAGTGATGCACTTATCGAACTTCTCGAGGAACTCACCGAGAGCGGCAATCAGTACGTCCTCGTCGGTGGCTATGCCGTCTCGGTATTCAATGCGCGCTTCTCGACCGATCTCGATATCGTCGTCGCCCCGGACTCCAAAGAGGAGTTCGTCGCGTTTCTCGAAGCGCATGGATTCGAGGAGACGGACAGCCACGCTAAGCAGTGGTTCTACGATACGGAGGTTATCGAGTACGAAAAACGACTCGCTCCCCAGCAACCGATCGGCTTCGATTTGCTGGTGAACGGCCTCGGCTGTCGCCAGACTGAGGCGCAGTGGTCGTTCGACTACCTGTACGATCACAGCCACCAACAGGAGGTGAGCGGTGGGACAGTGACGACGACCGCCCGAGTCATCGATGGAGCGGTACTCGTGGCGGCGAAGCTCCACAGCGGCCGCGAGACGGATCTCCGAGACGTCCTGGCGGTCGCAGAAGAGATCGACCTAGAGACTGTCACACCTCACTTGCATCGGGGAGACGAAGATGACCTGTGTGCGCAACTCGAACGTGGATTAGAGATTTTAGAGACCGAGGATCTCAAGCATGGCTATCGGAGTGATTTCGGAGCATCAGCTGTCTCGACGGAGACAATCACAGCTCTCCAGCAGTATCTATCTGAGGAAGTAGAGCAGCTCCGTTAAAACCAGGTGTAACACACTCACCCTGGAGACGCTCAAATTCTGGGTCCGTCTCATCAGGAATATCTTTTTTTAGCAAGTACGAACTTACTTGTCGGGATTAACTGGTCCTTTGTACTTGGAGCGGATTTTGTCGCCATCCCGCCACTGCCAGTAGTAGTAGCGGTTGTCGTTGATCTCCTTGATCGTGAGCGTCGCTTTCGAGGGGACGCCATCGGGAAGATCGTCGGGACGCTCATCGAGTTCGACTTTCTCGTCCGCTTCGGCAAGGCGGGCCTCGCGCTCACGATACTCGGCGAGTTCCTCGGCATAGCGGGCAACGCACCGGAGTTGCTCGAGGGAGTAGTCGTCGAGTGTGCCGATGACGTCGGTGGGGAGGTCCGCTGGGGGCGTCGGTGGCTCGTAGGACATGAGCTGATCGATGTTAACCAACACAGACGCAAAAAGCATAGTTTTGTTGGTTAATCCACGGAGACGGTGTCTTCAGTCCTCGGCGACCGTCTCAATAATCTCCTGGGCGGTCGAACTGATCCGCCCGAGTCGATCCTGGATTACCTCAGGGTCGTCGCCGAGCCACGCAGCGAGATAGAACGCCGACCCGCTCGTATCCAATCCAAAATACCGACCAACGATGTATGCGACGGCTTCCGCTTCGACCTCGCGTTTCGACCGTTCGTTCTCGTCGTCGACGTCGAAATGGAGCAGTGCGTGAGCGAACTCGTGAATGAGCGTGACCGCGAGGTCGGCCTGGTTCGGACGGGCTTTCGCCTCCACGATCGGCGTGAAATCGTGGATATCCCGCTGTTTGCAGACGCCTTTCGCGTCGCCGTGCGACCACTCGTCAGCGTCGACGATGCGAACCGTCACGCCGAGTTCGTCTGCTGCCTCTCTGAGTACAGGGACGAGGTCCTCGGCGTCGCCCGTCGCCTCTGTTTCTAACTCGGGGAGCGGTTCTCCCTCGGTCTGTGAGATATCGAAGACAGCGGCCGGCTTGAATCCCACGACCCTTTCGACCACTCCTCGGCTGGTCTCTCGTCGTAGTCACAGTCGCTGTCCTCGTGGTAGTTGGGCGAGTTCTCGCATTCTGGGCATTGCTTGGTGATGATCGGCGCCCAGATCCAGATCGCCTGTTCCTCTCCTGGACATGCCGATCGAACTCGTTCCGCCAGGTGGTGAAGCCGGCGACCTTCGTCGCCTCGGGACACTGGAGGTTGATGAGCAGTGTGTTCCAATGGGAGTAGTCGTGGAAACGACTCTGGACCTCGACCACTCCTAGAACTCCGCTCTGGCCTGCACCGCATCAATGTCGTCCTGTGGATCTTGTTCACTCTCTCGACCATCTTTCACTCTATATCAGGGGTGTGTGGGTTCTGTTTTTTCGTCTACCTCCCCGCTCAAAATCCGAACAGACAAACTCTTACTTAACCAACGAACCTTTGGAGTCTTCGGCTATGTTGGTTAATTTTCGACAGTTCGGTTCCCCGGTAGCGAATCACTCAGTGGTCAAAGTTCGAGTGGACAAACTCATGAAAATCGAGAAGGTCGTCGGCCACCAGTTCCGTCAAATTCGGATTGACCAGGCGACCCCGGCCGTATTCGGTGGCGAGTTGTACCCGGTTGAGGTTCGACAGTGTATCATCGGCGGTGAGCAACGATTTCATCTCCGACCCGTCGACAATTCGATCGTCGACGTGGAAATTTCGATCGGTGTAGAGGAGTTGTCGGTCGTTTTCGAGCAGAAATTCAGTGATCGTCCCCGCGTTTTCGATGAGGGCTGCCCGCACCTCCGGATGCCCTTTTGGACTTACCGAGTAGCCAACGCGTATGAGTGGCGTCTCGCCGTCTTCGACACAGAACGCGACGAATAGATAGTGGTGCTCCTTGTTCGTGATCTCGGTACCGGGCTCCCCGTAGGCGACCCACAGGTGTGATGAGACGAACCGCAATTCCGCCGGGAAGCGGTTGAAATCCTGTGAAATGCCGTCACGCCACACGTTTTTCGCTTGCAGACCCTGCTCGACGAGCTTCCCCTCGAGAGCCCGGTACAATCGGGCGACGTGGGCGTAGTACTGGGTCGACAGTTCCCAGATGTCGGGCAGTTCCTCGAGCAACTCTTCCGAGAAACCGGCAAACGGCATGTACCCCTCTTCCTCGAGTTTACGCTGGAGGAGGTCGAGCAGTCGTCGTTGGGAATGCGACAGCGTCGAGCGATCGGTGTTTGAAGTGCGAAGGGCGATGTCTCGCCAGCCAATCCACTCGACGTTATCGAGGTCGAGTTCGTCGACCGCCGTTGGTTTGGACTCGTGACCGGTCACGACCATCAGTTGCTGTCGCTCGTTTCCGTACTGATCGAGATCGGCGTGTTCCTCTCGTAACTGCTCGATGTCGATGGTGGTTCCTCGCTTCGCCTCGATGATCACCGTGGTCGCCCCATCCCTGATCACCACGTCGGGGATCCGGTGGGCTCGAGGGTCGATCCGGGTGTGGAACTTGATTTGAAGCTCTGTCGAGGCCCACTCCTCGGGAAGACCCAGAATCTCGGCTAAGAGCGTCGGACCGAGTACGTCCAACACTCCAAAGACGACCCGGGTCAAATCGTCCTCGCTCTCGATGGTGAGATATCGCGCGAGTGCGTCGGTCATGCCCCACTCTACCACGGCTGGCCACTTGAGCGTATCAACCAGATGAATCAAGGGCGGCCCGAGAACCGGTGTGTGACCGAATTCGATTTCGGCGTTCGGAGTTGCTACTCGAGAATCTCGTCGTTCAAGTACCGGAGTTGCCGCTCCAGTTCTGGTATTTTGGCCACGTTTGCACCGTAATTCGAGTAATGCCAGACGCGGTAGGCAGTAATCTCCACTTCGTTTGCCACTCCAGTGAAGGCGGTAATGTTGTGTTCGAGGTCGATCTCGTCGGCCTCAACGACCTCACGGAGGGCTTCGAACGCCTGTCCAGAGAAGCAAATCACATCGTACGCGCCGTGGCCGAGCGTCGCCAGCAACTCGAGAAAGCGGTCGGTGTCGGCTTCAGCGGGCGCGACGTTACTCGAATTGGGATCGACGACATCAGGAACGATGTCGGTCATGTACGCCCCGATAATATTCTCTAGAGCGTTCTCCTGGATGAACGACTTCAGTCGATCGTCGAAGTGGGTCGACGATGGGGAGTGAAAATTCTGGTAACCCGGCGGAACAACCGCTGAGGGGTTCAGCGACATCAAAATCACGTCACTGGTAAGTCGATCGCTGTTAGTGTGGACGAACGCCTCGAATTGTTCAGGATCCTCCTCGAGGCATCCTTCAGCCGGAAATGTGTCGCTCCAGATGGCCCAGCTGTGCCCGGGAAATCGGGACTGAAGATTCCGAAGTGCTTCCTGATCCATCTGACTCTTCAAACAACTTCGATCCACTTGACTCTCAACGAAACAAGAAAGGTGGAAACTGCATGAATGTGGATTGAAGAGTGCGCTATGATTTTGATGACTGTCGATCACTCCGGGTTGGCTTCGGGATGACTACCCGCAGCGAGTCCTCCTTATCATTTCGTCGCTCAACCACGCCGAGTTCCTTGGCGTGCTTTTCGAGGAACTCGGAGAGAAACGATAGTAGCCCCGATACGTCAACGCTGTCACGCGGTTTTTCTCTTAGCTAAAGACAGATGTGTTGGTTAACTTTCGCCAGACCGGAGAGGGCGGACAAGATCTTCACCGGATCCCAGCAATTATCCCTCGGATATCTCTCCAACACCAACCAAGCAGTGACAGCACGACTCAATGCTGTCGATTCCTTGTGAATCTCAACTCCCGGTCATACTCTGGTCAAAACTCTCGACGATACCCCCGAGGATATCCTCCTGGTCTGACTCACCATTCGGTTGTTCATTCTCAATGAAGGAAACGAGCCCATCTCTAGGAGTACTTGCAGACTCCCCGAACTCTGCCTCGAGTCGCTCGACACCCGCCCGTGCATATCGAGCAAGGACTTCGAGTTGGATCTTCGGGTCGACCAGTGCCTCGGGGTCGCTCGTATGCTGGTAGGCGATTGAGGCTGCAACCGCCCGATAGGTCGTCTTGTCCGAGAGGTGCATCCAGAGCATCTCTCCCTGAGTGTCTCCCTCCCCTGCATACTCGTTCGTGCTGTAGCCCGCCGCAGTCGTCCGGTCGATAGTCGCATACCCTACACATCCTGCGAAGACGAAGAAGTCGACGTAGGTGTTGAAGAGATCCCACTCCTCGACCATTTTGTCGTATAGCGAACTTCGGTAGTAGTTCTGTCGAATAGTTGATTCTGACATGGTTAGGCCTCCGTAACCGCAGTTTCGTCTTCGATCGTCGTCTGAGGGAAAGTCTCTGATCGGTCACCTGGGTCAAACTCGAGGCGATACTGCCGCCCTGCGATTTCGGAGAGTTCGCTCGCGACGGGCCCTCGCCACTGGGAGTCTGTCACGAGGACGACTACCTGCTCGGCCATCTCAGGGATAACCCGACTCACCTGACGGCGGTGGTCGTCGTCAAGTGCGCCGAACGGTGAATCCATCACAATGGGATAGATCCCACCGCTGAAGTACTCCGCGTCGTCGCTCGACTCGTAGCGCTCTCGTGCAATTTGGACGAGACTACTGATGAAGGTGAGACTCGCTATCTGGCGCTCGCCACGCGACTTCTCGACTTCGAGGTACTCGTCCTGGACCTGATCTTTGATACGGAGTTCGAACGCATCTGTGATCTCTGCGCGATACCCTTTGGTTGCGATCTCCTCGAAGGTTTCTTCGACAAGTTTGTTTGACCAATTGCGGACCCGCTTTTGAAGATCTTTGAACGACGCCTCAAGTTGACGGCGAACGTCTTCTGTGGCACGCATTCGCTTTCGCGCGAGTTCGGCCTCCTTTTTATCTTGGCGTGCTTCGTCGATCTCGGTGTTCACTGCCGACAGTTCTTGGTCTAACTCTTCGATCTTGATCTCGTGGCGGACGATGTCGCGTTCCGTCTCTTTGAGTTTGGCAGCCTTCGAATCTCGTGCTGTCTCCAGCTCGGCTGGGGACTCCCCGGTCTTGGGGTCGACGACGTCTATCTTTTCAAGCTGGGCGCTGATCTCACTCAGCTGTTCTGCGATCTCCTGTTCTCGGTCACGGAGTTCCGAGCGACGTTCGAGTAACTCCGATATGCGCTCGAAGTACTCGGTTCGCTCTGAATCCAGCTGGGTTAGGTGTGAGATGATACGTATCGCCGCCTGGTCGAACCCCTCGGTCACATCCTCTGATTTGTACGCTTCGACGTCGGAATACGGGTCAGTCCCTGGTTCGAGAGGGCGGCCACAGAGACACTCCTTGTCGGCTAGCAACCGGTCGATGAACTGGTTCGACACCTCAGAGGGGATTGCTCCCTGATCGCGGAGCTGGTCGAGATCCTTTGCCGTCGCCTCGACCGCCGGCATGGCAAAGGGAAGATGGCCTTTGGTACTGATTGTGTCTTCGATGTCGTCGTTGACGGCTGCGATATCCGATTCGACCTGTTCAAGTTCCGCTTCGAGTTCGGTGCGCTCTTCTTCTATCTCGGACGAATTGTCTATCTGTTCGAGTTTCCGCTTAATCTCGTTGATCTCCCCGTTCAACCGATCTTTCGTGTCCTCAGCTGCGTCCAGTGCCTGCTCGCGATCTGCCTTCTTTTCGCGAAGTGTCGCACGTTGATCCATCAGAGACTTGAGTTCTGTATTTGCGAACTCTTGGAGCTCGTCTTCGAAACGCCCTTCAACCGCTTCGAGGTGGCTGATCGAGCGCTCGATGATCTTTAGCCCCATGATGTTCTGAATAGCGTTTCTGATCTCGTCTTGGCTTCGAGTCTCTGAGAGGCGGGTGATATACTCACCATCAAAGAAAAACAGCGAGCTCAGCCGTGTAGGGAGTATCTGCTCAATGGTGTCTTGAGGATTGTTCCGTGTACCCCTGGTTCCATCGGGATTCGAGAACGTCAGTGAGAGGCCGTCATCAATGATTTCACCTTCATAATCGGTCGCCGACTGTTTCTGGTAGTCGACCCATCGAGTGAGCTCGTACTCGACATCTTTGTCTTCAAATTCGAGAACGGCCTCGACGTGGACGGTATCACCACTGTCGGCCTCGGCGAACGCCCCTTGACTGGCGAGTTTGGTGGGTCGGAGGGTGAAGTCTACCTCGTCGTACAACACCCACGTAAGCGCATTTTTCAGTGTCGTCTTGCCCGCGCCGTTCTGGCCATGGACGACAGTAACGTTCTTCTTGTCGCCCTGTGCGAACGCGATCGTTCCCGTCCGAAACTGCCGGAAGTTGGTGAGGTGGAGTCTGTGTAATCGCATGAGTCTATTACTCCGGGATCTCCTCCTCGACAATCTCCTTAATTTCGGGGATGATGTTGTGTGTCTTGCGCATATGTAGTTGTTTCTTCTCTGCGCGAAGCGTACGCTCACGAATGCGTGCGAGCGTCTCGGAACTGACCTCCTCTGCGGCATCGGGTTCACTCATCTGTTATCACCTGACAGTCTGTGGGCATTAATATGTCTATCACACAGTTCATATCTTCTATAGGGTCTGGTCATGAAGCGGTTCAGGGTAGTTGGGTAGGTACATTGGTTCATGGGTATCACATTTGGCGAAGGTTAAACTCACGTTTGAGTTCGCCAATGGCGCCAGCGTCGGTCGGAATGCCTGCGATCTCTGCGTCCGGGTGGTTTCGTGCCGATTCGGCGAACAGCGTAACCCGTTCAAGTTCACGTCTAACGAGGTTACGCTCGGTCGTAAACAGCGACTCGTCACGGGCGGCATGTTCGCGGATCTCTGGTGGTGGGGCGACGACGAAATCGTGGATCACAGCGTGATGTTTTCCAGGGTGGGTTCGCAGGATCCGCCCTCGTCTTTGGACGAACTGCCGGGGATTCGACGAACTTGCGAGCATGTAGGCCGTTCGCGTCGCCGGAACGTCCACCCCCTCATCAAGACACCGGATGGCGACGAGTGCCTGTATCTCTCCTTCGTCGAAGCGCGTTAGCAGTGTCTGGCGTTCGCTTCGGGACTCGTCAGCCGTAAAACGCTCTGCACGTAGGCCGAGTTGCCCCCGAAGTCTGGAGACGGCCGCGTCGACGTGGCGTCGTGTTCGGGAGGTGATCTCCCCTTCGACGGTTCCGTCTCCGCAGTAGACGAGTGTGTGTTTCGTCTGCTCGTCGTGTTCGAGCAATTCGACGAGGCGATCGAGTTTTCGCTCCGCGGTCCCAATCAGTCGAGCGCGCTTGAACAGTGCGAACTGGAGGTTCTTGTTCTCCTGGATGTCGGCGTCCTCGAGGCCACCACCTGATCGGCTGATGAGACGGGCTATCTTTCGTGACAGTGCGAGATACTTGTCGGCTTCGTCTTCAGTCAACTCGACGACGTGTGGGACGTAATAGTACTCACAGAGTGCGCCGCTTTTGATCGCTTCAGAGAGGCCGTATTCGTAAACAACTCCGCCGAAGTACTCCATGAGATCTTTGGTCCCTTCCTCGTCGTAGAAACGTTCTGGTGTCGCCGAGAGACCGAGTCTGAGGCGGATAGCCGTCGGCAATGACGTCTTGAGATGTGGGGCACCGAAGTGGTGGACCTCGTCGGCGATCAGCATGAAGCGCTCGCGGTTGACACGGCTCAACACCCGCTGAAACGTCTCGGAGGCGAAGGTGACGTGAGTAGTGATGACGACGAGGCTCTCACGCACGCCTAGGTCGAACTCTGCGAGTTCACCTTCGAGGTGCTCTTGCCACTGACGACGACTCTCGTACGCAAGGATCGGGGAGCTACCGAAGTCCCGGACATCCTCTGCCCATTGGTCGACGAGGTGTTGGTACGGGACGGCGATAATCAGCGCTAATCTGCCCTCCATCTGCTCGGCGACGTGTGCAGCCGTCAGTAGGGAAGTAACCGTTTTGCCGGTCCCTGTCGCCATCTGAAGGACGCCACAGCCGCCAGCCTCCGCCCAGGACTCCACCGCCTCATGTTGGTATTCGCGGGGCTCGACCCACTCCGGGCGCTCGAGACTCATGGCGATCCTCTCATCGGTTCTATATGTGCAGGTGGAGACTCTCCCAGAGCACCCTCGGACTCGTTCGTGAACAGGTCCACTCCTCGTACGTGCGGGGTCAAGTGCAAGCCTACCCCCACAGTCGGGGTGACGTTCACACTTGAGATTCGAGTCCCTGTCATTCGTTCTCGCCTCCAGCGTCATCGCTCGACGCCTCGGGATCATGGATCTCGGCCTCGATTTCGTGGAGGACCGACCCGAGAGGGCGGTCAGTGTCGTCGCCCTCCAGATGGGTGTTGAGTCTATCCGGAACTGCATCAACGTTGAGCGCCCGAACCCGTTCTGCGAACTGTTCGATATCGACGTCCAGTATCTCAACGACAGACTCGAAATCGACGTCGTCGCTGGTCGCGACTAGCGCGGCCGTCCGCTCAATATCCGCCATGAAGTACGCCGTAAGGACGCGTCGGATCGCCGCACTTCGACTCGGAAACACCTCGGCAGCGACTGCACCGTCTAACAGTCGTTTCTGGTCGTCAGAGATGGTGAGTGCCTCATGTTCCATCCGTGTTCACCTCTTTCTCGCCCTCGGCGTTACTTCGGAGGACCGCCTGCAGTTCTTCGGAGAACGCAGACGGTGGGTATCCAGTCAAGCGAACGGCATCGCTCAGGGTCAGCGCATGGCTGTCTGTGTCTTGTTCACTCGCGAGCGCACGAACGGCCGCCATCGCGATCTCCGGGTTCTGGTCGAAGTACGTGCGAAGCGCGGTTCGTGTCGTATCACTTTTTCCGCGAAAGAGCCCACCTTCGCCGCTCGCTTCGAGGAGCGTTGCGAGCTCTGTCGGAAGTTTTGCGTCTATTCGTGCCATCGGAAGTTATTTGGTCGTGTTGTCAGATACCGGTGGTCCGGCATTAGTGATGTTGGTTCACCGACCGTACGATCGAGGGCGATCGGGAGATGACGGTGCAATAGAAAGTCCTGATGGTGGGGGACGAGCACCCACAGCGATTGTAGCCGCAAGCGAACACGGTAACCCACTGGTAGACTGACTCATACATTACCGCCTACCTCTTCTAATTCTTCGGTAACGTTCGACGGACTCAGGTACGGAAAGCGCACGCCTGTTTCGTAACGCGGGTCGTCCCTACAGGCACCAGGCGCGCCGTCGATAACGGCAGCCATCGGCAAGGACACTGGCTCCAGTACCTCACGAAGAATTCCCTCGAGGTTAGTACCTGCTCGGACGATGAACGGCACGCTGACCGTGTCTGCACCTCCGAGCAAATTCCAGTCGACCGTCCAGAGAACGATCTCGGTCCGCCCGATCGTCTCGATCCGGGCATCTGAGCCGAACCCAGTTGGCGTTACGTGCTGCCATCGCGACTGTCTGAACGTGCGCTGGAGTGCCTGATAGAGCGCCGCATCGCTGGTAGCTCGCTCTCCCGTCACCGTCGAAGAGGGGAGAGAATACATCTCGTACGTCACTGGAACGGTCATCGGAGCCGGTTCCTCCGTGAAGTGTTCGTCGTCCGTGACCTCCTGTACTAAACCCCGATCTAGTGTCGGGAAGTTGAGGTGGTACTGGAAGTCGTCTCTCTCTGGACGGTCATTGGGATGGTGGCGCTTCGCGAACGCCCGGATGTCCTGCTTGCTCGCGTGGTAGTTGCCTGCCCCTTCCAGTTCGACGAGAAGGGGGACGAGTCGGCCCACGGCTAGCCCGCTCGGACGGAGCCAGAACACAGAGTCGGGTCGTCCCGGCTGCGGGTCGCGGCCGCGGCGCTCTGGCTCGACGACGACTGCCGCCGATTTCAGGCGACCACAAAGGTGCCGCGCGAGCTGGGACGCCATCAGCGCTTAGGCCCCTCTGCCGGGCTATCTGTGAGTTTGAGTACCAATATGTCGCCGAGTAGCTCCTCAAGCGTCTCGAATGCCTCGGGGGTGACATCGACGGCCGAGACATTCTCGCCGCGGACCAGTGCGAGCAAGTGATCGATGTCTGCCCCGCCCTCTCCGAGCGCCGAGCCCCGGAGAGTGTCGACCCACGCTTCGTAGTGTTGGTGGAACACCACAGCTGAAACGGGCCGTTCGGCCACCCGCTCGGCAGTAGGGTCTTCGTTCAACACCCATGTGTAGTCTGGTGTATTTGCTTCTACCGCTTTTGCTGTCTCGTCGTCTCCGTTTTCGACCACTGATGGACTGGTCGACTCCACCGCGTCGAAGGACGGCAGGTCGGTAAGGTACTCTTCGACCGCGTTGATAGCGACCACGTCGCGGGTGAGCTGCCGTGCGTAGATCGCCGCCCACTCACCGTACGCCTCGGCGAGCGAGCGGAGCTTGTTTGCGAGCTTCGTTACCATCTCGTCGCCGCGGTCGTCTTCGCCCACGTTGGTGATCGCTTCGAGTCGCTCGACGACCGCCTCGGCGTTGTGTGCAGCTGGGTTCTCTATGTTTTCCACGAGAGCGCCCGCGTACACGAACGTCTGTTCATGACTGGCACAGTCCGTGACGCCGCGAGAGAGCCGCTTGAAGAGATCGATGAGTTCAGTTGCTTCCGTGACGGGTAGCCCACTCTCCAGGTGGGTGTGGGCGAAATCTGCCAGATCGAGGGTGTTCGTTTCTGCGAGGCGGGCGTCGATCGTGTCGATGTACTCGACAATCCGATCGGCATCGACGCGGGCTTCGTCGGACCCGTAGTAGTCGGCTGTCTCTGCGAGCGCCGTCTCGAGGTCCCAGTCCAACCCGTCGAGAGCGTCGTCGACGGCCTCGAGCGCGTTGACCTGTCCTTCGACGGTCGTGACGAGTGAGTCGAGCTTCGAGTCAGTGTCCAACAGGTGGCCGTGGACATCCGTCGTGATTGCTTGACCCACGGCGGTCTGTGCTGCCGTTGGGCAGGTAGTTAGACGGTCGGTGAGATCGTCGAACGACGTCGCCATCTCCCGAAGCTCGTCCGGATCGCGACGCTGGAGTGCATCGTTCAGTGACTCGAGCGTCTCGTCGGTGATCTTCGTTTTAATGCCGACGGTCTCACACAGCGTCGACCGCGCTCGCTTGACGGCCTGGCGGCACGGCGCCGCGACGACCTCGGCGACGTGGTCTTTCGTCGCTTCGAGTTCCTTGATAGTGCTGACACTGGCGAAGTTGTGTTGGACCTCGCGCATCTCCTGTGCGACTGTCTCTCGACCCTCGGTGTCCAGTTCTGGGGCGTCCGCGTAGAGGCCATCCACTTCGTCAGACAGCTGTTCGAGGCGGCTGAGTTTGTTTTTCTGGCCACCGATCAACGACTCGAGGTCGTCGAGGGCGCTAGGTTCGTCGACACGATACTCCGTCTTATTGGTCGTGCTCATGCTGTTTCCTCCGTCTCCGTGTTTGCATCCGTCTCTGTGTCCTTGTTCGTCTTCGTGTTCGTCTGGTCAGTGTCGATCGCGTCTTGTTTCTCGCCAGTTCCTCCCAGGTTGTCTTGCCCGTCACTGAGCAGTTTCTTGGTCGGCGGTGAGTCGCCCTCAATATCGACGCCGGGCTTAGAGAGGTGTGTCACCAGCGCCTTCAACTCACGACGTGTCGCGGTCGTCTGCCTGTCGACACCCTCCTGCAGCTCGACGAGTTCATCGAGTTCGTCGGTCAGGTCTTCGACCTGCCCTGTCCGAATTCCTGCGGCTCGGTTGACCTCGGATATTGTGTCCATCGACTCGTCGTCTGGGTTGCCAACGGTGATCCGCCTGCCCGCGATAGGCTGGAAGTCGAGGAGGTTCTCGACGAACGCTTCAACGCCAGGACGTTCGTCGACTGACAGATCGATCTCATCCCTGTCGAGGGTTGCCTGTAACTTCCTGACTGCGCTCGAGAGGTTTTTGACCTGGCTCAGATTGCTGTCACTCGGCGTCGCCCGTTCGATCTCGTGGACGGCGTCACGGATGACATCTTCGTACCGTGCGGCGAGCACCGCGAGAGCGTAGCCTGTTGGCCTGAAGTTCGCCGCTGTTGACTTATGTTTGGCGTCACTGACGGCGTCGCGGACGGCGACGAGGTTCTTCCGGTAGGTCTCGATGTGAGTGGTATCGAGGGTGACTCTCAGTGCCAGCCGGTTTTCGACCGAATCGACGTCGGTGTCCGTATTAGCTTCGGTCCCAGCGTCGGCCGACTCGGTTCCCGACTGTCGCTCGAGTTCTTTCGAGAGGGTGTCAAACTCATTCTCGATGGTGGTGAGGGGGACGACTGTTTCATCATTTTCGTCTTCCTCTCCACCGAGCGCTAGGAGGCTCTGGGCCCGGCCGACGTCGTTCAGGTACCCATCGAGGGTCTGGACGTGGTCGTCGTACGTATCTTCGACCTCCGCGAGCATATCCCTGATGTACGTACTGTCTGTGCGGGCCAGACTCGCCGTCACCAACGCCCAGAGGACGTCATCGGTGGTCTCCCCCGTCTCAGTCGGGGAGAGCGATTTGACGAACTGCTGGACTTGGTCTGCATCTGTGTTCTCCCTGGTCGATTCCTGGTCGAACAGCCCCGAAAGGAGCGGCTTATGGTCGGATGTGCTCGCATCGATGACTGCCTCGAAGGCGTTCGTGACTCGCGTCACCTCCGCGATGGGCGTATCATCGCTGTCTCGGCACACCCGACGAATGTCGCGAATGGCCTTGCCGTACTCGCCCTCCGTGGTGAGGCTGTTCAGGAGTTCCTTGTAATCGAATCGACTCGCGGTTACGATGACGTCCTGCTCCATCCCGTCTTTGATGGCTTTCAGTAATCGCCCGTGCGGATCGTTCCAGTCGGGTTCACAACCGAGGGCGAGAAGTCCGAGGATGGAGTGGCGGCCGTTAGTCGGCCCACCACGTGGCGCGAGGAACGACGTGCCTGCGAGCTCTTGGTGTGCCCAGACGTAGTGTCCCCCGACCGTGAACTGCTGTTTGTGGGCCTCGACGGCGGTCGCCGCTGCCTCTCCCGCCACGCGGGTCGTGAGGTGGGTGTACAGCGTCTTAATCGTCGTCCGCTGCTCGCGTCGGAGGTCGGTCTCCAGCAGTGCCTCTATCTGATCTTCAGTCGCTGTGTAGGCGTCGTTCAATTCCTCCTCGAGGAGGGCCGACAGCTGGATGACGAACGTCCACACCCGCGCGGTCGGTACGGGAACGACTGATAGTGCGCTGTGTTCTTCGAGTGCCGCCGCCACTGGCATAGAGTCGACGACGGACTTCGCGTCGACGGTCTCGTCGACGAGCACCACGACTGGGTGAGTTGGATCCGGCGGCAGCCGTTCGAGTTGAGCCTGGAAGGAGATCTCGGTCGGACAGGCGTACACCGTCGCCGCGGCGTCAACCGACAGTTCGAGGCCGCCGGCTTCCCATGTCTCGATCAGTTCATCAGTCTGTTTGCCTGTGAGGCGGGAAGGTTCGGTCGCCAGCGGAGGGTACGTTTCTTCGAGCACCGACGGGAGGAGGGTCCATGCGCGCCCGCTTTCGGCGGCGACTGTGGCCACCCTCGTGTCGTATTGCTGCTTGAACCGCTCTTTAGTCTCCTCGAGTGCGTCGAACGCGATGTTCCGCGCCGGGCGCTCGGCCTCGAACGCCAGCAGGAGATCTTGAACGAGAGATAGAAACGCTCTGCTCTCAGAACGGTCGTCCTGCGGACCGGTCAGCCATCCAGTCGGAACGGCCCCGTCTGCGGGACCCACTCCCTGACCGACGGCGATGCCGTTAACGACGCGTTCGATACTCTCGCGGGCGATCTGCCGTGCCTCGTGAGTGGCGTCGGCTTCTCTATCCTTGGATGTGAACGTGTCTGTCTCGAGGATGATGTCCTCGACGACGTCGACGATTTCATCGTTGGGATACCACGTCTCGCTCTCGACGATCCAGTCGTCGTACCCTTCGGCGCCGAAGGCGACGGACGTAGCCGCAGCTTCCGTGTCGTCGACATCAGGGTGCTCCCATACCCGTCGCACTGTACGGAACTCGGTAGAGCGCTCGTCGGCGAGGCTAGCTAGCCACTGGGTGAGTGTCTCGCGATCCTCTAGGGAGACCTCGTTCCGCTCAGCGTCCCGCACGACCTGGTGGACATGGGCGGCCCGGCCACGCGTGAGCCAGAAAACGACCCGATCGAGTGCCGGATCGAGGCTGCGCTCTTCCAGTAGTGCGCGGATGTGACTGATGGTGACGGGCGGGATCGAGATCGGGTCCGTCCGCTTCATGTCTGCGAACCCGACGAACTGCATCGCCGAGATCTGCCCCATCGAGAGGACCGGGAAGAGCCGACTCTGGTCGAGGAGCTTCCTCAGCGGGTTATTGTCGTCGACTCCGGTCGCGCTAAGGAACTCGGTGTACTTCTGTTCTACCTCATCAACAAGAAGGATCACGCGCTCGGTTGTCGTCGACGCCGGGATGCTCTCGAACCACGCCTTCAGGTTAGTTGGAGTGTCGTTTGGTAGCCACTCGACAGCATCAAGGTCTCCTTCCAGCAGTGCCGCCACCTGTGCCTGTGCTCGCTCGTCGATCCAGTCGCCGAATGACTCGCACTCGGCTTGTTTGAACTGACTCAAGAGCGTGCTTGCCTCGACGTAGAGGGCGGGAACTTCTTGCTCCCACGCGTGAACGAACATGTGATACTGCAGAGCAGTCTTGCCCGAGCGCAGGGGGCCGCGGATTGACGGGGGAGCCGGTTCTCCACCGTTCACGATGGTCTCTACTGCTTTCTCAACAGCCTGCCGTGCGCGCCGGTGGGGCTTTGAGATGTCCTCGAATGGCCTCGTCACCGTCGGCTTCTGGCCGAGTTCCACTGGCGGCTCGTTGTGGTTGGTCACTGGAACCTCCGTTTGGCCCAGATGCGCTGTGCGCACTCGTCGCTGATCGGTCCCCGTGAGGGGGTTGTTAGTTTGTACATAGCGTCTTCTCCGCTCGCCAGAAGCTGCCGGCCGCATTGACACCTTCGGGTATCACACCAGTTGCCTCCCGGGGGATATAACTGCTTTGTATAATTTGTGGGGATATTATACAAGGTAGTGGGTGTGACAAATAATGACATTCTTATCGGAATATCTACCGTCGCTAAAGCCACACCTGATTTCCCAATTCAAATCGGTTTGGTGTGGATTTCGTTCGTACTGTGCAAGTATCGTCACATATTATGTGCCACTTCACGCGAGACCAGGCGTCACATATTATGTGCCAAGAACTCTTCCAGCCCAATTCAAAATACTAGAATTTATATGTAAGATAATGGTGACTGGTCAAAGCCTGCTCATTGGGCTCTATATGGGTAGAATTTGAGTATTTGAAATATGATTTATTTGTGTGGGTTAGTTCCCTCTTGGCGTGACACAGTCAGATTTCGGTAGTGGTCTGAGATTGTTGACGGAGGGGGGGGGGTCTACGATCTCAAGCCGATCATCCGCCAGTACAACACCCGGCCGGCCGTTCGTCGCCGATCGACTTCTCCGCGGTCCCGAAGCATCTCCAGCTTTCTTCGTGCCGAGTCCCGTGAAAGGACTGTCACCGACCCAAATGTACAGAGCCCGATCGGGCGCGCCGGTTGACAAAGTAATCACCGTGTCTAAGGACGTCACCAGGCCCCGGGAGCCGACATACACCCTCTTTGTGATCCAGGGCATCTCCCGCGAGGAGACCGTCGACCGCGTCGTCGAGGAGTTCGACGTCGCCCCGGTGACCGCCGCAGACGACCTCCGGGAGATGGACGACTGGGTCAACGACCTGATCCAGGCGGACTCGACCGGTGAATTCCGTCCGGGAGCTCCGCGAATCCCTGTTAAGCTAAATAGGTTCGATCTCTGTCCCCTCCGTGCCGATATGATACTGTGGATAAGACGACGGCCTACAACTCTTGAAACGCCTCGGTGACCGCGAGATCGCGTTCGATGCGCGGCTTGACGATGGGACTCCTGATATCGATCTCGAGTCGTTCTCGCTGCCACTCCAGGCCAGTCTTCCCCTCCCAGACACCATATAGCGTTACCTTTGGGAGTACGAGCACGCCGAACAAGATTGCCATGATGTATAGTGTGTTCGCGATATTCCTCCAGGAATCGGTCACACGACGTGGAAGGTCAACTGGGAACGCTACGTGTTGGGCCCAGATATCCTGCGATCGAGCGCTGTCGACGAACTCGTAGTCGTTGCTAAACAGGAGCACTCGTTTGCGATTGCCCTTGTCGTATCGCTCGTAGGCATCGACGATGTCAGCATCACCCGTTTCCGACGGAACGATATCGACCGCGCGGTTTGCCATCCGGCTGCGGAACTCGTAGAGTCCGAGAAAACCCATTCGATTCGCCCCCGCGGGCTGATCTTTCAATCGAGCGAACTCTTGACCGAACGCATCCTCGAGGCTCTTTGTCGAAAATCTGTTGTAGTACCAGTCCAGTTCCTCCTTGACGCCGCCTGATAGTGCGTATCCGTTCGTGGGTGGGCGGCCCCGTTCGTCCACTGATCCCGAGATAGGATCGATGTCGAGGATTTCTGGGATTCGGAAGCCAAAGAGGTTCGTATCGTAGGCGATCATGACAGGGTTGTGCCCCGCCGTCAGATCGGGATGGGTATGCCGGTCGAGAAACGTATTGATTTCGTCGACGTTCTCCGGGTCGACGAGTCCACCTGCGGTCGCTGCCTTGATGTAGTCGTTGTGTCCGGGAAGATCCTGATATGGTTCGTCACCGTACCGCTGACGGATCGTATCCCGACACTCACGGTAACTGATCGCTCCCTTTGTGAATCGGACATCGCTCCCTCGATGAGTTCCAAGTTCGATTCGAAACAGTTCGCCGATCTCATCGCATGGATGTTTTACTGGAATGCTTGTCTCATCGATGTCGAAGAGTGTATTGAGCACAATCGTAAGGTTGCGACGTGAAATTTCCATCAGACCACCTCCGTGAAGTCGATCAGGTCGACTGCCGGTCGCGGAATGTCTGGATACACTTGACCGTAGAAGGCACTTGAATCCAGCAGAAGGTAGAAGACGTGATCAGCCCCGTAGTGGATGCCAGCCTGGAACGCGATCGCGGACATGAACTTGCGCCCCGGAGTGATGTCGACGGCAACCAGTTCGTCAGTACTATGCTGGATTCCGTTTCGAAAAAATTCAACGATCTCTGCGAAGGCAGTTTCGTCCGTGAGGGTGTGGACGTCGATCGTCGCGTTGCCATCGTACTCCGTCACAGCTGTTTTCAGAAACGGGACGACGGGTTCGATGGCGTCTTCGACAGTGGGGTTCGAGACGATCTGAATCGAATCGGGGACGTACCCGCCTTCGCATGCGGCCAGAAGCGGATTGACCATTGCCTCAGTCGTAGGGCTAGCGATGGTCAGCCATTGTCGATCCATATGCACATCACGTCTACCGTTCTACAAGTAGCTATGCACCCTCTCTGCACTCGAATCGGAGTAACCGTTCACCACAATAGTTAGCATCCGGACGTGTGAGACTGGAGTATGGAAGATCAAAATCAATCACGGGCTCGCGGAACGCTCCTTGGACTCCGTGTGGTGACGCACTCGGACGGCCGGTCGAGTTCCGTCCACCCTACCAGATCGAACGAACGCACGGTCGGGTAACGGAGATGCTCGCTGACGGAACCCATGGTCAGCCTGCAGGGACGATTACCGACGATACGGAGATGGCACTATGTATCGCACGGAGTCTGGACGAACACGGGACGTTCGAGCCTGCAGATATCGCTGAACGCTTCGTCACGTGGAAAGCGTCGGGCCCGTTTGACATTGGGATGATGACCTCGAGTGCACTCCACCGAATCCAGAATGGTGTGTCGTGGGACGACGCCGGTCATCGTGAGTGGGAGTTATGTCGAGAGGGGAAAAACGCCGGCAACGGAAGTCTAATGCGGTGTGCGCCGTACGTTATCGCCTTCAGGAACGCTCCGGAACAGCTCGTCCGAGTCAGTCGCCGATCGTCGTCGATCACGCACGCCGATTCGCGCTGCCAATGGAGCTGTGCGCTGTTCAACCGAACGCTCGCAAATCTTCTGAACGGCATTGAACGACCGCTCGAGAGAGTGATAGCGGATCTCGAGACCGAACTTCCGGACGACGTTCGTGACGCTGTCGCCCCTGTCGTTGACTATCTCCGTGACGGGCGAACGAACTTTGAACTCGCAAATTCGGGATACGTCGTGACAACGTTACAAGCGGGTCTGTATCACGGGTTGACCGCAGATAGTGCCGAAGAAGCCATCGTTGATGCGGTGATGATGGGCGGCGACGCGGATACGATCGGCGCGGTTGCTGGCGCCATTCCAGGAGCACGATTCGGAGTCGAGGCACTGCCGGACAGATGGACAGAAACGCTGTCAGCCCGTTCCGAACTCGAGTCGCTCGGGTTACAACTCCTCGAAATCGATCCTCATTCGTCGGGTGAGTGAGAACAGTATTAGACAATTTTAGTAATCCTTATGGAACTTCTATGACAGCTAGAGGTATGCCTAAAAGCGTTATCGACGTCCATCGGAAACATCTTGACTCACACCGCTTTGTTCAAAAATACGACTCGGGATACGAATATCTCCACCATGAAATCGATATTCCTGAGTCTGAAATCCCAGACGGATACAGAGACATAGAGATTGAACATATGTACCGGATACATACCGAAAGCTCCCGCCAGTTCATGGTCATACAGAAGAATCCAAATCTAAAATCCAGCTGGGTGTCTGGGAGCGTTCACGGTCCACATACCCACCTTTCTGAATGGAACGGTGATACAGTGCAACGGAATATTAGGCACTCAAGGACAACAGTCTCCACGTATCTAAATAACAGTCGATTGGAAATCATCCTCCAAACCCTCGCCAATAAGCTTGGTGCAGAACACTTCGGCTTCGGATCTTCCATTGAAGAATACGGGCTGGCCAACTATCTTCGGACAGATATTAATGACAAGTACAATAATAGTGAAGACTCTCCTATCATCGGAGCAGACGAGGGGTTCTTCGGCGACTTCGCGTATTCGAATGTAATGAAATTCCAGGGTCCAACAAACAAGGTCAGCCCCCAACCTGAAGACGATGAGTGGCTTAAAAACGAGATCGCCGCAATCAGCCCCCGAATGATCTTATCCCTCGGGGTCCCTGCGAGAAAGTCGCTCCAACGGATCGGGTTTGAGCAAACCAACCACTCCGGTCCATTCAACAGAGACGAGGGGAAAATCTACGCTTATAATGGTTCTGATACACGCCTTCAGGATATTTTAGCTATCAACGTCTATCATCTCGGCGCTCGTGAGTCTCATGATAAATTAAAAGAGGCCCTCACTGAAGCTGTTCAAGCCGCGAAGCCTGCTCTTGATTTTGTGGAGCATAGCATGTAACCCAATACAATAAGCAGTTTTCCCCGTGATTGGAATCTCAACGGTATGTTCGCAGTAGCTTAAGAGAATAAGTGCCTATAGAAGAGGTTTCAACAGACCCGAATCATAGTACGTCGATTTGAATTAATCGCATCCGATCCTTTTACCCCCAGGCGTTCTCATATTCGCAAACTGATTGGAAGTAGCTTGGATCATCAACAACTGGACGAGGGATCGTTCCTTCATCAAAATCGCTCAGATGACCCAGATGAATCGGAAAGTGCCCTGTTGATGGGTCGTCGTCGTGACTGGTCGCGACGAGGCGACGATTGACGAGTCGAAGCGTCGCAGTATCATCCTCGCTCTCCGCGCGTCGTTTCCAAGTCGCAACGGCGTTCCGGACTGACTCCTCCTTACCTGGTGCGATGCCATTGTTAGGAACGTTGATCCAAATATGCTGATTTTCGGTAAGGTAAAACCGTCCAGCAGTCTCGCGGTACTGCTCGTATGTCTTGACAAGTTCTGGGTGGTCGAACGCTGATTTAAAGCGATAGTCGCGCCACGTCCAGATTAGTGAACTATCGTGGCCGACGCTCCAGCGTTCTCCGTGATTAAATGGGAAGCCACGCCAGACACGAATTTCCCCAGTTTCCGGTTGCAGGGGATCTGAATTGATGATCTCGAAATCGATTGTACCGTCGAGTTTCCCGACGTACGCAGGAATCCAACCACTGTTGACGGGGGCTTCGTCGATGTACTTGTAATCGTCGGCGGGAATTTTCGTGAGAACCTCATTTCCAGCTGTAACACGAATGCTACCGTAACCACCGCTTTTGCCCATGAGAACAAGCGCCCGTCGAAGACCATCTGGGACATCAGTATACACACTGAGATCGCGTTGTTCCCACTTGAGAACGACGTCGTCAAAGTCGTCATCTGAAACGAGACTATACTTCGAACCACGGTAGGCTGACGGCCAGGGCTGGCCGGGTTCGATGGTGACGGACGTGTTGTCGTCGAGCGGAACGGTCGTTGAAACTTCCTCGAGTGATGCGGCCATGGTATTAGAATCCCTCCAAATAATCGTCGAATGCCTCGTAGTCTCCGTCTTCGTCGGGGTCTGCATACAATACTCCTCTCTCACCATCGGGCGCTCGACCACCACCGAGAGGGTGATCTTTAGCCACCTTTTGGTTGACATCCCGCGAACTCGAGTCTGTATTATCAGCAGGTATATCGTCTTCATCGAATTCCAGCACAGTGACGTTGAACGCTCGGGCTCGGCTAACTTCGAACGGATCTATCTGCTGGCGCGGCGCAGGAATCGAAGGGATGTCGACGAGGTCGTCAAGCGGGCCGTCGTGGTTCTCTCCCTCCTCGAGAATCGTTCCGACGACGGGTGGTGAGAGTGCGACATGGCGGAACCACGTCTCGACGTGTCCTCCGTCGAACAAGAAGATGTTCTCCTCGGAAGCGAGCTCGGTTGCACGGTCACTGAACGTACCATTCGTGACCACAGCCAGTTCCGATGGTGAACGTGTATCCTCGACTCGTACTGTACCGTCAACGACTGCATTAATCTGTGTGAGACCGATAAGATCACCTGTTGTCGGAGCCATCCGCAGCCCGACTGTCTGTTGCTGGCGATGCCAGTAGAGATCGACTGCTACATCCTGATTCACTGCTGGTCGTACGGTATTCCCCTCAAATTGCTCGAGAGCGAGACCGATAACACGAGCAAATTCGCGACGTGAGAGATACTCGAGATCGTCGGCGCTGAGAACGCGAGCCTCAGGATCTCGTGGCACAGCATCGGTCGAGGGGGCTTGTGAGAGCGGTAAATCACCATTCCCTGTCCTTTGCTCGTTGGGCGTGGCATCGATGATTGACTTGATGCGAGCCTCTGGAACGCCCTCGAGTTCTTTTTGAGCGAGTATACTGACGAGTTTCTGTTGGCTCACTCCAGTCTGTCGTGCGTTTCGAATCAACGCACTAACGTTATTCGTGGCGTGCCAATCCGGTTGAGAGCGATTTCGACTCATCGCCACACCTCCATGATACGGCCGATGAAACCGACACCGTGCCGTTCCACGATGGTTTGGTCATTTTGATCGATCACTATGATCTCGTCGGACCTAAGCAGGCGCTTGCCGTGGATGACGATGAATTGTTTGTTTTTGCTGGTCCGAACGGATCTGAAGTTGGGGATATCCGCCCGGATACCCGATGGTACCTCTGACGTTTCGAGGCTATGGCACGTTTCACACTTGCCGTCCTCGAGCGCAACTGTCGCGACACTCTGTCGACAAAGTTGACATTTCTCAAGGTGATCGTCACAGACCTCTTTTCCCGAAACAGGGTCTATACTGGCATGTTCTGAGCACAGGCGTTTACCCCCAACGTAACACTTTCCGAGGTGTGCACGACAGCGAAGAACCTCCTCATCGGGTCGTTCTGCTGGTTCACAGCGGGAACAAACAGAGAGGTGGCGGGAACAGTGTAATTCCTCATCGTCGACACAGATATCTAGATGCTCTAGACACTGAACCGTGTCACAGGACGCGCATAGCTCGCGATGATCAGGACACAGGGTCTTGTGGCAATTGAGACATTGTTCGAGGTCTCTCTCGCAGATGGTCTCTCCACATAAATCACATGTCCCCATGTGGTCTTGACAAACGGCCGCCTCGCAAGCGGTACACTTCTCGAGGTGTGCGTGACAATGGTCGTGACCGTCGATCTGGCAGCTTGCACGATCGTCAACACATCGAATCGCATCACAGGTTGCACATTGCTCACAATGGTCCAGACAGAACGTGTCGTGACAGGCAGTACACTGTTTATGGTGGGCTCCACAGACAGCCTCGCCACAATCTTCGCATTTCGTCACGTGCTTCTCACAGAATTCCTCTCCACATTCGGTACAGGTCTGCGCATGGTCGAGACAGTGGTCGATGCCACACTCAGCACAGCTGACTGTGTACTCCGGACAGAATGGCTTGTCACAGTGATCACACGTGACGATATCGTCCTCGCAAACGGGTACTTCGTAGTGTGCGCTGATAACCGCGTGTTCCTTGCAGACATTCTCGTCACAGACGGTACATGCCTCGAAATGCGTGTGACAATGGACCTCTCCATCGATGCAACAGGTGGCGTGGTCATCGGCACAAAGGGGTACATCACACGTCCCACAGAACTCCCTATCATCTTTACAGACCGGCTTCCCGCAGCAGTCACAATCGGTGACGTAGCTGGGTGTATAATGGTCCGTACACATCCTACATTGCTCGACATGGTCGAAGCAGCGCGTTTCGTCCGTATCGATTGCCACAGTCCGATGCGACGGACAGAACCCACCGTCGCAGACGACACAGTGTTCGAGGTGATCGGCGCAAACGGTGTCTCCCTGATGATCACAGGTCGTCGCGTGAGAGCGACAGACGAATTCCTCACAGTGAACGCATTCGTCGCCTGCTTCAGTACAATAGACGTTCCCACACTGCGTACACACACGCTGATCCACTGGACAGAGTGTCTCGTCGTGGTCCGTGCAGGTCGATGCGTGTGACGAACACAGCGGATCTCCGCACTGATCACAGATCTTAGTATGTTCGTGACAGAGGTCGTCGCCGCATTCGGCGCACGCGATCGCATCATCCAGACAAACAGTCACTTCACAGACCGTACACGCAACACGGTCGTCTTCACAAACTGAACGACCACACGTCTCACAGGCCAACAGATGATCGTCGCCGAAGTGCGCTGCACAGATCCCACAAGAGGTGGTACTCTCGATACAGTGATATCCATCACAACCGTCGCAAGCGACGGCATCATCGAGACACCGTGTGGCACCACACGTCACACAGTTCACGCGGTCATCCGGACACAACTCGCACTGACATGCCGTACATTCCTCTAAGTGGTCATGGCAGACTTCGTTGAGACACGAATCGCACTGGTCAATGTGATCTTGGCAATACAGCGCTTCGTCGATACAACACTGTCCAAGATGCTCGTCACAGTGAAACGAATTACAGATACCACAGGATTGGCCGCATGCGAGGCAAGTTGCTTCATCGTCTGACGAACACGTTGTTGCGTGATGGCCACAGACCATCCGATCACAGTGGGTACAATCGTCACCACAGTCGTGGCATTCGACGCGGTCACAGAGGTCACAGACGTTTATTGGAGTCTCACAATTCGGGCATCCAGTCGTTCCGCACTCCTCACAAAAGTCAAGACAGCCACCACAGATGACGGTTCCACAGCTACACACCTGTGGTCGCGTTCGTGTAGTAAAACTCGTTCCACAGGTATCGCAATCGAACGCGATAACACCGTCTGTTGCTGGTGCATACTGGACTGTCGTGTCGCCCGTTCGCTCACCATCGCTTAGCTTGAGATGTAGATCGCCGAACTCGTGTGTGACAATCGTCACCCCCGCTATCGAGATATCTACATCAACGGTATGTCGCTCCGTCGTCGCAATGATTTCTTCAAGTTCTTTTTCTCGATAGCGCTCACGTTGCTCCTGAATTGTCTGCTTTATGTGCTTGTATTCGCGCTTGGCGTTCTGAAGATTATTTTGATAGCGGTTTCGTGTCGTATCCTTTCGAGCTTTTTGTTTCTTCGTCTGCCACTTGGAGATCTCTTCTTTCTGTGCCTCGAGTTGCGTACCGAGTTCGTCGCGGCGCTGTTCGTAGAGGTCCCCTATTTCGTCTATTCGTTTGTCGGTAGCCGCTTCCGCTTCGTTGGTCAGTTCTGTGACCTCGTCATCGATACGTTCGCAGACGGTGTCAACGGCGGACTCGTAGTAGCGCTCGACAGCGCTCTCATCGACGGTGAGATTGCTCGTTTCGTGTCTCCGAGCGAGTGGTCCAGTATGTGCGAGTAGACGCTCAGTCAGGCTCGGAAGATGACTGCCGCTCTCGAGGTCGACTGTCACGGTCTCGAACCGCTCACGGTGGAACGTACTTACACTCTCGATTTCAACAACGAAATGAAACGAAACTGCGTTGGCAGTCTGTTGGGGTTTGAAATCCTCGATGGTGACAGAGAGTTCGGAAACATCTAACACTGACGGGAGTTGAACCTGCAGATCGGCTGCAGTGAGAGAGAGGTGACTGATTGAGAGATCTTGTTTTGCGAGGTCGACCAACGCGTTGAACGCTCGAGAGCCTGGTTGAACCAGCAAGTCTTCTCGTCCTGGCTGTCTATCTTTTGGATCGAAGACAATGGTGACATCTTGCTCTTCGGTGAGATCGCTGAGGGAGTTCGGAAGTTCTACCCGCCAGCATTCTGCATTACGTCGATCGACAGTTCCGCCATGAGCCTCGATAGTTGTCGCGGTAAATCGTCTGATACCCAGTCGGTTTAGAACACCCACATTATCGACACTCATTCGTCCCCTCCAAACTCGAACCCATCAAAAACTCCGCGATTGAAATCGTTCATTTGTTCCGCTGCTTCTGTATTCTCTTCGAGGTCGACTGCCATCTCCTCGAAATTATTCTCGAGTTCGATCTTCGAATCGGCATCGCGCAAGCGATCGAATACCTCACGTTCGAAGTCTGTCCCTGACTGTTCCATACGTGAGAGGATGTCCCGCAACCCTCCGATTGACTGATTGAACAGGTCTATCTTCCCGAATAACTTGTCCAAGACGTGCTCCTCGATCGTCCCCTCTAGCGCCATATTGAACACATGGACCACGCGTTCCTGGCCGATGCGGTCAACACGCCCAATACGTTGTTCGACCTTCATCGGATTCCAAGGAAGGTCATAATTGACGAGAACATTACAGAACTGCATGTTTCGACCTTCACTGATAGAATCTGTTGCGACCATGATGCCGCCCTCCACCTCGAAATCGGCGACCTTGCGGTCTTTGGCCTTGCTAGAGAGGTCGCCGTTCACGACGTGAACGGGGAGGTCGAGGTCACGGGCACTACTAGCGATGGCATCTTGCGTTGGCCGAAATTGCGTAAAAACGATAGCTCGTGTCGTTCCGAGCTGGTTGTTGATCGTCTCGATGATGTTCTGAAGACGGCGTTGCTTCGTCGTCTGATCGATATTTTCGATAACCGACTGAATGTCCGACAGAGACTTGCGTTCGTTCGACGTCAGGATCTTGTCCTCGTCCTCGAGCCATTTTCGAATCGTGCCGTCAACAGCATATGGACTTGAGACGACCTCTTTCTGGAGAGTGAATAGGACCAGATGACGTGCTCCGGCACTCGAATAATGTGATCGAACGTGATCGGTTACGGCATTGTATAACTCCATCTCCGCTGAAGAGGGTTTGAAAACGTTCGTGTGGACTTCGCGATTTGTAAAGTCGATTTTAGTCTCCTCTCGCCGGTTCCGGATCATCACGCGATTAAGTTTGTGCTGGAGTTCCTCGCTACGCTTAATCTGAGCATCGTCGCTATCCGCGACGTAACGCTTGTTGAACTGCTTTCTAGTGCCGAGCATTCCTGGTCGGATGAGATTGATAATGTTGTACAGATCTGTGATATCGTTTTGAATTGGCGTTGCCGTCGCGAAAAAGCCCTCTCCGTAATCAATTGCTTCGATCAAATCGTATCGCTTCGTATCCTCGTTCCGAACATAGTGGGCCTCGTCCAAGACTAGAACGTCCCATCGTCGTGAGAGGACATCGTTTCGATGTATCTGCGTCTTCGCTGTATCAACACTCGCGATAATTTTGTCGTGGGCATCAAACCCTTCGAATTCATCGTCATAGTTACAGACGAAATCTAGCCCAAATTTCTCCTGTAATTCAGTCTGCCACTGGAGTGCTAACTGTGCGGGCGTCAATACGAGAAAGCTGTCTCTCGTGTCGCGAAAGTCCATCTCCTTCAGGACCATCCCGATTTCAATCGTCTTCCCCAGACCTACCTCGTCGGCGAACAATGCGCCGCCACTCATTTGGAACAGCGCTCGATGTGCTGCCTGAAGTTGATGATCGAGGAGTTTGATCTTGTCTTTGATCTCCTCAATAGAGAGCAATTCTTGCTGTCCTTGCGCAATTGAAAACTGTCGCGCCTGAAGGTTTAGAAGATGTTCTATCGAATTATTATCATTGTTTCTCTCGAGTATGGATACCACTGGCGAGCTGTCGTCAACAGAATATGACGCACCCGGTGATTTACCGGACTGCGACGCGTCATTGGCCATCTATACCACCTTATTAGCCAATTAGCTAATAAGACTTGTTGCCGTACATCTTGCGCTCATTCTAATTCAGACATCATATAGGATAAATGAATGTATGCACGAGCCAATTTCACTCAAAAGGAAACAGCGAGAGTTCTACGGGTCAGGTGACTCGTGGTACTTTACGATAATTCACCCTCTGATCTGATCATTTCCGAATAGTGGCTTACCGGTTGTCCAAATAGTGTTATTGAAGTCATTTCCCAAAACCGATTGTCTACATTTGTTCCCGTCAGCGGAATGTCTGCTTGGTCACAAGTTACTTTTACTATAACTCCCTAGGTATATCCTACCATATGGGGAATAAATCTTCTCTTGCACTAGGGGATGAGTGGCCCGAACACTACCGGGGTTTTCAACTCCAAATTAGTCCGAACGGTAGTGTCTGGTGGCAACTTTATAATGGGACTGACCGTCTCCAGCTATCTCCAGAGCCTACCGATATTGTGGATAGGTTGCTCGAGCAGAAGCGTCTCGGAGGAAGAATCCATATTACAGAGAATGGGGATGTACTGACACGGTTGGAAGATGCCGATTCAGGAGAATACAAAAACATCTACATTGGTGAGTTCGATCTCGATGGAGAATTAGTTCCTGAAGATGCTCCAGAGTACAGTATTCCTATCCGGCCCACAGATTTAGAAGAAGGAGACCTCTGGCCAAGTGTCTATGATGGTGCTCGATACTCGTTCGTTGGGAATAGGGCTTGGTGGCAAAATGGGGCAACGAACCGTCGCCATCGGGTCGAGGGTGGATTACCACAGCGAATCCTACAACCAATAAAGCAGTACAAACCTGAGGGTGGCTCATTTCGCATTACACCATGGGGTGATGTGATTACCCTGGTTCCGAGCCACCCAGCGCCAGGGACTGTTAGAGAACAGTTCTCCGACATTCCCCGTGTCGTGCAGAATATCATCAAACTACGCAAAGAACGTGGTGTAGAGATGCTGCCGATCTACGTTGGGAATATCGGGGACTATACCATTGAGGTGAATGAGCCACGATCGCTTACCGACGAGCTATCCGCTGAGGAACGTGAATCCCTGTCGTCATGGGCGAGTGGGCTCGGCCAGACTTCGAGTACATCATCTAAGGAGCACAAAACCACTCCTACTGAATCTACTAAACCGAACAGCGATACCAACCAGAAAGACGATAGTAGTGAATCGGATGAATCTGGGTCTGATGCCCCGGAATTTTTCGATGATCCGGTCGATTGGATACGTGAAGATATAGAATCAAAGGAGTAAGGATGTTTGCAACTATAACTAGTGATTCGACTACCGTGCCAATAGCTGGCAACAAGGATGTCACACTTGAGCCAGGGATGCCCTGGCCATCAGCCTATAGGGGATCACAGTATAGTATCGTCGAGTCAAGGCGACATCATCAGACCGTCCTACAGTGGAAGTATAACGATCTCGTTGTTATGGTCGAACCACCAGCGAATCTCACTAAAACCCTCCGAGACCTAGGAAAATCCGATGGAACTGGAAAAGGGAGTATCCGAATTACCGCTGGTGGAGAAGTACTCACTAAAATCTACAGCGATCAGTACGTCTACGCGAATCGGGCACCAGTTGATAGTGGATGGATACCAGTCTATGTAGGAATGTATGACGGTGACAACGGGTTTGACATCGAATTAGATCCTGACCTTCCAACCAGTGAGGTCGACGTCTGGGGCGGGTTCCCGTTCAATCATGGTGAGCGTTGGGCGGTCAGTTACGACGACAAACTCATTTGGAAGTGGCGTGACTATCGATTCGAGTCAGCATTTGATCATCCTGAACTTATCGCCGCCTATCAGGAGTATCGGAGTACTGCAGGCCGACTCTATATCAATGAGTTTGGACACATCTACGCAAACGTTCCTCGTGAAGAAGTTCCGGACGACAAAGCGACCGAATTGGATGATCTCTATACCCAATGGGAGCAGAAAGTTGACGAACAAAATAATATCGCGGCACAACGCTTGGTGAATCGTAGACTCGAAGTTACGGGTGATGGAGAACCTGAGAAGGGGCATTTACCGCTCTATCTTGGCCATCTCTCTCAATTTGACGATGGTGTAATTCCACGACCCGTTATCGATGACGAGACGTACTACGTTAAAACTGCTCGAGGCGAAGAACTGGGCGATTACTAACAGATGGGACGACGCTTTCCAACGCCGATCATTGGCGTTCCAACGGACCCAGACCGCTATCAGACAGTTGTCAAAATTGCTGCTAATTCCGAATTAGGAATGGATTGGAGTGCCTTCCAAGATCGGTGCCATGAAGAGTTGCGAAAGCCAGGGACCAACGAACAATACTCGGAATCGTACATTAGCCGTATCCTCTCTACATACGCAGAGATAGGCGTTGTTGATCGTGATGATGATACTGTCCATCCGTCTCCGTTCGCAACGGACTACCTGACAGGTGATCTAACGTTCTCTGAGTTCCTCTGGAAATCACTGAAGCGTAGCTGGGTTGCTATGGGGACGAAACCTGAAGGTATCGAGGGGTTAGAGCGGATTCTACGTGTCTTGGAGGACAATGCTGAGGGTATATCACAAGGTACGATCCGGTCAATACTTGCAGAGGATTACGGCTATGAATTCAACGATCAGGGGATCCGTGGCTATCTACCTCTCTTGGTATTGCTCAGAGTAGCTGAAAAGAACGGCGAGACGTATACGATAACATCGGAAGAGACAGTAAATCGCTACAAACGACGATTCAGAAACACGGATATCTTCGACACGTTAGAAACGCGTCTCAAGCGTGAGGGATCTACTGTCGAGCCACCAAATCAGGCAGCCAAGCGGGACATGATGAAGTACTATATGTACCGTGAGTCTGGCGGCTGGAACAAACGCCGACAGTGGTACAAGACCTTTTGGTCGGATTATCTTGATCCGGATACGAGAGAGGGGACTACTGGCAGTGAACTTCGGCGAAAGCAAAAGTATCGGGATGCACACAGCCGTCGCAGCGATCTCCGTGATCAAATCATCGAATCCTATCCATCATTTGATTCACAGGCGCTGCGAGGACTCTCAGCGGGTGTCCTGAAGCGAATGTTAAACGCTGACGATGAGCAGGAGGCTCATCGGATACGGATTTCTGCTGGAAGCGGCATGTCACGTGCGGATCTTGAACTATTACAAGATGAAGACCGGGCATCGTACACGTTCCCTTCAGAGTTCGCTCTATACAATTGGCAACATGAGGCGGCCAACCAGTGGTTTGGACAAGATAAGGACCGAAGACCGGAAACCGGCATTGCACAGGTTGTCACGGGTGCTGGAAAGACGGTCATGGCACTAGAGATTATACGACAGTGGATCCAGAAGGATTCAGACGATCGAGTGACTACCATCGTCGTTCCGACGAAGGTGCTGATGCACCAGTGGCTCACCGAGTTAGTCTCAAAACTAAACGTCCCGATAGATGAGCTCGGCTGGGCAGGTGGTGGTCACAAAGACGACTTCGAGGATTGTCGTATTATTGTTAGTATTGTGAATAGTGCAGTTAAAAATGACTATCTGGACCGTGTATTGGATGATGCTGAGAGACCGAACCATCTAATGGTTGCTGACGAGTGCCACCGTTACACAGGCGACAAATTCTCAAATATATTCGACTATCATCGAACAGCATCGCTTGGCCTCTCAGCAACGCCTGTCTCGAGAGAAGACGAATTAACCGAATCGGATAAACTCCTATTAGAACAGCTTGGGGAGATATACTATAAACTCACATATGATGAGGGTATCCAGCAAGGTCTCATTCCAGAGTTCACTATCGAGTACGTCGGTTTCGATCTTGCCCAACCAGAACAACGTGAGTATGACGAACTCTCACGGAAAGTCTCGAATGCCGTCAAAGAGATCCACCAGATGTACGAGCGTCAACTCTACGAGCTATCTGGGAGTTTTTCACAGAAACTCCATGTAATCCGGAATAACGCTGATGGTCCAACTGGTGCAATTGCCGACTACTTCCAGTACACTCAAGAACGACGAGAGCTGGTTGCGAATGCCGTCGCTCGGCAGGCTATTACCCTCCATTTATTACGAGATGCCGTCGATACTGATCAGAAAACGATCGTCTTTCAAGAGAGAATTAGACAGCTTGAACAACTCATTTCACCGTGGGAACATCGGGGAGTAAACGCACGAACGAAGGAAGTATCAGCTGACGATTCGGGATATCGACAACGCCTCTATGAGACATTCGACGGGCTAGAGACAGTCGATAGAAAGATCGAGGAGTTGTTTGAGCGACCGGATTACTGGCCGGTGATGTATCATTCGGGACATTCACGAAACGTCTGGAACGACATTGCGATGGACTGGTTCCGAGAAGACGACATGGCGAACGTGATGTTAAGCGTGAAGGCACTCGTTGAGGGGGTTGACGTCCCGAGCGCGGACGTGGGTATCGTACGGGTCTCGAGTAGTAGCATCCGCCAACGGATTCAGACACTAGGACGGATCTTACGAACTGGAGAAGATGCAACCCAAGAGTCGACGCTCTATGTTCTCTATGCGAGGGATACGGTTGATGAACGCATCTTCGAAGAGTATGACTGGCAAGATGAACTCGCAAGTGCGAAAGTCAACCACAAGGTGTGGGAACGCGATGGGGAGAGCTACGCAACTGGGACGATTCGCCCAGCTACTCCTGAGGAATATCCACCGCGCCCAGAACCGGAGATTGTCCCGGATGCAGACGAACTTGATCTGGGTGATCAATACGAAGGGACTCGCGAACCGGTTAAGCAGGTGAGCGTCGATAGTCAGGGACGATTATTCAGGAAGACACGAGACGGCCGGCAGTACATTTCCACAGATGAATTCAAAGAGGAGATCGCATTTGTCCGTCGAGAGAAGGGTGGTGGGACGATCATTATCAACGAACACGACCATATGTTAACCGTTCTCGAAGATGGGCCAGTCTTTCTCGGAGTAGTAGACGATCCGAACGTCTTCGAACCGGATGCGAGTCCAGATCCGTTGAACGAAACAGAGACTCAGATTGTATCCAACGGAACTGGAAGCCTGACAGAGGACCCAGATGATTTTGACGATATATTTGGGTGAAAGTGAGGGCAGTTACGCTGGAGAGTGGATCATTTATCGGTCCATGCTGAGCAAATGCTCGTAAATGGACAGCTTCCACACCGCGTCTCTAGATCGAGTTCGTCCGCATTGTTGTGAGCTGGATCGGGGTCGGGACGTGTTGGAAGGCCTTCCTCGGACTCCACAAATAGTCGGTCCGGAAGCTCGCGCAGGTGAGCCGAGAATTCACTCCAGTTGGGACTCACCTCATGGGACTTGCCGCTTTGCACGTAGTATATCTCCAACTTGCTCGCTTCAATATCGTATTCTTCGTTCAATAGCCAGGCATACGTTGCCAATTGCCATCGATATTGATTGGCGAGATACGAGCCAGAAGCTGGCGGGGTACCGGTCTTGAAGTCGATAACCTCCCATCCATCGGCAGTCTGTACGAGGAGATCGACGAACCCACTTAGATGAACATGAGGCTTAGCAGGATGTATTGCCGAAAGTTCGTACTCGGGGAGGACCGTCTTTGCATCCCTAACCGTGTCCCAGATGGGGGTTTCCTGATATTGGTCAACGACAGCCTGAAGCTCGTCGGAAATTTCGGGATGTTGATCAAGGAACTTAGTCAGGGCAGTTTCCTCCTCTCCCGATTCGCTGGCTCGCTTGTCGCGGTGGAGTGCTTCCAGCGCGTTGTGAGTCAGAGTGCCCCAATAGCTAGGTGAATATCCAGATGGTGCATTCGAACCGGGCGGGGATTCTCCTCGGGCTTCGCTAATCTCCTCTAACGCTCGGTATTGATACCGGCGCGGACATGCTACGAGGTCATGGAGTGTCGAAGGATTCAGCTCTCGAGGTGTAAACGGCTGTTGCTCCGGCTCATCAGGCGAGTTGTCGGGTTCTGGATCTTCAGCATTTGTTGTAGATGTTAGTGGTGGTAAGCCGATTGGCTCTGTATCGATGGGATCCGCTCTGTCGATCAGTCCGATACCAAGAGGGATTGAATCGGGAGGATCGTCATCCTGCTGCATCGACGAGTGGTCGAGGCTGAACTCCTCTGGTTTTCCGTCATTCGGGATTGTCCATTCGTCTCCCTCTCTGAAGACATTTAGTAGTGGATGGGCCCACGACGACCAATGATGATGGTGTGTAATTGAGTCCCCTAACGGGAGGATCAGATGATCTTCGGCGCGTGTGAAGGCGACATAAAGGAGGCGCCAGAACTCAGCAAAGTCATTCTCGACGGCTGGATTAAATGGGTGCTGATATCTGAATTCGCCTGTGTTAGAATCTCTGTCCGGCGCAAGCCAGAGCGTGCATCGGTAGTCGCTTCGAATCCAGGTCCGTCCCGGCCCATTATCAAACCCTATTGGATCACTAGACGCCCGAGGATGGACTGCGGCTCGATACTCGCCATTGGTGGGATCACGAAAGTAGAGTTGATCTCGGCCCTGAACACGGCCTCCAGGCCCAGCAAGGAGGTCGGGAAGGACGACTACACCAAATTCTAACCCCTTTGCGCTGTGGACCGTTCGTAGCTTTACTGTCTGATCGGCACTTGCGTCAGCGATCTGAGCCACTTCGAAGGTCTCGTCATTTGATCGCGCCATCTGGCGATAGCGTAGAAGCCGGTCAACAAATTCCCGGTAGGGCAGTAGCTCTTCGTCTTCCCAATCCCGAACTTGTTCTACTAGCACCCACAGGTTGCCATATTTCTGCATCGCATCGTTGCCCGTCAATAGAATCGTCTCCAGACCGGTATGTTGGATGATCTTCTGGACGAGTTTGGCCTTCGATCCTTCTCTGTCCCAGCGGAGATCACTCCGGAGGTCGACTAACCCGGTCAACCGGTCAAAGTCACTGGCCGGGAGTTCACTATCTGGCCACTCTTCGAGCGCTTGGGGGAGGTTCCAGTCAAACCGAGCTAGATACCGGAGTGTGCGGTCTGAGAGTGCGGTAACAGGTGAGCGAAGAATGCGCAATAACGAATCCTTCGAATGTGGGTTGGCAAACCAATCAAGGACGTCTACAACGAACCCGACTTCGTCGGATTTGAACAACCCTCGCTCAGCGACAATCGAGTTATCAAGGCCATATTCATCCAGCGCGTCTCTAAACTGACGCATATACGTCCCTCGCCTGAACAGGAGGGTTACGTCGCCGGCTTTGACCGGCCGCTCCTTGTCGCCATCCCCGATAGAGTAGCTATCGTCGTCCACCATCGTTCGAATAGTTCCCGCTGTGCGAATCGGGTCACGCGTCCGCCAACCATCAGCATTCGTGTCCCCAAGTGGTAGGATATGGAGATGGGCGTCATCATCGTTCGTTGGCGGTCGATGGGGGCGAAGCGCCTGCGATGAGATGGGGAAATTGCCAATCCCACCCAACCCACCGTCTCTGAATACCCGATCGAACAAATGGTTCCCTGCTCGGACTAAGTGAGGATGGCTGCGGAAGTTCGTCACCAAGTTTGCTTGCGTCCAACCCGTCACCCCAAGATACTCGTCGGCCTCTTCACTTGCTGTCTCTGCATGCTCTAAGATACGAGCAAATATCTCGGGATCGGCAGACCGCCAACCGTAAATTGACTGCTTGACGTCCCCGATTACCAGAACATCGCCCCCATCGTCATCGTTTGTAATTAGATGGCGTAGGATCCGACACTGGGCATAACTGGTGTCCTGAAATTCATCAATAAAGACCTTCGTGAACCGATTGGAGAGACCACTTCGGAACTCCTGGCTCTCCTCTTGCTCCAAGTATTCCCAAACAATGTAGACAATATCTTGATACGAGAGTTGTCCCGAGTTACGGGTTCGTTGATCATACTCTGCTTCGAAGCCATCGAGGAGGTCGTCTAGGGCCTCAGCGAAGGCGACATTGTGGCGATAATCCTGCTCAATTGCCTCTCTTGTTTCCGCAGTTCCACTATCAATTTCGGTCTGCGGGATGCCAGTCACATGCGAGACAATATCCCGGATATCGGCCTCGTCAAATGGGGGTTCCCGACCGTGATGTAACTCATCGCGCATCTGGTCCGCGAAGAGCGTTGTTCCGGGAGAAGCACTCGGGTCTGGGAATTCATAACAAAACTCGCGAAGCTTCTGCTGGATGTCGAAGAGATACTGTCGTGGAGTCGTGTTTTCTAGGACATCATCCAGAAGCGTCAGTGCCTCGGCGTAGTCTTCGTCGTCTTGAAGTTCGCGAATGACCTCCTGCAGGAGTTCTTCTGTTTCGATTTTGTCTCGCACCTCAAAGTCTGGTGCGACATACACTTCGGTAGCGATTTCACGAAGTAGATCGCCCACGAAGGAGTCAATCGTTGAGATAGTGCTATCCGTCTCGAGCCATCGCCAGAGGTCTGGATCGAACTCTGCCCCACCGTTGGCCTCATGTTCGCGAAGAATTTGCTTGATTTTCGTTTTCAACTGACCGGCTGCGTCTCGAGTAAACGTCGTGACGAGAATTTCGTCGAATGGGTTGGCGTTTAAATTACTGGGCGTTGGTTCCGCCATTCTAGTAACGGTTTCTGCGACGACCCGCGTCAGTGTCGTCGTTTTCCCGGTCCCGGCGCCAGATCCCACGGCAACACGGCCGCTTCCTTCATGAAACGCGTGCATGACATCGGCTTGATCATTGGTGAACCGGAATCCTGGTGGAAGCTCCAGCGCCAAGTGATCCGTCAATTCATCATGCTCCATTAGAGGTCCACCTCCGAGTTCGGGATCATGCAAAGATCCTTATATACACAGTTCAGGCAGGTATCCTGATTAACGACTGTTGGATTCGCTCGTAACGTGACTGTGGTATCAGGATCGAGCGTTGCTGCCAATTCGGTGAAGTTAGCTTCCCAATCGGCAACTTTCTGCTCCCAGTTTTGGGGATAGCCTCGCCCCACAAGTTGTTCGAAGCCGTTTTCGCTCGCTTCGACTTTCTGCATATAGTTGTTCTGTATTGCAATGATACGTTTTCCGTTCGTGGGATCAGCATACTGCTCTTGCATTCCGATACCCACGACCTTGTTATCGTACTCCTCTGACTCCAAGCGTTGTGCTGCGAGCATTCGATGGTCTATAACGTATTTCGAGTGGAAGGTGCAGTCTTCACTTCGGCCACAGTCCAAACAGAGTTCGCCGGTGCGCTCATCAGCTTCCCAAATCGCTCCTTGGAAACAGGATTTCAATGCACTCTCGGCCCGATTCGAAAAGCGGGTAAAGAAGATCGGGATGGTGTACTCGCTGCCGTCCTCGATGACCGTATCCAGTCGATAGGGTGGGACTGCAAGCTGATGCCCATTGATACTCACGACACCACCGGACCGCCAGTCCCACGTGCGAGTGATACCTGCTGTTTCCTCCGCTTCGACGAGGCGTCGCTCACCACGCAAGTTTGCATATATCGTGTTGAAATCATACGAGTCGAATCGGTCTTCTTGTTCAACCCATTCCCGTAGTTCCTCGCTGGTGTCGAACTGAGCCAGACCGGTCGTCGCACTCTGTCGGTCAGGCAAGAGACGGGTGACAATGGCTTCCCACTTATCGATATACCGGGGATCTGCGTAGTTCTCACGAACGATATACGGTAGCTCTCCTAATCTGTAATGGGAATTTGCTGAATAGTATTTGGGAATCTCTTCTCGTGGCGGATCACCACCTGTGAAGTTGTAGAGGAACTGGTAGTAGTAGTACTTCAGCTCACACTGAGCCTGAAGATCTAGTTCGTGTGGGTGATGGGGTTCACCAGATACTGTCGCCAGATCCGTCTCCGCAAAGGCGGGTTCACTGGCTTCGATTTCAACTTCGATTGGTGGCTGTCGATGGCGTTCGATACGTGGGAGGATAAGATCAATGAGTGGCTCGATCTCGAGTTGGTCAAGCATCGACTGGATATCTGCTGCCGTAATCGTCGGCTCTGTATTCGGCGTATTCCGATGGGCGTTGTAGAGGATTGTCCGCAGTCGCTCCCGGGGTGCAATCCGTTCTGTGAGGTCCGTCCAGCTTTCTTCCTTTGTATCCTGGCTAGGGATCCAGTCACCAACAGATACCCGAGACACCGGCCGTTCTGCTTCGTCCTCCGGGTCGAGATCGAACAAGTCAACGAACGGCGACCACGCGACCTCGTTGCTTCGTTCGTCTTTGTATGTGTGCATGAGAGTGATGTCTGCCGATGCTGTCGCAGCTGACAGGGCCGCCTGATAGAAGTCCAAGGCTTCGTTGTAATTTGAGGCTCGACTATCCAGGTGGTGATACGGATACTTTCCCTCGAAGGCTCTTTCATAGGCATGTTTCCTGACGTCGTTGTGGAGGAAGGTCGGTGTACCAGGGTCGCTTGGGAATTCCCCCGCATCCATGCCGAGGATAAACAGGTGATCGGCACTTCTGAAGTAGGCGTTACCAGCGTCTACAACAGGAACGGCGTATTGGTCCAAGTGTGACTTTCCGTATGATTGGCCGCCAAGGGTTGCCGAGAAGGCCCGTCCAACTTCACGCCAGCTGATAGGCACATCGAAGAGATTTCGAATTCGATCGTAATGGGTCCCGACGTCCTGAAGAGCGTTCCGCACCTGCTCTGCTTGACTCGTTGGGTGGGTCTCTGTCAGCGATATCCGGGTCGTGTCGATGGCCGGCCCTTTGTAGAGCGTCCGCTCATGATCCACGGTCTGGTAGACATAGGTCCCGAAGTAGCTGCCAAAGAGGTCGATTAACGCCTCACCGCTTTTTGGCGGGTCTTGAGCTAACGCTTCGATGTCATCCAAGTAGTCCTCAACAGCGTACCAAGGCCCGGTCCACCGTGGGATGTCACTGATCTGATCCCGCCAGGTGCTGAAGCCGAGCCCTTGATCCTCATACCGATCCGGATCTCGATTGTAGAATTGCTGCTTACGATGGAGTTCCTGCTCGACCTTGATGAACGCCCGGTCTTCAATCGGCCACGACCGTCCTCGACTCCCTCGGGGTGTGTATCCCAGGCGAATCGGGTCCACAAGGTCATCATATGTAAGTGGGATATCTCGTGTAACTGCATCCACCACGTCGACGAACGTCCTGAAACACCGGTAGACAGGGATATTAGCATACGGACGCCGAGTTTCAACGTGGGTTGGGATGTCGACTGTCTCAAATGCTTGTTCGATAAGGGATTGATACGAGCCCGCATCGGGAGCGACGATCAGAATATTCCGAGGGTGAGTACCATTTTGGACTAACTCCCGGACCTTGGCAGCAATTTTTTCAATGGCTCGCTGGTCGGTTGGTGCTTCTGCGAACGTCACTCGATCAGGTACCTCTGCTGGCAAGTCTTGTGTAGCCTGTAGCAGCTCCGTGGCTGCGTCTGAGCGAAACTCTGGAAGCGTGTCTCTGGTCGATTCCGTGATTACTTCCGTGTCCACTGCTTCTAACCGTGCCGTGTTATATTCCTCACTTCCGACACCCGCAAAAATCTCTACATCGGGAGCGATCTCGCTATCGGCTATTTTCTCGAGGAAGCGAAGCGTTGGGTTGTCAAAGACGTTAATGCCAACAACTGCAACCCAATCCAAATGGTCGAATCCACGGCCCCATTGCTCGGTGACATGGTCGCGAGCGGTACTGATGAGATGGCTTCGGGATTGCTGGTAGGCCAGAGAGTTGGCGTCTAAGTACTCCTGAACCAGGCGCTCGACACCCCGAAACGCATTCACTGACCGATTGGTCTGAAGTTGTGCAAATCGATTCTCGACTTCTACAAGTTCACGGGTTGCAACCGCGACATCTGTGTTGGCATCCGTCCATCGAAAGTAGTCATCAAGCTCAGCAAGAAACGTTTCTCGGGTTGATTCCTCTTCGTACGGGAGACGTTGCGCAAGGTCTGTGAGCGCCCCCTCCTCGTTCGATTTGAGGATGTCCGTTCTCTCGAGTGGCGTCTCAGCTGTGTTGGGATCGAGTGTGCGGAAAATTTCCTCAACCAGTCGATCTCGAACCCCGTCCGAAAGTATGCTCGTTGGGCCGTCCGTCGGTCCCAGTAAGTTGCTTGCCAGTTCTTCAATTGTTGTGAACTCAGCGAGTGCTGCGGTTGGGATGTTCTCTCGGTTTAAGTGATGTTTGAGATTGCGACGCAGTAGTTGCCCGGAGAGGATGACAATTCCCGTTGGCTCTGCCGCCGGCACCCGTGCTGTTTCCTCAGACCGGTCACGGAGATACTCAAGAAAGGAGCCCATCCGGACGCGAAATCCCATACTGGATTAATAGAACGACCCTACATTAATACTACCTAATGACGGCAAACCGAGATATGATAACGAGACAATCTGGACGAGGGTCTGATGCGTTGCATAAAGTTATTCAGGTGCCGAGAATCAAGTGATATGAAATGGAGACACGGAAAGCCTCATTAGAAAAGGAGTGGGAGCCGCTTACTGAAACCCACAAACGGGAATTGTCGAGGGCTGAAGAGAGCTTCGACGATTTCGAGGCAGGTGAGGCTGTTGACCCACTGGCCCTGGTTGGTGCCTACCGGTCAGGAAAAACTCAATTGATTTACCACCTGTTCAATCAGTCCTGGAAACGGAGTATTCCCGCATTCTATATCGGAGATCCAGGATCAATGCTCAGACAGTTCGGCGAGAGTGACGCCGACGACCTCAACGACTGGATTGAAGAGCGGATTGCAGCCCAACTTGAGGCCTATGCGAATGGAGAGGCTGACGGAATTGATTGGTTTCCCAATATCGATAGTGAGTCGAAGCGGGAGTATGTCAAGCAGGTAGCTGATGTCGTCGATGGGGACGACACTCCTCAGACTGCGTTGTTTTTTGATGAAGTGGAGCAGTCCTATCGAGCCTTTATTCAGGCGATGGACAAGGACGATGACAATCCACTCCGCAAAATCAACGATGGGCTTCAAGATTCGATCAAAATCTGGAGCTTTGGGATGATTTCTGCGTTCGAATTCATCGGAGAGGCTGATTGGGGCCGGATGAAGGAGATTCGGATCCCACCGCTCGAAGTCAGTGACGTCCGGGGGCTTCTCCAGAATCGCCGGCCAGATGCAACCGACTTAGCGAATACTATCTGGTGGCTGGCACGCGGTCGAACTGGTATCATTATCAAGCTCATTGATGAACTGCCGGCAGATCCACAGGCAGATGCCACTGAGTGGATAGAAGACCTTGCAGATGCGGATTTCAGGGATACACGCCTTATCAATAACCTGTGGACAGAGCTTAGCCGTGAGGACTGGGATGCAGCGATTACGGCCCTCATGTTTCGGGAAAGTGGTTTCGAGCCGTGGACTATCTCCGGCGACAAAGCCTTGACTGCAAAACAGGCCCAGGAGATTGCGGTTGATATTATCAAAGAAGAATTTGGGTTCGAACAAACTGACACACAACGTGATGCTATAGCCATCCTTGATCGGAATATCGAAAGGGTATGTTATGGTCTCTCAATCGGCGAAGAGGAACTCATTCCCCAGTATGGGTTCTCGGATGAGCGAGAGGGGCATGCCTTCCTCAATCTCGTGAGTAACATGACCGTTTCATTCGAACCAGCGAGTGATGCCCGGAAGAGCGCTTTGGAAGCGTTAGAAGTGGTTGAAGGAGCGTTCCATACCCAATGGATGTACAAGGCTCCCGACAAGGAACTCACCGACCAAGCAGTTGTCATTGCCTCGCCAAAATGCGTGCACGATGCCTTTCCGCCAATTGCGGTTAACCCTGCCCGGGTGTCAGAGTCATCAAAAGACGAGTTAGAAGAGCAAATGGAACGCGGGCTAACGCTCCGCACCGGAACTCCTGATAATGAATTGGTAGATGTCAAGTTCTGCCCCACGAAGGAAACTTTCCGATCGGAGCTATCCGAGTTGACTAACGGCTACGACATTTCGGAACCGATGGTCCTCGTTATCCCCGACAAGCTCTCTATTGAAGCCCTGATAACTGACGACGTCCAAACCTACCAACGCCATCGACTCCTGAATATTGAAGAGTATCAGTCCAACCGGTTCTGGACGTTCGTCGTCAATCTATTCGGCCGGCTTCAGTCAGAGGAAATCGGCGATGCATATGGGATTGATGAGCAGGTGAAAGACGAACTGCTTAGGGTGGTCAGTGAACGCGAAGTCCGGAACACAATCGAAACCCTCTATGATCAACTGCATCAAGTCGCCAACGAGGAGATTCGAACCTTTGCTGGAAAATATCAGGAGGCATACTCATTAGCTAATACTGACACCCTTCTCTGGAAGGAAGAGCGGGTTCAGGGTGACCGACCCTATTGGTCGAATGGCAAATTTGCTGAATCAACTATCGCCTTGTCCTATCTCCCTGTCTTCGGACCCGACTATGAATCTGGCCGGCAATACAGTAACCTCCATTCTTATCTTGAAACAGCAATATCGGATGATCTGGTTTCAGGTGGCCAAAACGGATTTGCCTTTACCGACTATCTCGATGACCTCTTCACCCAGAGTGGCTACAGCGGAAATGTCACAACCGAACGAAAACATTACCGTGATGGAAGCGGGTTGGCGCCGGCAGTCAAACATACCCAGAATAGCCTGACAGCACTAGCCAATCTCACGGATGCCTCGAGTATTATCCAAGCGATAGATAACCCCGATGTCAAAGCTGCCGACGGAAACGTTCCCGTCCTTGGGTTGTCAAATCTCTCCCATTTGGCGTACGGGCTTCTCCGGGCATTGCTCATTTGTGGCCTGACAACTGGGTCAGACCCGGATATCGATGTCCCTTCACGCCTTGAAACCGTTATTGACAATCTCGAACAGGAGAAAGAGACTGTTAGCGAGTATATCGAAGACGTTGAACAACTCAACGAGACACTATCAACCCCGGATTGTGCAAACGTCGGATCCTGGATTCAGATCCAGGCCAATCGCCTCGAGCAGTATGAGTCGAACCTCAACTCTGTCATCAACGGAAGCCGAGACCTCAAAGAGAAATGCGAAGCTGATTCGGCAGCGGCACCAATCGGCTATCATTATTGGTTCCTCCTCAAAATCTATCACAAAGACATCTCTGACGAGATCGACGACCTCCAATCCGCAGTCAATCAAGCCGATGTCGACGAAATCGAGGATGCAATCGCACTCTTCGAACGGGTGTATAACTCAGTTGAAGAATCGGAAGCTATTGAAATGCATTTCAGCTCTCGAGAAGCATTCCTCAGTAAACTCGAAGATTATGGCAATACAGTGTTCGCCCTAGAGAATATGCTTGGAGCAACCTCGTTGAGTATCCCGGAAGACCAGGACAACCTAGCCGACCTCGACGAGGCCGTCGGGGAGCATATATCCCATCTCACACAGCTACAACAGGATATCGAATCGATTGAATCCAAATCAGAGTCGATACGGTCCGGCTCTGATGCCACCAAGGAGAAGCTCAGATCGCTGTTCGAGCGATCGGAGGTGGTTGCAAATGAGTAGTGAACAGCCAGTGATTGTTAGCGAGGTTAATAAAAAGGCCACCTCACTTGACCAGAAAGTCGACGACCTGGAGGCATTCCAAGAAGATATTGACGCCTATATCGAACAGCTCGAAAGCATGGAGTCCACGGAGCGGGAGGCATTCTATAACCAGACGGACTCCCTCCATCAAGAAATCGATAACGCCGAAACCGTCGATGACCTCCTCGAACTTAAGGAATGGGTCGAAGAAGCGATTCGAGCCCCGCTTCAACAGGTTGCACTGCAAACGTTAGATGAGTTCCTTGAGGTCCTTGATCCCGATCTTCGTGAGTCTACTCGGGAAGAGATACGAAATAACCTCGGCCAGCGCTTACCGCAAGACTTAGAGAGTGCAGCGGAGACTTACCAGGAAATAACACCTATCGTTCGCGACCTACCGAGTACGGCACAGAAACTGATTGCCACCAGCATCGAAAGAAGTCCCTCTGACCTTTTGTCACCGAATACAGACGTCAAACCACTGGTCAATGCAACCAATCAGCGAGTGAGTGACCTCAAGGAACTCGAGACAATTTTTGAGAAGGCTGGAGACTGGACTCCTCGGTTGGACTTTGTTGATACGGAGATCTACTATCAAGGCCTTGAATCATCCATACCGATAGATTCTATCACCGAGCGGTTGGACCAAATCAATGAAGCACTCATCGACTTATCTGGCGCACCATTTTCCATCTCAACAGTTGTTGAGTCAGAACTCTCTGAGTGCCTCGCCACGTCTGAGCCCTCGACCATCGCTACCCAGATTCAGGATATCCGGGAAGAGATGACCTCTATCCAAGATTCGTACCAGAATATTCATCTCCACCTCGAAGCCCTCGAGACGTTCGGAACGGACCAAGAGGTGTTTGAGGAGGAAATTGACGACATGCTGGTCGAGAAGTCTCAGCTTGGACTACAAGACTATTCTACGCTTGCGGCGATCCAGAACAATCTTGATGACCTTGACGATTCCCTCAGTAGGTTCATAGGTGATGTTCACCAGCGGTTGAAAGCTCAACGTGATATGATTGAGGTTCTGGATGAAGGAGAATCGTCCGACACTCCCGAGATTCATTTGGGAAGTGGCTCGACATTCGGGCTGTCTCATGTTCAGGATAATCTCCTCCAGGCGCTACAGGACTGTCGGACCCACCATGAGTGGATTCTCGACCAGCTTCAAGTCGGCGATGAAGGTGTCGAACAAGAGCAACTGGTCGGTATTTGGCAGCGGCTCAGTCAAGGAGAAGAGATTCCGCTTACTGGAGACGTTCAAGACGCCGTCTTGAGCCTGTCAGAACAGCTGTCGCTCAGCGTGGTGCTAAGTAGTGAATGAGACGGTGTTGGAAGAACTGACCGAGGCCCTTCGGGGACCCGTCAATATGGTTGCCGAGCGACGAGGATTTGCAAAACGACGTGGTGTCCCTGATTCAGTGTTTTGGCTCTCCCCAGCGGACGATCGGTTCCCTGACCATCTCCTGCCAATATTAATTGAGCTTGAGGGGAGCTTCACCGGTGCAGCTGCGGATTTTGAGAAATTTGCAGCACGATATAGCGACGCTGACTACCAATACCATCTTGAGTGTCCCGTTGTGGGCGCCGAAAGCCTAGCCCCAATCAGAAAATCGTTATGCTATGATATTATTGGAATTCGAACGAATAGCCTCACTGACGCCAACTCAATCGGGGAGCAGCGAATGCATGGCGAATGTCAGGCCTGGTTTGAACGCTTTCTTCCGTTCTTTGAGACGGACGTCACTGTGCAGTCGTTTAGAGACCCGACTATTGTGATTTGGTCAGTTGAGTTTACGATGTTCTCCCACCGCTATGAAACTATGATCCCGTTCATCGTTACTGATGGAGAGGAGCATTCAGACGATTTTCTTAACCGTTTGCCCAAGCCAACGGTGCCATGCATCGTCGTTGTCAATGGGAAGTATGACCAACACGAACACACCACCTCATATCACCGGACAACAATTGAATTCCCGTCCCAGCACCCGATTCGGTTCGACAGTTACTGAGTAGTCCCTATCGACGCCACTACAGCGACTTACAGAAATAACCGGAGAAAGCCCACGGCTTTAGCCGTGTGGAGGAGGTCAACGATAATCATTGAAGGTCTTTTGCTCAATAAACGGAGAGAAATTTGTGACAATAATGTCCGTATCTCCAATATTATGGCGTTTTGTTTCGTCACTATTGATTTGTCGTTCTCCCTGTATCCGTACGATCCGGAATACTTCGTCAAAATCTTCGTGTTCTTTGTAATACTTCTCTGCCTCGAGATTGTTTGTAATCATCACGTTCGCCCCTCGTCGATCGAGTTCGAGTGCGAGTTCCCGGAGTTTAATCTGATCGTCGTCGTCGAACCCGCTTGGATCATATTGATTAAATTGAGCCGTTTTACTTTCCCCTGGGTATGGTGGATCAAAGAAGACAAGATCATCTTCTCCTACATGCTGTTTCACATACTCAAAGTCTTTCGAGGTTATGGTGGTGTTTTGAAGGACCTGATATCCTTTACGTAGTTGGCGTTCGATGCCCTCTACCCGAGTCCATTTTGAACCCATCGGGACATTGAACTCTCCCTTCTTATTTGTTCTGTAGAGACCATTCCAACAGGTTCGGTTCAGGAATAACATCAGGACCGCTTCTCGAAATCGATCCTTGCAGTTGCCATTCTGATTGCGGAGGGAGTTAAATTCATCTCGCAACTCATAGTAGATCTCTTCTTGTCCCTCACGGTCCTTATCTAGTAGCTCAGAATCGAGTTGCTTGTTTTCACCAATTATCTGTTCGGGCTTTTCTCTAAACTCCTTATAGAAGTTGATGAGCCGCGTATTAATATCATTGATATATCCATTCTCTGGCTCGAGGTCAAAGAATACTGCACCGCCACCAACGAAGGGTTCATAGTACGTATCGAATTTACCCTTTGGTGGCAGCCGCCTCGTAATATCATCTAACATATGGCGCTTGCCACCAGCCCATGTCAGAATTGGCTCTGCCATCTGTTAGTTCTAATTTAGCTAAACCATCTAAAACACTCCGGTGTCGTTCGGCTTCGACCTTCTCTGACGGTCAGGCTATCGCTCTTCCAATATTGAATTCAACTGCATCTCTAGCTCTTCCCAGATCACTTCATCTACAACATTGGTCTCTAAACCTAATTTTTCGCAAATATCTTGACGTGAGATGTCTAAAACTTTGGCGACCCGTTCGTCATCGGAATCTCCACCAAGAACCAAGAACAACTCAGCTGCTTCCTGCTGGATAGATTCATCATCTACTCGTTTAGCAGTATGGACCCGATTCTGGGTCCGTTTCTCATCCTGCGCAGTAGTTACGCTCTTGTTGCTGAGGTCCGCTGGTGTAGTCGGTAAAGTCTTTGGCACAGCATCTTGGTTTGAATAGGTCTGTTCGTCGTGCCGCTCGATGTATTCTTGATACCGAGGGATTTGCCACTCCGCTAAGTCATCCGGATAGTAAATGTTATTCTCGAGATGAACACGTGCGAGTTCGTTAATTTTCCCTGCGATTTGATGTGGTTCGTCCTCAACTTCAGCTGGTGGGAGTTCAGATACAGGCGTGAGATTCTCGATATTGCGATCGCTTTCCTGACGTAATTGAATTCGATAAGCAGGGGCCTTCCACCTGTCTAGGATGTCTTCACACGAAATCCAAAGCGTCGCATGGGCCGCTGCCTTCTTCTGAAGCGCTGAGAGTTCGGGTAGGTCGGTATCCGGTCGATGACTGTTCACAATCCGTTTCCGGTCACTATAATCGAGGCGAACAGGTTGCCCATCGTTGACTGCAAATTCGTGATCCGAATCATAAGGTTCAACGAAAGCTTGCGGAACTTTGTCAGCATCAAGCTGGAAGTAATCTTTGACACATCGACGCAACCAATTGTAGACTCCTTTCGAATCCTCTGTACCGCGCATGATGGGATTGTGTTTGTCGATCGAGGATTTTTGCGTGTCCCAAGGAAGCAATTGGCCGTCTCCTCGAGTCTCAAGTTCGACGATCACTTTGAGACGTCCATGGCGGGCATTGAAATTACCCATTTGATCTTTCCCAGTGCCAAAACCACCATCTTCATTGCGTAGTGTCGACGCTACCTTGCGCTTCTGACAGTATATGTCTGTCCCGGCGTTTTGTGAGTCTTTCTTGGTGAGGAGTCCAACTGTAATATGGAGTATAACTGGCTCCTCCATCTCTGGTGTTGTAATTTGTATATTTTCGTATCGACGAGGATGGAGGCCATCAAAGGGCGAAAATGACCACTCTTCCACACCTTTGGGTTCAACCGGGACACCATCAACACGAATAGTTAGGTCATATCTGGTATCATGTAGCTGTTCCAGTTCATTACTTAGAAAGAGATTATATGTCTCTCCTAGCCTGTCTCGGAGGATTTGTGCTGTTTCACTATCCCATTCGTAATTCAGTTCTTCGATACGGATTTCGGTAACCCCCTGATCGATGTCGGAGTTTTGGTGAATATCGACAGTCCAATCTTGATCATCCTCAAACCACTCGTCGGTAATTCGGTATGACCATCCAACTGTAGCATTTGTCGTTCGTGAAGATATTTGAAAAGGAACTCCAAGATTGACGAGACTTTTCTTTGCCCCAACACCGTATGTTCCGATGGATCCCGAAATCTCCTTCTTTGCTGTCTGCCCAAGCCCAAAAAGCATAGCCGCGTCCTCTCGAGGAATACCGCCAGCATCATCACGTATTACGAGTTCTGTCTTATCTTGAGATTGTTGGACAAAGATATCGATAGTCATGCTCTCTGCCCGGTTACTCGTCCTTTTCCAAGCATCTAGCGCATTGTCGCATAACTCTAGACACGCAGATTCGAGATTGACGTCCGACTTAAGAGCCGTGAGCGTGTCCTTTGTCGGAAGCAATTGCGCTTGTTGAAGAATGGAATCACTGGAGCTCTGGGCCATTACTACTCTATCTCGAGATCGTAATCAGGATAAAGGTTGTCCTTTACTAGTTAAATAGGGTTTGAAATTACTAAATCTAATATGGGCGATTATGGTGGAAAAATAGGCGGTTTCGATGAACTATAATAACGGAGATGGGTGGCTAATAAATACGTGTATCGCACTCAATTGTCGGTCCGAGACTTTCAAAGTGATCTACCAATTCTTGTGGATATCCCCCAAAGATAGAGATAACATTCGGGAAGTTAGCTGTACTTTGTTCTCCAACGAACTTGATACGACCGCCATCTCGGTTACTAGATGGAAAACAAATTAAGTCGGCTTCAGACCAGATATATCGGTCGAACCACATTGTGCTTGGATCTGCCTTTGAAAGTGTAACAACAGTATCAGAGCCTGCTCTCGATGCTTTCCTTAGCCACTGTGTCGGTTCACCTCTACCATATGGATGATTCACCCAGACCGTATCGTAGTTTGACCAATCGACTTGAAGTCCGCCAGAGAGCCTAATGTTCCGTTTCGCAAGTTTCGAATCCTGAGATGCACACGGATCCAGATCAAACCCACCAAGTATCTGATGAATTGGTTTCACCCACTCAATCGGTGTATTGTATTTCCCTGTTCCTTGTCGAAGTGGCTCATCGAGTGAAGTAGAGGAACCAGCCATCATAATTCACCTCCTCTAAAACTCGGAGGAATGCCGTGATTTATATGCTGAACCTCTTGTACTTGACCAATATCTTGGCGATCTATTTTTCTTATCATCGTTGAATCAACGGAACTCTTTATAGTGAGCCCCGCACCCTTTAGGGGGCTCAAAAACCCACTCTCGATATGGACAAATGTATGTAAATTAACGATCTATCAATCCATAGATTATAATGCAATCTACCAATACGAGCCAAATCAGACACTAATACATTGGAGCCCCGATCTCGAGACTAGCCTTCACTGATCAGGCAAGTTCTTTGTCTTAGAGGACGAGACAGAATAGGTTTCAGTTGATTATCCTTGAACGACACAAATCACAATGTCGGAATGAATGGGAGCTTCTTCACGAGGTTTGCCTCTTGATGAGTGTAAGAATAAGCACCGAGGTTTCGCTCTGTTTCTGCATCAAGATCGTGTGTTGAACGTCCTCCGCAGTGTAGAGGACAGTCACAAAATCACTCTCTGAGGAATATTCATTCACAAGCTGGCATCTATCGGATTATGATTGCTATTCTCGTACTTTCCTTGCTATCAAAAATCATGAATACCATTATATCCTGCCGACAACTGATAATAGCCATGTACCGATACCTACTATTCCTGGGCGAGGCCGAAGCATGAGTTCCTTTGACGACATCAATTCAGAGCTTGACGACCTGCTCCCGGCGTCGGATGACGCCGATACGGCGCCTGAGTCGAAACTTGAGGGAAAGTTTCAGGACTTATCATCGTTGGGTGGGTATCTTGGTGTCTATGAGGATCTCACCAATCCAAGTAAGGCCGAGCTCGTCGAGGCCTTGACTGAGCGTGGGGTGCGGAACGCTACGGAGGACTTAGTCTATGACTTCCTGCAAGTCGGCGGCGAGACGACCAGGGGATTCATCCGGTCGAAAAATGGTGATTGGATGGAGCAAGACGTCGATGAGTATCCAGACCACGATATCTCGGGGAATTATCCCGTATTCACGAAATTGGCCAGTTTCCTTGGGCTGTACGAGATGTATGGTCTAGACCGGCCGAGTGCGAACAAACTCCGGCAGGCGCTCGTCAATTATGGCGTTCAAGACGCGCCAGGCGAAGAAAATCGATACCTAGCACCATTCGAGAGCGATAAGGGAACCGATCACCTGATCGGTATCGAACCAGGTGATGTCACAGTCGCATATCGCGTGAATTCGGAGGGATATCGTGTCGGTGACGAGGAGTATACGCGGGATTTGCTCCCAAAACTGGCAGAGCGGCTCGACGATGATAGTGATGCCCACACCGGGGACGTAGAAGACTTTGTGCCTCCGCTCCCTGACGAAGTTGAGAACTTGCTCGAGAACGAGCAGGTCGCTGAGAACTACCAACTCATTATGCAGCGGTTAGCGGAGAAAGCAGCTGGCAATGGTGTATCAGATACTGTCCGTGCGAAAAAGCTGGCAGAAGCTCGGTTCATCACCGAGGTATTAACAGGGGAACGGACTTGGGAATAGGTCAACAACCCGACCTCAAGAGTCGAGACTTGTCAGTGAAACCCCACTCTACCGCTATACTGCGGGGGCGTTAACCCGCCGTTCGCGTTCACAGTTCCTGACTTCAGGGCCAGTTGACTGGTGGCCCGTCCAAACCCAGACTTCCATCACGCATCGGCCATCTCCTCCTCGACGACGTCGATGATTTCCTGCGCAGTCGAACTAATGCGTCCGAGTCGCTCGAAAATCGCTTCCAGGTCATCACCTTCCCACGCAGCGAGGTAGAACGCTGATCCACTCGTGTCGAGACCGAAATACCGACCGACAATGTACGCGACGGCTTCTGCTTCCACCTCGCGTTTTGCCCGTTCGGGTTCATCCTTAATATCGAAGTGGAGCAGCGCGTGGGCATACTCATGGATCAGCGTGACAGCGAGATCTGCCTGGTTTGTTCGGGCTTTCGCTTCGACAATTGGCTGGAGGTTGTGTAGGCTCCGGCACTTACAAACTCCCTTCGCGCCACCATGATTCCAGTCGTCAGATCCGACGATACGTACCGTCACACCGAGTTCAGCAGCTGCCCCTCTGAGTGCTGGCACCAATTCGCCGGCGTCCCCAAATGCTGCTGTCTCCAGTTCTGGAAGTGGTTCTCCTTCTGTTTGAGATACGTCGAAGACTGATGCTGGTTTGAACCCTACAAGGCCTTTTGACCACTCCTCGGGTGGCGTCTCGTCGTACTCACAGTCGCTGCCCTCATGATAGCTCGGCGAGTTCTCGCATTCCGGGCACTGCTTGGTGATGATCGGTGCCCAGATCCAGATGGCCGATTCGCCCTCCTGGACGTGCCGATCGAAATCGTTCCGCCAGGTGTTGTAGCCGGCGACCTTCGTCGCCTCAGGGCATTGGAGGTTGATGAGCAGCGTGTTGCGGTGCGAGTAGTCGTGGAAGCGACTCTGGACGTCGAGCCACTTCTGGAACTGCTGACTGGCTCTCGCCTCGTCGGTGAGAGCGACGAGGTCGTCGGTCCACGCTTCAATCGTACTGTGCATCTCGTCGTGGCGAGTCTCAGAGTCTCCGAAGGCGACTCGCGAATAGGTACTTGATGACATGGGTACTCGAGCGGAGACGCCAACGAACGCCAAGCGCCCCGCACCCCTCAGGGGGTCGAAAAAACGCTTCTGAGGCTGTGAAGTTGCCGATTAGAGATTCTTGCGCTCTGCTGTCGTAAGTTAGCGGACGAAACATATCGACAACAAATGCGGCCACAACAGTGGATGTCTTTTAGTGAGATGAATACTTAGCTACTGACGACTACGGTATGTCGGCATTCCTTATACAGGTCAGCGGTCATGCTATTCATGAGAAGGCTGACCCTCGATACGTTGCCGGTGCAAAGGGGCCCCGATTCTGTGATGAACCACTCACGCACGGCGAGTATTTCAATGCAAGTCCGTTCTGGCAACGAGAGGGATACGGGCGACGGGATGCCTGGCGGAGTATCTCGCCGGGGGACGACGTCCTCCTCTACTGTTCCGGGAGCGTCGACGAACACGGGGCGTGTCTCAGCCATCTGCTGACCGTAGGCGACGTATCTTGTGGCGAGGCGGACGGTGCACGACTTGATTTCTCAGACGTGCAGGAACTCGATCCAAAAATATCGCACAATGAGATTCAGGAGGAGATCAAGGCGGACCGTTTCTCGGATCAGATGAACTACTGCGGCCAGGAAGGCTTCAACATTGCGCAGGTTGCGGATTCAGATCTCGTACGTGTATTGGAACTCACTCAACCACTGAGTGCAGGTGAACCGTCAACAGAATCACATCCAGATGATTCGCTGGCACGCATCGCAGATGACTACTTTGGAGAATAGTCCTCGGTGTCGCGTCTCGATGATTCGGTCACGCTGAGGCGTATGAAACGAGGCATTCGGGGAGAATACAGCCGCTGCTTCCTGACGTCTTCTCCGATAACTCATGTCGAAACCAGTCGAGACGGCTCGATTTCAGTCGTTCCTACCGTCTCGGAGTGTTTCTCGATCCGAAGCGAAGCCGACCGTTACGAGATACTCAAGGAAGGCATCGTAGTGCTGCATATCACCGGGTATATCGGTTGCGAGATGCCGTGTCCAATCTAGCGCCCACTGAAAGACCGGATCATCGACGCCGCGACCGTGCAGATACCACCAGCGGGCGGCTTTCAGCACGACGATAGGATTCGTCGGCGGCGAGCGGCCGGCAAGTGCCCGAGTAATGTCGGCGATATCGTCGGGGACATTCAATACGTCGATCTGGCTGGTGCGTGCGTTTGCGGGCTTAACAGCGATACCGTCGACGTCAGCTGTCGCTGACTTATTGTGTTCACTCACGTTTTTTCACCAATCAATGAAGATTCGAACCGAGCCCTCGCCTCTCTTGGGGTCGAAAAACTGCATATGGCGTGCGTAGACGAGTTCTTAGATATCGATCTTAAAGGGCCGACGTCTTGTCTATGTACTCCTCGAGAAGAGTAAGGAATGCAGGGTCATATCTTTCATCTACGTGGTTTACGTTCCATAGCCCGGACTCACGGATCTTCTCGCTTCGGCTGTGATTGCCGAGCCATCCGTGTGAACGCCGGTCGACAGGGTCTTGTTGATAATTACTGAGGAGTGCAATGGTGTTCTGTTCGATATACGCTCGATGGCTGTCGGCGCTAGGTTCGTCATTGATATCTACCCAGAGGAAAGGGAGGTTACGCAGATAATCGCTCACCCGCTGTTCCATTTCGAGTTCGCGAAGGCGGAGTTCTCGCTTTGCACTTGACCCCTCTCCCCAGTGCGGATACGCATCATATAATTCCTCCCGCTCTATGAAGGCTTCACCGACCCGCTTCCGAAACACTGAGCCTCAATGGTTCCACCGCCTTCGTACGTTCCTCGCTTAGCACCTCGATGCGTTCGGAGACGGTCCCAGAGTGAGGTACTACTTCCCTCGGATACAGCGTGAGTTCCGATGCGAGTAACACGAAGCTGATTACCTGACTCTCGGTATTCGTCTGGAGCAAAGAAGATGTAAATGCCTCGGTCGGGCCAGTCCATGTAGCCTGTGCAATCTTTGAGTTTCTGTTTCCCGCCGATTGTTTCATCTAATTCCCTGAGAAGACCGTACAGCCGATCAACATCGTGTTCACGTGTCATCTTTGTCTACTACTCTTTCTCCGGCACCTGAAATTTGTTTATATGTGTTCGTTGTACCAGACCACCGTTTCACCGAACATGAGGCCTTCAGTTGGAATTTCGATGCCAACTGGATGCTCCGTAAGCAAGGGGAGGAGTTCGCCGGAATATGCTTTCCTGGCATGGATTACGGAGGTCGTTTTTGTTGTGAGCAGGCCCGAATTATCGGGCTGAGAGATCAGTTAGTGTTAGTCGAATACCTTTTTCGATCGTCGAACAGGATTTGCGGGAAGATCCCCCTCCAGAAGAGCCTTGCAAGGAATTAAACACGGACTGAGGGATATCATACTCGGTAAGACCTGTAGTAACTGTGACTCCCTCTCCAGGGGCGTGTTTCGAGTACTGAGGAGAATCGACGGGCAGCTTGCTACCCCCTATCTAAAGCGCCTTTCGTCTCTGAAGCTCCGAATCTTTCCGGGATTGGGCGTTTTTACCCCATGGCCGTATTTGGTGTCGTCTTTCTGGTGACCAAACCCGTGGCGCCGGGTGGACTGATACTCCTCAATTTCAGTGTCGAGGTCTCGATCTCGAGCGCGTTCGACCACGCTTATATTGTCACACTTTAGCCCCTTTTCACCCCGGATGACATCGAAGCGAAGTCGGTCACCTTCTTCCACTCGAGTCGAGTCAACATCAGAAATATGGAAGAAAATCTCCTCGGCGGTGATCTCGTTGTTCGATTGCTTCCGTGCAACGTCGGCAGTCACGGCAAATCCGTACCCCCGATCTTCATTGTAATGTTCGACGATTCCTTCCGCTCTCGTTGCAATCGGTCCTCTCTGTGGAGAGACTGATTTTTCACGCTGCGATGAATCAGTGGATTTCGAAGACGTCTCTGAGTCAGCTTTTTTCTCACAGTTGGCGAAGTCAAGATGGTATTCGATATTCATCTTGCTATTGAAAATCTCCCCACAACGTTTGCACCGAAGGTTTGGCATGTGACCACACTCTACTGAGAATTAATATAATTACCCTAACCTCTCTGTGTCACTTGCCTGCTCGTTCCCGGAACCGTCTTGACGTGCTCGAGGCCAAGCTTCGAACTATAGAGCTACGTCATCGAGGAAGCACAAAATTTAGTTTAGACATCGGCTCTCCAGTGACGGTCCCTCCGGACCCCGGGGTCTATACCTGACCACGGTCTCAGGGGTTATGAACCAGGCTGAAACACAGAAATACGGTGACTACGTGGTTGCGAGTCGCCGCCCAACACCCAAAACTGAGAGACAAATGTTCTCGCAGAATCAGTCCACGTCGCGTTGTTCGATCGGTTACTTCGTGTCCTCCTCGTCATCTCCGCTTATCGGCCCCCGCGTGAATTTCTTATCGTCCTTGTCGCGGTATCGCTCAGATTCCCGGTTGTACTCTTCGTTTGTGATTTTCCGAAGGAGTTTGTCCGCTCCCTTTTTCACCTTGTTCGAAGTCTTCTCCGGCATACCCTTTACATGAGATTCCACATACATATATTTTCCTTACTTATTAGCAGGACAATCAATCTTCGGCGTTACACAGATTCGAGGAGAAAACCCACGACTTCAGTCGTGGGAGTGGTCACGGATCACTACATCGATCTCTTGCGATTCACTGAACTCGTGTTGCGAAGTGTCTATATCGAAGTCCTCCGCGCTGGCAGCCGAACATCATTCGCGTTGCTCGTAAACATGAATACCATATTCGAACTCGTTGTTGAGCGAGCAGTCCGTGAGACAATCGATAAGTAGTCTGGTTGGACTGTGAAGACCCAAGCCAGCTCACAATCGCTTGTAACGGGCGGTTCGAGATCCGTTACTATTCAACCTGACATCCTCGTCCGGGATGCAAAGTGGAAACTCGATGAACCCGAGAGAAATAGTCGCGCGCCTTCTAACAAGGACATATACCAGCTCATCGCGTATGAACTTGCTCACGATGTTCCTGGGGTGTTATTCTACCCGTCTCAGGAGGGGCGAGTCGCCTCGGAGTACACCGTACACAACCTTCATCCACTTCGTACGGTCGAAGTCCCGATTAGACGCCGAGATCCCTACCGCGGCTCGTTTGCAGAGCAGGTCAAGGAAGCCGTTGCCAGAGAGATCAATGCCATTAGTGATCAATAACCCAATACGGGTCTTAACAATTTGATCTGTCTTCTCTCTAGCTAGAGCTTTTGGGCTAGATTTAACCCGACGGCCTGTAAGAGCCCGAATATGAGTTCATCTACTCCAGGACTTTCAAGACTTCTTCAACAAGTTCTCACACAGTACCCAGTCGATCAAATTGGCGAAGGCCTGACCGCTAATGAAGCTCGGACTGTCGTAGAAACTGAGATCCCGAATAAACTGTACGACCTCCTTGAGGGCAACAATCTTGAAATCGAAGGATCCGTAGGAAAAGGACGCTGGACATCGATCCCATGGGTCGCCATCATGGACCCTCAAGAGACTACAAATACACAGGATGGCTTATACGTCGTCTATCTTTTCGAACCACAGGAAGAACGCGTCCGGTTATCGTTGGGTCTAGGAATAACGAAGTTGCTCAACGAGCTTGGCAAGTCGGAAGCTCGAGCTCAGCTCCGAGACCAGACTACGCAGCTCAGGAAAAAATTGGATTTGCCTGGGTTCTCCCCTGGCCCGATTGATTTCCCACATGCGTCGGGTCGAAACGACCTGTACGGACCAGGGACGGTCTACTATACCGAGTATCGTCTAGACGACTTCCCAGTCGATGAGACTGCTGTGGAGGATCTACGTACGATGGTAGAGACGTATCAAACCCAAGTTTCCGCCTCAGGTGGTGAGTTGAGCCGAACACAGTATTTCTGGATCAACTCTGCCGACACTAGCTGGTATGAAGATGGTGGGGAGCAATTCTATAAGGCTGCCCAGAGTGACGGAACGGAACGCCGTAATTTGGAAGCGTATAAGCGAGCCCAAACTGGCGACCAGGTTCTAGTTTATCAAAATGCTCCGAGGCAGGCGATCGTCGGGAAGGCACATGTCAAGGAAAGTCTTCACGAGGAGTACGTCGATTCATACGAAGGCCCAGTCGAGGGGATCACGTTCGCTTGGGACCGTTCGCTTGAAGGGGTTGAATTGAATGACATCAAACAACTCCCGCAACTTGAAGGAAACCCAGTCGTCGAATCGAATAACCCCTACGTCGTCACAGAACTCTCGCCAGCAGCCTACGAGGCGCTGTTGAGGTTGGCTGAGGCAGGCGGCCCAAACTACTACTGGGTGACTGCAAATCCGCGACAATGGGATGTCCAGTCGATGAATGAGGGCGAAGAGGTCTTCTATACTGCCACCAACGAGGAGGGACGTACTCGAAACCGGCAGGAGGCCTTCGATGCAGCCAATCCAGGTGACCGGGTGCTATTCTACGCGTCATCGCCAGCGAGCGCAGTGGTGGGAGAGGGCACTGTCATTGAGGGACTTCACTCGGAACAACCTGATTATCGGGACGAATCAGTTGAGGGAATTACGATTCGATACGATGGATCAGTCGGCCCTCTCGATTGGAGCACCGTTACGTCAATGCCAGAATTAGCGGATACGTTGGTCGTTCGAACGAACGGTCGGGGAGCGATATTCCCGCTTCCCGCTGCTGCGTTCGAGGCCATCCGCTCAGAAAACCCGCTTGAGGACCGAATTGAAGCCCTGAAGACCCGTCTGTCTCAACTATCGGTCTCCATCAGTCTTCCCAGCAAACTCTACTACGAGGAGGAAACGGAACTCAAGCGGCAGATTCAGGCTACGCTCAACTCGGGGAAACACATAATCTTCACTGGACCACCCGGAACGGGGAAGACGAAATTGGCGAAGCACGTCTGCGAGCAGGTCGTGGAGTCCCAGGGCGATATTGTAGACGGCTACCGGTTTACAACGGCAACGGCTGAGTGGACAACCTTCGACACGATCGGCGGGTATGTACCGAACCGGTCGGCCGATGGGGACGAACTGGTGTTCCAACCACGGATCTTTCTGGACTGCTTCCGTCGAAATGACGATATCAGAAACGAATGGCTGGTAGTCGACGAAATAAACCGCTCTGACATCGATAAGGCATTCGGTCAATTGTTCTCGGTACTCTCCGGGGACTCGGTACAGCTTCCATACGAGCGGGATGAGCCAGTCGAAGTCGCGTCGCTCGATGAAGGTGATTCATATGAGCGACTAAGATCAGTTGTCACGAACCAAGACATCTTTCCGGTTACTCCCACCTGGCGGCTTCTCGCCACGATGAATACCTACGACAAGACATCGCTCTACGAGCTCTCGTATGCTTTCATGCGGCGGTTCAACTTTATCCACGTCGGAGTTCCTCAGCTCGAGGAGAACGGTCGAGTCCGAACTTCGCTGTTAGATCCTAACGGAGAGGAAAACTATGCAACAGCGTGGCTCAACGACGACGAATCACTACGAGATGCTTTGGAGGCGGCGTACGAACAGGTCGCTGTCGTTTGGCATAAGGTAAACCAACACCAGGCTATTGGACCTTCCATTGTTCGAGATATCCTCGGGTACCTCGCTGCGGCGGGTCCGGAAGTGACCGAAGATCCCGGTCCTGCTCTCACTGATGCAGTCATCGCGTTGGTATTCCCCCAACTTGAAGGAATGGCCCCACAAGAGCAGCGAAGTCTCGTCGGATCTCTGACTTCGACCAACGTGCAGACAGAGACGGGCACGGTCGATCTCACGCTTGAAGGGGATCGACTTGAACGGAAAGCCCAGGATTTCTTCGATCTTCCGCCACGCACCGATGAGTAGGTTGGGCCGCACAGCGCTAGTAGATAGCGTTCAGGAAGAGTTAATCACGTATCTTCGGAACGGTACAATCAACCAGCAAGCAGTCACTCAGTGTCTCGACATCACCGACCTGAACATTGAGAACCTCGACCGCCTCAAGCGAATCCATTTTTGCCTCAGCGACGAAGTTGTCGGGTTCGTCAAAGCGCTTCAGGGGAGACTCCGACGTATCAAGACCGCCAACCAGCGTGAACGTGAGGTCACACGAGGAGAAGTCCGTGGTGGGATAGATTGGCCGGCGACGACACGGCTACGATACGGTGACCAATCTGGTGACAGAACCAGGTTTGCCTGTAAGACGCCATACACGGAATACAATATCGACGAGAACCTTGTTCTAAAGAAGCTGATCTGGACAATCCACTCGACAGTCAATGAGGACATTGCTACGATCGACTATGATTGGCGGACGAGTGCGTGGCCGGATGACCGTATCGCGATGCTTGACCGGGTATATGCTAGGAACGTTCACCTAAATCGAATTCAGGACGGTGCAGATATTCGAGCTACGCGCCGAATGCTCAACACTGCTCGGCGTTCACGACAAGCACTCTATACGGAGGCCTTCACGTTGTACGACCGCTACCAACGTTTGATATCTGGGGCGTATGATGATGAAGACATCTCTAAGCTATTGACAGACACACTCGTGGTTCCCGAACGGCTCCCACGGCTGTTCGAACTATTCTGTATATTTCGGTTACTGCATGGACTCCGCTCACAGACGTTCCATCTTCAACCAATCGAATCAGGGGTCAGGCAGTTAGCCGTCCTGGAAGATGACCAGTACACCATTAATGTCTATCATGACCGGCGTGGAAACCTCTCATTCCACGTTCCGCTGTCTGAACTGGATGGCGTGGAGGCGGACTACATTAAGCGTGTCAGGACTGTCCAACGCCGACACCGGGAATTAACGGAGGCGTTCCTCGGGAACCGTACGGAGGCATCGTTGTTCCACGGGCGTCCGGATCTCGTCATCGAGGTCTACAATTCTAAAGACAAGGACATACCCACTGCGGTCGTACTCGGCGAAATCAAGTATAGTGACAATCCGCGGACGTTCACTCACGGACTTGAGGAGTTGCTAAAGTATATTGAGTTCGCTCAAAAGAACAGCTATCTCTCTGATCGGGGTGTAGATATCCGTGGACTCATCATAACGGATGATGTCGATGTGAATGAGAGCTCTCCGTTGGATGGTCGAATTACGCACATCTCAGCACCGAATCTCCTTTCAGGTGATCTTTCAACCAAGTGGGTTCCAGAGGAAATGCGATAGCGCCCATATATTTGAGGAACAATAATCGCCCGATAACACGGTGAATATCGGTCGATCGGGCGGGTTTGTTGCTTTGTTCGATGGGCGACCAAGCCAGGTGGTGTCACGGGGATCCGCATACATCCAAACCGGTCGGTAAAAAGAATATCAATCGCCGATTGGCGGCCGATCAGCGTTAGATATCACCTCCACCAAGGAAAAACGCTGCAACAAGTTCCCTGAGATAGCGCATCAGACCATCAAATAAGAATAATCCACGAAAATCCTGTACCACCAGTCAGTGACATTTCTTCGCAAAACCGATTTTCAAGACGAGATAGCGTGGAACATTCGCCAAACGTATATTGTCTTGGTCTTTGATGCTCGTGCATGGATGCAGAAACGTTTGGTCCACGACGCACTGCCATTCTTGAGCAGTGGGCCACCCACGTCGCCACAACAGAATCAGGACCGAACTTCGATTTTACTGAGCAAAACCGTACGACGATAACACAACAACGGGTAACCGCATTCCTTGACAATCCGACCGAAGACCGATTCGAAGATGTGTGGAGCCGTGACGCAATCGCCGACTCAGTTATGGGCGGCGCTGCCGGCGTGCTCAACTGTAATGACTCCATTGACGCCCTCGCAGAGACTGTTCGTGAGATCAAACAAGCCTCGGAATACGACCCATCGTGGGAGTCGGACTTTCTGACAGATACGTCCGTCTGGGAGCTCTACGGCCGGTTACACCCAGAAACTGCACCAATCATCAACTCCGAAATTACGAGAGCGCTCACCGATCTCGGATTTTCCTCGCTTGGAACCCACGCGGAAGCGAGAGATACGTGGGAGTCTTTCAGCACCGTGTACCAATCGCTTTCCGGTCACGCGACCCAAGGCACAACTCACGCGGCCCCGTTGAATCACGAGATCGGTGAGTTCCTCTGGTTCCTCGCTATGAACGACACAGAGACCATCGCCGACGTACTCCAGAAGGGGTCCGAGGAGTACGTGCCGATAACCCGGTGGAAAGACGAAGCACCGCTTGAGCAGGATCTACGGCTCAACGGTCACTTGCAGCACGTCGAAGGATATGTCGATGCCGAGAGATCCGGTGGATTCGAAGAGAACGGTGCTGAGGACCTATGGAACAACGGATACTGGGAAGACTGGAAAGATGCGTACCTTGAGCATTTAGACACCAACATCAGGCCCAAATATAATCTCACAAACCTCGCTGCGAGCGACGTTGAACCCTTCTTAGACGATCTCAACGTTCAAACCACGCTCAACACGAAGGTTCCAACCTATCTCCTTGGGGGTCGATCTGGGGGGATTATCTGGGGTCAGTTCAAAACCCGATCCCTCAACGACCCAAAGAAAGCCGCAACCACCCTTTCGTCCCTGTTCAACGAAGATGAAGAACTAACCCTTCGACTCGATCGATTCGTCGAATACTACGGAACGTTAGATGGGGCGACGGGCGGCCCGCTCATGACTCTCGCAACAATGCTGTTGAGTTTCGCTTACCCTACAAAGTACGTAACCTACAAGTACGGTCTCATGCACGGCTTCTTCGACGAATACGCCCATTTCAGCGTGGACAAAGGGTTCAACCCCAGACAGTACTGGAAGCTCAACCTCGCTTGTAAAACCCAACTCCTCAACGAACTCCAAACACGACTGGACGAGAAAGCCGTGACAATGCTGGACGTCTACACGCTACTGTACGTCTGGGATCGCAACCACAAACCGGATTCATAATCACGATGGGGTGATTCTTTTGTGACGTGCGACCCAGTGGTAGCACCTCACATCACATCGGAGTAGGCGAACGCGTTCTCGAGACTGTTGATTTCCCTGGCTCGTTGTCCTTCTTTTCTCCTCGCCTCGTCTACGGACTTGTATCCCTGTACTTCAACTAGGGCTGTAGGCGGCAAGACTTGAGTGAAATCAACACCGCTTACAGCAGTTCCTATACAGTGTTCCTGGATCCGTTTCCCAAGGTCGGTTGTAGAGCCAATGTAGTAGATACGATTATCCTTGTTAAGCGCCTCAGCGGCTTGCCCAGTAGGCTCTAACTCCGACTGTTTAATTCCATGCTCGAGTTTTGTGGTGACCGTACTCCGAAGCGACCGGATCCTGTCGTCCTCTTGGTCGCCTACGGGGGGCGTACAGTCAAGTACATACACAGCGCACGACCCGTCAGCACGGTCGGGATGATTCTTCATCCATTGTGAGAGCCGGCTTTGATAGTCCTCATCCAGTTCGACAATTGTTTCAAACGGAGAGTCAGTAACGACAGTCCGAGTGGGCGGTTCGGTCTGGAATCCCTCAGCAGTCATTGGAAGCGTTGTTGGGACATGAATCCCTGGGCCTCGTTCGTGTCCATCGTCGTATGCGTCTACGGCAACGATACACTCTGCAAAGTCTTGCTTTTTCAAAGTCAGCACCCGTTCGGAGCGTGGACGTCCTACTTGCTCGTGAAGCAGATGTTTGAGAGCCGTTGCATTTTTCGCCACTGGTTTTAGGTTTTCAGAGTAGTTCTCGCTTTTTCGAGTGTACATGATCGGCTGTGTTCCTGGGGCAATACGCTCAAACATTGCTTCCGTGACGGGGTTCACGCTCGTTGCGCGTTCTCCTAGCCGGTCTGCGAGTTTGTCTACGAGGTCAGCTTTCGAATACTCATCTTGTAATCTATTTATTTCGGGACGGAAATCACTCATGGACTTTCTCCTTCGTTATAGGTGGTGCACCAGGGACAGTCGCGGTCACCATTGGTTGGTTGAAACTGTAGATGACAGTCTGTACATCGGACTAAGTGGTCTGCACGGTATTCTAGGTACGAGGCACGAAGTACGGTTACTAATTGGCTATCTCGTTCCAGAAGCACCGTCCTGGTCGGTGGATGGAGCCGTGCTTTCCCACGGTGATTTGGAACACCTACACTATATCCGTCACGCCATGCCTCAGTAGGGCATACGTCTGTTCCACCGACTCGCTGTTGCCAACGCAGTTTTGCGTGCTCAGTTGCTCGTACAGGCGTCGAAGTCTGCGTGTTTGTACTCATGATAGTTAATTAATCCGCTTAGTCTGAAATGCGATCAACGTCCGTGCCAACTCTAGAACCAGATCCTCGGCTAGTTCGCCGTCCTCGACCAGGGGCTGTGGATCGTTGTTGAGGAAGATATTGTATCGCCCTTCGTTCTTCCCTGAAGTTGGCGTAACCTCGCCGTCTAACCCGGCTTGAACGACACGAGCCCGACACTCATCTAGGTCTAAGTAGGTCCACTGTTTGTCTGAGTTGCGTGGAACCCCTCTGTTCTTCACGAACAAGCTGCCTGCGTAGCGGTACTCGTCCCCGATTTTCACATGACTGTATACGTTTTTTGTCTTCACTCCAGTCTCGAGGTCGGCTCGAACAACATACGCGATCTCGTCGTGGTCTGGTGTAAACCAGATCTGGAATCGATCTGGCTTGAACGCCTCTTCGTGACTCTGGCTTCCTTCCACAGCGACTGGACGACTGCCTAAGCCATCGATTTTTGCGGTGATGTACTGTTCATAGGGGATTGCCTCTTGACTTCCGGTGTATGGTGCCGGCGGGTCTTCCTTGAGTTCCCACTCGATTATTTCTCCAACGTAGGGTTCGTACAACGGTTTCTCATCCGCTTGATTACGAAGTTCATCGGGATACACGATCACCCGCTTTTCCTTACACTGCGGACAGACCGCGGTGAGAGAGTCGTATGTAGAACGGTCTGTAGGCTCTACAACTGCGAAGCGTTCTCCGTCTGTTGGACAGGTAACGTTTATAGTGTTCATCTGGTTCCTTACTCACCCAACCATTTCAATAGAGTTGTAATAACTCTTTCCAAAGAATGTCCAACTATCCACTAACTATCGTGCCAGTGTTACTCTATACGGTTAGTAATGCACACTCACTAACTGAGGAATGTGTACAACTCTCTATTCATGCCTACCAGTAGAATATTATACATGCTAAAGAAGTTCTCGGTCCCCCAGTAAATGCCAGGAAGTTCATCTCACTAATGCAACCACAGGCGTATGACGACCTACCTCGAGGCCGCGTTAATCAAACGAGGGCATGTCTGGCGCTCCAAGTTCCTCCGCATCAAAAAATTCCATCTCCTTTCCACACGCCGAGCAATCAGGTGTTTCGGATTTGAGATAGTCTCGATCCATTTGGAGAGTGGTTTTCTCACAGTCCCAGCAGACGTAGCTCTCATTCAGCATTCCCATACGCTACTCCACTCTCAATCCATCATACATATTCCGGTCAACTAAAGACGTGGTCACTGTACTTTCTCCATTTCGCCAGTTTTCAACTTCTCAAGATGCTCCTCGCCGTACTGCTTGTCTGCAGTCTGATAGTGCTGGTGAGCCGCTGACAGTACGTCGTCATCACGAACCTGATAGCGCGCGTTTCTACCTCGCTGGATTGCTGGGCGAGTTTGTAGAACTTGCGGGTGTAGTCGTCGATGCGGTCGTACACCCGACGTGTCTCGTCCGTGAGGTCGATCTCTCGTTGCTCAGGGTTGCGGTCGGGAACTGTGGCATCGAGTAGTCCCACCTGTTCGTACTTCCGAAGGGTATCACGGGTGTTCCGGTGGATGAGCGCATCTACTGGTGTGGACGCTGACAATACCTCTTTGACGACCCGCCATCCACCGGATGAGAGTTCGTCTATCACGTCAAGTTGCTCGTTCCGTGAGAAGTTTAACCAGTCCTCCTCGGCCTTCCATTCGGGGTAGAACAGTGCTTTGAGCTTCTCGTCCTCGGCTTCGAACTCGTCGATATCGTATTCATCGATGGCGGTCTGGAAGGGCTCGATGTAGCCATCGTACCACTCACCGTATTTGGCCGCGAGTCGACAGGCATTCATAACGCGCTGTTTCGCAATCGCTCGGGGCTGGCTGTCCCTGCTGATATCGAGTTCGGCCGCGACCGTATCGAGTATCCGGTCGAGGTCGGGATTCCGAAAATCGTTATCGAGCATGCCGACCGGACACTCGAGGGTATCGAATTTCGACTGCTGGTACGTACAGTCCTCCCGAAACTCAGGCAGGAAGCCGAGGGTCAGCGCATCGATCGCGAACGGGGCCCGATGAAGGAACGCCACGTACGCCGCCTGTCGGGCGTCAGTGTGTGTCTCATTGGAGCTGTTGCTAACTGGTTTGCGCTGTCGTGAATGGCCATGAGGTGTCTCCTGCGGAGCTCCGTCGCCCCCCAGTGCTCCACGGGGCACGACAAAACTCTCCAAAATTAACCAACAAGAATAGAGACGGAGAGCGGTTGTTGGTTAATCCTCGAACAGGCACTGCATTGCTGCTTCGTCACCTGTGAGCGTCTGCTGGTCGGCGTCCGTATCTGCGAAGAGCGTGGACTGATCTTTCTCGGATACTTGCTCTACTTCCGGCCGGTCATCGACGCCGAACTCACTGGCTTCGGGGCGATCGAGTCTTGAATCCCGATCGCGATGATCGACATCTACGCCGAAGTCCTCGAGCGAGGTCTCGACGCTCGTCTCGGTTACCTCGAGATGGCCATCGTCTCCGAACGCGGTCTGTCGCTGAATCTTGATCTCGGGTCGATTACTCATTCCATTGGGCCTCCACCCATGGCGGCGCCGACAAACAGCCCGCGAGCATCCATTCAGGTATCTTCTGAGCGGATCTCGCTAGCCTGATTTTCGAGCTGACGGAGAATCTGGACGCGCTGCTGGTTTGCGTTTTCGTAGGCGACGCACGCCCGTAGCGTCTTCATGTCGTGAATCGTCGCGATACAAGCGTTGATGAGTCGGGTGTTTGGCGGTTCGAGACGCTGTTCCGGTGTGAGAGTACCTGATTCGATGGATGAATCTGACGAGTTAGCCACTTGTGTTCGCCTCCGCTCTCTGGAGGCGACGATAAACAGCGGCCAGGTTACTTCTTGTGCAGTTCGATTTCAGTGACGGCTACCTATAGCGTCGAAGCTTCACTTGTTCTCATTCGATTCTAACAACTGGTTCTTCCTCAAACTCTGCAATAATAGTGTGATCTGCGTATGGGAATTCTACTCGGCCAACTCGGGTATTCCCACCAACGGTTGGTGAAAAAATCGACTCCAGTGCGTCAGGTTCGACGGCGTCATAGAGTGGAGGAAGCTCTAGCGGGTCCCTATCCTCAAGAGCTGCTACTTCGTCTATGATCTGTTCGTGTATCTCATTGCTCTCGCTCGCAAGAGACTGAGTCATTGGCACTCTATGACACACCATCTTGGTAATACTTTTCGATCATATTGTTACCAGCAATCATTGGTCTTGGAGTAAATCACTTTGAGTGGTGTTGGTACGTGATCTTCGAAAGTGATCCGCTATCTCGATTTGTTCAGTTGTTGCTTTTTCTCCGATGGACGATAGTCTCATAATCTGCTGACGGTTCTGTCGATCGTTCAGTCGTAGATGGACTCCAGGGATGTGATCTCGTGAAGTACACAACCTACTATGAGGTGTCCGTCAGCTAATCGACGTACTGTGATTCCCACTCTCGTCTTTCATCAATTGCTCGCTCTCCGGGTTCCGTGATCGCGTAGTAATTCGTCCTCCGGTCTAGCTTACCCTTTTCGACTAACTCCTTGTTGACTATCGTATCGAGGTTAGGGTACAGCCGTCCATGGTTGATGTCGGCGCTGTAGTACTGCTCCACCCCTTCTTTGACATCTTGGCCGGACGGTTGATCGGCACCGGCAATGACGTATAGGAGGTCTCGTTGGAACCCTGTGAGGTCGTCCATGTCAAGGGACAGTCCAACAGATGACATGATTGTTATATCCGGCGTATGAATTAGTAGGGGGAACTGGTTGCCGCTCTCAGTATGTGTTCGGTAGGCTTACCTGTACATCACACTCCCATCACTTCACTGCGTATTCACCGGCTGCGATATCACAATGTAGGCATTAGCTTCAAAACTCATCCTTTAAAGGGAATTCGGCTCTGGTTATGTCGATCGATTCTGCCTGTCTTCAGAGGGCTCTATTTCGCAGTCCTCGCCGCAAGAGCAAGCAGTGCTTCTAACAGTTCTCATCGTTCGGTTTGGTCGTGTACTGTTGTTCGATTATAGCGTCTCGTGGTTGCTTCGCCGCGACGCAGTCGGGGTCTTGATGTGTCTCGTGGGTCATTATGCATGCTCTCGTCGACTAGCGCAGAATAACGAAACGGATACGCTGATGTCTCCCGCCAAAGCCCTGCACCTGACTTAACCAACAGCTTCTGTGTCTGCGTTGGTTAATATGATGTTCAGCTGAGTGTCCTACTGGGGATTTGATCCGTGGCGAGGTGACTGACATCCCTGGCACTCCCATATCGGCTGGCCAGACCACGTCTCATCTGGGAAAGATTCGAACTCCTGAAACTGATGCACAGTCTTTCGACCGCACGTGCGACATTCAAGACGTGTTCTCGAGGGAACGCTGGGGTGGCGATCCACGGAGTGCTCGTCGACGGAACGCTGGAGTGCAATCGCTGGTACTAACCAGACATCGTTCTCGGCACTGTCAAGTAGGGCTGTAAGTCGAGCTTCGCCACGAACGCCGTGTCCTTCCTCGTCGTACAGATACGTTGCGTGTGCTTCCCTACTTGACGCCGGCGTCATCTCAGCCCAGGTTGTCCGCTTCCGAGCTACCGAAAGCAGCTGCTCACCACGTTCGGAGGTAGTTCGTACAGCTTCGGGAAGGGAAGGCCACTGGTCGATCAGCTGCGCCGCAGGCGCGTCGTCGAAATCGTAGATCAGCTGGCAGTCGTCGACGGCTGGATCCCTGTCGGGCTTCGCAAGGAGGGCGGCTGCCGCAGCACCCTTCGCGAGGGCGTGATAGTCGGTCGAGGCCTCGACGAGCAGATGGACGACGTGAAGGAGTGTCCACTCGAGGTCTGCGGGCTGCTTGTCGGTGGACCCTCCAAGATGATTACTGAGACAGAACCGGCACTTGGTCTGGCTGGCAGGGCTCGACGCGCCACAGGAAGCACACTCACTCGCTGGTGGGACTGGGTCGTTTGGATACCCCACGAGTGTCTCCTCAGTTTGGTCTCGAAAGGGCTCGCAACGACCGTCTCTAGCGAGTTCATCGTCGGGAATCTGCGTCGCCTCGCCAAGCGGTCGGAGTTCCTCGAGGTCAGCGTAACGGTCGGGCATAGGGACGTCTACCAGCATGTTCGTTCGTCTTCACTTTTAAACATCAGCCCCACACCTGAGGCGGATTGGGCGTTTCGAGTCAGACGCTTCAGAGGACCAGTTCAGTCAGTGTGTCTTGATGCGACCGGATGGTCGGAGTCGTGACGTTCGCAGACTCCGCGACCTCCGTCTGTGTCAGCCACCGGCCTTCGTCGCGTCCGGCTTTGTAGAGACAGGCCGCTGCAAATCCTGATGGCTGGACGCCCGTTGTGGCACCTGTCGATTCAGCTTCTTCGGCCAACCGTCGAGCTCGCTGTCGAATGGATTCAGAGACGTCGAGTTCCGACGCAAGTCGGGGAACGAATTTGCTCGGACGAACGGGCTGGGCCGGGAGTCCGAGTTCTCTGTTCACCGTCTTGTAGGCATTCTTGACTCTCGACTGTTTGACTCGTGCCGCATCAGCGATGTCCTCGAGTGTTCGTAAGAGACCGTTACAGCGGCAGATTCCGTAAACGCTCGCTGCCGCCATCGCCTCGATTGATCGGCCTCGAAGCAGGTCTTCAGTTTGAGCGCTCCGGAATAGGTGACACGCCTGGTTGCGAACCGACTCTGTGAACTCGAGAGTGCTCGCGATTCGTCGGACTTCACCCAGGCCCTGTGCGAGATTTCGCTCGGCTTTCGACTGGAACCGCCCACGAGACTGCTCACGCCGCATTCGGGCTAGCCGCTGGCGCTTTTTCCCGGAGAGCTCGTTCCCGTTCGCATCAATCCTGCGACCGATTTCCGTCGACAGTCCGCGGTCATGACGTGCCGCAGTCAGCGGAGCACCCGTCCGCTTTCGCTGGTCCTGATCGTGAGTTCTCCATTCAGGACCGTGGTCAATTCGTTGTTCGTCAATAACGAGTCCACAGTCTTCACAGATAGTTTCGACCGAGTTGGTAGTGACCCGGCCATCGCACTCCGGACATAGGTTCGTGCTGGAGTTTGTCTGGACGTCCTCGTCGAAGCCCGTTTCGTAGATGTCTCTGGTTGCCATTGTTCTCATCGTGTTACGGGGAACCCACCAGTACGGTGAGCCCCTCACCCATTGAGGGGACGAAAGACTCTGTGCAGGACTGCCGCATCTACTGAGGGATTTGGCGGGATTGAATTACGGTGTCGTAGTCCTCGAAAACGTAATGAAGGGCACCATGAGCGCCGAGGCCGTTTCTCCTATGCATGCCCATACGGGCATCAACTTTTCAGATATGTTGCTCAACCGGCTCCAAGGCGTAGGACTCCTCCAGCTTGTCCCGGCCGGTCAGGTTTGAATCCGCCATCGCCACAATCAGTTGGTAGCTTTCCAGAATTTCAGGAAGCTCCAACAAGAAGTCCGTAACGTCTGCTGCGTTCTCATCGTCCGGACCATTCCCGTACGGCGAGTCAATCAGCAGCAGTTTGAGCGGAACCGTCTCGCGCTCCTCCTCTAACTCTGCCAAAACCGTAGTGTGGAAAAGCAGCATATGCAGAAGGAGCTCTGCATCAGTCTGTCCCAACAGTCCTGGCGATTTCTGTGTGTTGTCTGTCCGGTGGATCGTGTAGCTGTACGAATCGCCTCTGTCGAAGCGGACACCGGTGGCATTGGCAAAGGTGCCGCGTGTGAAGACGTCCAAGAGGGATTCCATCCGTTCTTCCAGCCTGTTCTTCAACCGTCGACGGGCTTTCTTCCGCTCCTCGGATATAATGCTTTGATAGGACTCCAACGCATCCATCCGCTGCTCTTTCCTCTGTCTTTCCTCGTCAATTTGGCTCCACTCCCATACCTGCCGGGCAACACCATGCAACGTGCCCTTCTTTGCGTCAATACTGAGCTCAAGAGAAGTGTTCTTGTCCCGCAAATTTTCGATTTCCTGCTCTATCTTCTCCTTCTCACGCTTGTACTCTGCAAAGCCAGACTGCTCCTCCCGCAATTTTAGGGTTTCAAGCTGGTCTCTCTTCTCCTCCAGTTCCTCTTCCAAGAACTCGATCTCACCCTCCAGTGTCCTCTGCCGGCTCTCCAATTCTTCCAGCTCTTCCTGCCTTTTCTCCCGCTCCATTACCTCGCCTTCCTCGTCAACCTCAGACACCGTTTCGTAACGGTCGTCCGGAACATCCTTTCCACAGAGTGGACAGTCGCCGTGGTCGTTGAAACGTTGCTGCTGCTCCGGATCAACATCCCGGGTGCAGACCGGACACCGGTTCGGCAGCGAGATCAGCTGCTGAATTTCCTGTAAAGCAGGGGCAATCTCGTCGGTTGCGGTCTCATCCTTCAACTTAGAGATCTCCTGCTTCACACTCCGGAACTCGTCCTCCTTCTCTTGGAGACGAGACTGAGTATCCGATATCTCATCCTTCAAATCGATTTTCTCGGAGAGAGCTGAGTCTGCCTCGCTCTTATCGAGAAGCCGGTCAAGTTCCTCCCGTCTTTCTACCTTCTCGGAAAGCTGGTCCTCTACCTGTTCCTGCTCCTGCCGCAGTTCCTGGATTTCGTCATTGATCCGTTTAGCCCGCTGCTTGTACTCCAGCAACCGGGTCTTCGCTTCCTGTTCCTCGTCCTCCAACTTGCACTCCTCAAGTTCACTGCGTATCGCCCTATCCACCTTGGTGAGCTTGATACCGAACAGCAGATCAATCAGATCCGTGGCCTCGTCCCAACCATAGAAGCTGCGGAGATCGCCGGAGATAATGCTGAACAAGGAGAATATGTTGAACCGGTCGAAACCCTGCTCATACAGTGGTGTGATTCCGATTAGGTCGTCGACTTCTGACTGGGTGCGCTGTTCCGCCTCGCTGTGTTCACTGTCCTCCGGATTTTCGATGACGTTGGGCTTATTGTGGCCTTCATAGCTCTGATTCCGCTCCATCTCCCGGTGGACTAGGTAGTTGCGGCGGCCCTTCCGCCAGTACCCGTCGGTTTTCAGCTTCTTGTAGTTCCGGTTGATCGGTCTCGTGATCAATGGATCGTCATTGTCTCTGCCGAAAAGGTTGAACCGGGTGGCCTCAATGAAGCTGCTCTTCCCTTTCGAGTTTCGTCCGTGAATGATGGTGGCCCGGTCAGAAATGGAAACGTCCAACTCATCGATGACTTTGAACCCTTCAATATCCATCCGTGTCAAGGAGACCAGCTCATCGTCAAACTCGAGGTCCCGGTACTTGGCGTCCAATAGGCCGATGAACTCGTCTACGTACTCGTCGTCGATTCCCTCATCTTCCCGTATCGACTGTCGGACTTCTTCCTTAATTCTGGGTTCAGACATGGCCTATCTCTCCTCCAGCAGAAATCGTGATCCAGGGTTCAGAATCATACTTCACTCGTCTTCCTCTTAGCAGCAGGTCCCGGTCCTCTGCTTCCTTGACCGGGTCCAAGTCCATGATGTATTCGTGGAGTTCTTCCACGGTCATGTGACCGAACTGGAGGACGACGTGGTCAATTGCATCCTCCCAGTCCGACAAGACCTCTGTCTCCAATAATTCAAGCTGGGAAGCGAAACGGTCCATCACCACTTCACCCGACCGTCCCAGTGTGATCCGGTACCGGCAGTTCTCCTCGTTTATCTCCGGTGTCTCCACCTTCGCCATCACCTCCTCATCAATTAGATTGGAGGCGTAGAGCCGGCGTTTATCCTCTTCCAATGTCTTGGCGAAAGGTCCGGAGCTCCGCATCCGGTATGTGTAGCGGAATCCGGTTTTCTCCAACTTGCCGTGATCGTATGGCGCAGTGTCACGGTCCATCCGGTTCTGGTCTGCGAGCTCTTGGTTCACTAGGTAGACCAGTTTCTGGAACTTGTACCGGCTGTCAATCCCTTGAGAAAGGGTTTCCGGGTTTTCCGAGCAAGAGTGAACCAGTTTAAGCAGCATCGTTAGATCCAGAATCTCGTTAACCGAGTACCGAATCTCATTCCAGCTCTGGTAGACCTCGTCGAAAGGAATCTCTCCGGAACTGAAGTCCTGGACGACGTCTTCCCCGATGCCAACCTCCTCCAGGTAGCTGAGTACCTCCTCGTGAGTGAAGACATCCTGCTTCAGGTGCTCTAAATACTCCTCATCGTACTGGCTGAACGCAGCTTCCTGCCGAGATGAAATCCTCTGAGCGGTATCAACGAACTCCTGCCGCTCCGAACGCGAAAGATTCAACCACTGCGACACTCTGAGCAAGGCTTTTTCGTGGCGAGCCATGCTAATTCTCCACCCTGTGGTAGGCACCTTCGCACCATTTGAAAACCCAGGAACGAGCAGGTAGGCCGCTGCACTCCGGGCAGATCGTCCTGAAGTAGTCCCTGGCCTCATCCATGATTTCTTCCTTCGATGAAGCTCTTTCAATAGGACGCTGAATCATATCGAGTTTTTGTCCCGGGTTCGAGTGCTCTGAATCGTCTACAATGGCTACTATGCGGGAGGCTTTAGGAATTGTTGTTCCATTGAGATAGTCCTCCATCTTAGTTCCAATAACCAGGTCACAGTGAACCAGGATCAAGCTGTTAGGGATGATTTCCTTGTCTCTCTCGATACTGGCTTTGGGCAACCGTTGAGTGTCGGCCGAGAGGTCATTATCGATGTGTCGACCTTCGCCGTTTACGTGCTCACAATCTATGACCTCTTCCATGATGTCGCCTACCGGTTCGCCAAAGCAGGTATCTGAGTCTACCAAAAACAGAACCATCTCCGTATGAGGCCAGACAAACTCGACATCCACAGGTTCATCCATAATTGGCTATCCTCTTAACTCGTTTAACTACTGACTGGAACTCCTGTCTCCGATCTTTTAATTCTTGCTGCTCTGGGGATTCCGAACTCCCGGCGATCAGATGCTTCGATGGCTCTGGTCGACCACGGAAATCATCCAAACAAGCCTCAACATCCTGAGCCAACCTTGCCCCGTCCCGGGTCTCCGCCTTCTTCAACACGTCCGCAGTCTCTTGCATCGAGTTTTCCAGTGCTTTGTATCTCCCGGTCAAGTCGATAGGTGGTAGCTCGGTTTTCTCCAGGAACTCCTTGGCCTCTATTAGATCCTCAGAGGCCTTCTCAAGCTGGTAGTAGTCATCTGGAGCGTCGATCTCGTAACGGTCGAAGTAGAACAGAATCGAGAATCCGAAGATAACACCGATGCAAAGACCGACCCAGATCTCCTGGTTGGTCGGGGGTAGCGGCGTCTGGTAAACCCAGGTATGGAGCAAAAACCCGATCCCAGTCGCCAATTCACCGAGGAACAGATAGCCTGCTGCGATAAGACCAGGGACAAAATCCGTGTGTAGAATGGAGGAGAACGAGTCCTTGGCAGCACTCCGTGATATGAGATACGCGCCGAGACCGGTTACGACGGCGGCAACAGTGAGTACCTCCGTAAACCGTGGCACGACACTGGTATCCAGTAATCCCTCCGAGGTGAAGCTGAAAAGGCCGAGAAGAAACACACCTTCTAAGATAACAGCGTAGAAGATACGTCGAGGCGGACCGCCAAATGTGAAGCAGTCCAGAAAAAGAGAAAACCGGTTATCAGACATTTTTCAGCAGTAGATGATGTACCCGCCTGTCATTAACCCGTTGGAAAGAATAGCTATGACTGATTCCTCCGTCAGTTTGTTTAAATATCAGGTTCTTGTATATGCTGGAAAGAGGGTTCTCTGTAGCCGTGTTCGGTCAAATTCAGTCTGAGTTGACTCACTACTACGCGAAAATTCGTGGCGGAGTAACTAACACAAGCGAATACACCGCGGGAGGAATCACACGGACAGTATACTGGTTCCGCAACGACAGCAAGCGAATGGGGGACTACACTCCCCTTGGAACCCTGTTGATGAACGAACAAGCAAAAGACGATTTCTCAAAAGATGTCGTTGACTACGTCTTCCTCCACGAGGTCGGACACGACCAAGTGGGTTCAATAGGAAGAACCCTGTTTTGGGCGATCTACCTGAGCTCGGGACTACTCCTCATCGCAGGTATGATAGCATCACCGAGCATCCTGCTGGAAGCAGTCGAATCTGCACCGTCCATTGTGATGATTCCTGTCTACACAGCAGTCGCACTCGGGGTCTCTCTGGGAGCCATCATCCCCTTCACTTTGGTTTGCTGGATCGACGAAACCCTAGCTGAGCTATTCGCTATCTCTAAAATCGAAATCTCACAATACAGGTCTGTTCTGGAGGAAGTCAAAGAAGAATCCGAAGTCGGACTCCTCCGCAAGATCCGTATCCGAATCCAGTATCCGCCGGAAGCACTTATCTTCTGGATCGCACGGAAGCGAGGACTCGGCGGCACATAGAGTGGAGATGTGACTCAAGCAGTTGCCCCGAGAGAAGGCGTCCGCATCATGATAACGCTGAATGCGAACAGCGCCACGATGATAACCGCCATCGTGGGTGCGGAAGTCGTCAGAACTGTACCTGCGATAATCGACGCGAGGGCGTTTGTTCCTGTCATGGTCAGAATCTTGGTTACCGGGTCGGGTCCTCGGGTACTGCCATGTGTGGCATACGCCTCTGAGGAGTCGAACCTCAGCCCTGCCACGCGACCCTGCTGACCATTTCGTGACTTCCGATACTTCTGACTAATTGACTGTACCCCATAATACCTTCGAGCACCGTTCCTGACTTGTACCGTCTTCGGCAAGCTCGCATTTAGAAAATAAGGAGTCGGGCTGTGGTAACAGACGAACTCGCCATGTTATACCTATATCAGGCGGTCAATCCGTGGACTTTCTTATGCCTCAACCCATCGTCACTGCAATCGGGCTTGGCTTTGACATCCTTGGAGCCGGTCTAATTGCCATACCTGACGCACGAACACTGTTCTCTAAACTCTCTCCTGGCGCATTAAGAGAGGCCCGCGAACGGATGATACTGATAGGAACGCAAGAAGGCGACACCGGATTTGAAGCACTACAGGGAATCCTATCCGACATCAACCCGGTAGCCGAGTTTGGCGCGAACAATGACGGCCAAGAATACGCCGAAATCCAGGTCAATTCCCTCAGCGGAAACCAGTCGGTGGAAACATACGAACATGAAGAGTTCAGCTGGGGGAAACGGTACGTCGAAGCCCGATATCAAGAGGACGGGGGCTGGGAAGAAACTGACTTCTACGACGTCGAGGAGGTCTTCGATGCAATCTCCGCAAGAGAACGGCCCCAAACCGCTCAGCTTCGTCTCTATGGACTTCTGATTCTCCTCTGCGGTTTCTCTTTCCAGCTACTGGCAACCCTTGAGGCTGATTCTATCTACCCCCTATCAGTAGCCATCTTCACCCTTGGAACAGGAATCGGAGTCTACGTGTACCGAGATCGCCTTGAATAGCACTCCTGGGATTTTCTATCGTCGGCTAAAACCACGATTTCCGGCCCCACCGAGACTAGAGAAGAAACTGTAGACTGCCCACAGGATAACTACGACGGCAACCCAGGTCTCGATGCTTGACGCTAACTGAATAAGACTGTAGCTGGCAGACAACGAGGCACCGAGAGCGTTGTAGGCACCTGCGAAAGGACCACTCGCTCCCATCGGCTTTAGGATTAGATAGATCTGCGCCACCATGTAGAACAGGGCGCCAATACACAGTGCTATGAACGGACCGAAAACCAGGGTTTCGATCGCGTCACCTACGTCCTGGTTCATTATCGTGATATTCTCTGTCTGTGACCAAAAGCCCTCTGCCGCCCCCGGGAACCAGTTGCTACCAGTAGTCTGGGATAGGCTCTTCCAGCCTCAAGTCGTTGATGAGCGATATTTTGTGGTCGTACAGCCAGCGTGCCTCAGTTGCCTTCTTACAGGAGAAGATGATCCGCTTGTCTTCTGGTGGTATCGTATTTTGATGTGGACGCTGGTGTGACTTCTGAATACCCTGCCTCTGCGCCTGTTGGATACGCTTCGTGCTCCACCTGTGGCCCCGAATGTAGTCCTCGTCGGGGAAATGTCGACACATGACCTCAATCATCTGCTGTAGCTTTTTGCCCGCACCGACTGGACCGAAGATCTCTTGGAAGGCGCCTATTCCTTGGAGCAGGTTGTATTTCCAGACTTCCCGGCGGTCCTTCACCCCAACCGTGTCGATCTCTGTCTCCGGGTACTGGGGGTCCACTTTGAACATACTCGGGTCCAACAATACCAACAGCTTGTCCGGGGTAATCGGGCAGAAAATCTGCTTACCATCAAATTGGAAACCTTCCCCCTCGTCTTCCGGGAACTCGTTCTGATAAACAAAGACTGGTACGTCGGAGGTGAAGAACGGTAGCTGGGTCTGATTCTCAACAACCTTCCAACCTAGGTGCTGGAATCCGGTATAACGCTCGTTCCCATCCATATGCATGACGCCTTCCCAGTAGTCCTCCACCTCGTAGTTCACCGCCCTGAATAGTTCCTCCAACATTCTGTGGTGCATTTTCGACGCCGGGGATCGATCCCGCTGGAATGAGACGAATTGGGAGAGGTTGGCGATATCTTCCTTCGACAAACTTTGGTTGTCATCCACTTTCCGGAACGTGTTGATGATCGCCTTCTCAGCCTTACTCGTCACTCCACCTTCCAGCAGCTCGTCAGCGTAGCCTTCCGTGGAAGCTGCGTTCTCGATCGAGTACCGTTCTATCGGGTCGAAGTAGCCGCCCCCGCCGTGTTTCTCCACCAATGAATACCTGGAAACCACACCCTCATTCTCTGGGGCAAATAACCGCAGATAGGACTGCTGCACGTAGTGTTCATTCACCATTGCTGTTCTAAGTAGAGAAAAGATGCCATCTATACGGCAAAAAGACTTCGAGCGAGAGACTAGCATACTCGGCTCGTGCTCGCCACCGCTAATGTACACTTGCGATTCTTGAGGTTGTGGCTGCGCGCGCAGCGAAGCGAGCACGGAGCGGAGGGTGGGGAGGAGGGGCTTGGGTCGGTCCGGCACGTAGCAAAAAAGAAGGGTGCGACGACTGCCTATTCCCACCACCGACCGCGTTCTGGGAAGTGCAGGGTCGACCAGCCAGTGTCGGCTACCGAGACGCGCCCGTTATACCAGTTCTTCGCCGCCCCGTGAATCCGCACGCGCTCGCCCTCTTCGATCCACGGAGCATCCGATGCCTTCCAGCTCGTCAGTTTTGTACGACCGCTCTCGTCCTCGATGAGCCCCACTTGAGCGATGCTCGGACTGGAAGGTTCCCACAACTGCGTCACAGTACCTTCGATGCTCACCTCTTTGCGATTGACGTCCTCGAGCATCCCGATGGGAACTACCTGTCCCGGCGCCGTCTGCAACTCCTTGAACACCCCGACGACTGCACTCGTCAGGTCTTTCCCACTGACTACGGCTTCACCCAGCCGCCGACTGATCGCTGCTCGCGACCAGCCATCCAGCTTCTCCGCCAGCCGCATCGATTCCTTGTTCACCGCCGCCAACTGCTCCTGCCTGAGTTCTGCACGAGGATCGTTTCTCTCCGGGTCTGCCCACGGGTCCACGCTTGCCGCCCGCTTCTGGAACTCTGCACGCCGCTCAGCGCTCCGTTTCGCTGCGATATCTCGCGTCCGCTTTTCCCGACCTTCTTGCGTCCCCATCTCTGCCTTGGCACTGATGCGCTCCAGTTCAGCCTCCCGCGCCCGAATGCGCTCTTCCTGTTCGAGGGTCGCACCGTAGATCCGCTCTTCACTGGTGTCGACCATCCCGTCCGGGTGATTTGCATCGACCTTTGCCTGCACCTCCATCTGCACCGTCGCCTGGAACTCCGGGGTCTCATCGACGACCTCGAAGCCCTCTTCATCGACCGCCGCTTCGTCCGCCTTTTTGAAAGCCTGTTCATCGACCGAAACTACTTGACTGGTAACGTTCTTACTTGACATTGGAGTTCACTAGCTCCTGAAGGCGCTCACGCGCCCGACACCGCGATGCTGCAACATCGCGGTTCTCCGACGACAACGCCCGACAGAACCATCTACGCGCTCTCGCTCGCGCCTTCGTGAGCGCCCCCTGGGGCGCGAGCGAGAGCGCCAAAGGAAGGTCACCCAACCAGCACCGCGCGCCGACCCGCCCGGAGCGAGCGGCCAGCTTTAAGCCGTTTCTCGCGTCCGGCCCGGACTGCGGGTCCGTGTCCAGGGCGACGGTCGTGAGCACGGCGAGTCGCAGTGTGGCTCGCCGCGCGGAACGGCCCAAAGCGCTGGAACGCGAAAGCCCGCGAGGGGCGCAACCGAAAACGCGCTTAATGCTGGCGTCGAGACCAGATTCATTTTAGCCCGGCAGCCCGCCCGCTACTGCAGGCAGGCAGCCCGGAATGGTCGGTCGCGAGCGACGCGGAGGGCGGCAGCGGCGAGCGGGGCGGGCCGGTACGTACACTGGTCAATCGGCTTCATCGCTCGGCGAACCAACCACCGCCCTGGTGGACTCAGAAAGGGCGAGGCCGTCTCGGTCGTCCCCCGACCCCGTAAGTACCACAGGCACGAGGCGCGCAGCGTGGGTCGCGGGATGCCGAGCGGCCGAGGGCTTTCGAAATGATGACGACTATCGCTTGTGGGCTGATATCGAATCATAGGCCCAGAGCGTCCAGTGTACGCACTCACCGGGGATCGGGCTACTCGAGTAGATCGTCGATGAGGTGGAGGATATAACGCTCATCCCCTGGAATAGGACATTGCTCGCCGAATTCTGGGCCAGTACAAATGAGTACTGGGACACAGTCGATGGCGGTCCAATTCGACCCTACTGAGACACAATCAGCATCCCATATCATAACCACGCTACACAGTACGGTCGGCAATCGAGAACAGCTTCGTAAGTACATGCTGCAGTTCGTCGCGGATACAGAAGATGGAGTTACAAAAGAAGGTAATGAGTGATCCTCCAGTTTGGAACCTATGATAATCTCGTTGCGAACCTCACACCGCTTCGTCTCGGATTGATTCAGGCTATCGCAGAACAGAATTTGACGAGTATGCGCGAGGCTGCCCGACTCGTTGCTTGAAGTCAAAATCTGAAAAACTCCGAGATCGGACGATCGATAGGAGCAGGGGGCCTGCAATCACCCGGTACTACCGAGAGAACTATCTAAAGAAAGTGAGAGTCTATCAAGACATTCATGAATTAATTGGCGTAAATACGCTGTTATGTCGGGTCACTGGTTCCGTGCTCTCCGAAATTGAGGACAAATTCTTTCACAGTGTTCATGGTCTACCCCCTGGAAAGGTCCATGTCAAACGATAACAGAGACGATGACGCTAAGGAAGATGGAGGAGTCAACAATTGGAACAATAATCCAATTCACGGCTCTAATATGGGGGCTACCGACGACATTGCAAACCAGGCACTATTAGAATTGGCCTACGTAGAGACGGAACTCAGGAGAGTAATCGCGACGCTCCAAGCCATTAATCAAATTTCTACAATTGAGGATCACAAACCGACGGTCGATCATCTATCTTCGGCAGAACAACACTTGCACGAGGCGAGGCGTGTGGCTCACAAACGTCGAGAAAACTCGATAGGGGGCATCAATCACCTTGATACCGGCGAAGACGATGCCGTTACAACTACAGATGAGAATACTGAGACCAAGGACAGCGCCGCTACCGAATTGTTTGACGAACCAGTCACAGTGGAAGCCGATGTCGAGGGCACCAATCTTGATGAAATATCAATCACTAATTTAGAGGATTTGATGATGATAGCTCGTGAAATCGTAGAGTCAACACCAAATATAAATAGAGTCAATGAATTGAAATACTACGTGTACTCAACGGGTGCACAAGTCTATCATACTAACCCAGAATGTCATGCCATTCACGGCTCCGTCGTTCCTTCTCGCCATCCAATTAAGATCGCTCATGAAAGTGATCGGATTACACGGCGTAGTTCAAATGTAGTCCTTGACGATGAGTGTCAATTCTGTCGGCGCCACCGCCGTGAGCGGGATTGAAGCTAAATCAATGCGCAAGAGAAGCCGTAGATTCGTGTGGTTCACCCTACGTACCCTCTCCTCCTTTGGCTAGTTATTGAGATGTGAATTCTGATTTAACCGATACAGAGTTGCATAGGGTATCATGGAGGTGATTTGAGGACGTCATCGGTCGAGTACTTCGACGTCGGGATTCGCCTCGGCAGGCCCAGCGACCGCTTTCGCCCGCTCGAGTTCGCGGCGTTCTCGCTGGGCCTGTCGTTCGAGGGCAGCTGCCCGCCAACGGCGTTCGATTACTCGTTCGTCGTCAACGTCGTCGTCTTCGATCGTGAAGCGTTTGCCACGGTGGTCGATTTGCTCGAGCATCAGTACGCGTCCTCCCGAACTGCGTCTCGAGCGTCTGCCCGCAGATGCTCGTACCGGACTTCACAGCTGTCCGAACAGAACCAGCCGGCGTATCCGGCCTGATCACGGGTGCGTCTCGTACAGGTTGGTACTCGACACTCGGTACACCTGGTCATCTGGCGATCCCTCGCTTGAGGAACCGGGTCGTCGCAGCGTCTGGCGATGCTGGTGCTACGTTGCTTGCTCGCATGGATGTCAGCGGGCGACTTCAGTCGAGCCCCCGCACCCTTTCCGGGGGCGATAAACTGTCTCGAGCGAACGACCAGGTCACCTCACAGTCATCGATTGAACGTCCCATCCGGAGCTGGGGAGATCCCAGTCCGAATCTCGAGGTCGACACGGCGGAGATGCTTACAGCCATCGACGGGCTGGCGCTGTTCACGGTCCGGACAAGTACACGTCTCCGACTCGACGTCGACTGTATAGGTGTTCCCGCTCTCGCTGACGACCTCGTAGGTTGCGCCCACGCTGGCGAAACGAACGTCCATCTCCTCGCTCAATGCGCGACGGGTTCGCGGTTCGTCGATCGAGTAGCCACCTGCCTCGAGTGGAGTCGGTGGCTGTGGGTCCGCACAGGGGCGAGTGAATTCGTCTCGACGGTTGCGTTCTTGCCCGCATTTTCTGCACCGCCAGTAGCGTGTGCGGTATTCGGACCCCTCTGTGAGGTCGATCTCATATGGAGAAGGTTCGGCGCCGGGAAGCCACTCGTCAATAGCGACGAGTTCGTGTCCATTGATACGGGCAACGTCACCTGGGTAGCTGCGATCTCGATCACTCGTCTGGGATTGGTCGTCTCGATGCGATTCGCTCTGGAGTGGCTGATCTGTACTCATTAGTGATCTCGAGGCACACTGAGTTGCGCCTCACCCTTCAGGCGCAAAAAACGAGTTCCGGACCGGTGATCGATAGGGAGAACAAGGGCTGACTGGAACGGAAGTCACTCATTCGAAAGCGCTCTTCGAGTCCGTCAGTTGCCCGTGAAGCCGGTTCTATTCACTCAAGGAGATATCCTTAAGCGACTCGATACGAAAAAGACAGATACAAAGACGAGATGAACGACAGTACCGATCCACGATCGCCACTTTCGGAGTGGATTCTTGATGTGTACGACGTCCTTTGTACGCACAGTCTCAATTCGGACGATCAGGAAGACGTACAGTCGATCCCTCGAGAACAAGCACTTGAGGTCCTTCTGAGAACCGATGAACTGGCCCTTGAACCTGAAGACGCGAACTATGCGCTCAGCCGGCTACTCGAACGAGGCTACTTCTACGAGGTTGACGATGAACTCCGTGTGACAGAGCCGGAAAACTAACTTCTGGTTGCGGTCTGGGATTTACTGCTCACTACACTTACTAACATAGCGATGGACTGATACGGCTGGTAAGTCCAAAGGTCGCACAATGGAAAACATCCCCCAACCGCCGAATGATCCGTACTCTGTCGGAGATAACGTCCAAATTTATCTCAGTCCTGACGATCCTGATGATCGGTATCATGGTACCAGATGTGAAGTCGTTGGAGTTGTAGTTGACAGTCTTGGTGAGGAAACTGGTCGAACTACAGATGCATACTCATATACGCTTTGTAACGTAGCAACAAACGAAGAACTCCCTCTCTCGTTTCGTCATCACGATTTAGTCCCAGTTGAGGGCGATCAGTAGTTTCCTGGACCTATCCTCCACTCATTCAGTATTGAGGCGACTCTGCTAATCAGTAGCGTCAGTCATCAGCTTTGGGAAGTGGTTCGCAGTTGTCAGATGGGTTTTACCCAGAACGTGTTCTTCAACAGGAGCGGCATGACTTCGGTTTGTTGCCGGTGACATGGGTGGTGAGAGATGATCGACCTCGACATGGCCGCAACTGAGTTCCAGACGGCGATACCTCCGTGCAGGAGTTGAGTAGGTTGAGGATGTTCCGTGCCGCATCATCGGTGCGAACAACAGATTCGTGGACCCGTCCCTGTGTTCTAGCTCTGCAGATAGATTAACATTAGACTCGAAGAATGCGCCGTCTCAATGGACTCGTCAATTGTTCGCCACTCCTGTCGCACTGTCGGTCAACACCCCAACTACTCGGTGGGAATCTCTAGTTTTCTTCCTGGATTCATACGTAGTCTGAAATACCAGATCACGCTGAACAGGTCTTCAATTGCCACTGGGCATTCCTCATCTGACTGCGTATCTCCAGCTCGTAAATCTTCACCTGCCTCCCTCTAACTCACCACCCGATTACGCCGTTCCCTGTATTATCCACAGCTGATAGTTCTCTAATTTCCTTCTGTGCTCTGCCCCTCCATAAATCCCTCCTCACAACACCCTGGATTCACACCTCGTACCCCACCCTTTCTTTGGACGATTTTCGAGGTGTGAATTCCGATTTAACGGATACAGAATTGCATAGGATAGCTAAGGGCTGGTTTGAGAGCGCTATTTGTTATATGAAAGCGAGTCTTAGACCTCGAGTTGATATATGCAACGCGTGACGGCCGTTACCAGCTAAATCCTGGCAAATAGAGGAAGTAGGCGAATAAAGTTACTTATCCTACATGAAAGTGGTTCCTCCGATAAATGAATAACGAGGGATCGGAACCGCTAAGACTGCCCAATTACTCACGGAGAAGCTCTCATTCGTATTTGCAAACCGCAGTGCTGAATGTTCTCGAAAGATCGGGAGATGAATACATACTCGAATTGCCAATAATGACCGTGTTTGCTCGTCTAGGTCCGCTACTGGGTCGGGTACTCTCCGTGGTCATCGATCTGTTCGTACATCTGGTCGGGGAAGGGAAGACTTCCATAGATCGAGTAGGGACACTGGTCACGCCCGATGCAGTACCGTTGCATATCATCATTCATACAGTTCATCGGGAGGGGGATTTCGCCGCCGATATCGTTGTCGAGTTCGTACCGAATCTGGTACTCGGTCACCTCGTCGTCGTACCAGGTCCACCGCGAGAACAAGTTTTTCACGTCGCTGATGAATTCCGCCATACTCGCGTCCCGGTACTGGGGGAGCCACCACGCCATCCGCACCAGATTGAACAGATCCTTCCGGACGGGTTTCTTCTCCTGGAGGCGCTCGTCCATCGCTGCCATACAGGGCAACTCGAATAGGTCTTCGAGCTTATCGATGTGGAGCAGTTGAGCACCGTCGCTGTAGTCGGTAAGCGTATACCGATTCAAGCGTGCGTTCTCGACGGTGACGCTCGCGTGATCGCGGTTCCGCGAGAGAACCGCACCGAGACTTCGCGCTGAGGAAATGGATTCACAGACCTGTCGCTCCCACGTTCGGTCCGGGTCGTACGCGTCAACCGCCTTGTAGAGGTCGCGTGCAGTTTGTGTCTCACCGAGTTCGACAACGTTGTCGTCTGCAGCGGTCACTGCGTTGATGATCGTCAAGAGGTCACGCTTTTGTCGGCTCCAGTTCTCCCACACGCGGTGGGTTTGTCCGGCTTGGAATAAGCGGTCGATGCGCTCACTGATTGCGGACTCGTTCGCAGTGAGCCAGCTTCGCTGTTCCGCTGTTAACGTCTCCTCTTGAACTGCGAGTAGACGTCCAAACGCGTCTTTGGCGTACTCGCGGTACTTCGCCATGAGATCCGAGACGGGAACATACAGATTGTTGTCCGCGACGTGGGCCTGAATCTCGCCTTGTTCCCCCTCGTCGCCATCCGTACGGGCCAGACACTTTCGTGAGGCGGCGACAAGCGGTATTTCGAGATAGTATCCTTCGCCGAACTTGGGGTTGGTTGTGATATCTGTACAGACTCGGCCCGGATGGACGCCGTCTTCGCCGGGTGCTTTCGCGTAGAGGGTTTCGGCGATCTCCTGGTGGAGCGACCAGTCCTCGTACTCGCGAACGAGCGATCCGATATTGTTGACGTAGAGTTCGCGAAGGTCACTGAGGAGCGCGAGATGACGGGGCGGCGTATCCTCAAGTTTCGGATGGTCCATGATGCAGACCGCCCCGAGCGTCGTAAGAACAGCCAGCACTCCCGGATCGTCTACGTAGGGACGCTCGGCTGCCTCCTCTCGCGTGCTCGGCGTGAACGCACCGGTGGTGAATCGCTCGATGTCGGCAAGCAGCTTCTCCGTCTGTTGCTCGCCATCGACCATCCACCGCTGATACCCACGCTCGAACAACTGCGTGAGCTGGGACTCGCCCTCGTCTCGTGGGAGGGCCGCGACTCGATAGGCCGTGTATTCGTCGTCCACTGGTGTCTCTCGGCTCATAGTTGAAGGAAATTAGGCGTCGCCTCGGTTCGGAAATCGAATCCCGGATCGTTGATAGGCTGGACGACACGCGAGATATCGGCATGTAGCGAGTACGGCAGCCGCATCACCCGGCGCCGGTCAGCCGTGACCACTGGATCGATAGGGATCCCGTACTCGTCGAGGAGCAGGTCGTTGATGACTTCGCGGCTTTGCTCGTCGTAGCGATGATCGTGGTCCGCATCGAGCAGGTAGACGTGACAGCCCTGTCCCGAGTAGACGACCATCGTCTCCTCAGCCGCGAAGTCGTCCTCGAAGATATCCTGGACTGCAAAGCCGTACTCGAGAGCTTGCTCGATATCCTCGAACGCGTATGGATAGCCCACAGGTGGACTGTCGAGGACACCCGCAGCTCGAAGCTGTTCAGTCTCGGCACCACCAGTCTCACCAGTGGTTTCATGGGAAGCGCGCTGTGATGCGATGTCTTTTGCGTCGATATCGACCGCGAGTACCCACGGCCGCTCCCAGTGATCGAGTGCGTAATAGACGGCATCGGGGCGTGGCTCCGGTTGCTCTACCAGGTCAGGATCAGCGAGTGCGTAGTCGCTGCCCTGCGCGGGGTCGTAGCGGGCGGGGTACTGGATGAATTTGACGAGGTTCGCTCGTGAATCGAACTGCTGGCTGGTTCGATCACCGGACCTGCTGGTTTGCCAGGTATCGCGGCGGATAAAGGTTCGATCGGGAGCGTTCTGCTTTTGGGTCGGGTATGCCTCGCGGAAGGCGATAGCGTACTGCTTCGGGCCACTGGCTGTCAGGAACGAGGGGAGTGAGTCGAGTTGGTCCGGAAACGTCTCTGTGTAGTAAGTGTGGAGTTCCTCGCGGGTCGCTTCTCGCCATTCTTCAGTCATGGTCCCTAGTCGACCTCCGTTTTTAGGCTCCGGAACGTGTGGAGGGAGTCCATTCCCGGCAGATCGGGATCGGTGATTGCGGCGCGAAGCGAGCTAATCGTCCGGGTTTGGGTTGACGTCAGCGAGATGTCGACTGCGTCGGTGTCTGTGAGCGTCTCGATGACCTCCAGAAGGAGTTCCTTATCTTCACACGCCCAGGCAGCAGCTGCGTCGACGCTCGCCAGCTTCTCGTAATCGGTGAGCAGAGCGCCAGTATTGTTACTCGGTGTTTCGACTTCCCCTACCCAGACAAGTTCATCCTCGGTGTCGAACCCTGCAACGTCAAACACGATATCTTCCGTGTGGTGATAGTAAATGGCCGTTCGAGCAACGTCCTCCTGTTGTGTGAGCCACGCCTCGAGGAAAGCGACGCCAGCCTTGTGGGGCGTTTTCTCACCGAGATCGCCGATACCTGGGCTGGTATCAAGCGACCGATCGAGGAACTGACGCCCGGCGGGGAGGACCGTATAGTACGTCTGCCAAAACGAGCGGTGTTCTTCGATGAACTCCTTCTCTTTGAGCGCCTCAACATCGAGATTGGAGAAGGGCTCTTCGAGCACAGTCATGCTCTCCAGCAGTGAATACTCCTCGAGTTGGCGGTTCATCGCATCCAGTACGAGCCCGAGAAAGGCGGCCTCATCGCGTGTGATGCCTTCTTCGCGGAGTGTCTCATCCGGGATGGTCGTCGTTGCATCCTTGAATCGGGTCGAGTGTGACGTATCTGAACTCTGGCTCTCCTCCGGTTCTGGTGGGTTCTCTGACTCACTGCTGAGAGCAGTAACAGACTCGTCCGGAGATTCATCGAGGGACGCGAAGTCCTGGATCGTCACTTCGATGCCGTACGATTCAGCGTGTTCAGTGATGGCCCCAAGTCGAGTGAAGAGTTCACTGGATGTCGAAGCGGTAGAACGAGCGCGTTTGGCGGCAACGAACACGTCGTCTTTGGACGCGAATTGGCAACATGCGCTGGCCTTCCGCTCCTCGGACGCGGTATACTCGGATCCACAGACATCACAGATGTAACCCTCTGTGTCCGCATCGTAGCTCACGTTCTCGAGCAGTGAATTGCCACCTATCGTTTCCGACGAATCCGTTGTCTCTTCGTCGTTGTCCGTGGCCTGGTGGTCCGAAGAGCCGTTTCGACTCTCCTGATGTTTTGACGCTTCTCTTTCCCCAGCCGAGGGCTGTGGGCTTCCCTTGGCTTCCTTTGACTCTTCTGTAGTAACACCGAACGTGGGTGCGCTCCCAATAGCTCGCTCGCTACCCGATGAAGTGTCGGATTCGTCCGCTGTGCTCGCTGTCTCACCGTCCACAAAAGTGTCTGTGGCGCCGCTCACGCTACTAGCGCCGAAGAACGGTGCATCCGGTGGATTAGTACCGTCGGTGGCTTCAGCGGACGCTTTGCTCCCGCTCGAGAGTGCTACATCCCCTGCGGCGTCCTCGCCAACTTCGTTGAGGGTCTCTCGAACCTCCTCGTGAGTAAACTGACTCGTCCGGCCCGGTAGACTGCACTCTTCCTGGGTTCGCCACATCACTCGAGGGATCTGCTGTTCCTCGAAGAGATGCCGGTCGTCACCCGACAGCGATGCATCGCTCTCTGGGTGCCCCTCTGGAATCGGCAGCGACGCGAGCGAGAACGGTACTGGGCCTGTCTGTCCAAATCGGGGACTCGGTAGTTGGGCGATCCACTCACCGGCTGGCAGACGACTCACGCGATTGCGGAACTCGGATGGACTGAGATTCTCGTGGGCCATCGATTCGGCGAGCTTCGCATCGGTCGCGATATTCCCGATGAGCTTCGTCTTGACGTTGTTCAAGATCTCCGTGTACGGCCGATCCGACGTACTGTACTGCGCCACCTGTTCGGGATACTGGAGAACCAGGCCGAGACTTACGCCGAACGCTCGCCCCTGTGGGATGAACTGCTCGTAGACCAGCGAGGACGTCGCGATCGCTGCGGCCTCCTCGATGATCATATTCACAATCGTATCGTCGCCACCTCCGCGCTGACGACCACCACCGTTCAACGATCGCCCGCCACCACGACGACCTTGCACGGCGTCCCAGAGATTGCTCAACAGGATCATCGTTAGGGCGTGCTGGGATTCAGCCCGGAACTCCCCCAGATCGAGCAGAATGACGGCATCCTCGTCGAGGAATTCACGAAAGTCGAATGCGTTCCCGACGTACGCCTCGGTGTCGGAGTCCCACCGAGGGACGTGAGTAAACATCTGATAGAGGTGCTCGTGCTCGACGAGTTTGTCGAGGCGATTCGCCGCCGCGCCCATGGTCTGCTGGAACTGGCGCTCGTCCACCTGGCACTTCTGGATCAGCGACTGTTCGATGTGTGCGTTCGCTTCACAGAGCTCGGGCACCGTCTTATCCCGGCTCATCCGGAAGACCGCCTGGATCAGGTCCTCGAGGCTGAACGCGTCCTGGCCGTACTCCTGGTCGAACAGCGCCTTGATGAGGAACGTGAGGATCTCGTTGGCGACGTACGCGTTCTCATGACGTTCCTCGCCAAGAATGAGTCGCATGATCTCGTGGAAGTGCTCGACCTTATCCTGGACGGCGTCCTCACGAGTTCGCCCCATCGCGAGCGCCGGTCGAATATCGAAAAACGAGACGGCCGGCAGCATCTCTGGCGCGTTGAAGTAGTAGACATCGTCCAGACGCCCGTATTTCGCGTAGTGGATGCGAAGATAGTTCTCGGCCATCCCGTCACCCTTTCCGTCGAGAAGAACAGTGGGGCCGTCGACGTACTCGTGAAGGGAGAGCATCTCGGCCTGTACGGCTGTCGACTTCCCGCTCCCTGTCGACGCTGCCCGAATGTAGCTCGTCGTCAGCAGGTCTGACGGAATACGAATCGGCTCGTCCAGGGTTTCACCCCGATTCCGGAGGGGCTTCCCAACTGCCATACCTGGACCGGTGAACTCCTCGAGGTGATCCGGATCTGGTAATGGAAGCGGTTGCCGCAGTCTTTCCTTGCCACGGGCACCACGTGATCCCTCAGTGGTCAGCGTCTGGCCGCTCGGAACCGCCACAAAATTTGCGAGTTCGTCCGCGTTCAATACGAGCTGGGGGCGGCGCTTCCCCATCCAGGACTGGTTGAACGATCGGTTCAGCAGTCGGCTCAACTCCTTTTGAGCGGGATCCCAAATGTTCGTCAGGCTCTTCGAGACACGGCTGCCGTCGAGGTGGTAGAAGTAGCCGTCGAGATGGTTGAACGCGTTCGCGAGCGTTTCAACGTTGTTTGCCGTCTGCGCTCTCGTTGCGTCCTCCGGGTCCTCAGGGAGGACGGTGACAGCCCGGAGGTTCACGAGGAACGTCTGGGAAGGCCCTTTCTGGTCGATGAGCGCCTGTCTGGATGCGACCTCCCCGCTGGCCGCACTCGACGTCTGTCGAGTACTCTCACCGACGTGAGGCGGGTCACGACCACGTCGACGATCGCGTATTCGCTCCTGATCGGCGCCGTACACCATATCGGCGAGACTCGTTCGAGCAGACTGGAGGGCACCATCGTGTTTGGTCTCGATCTGCTTTTTCCGGGCTTCAGCCGCTCGCTGCCAGCTGCTATATCGGGTAAACAAGACTTGCAACGCGGTGGGTGCCGTGGCTTCCGTGAGCCGTTCGACGGCCGCCGCAAGTGGTGCTCGTGCCGGGTTGCCCGACTGAGTGGCCTCCTCTTGGGCGTGGGAATACTGCTTGATCGGTGTCATCCAGTCGCGACTTCGCTCACCGACGCCGCTCCAGTGGGCAGCGAGCGGCGTCCAATCGGAGAGTGAGACGTCGCCCCCATCGCCGATAGCCGTCTCTCCTCCCTCAGCACTTTCGTCCGGGTCGTTCCCAGCACCGCGACCCCCGTAGTTGGCGAGTTCGGTTCGGAGATCGACGGCTTCCTCGTAGATATCGTAGCTCGCTGGATAGGCAGTCTGCAGCTCGGACTCGAGCGTGGGGAGCAGTTCCTCGTCTTCGACGCCGAGATAGAACCGGACCGGCGCGTCGTTCCCCTGCGTGAGCACCAGAAATTCGAACGCCGGTGGACTCTTCCGGGGGTCGTATTTGATTTTCCATCCCGTACGGAGTTTTCGCAAGCCTGCCAGCCGAGAGACGATATCAGATGGGTCGACACGTTCCCGCGACGGCTCAATGCGAATATAGCGACGTTGCTCAGTCATCGGCCTCTTGTGGTGCTGTTGATATACCGGCTTCCTCGAGCAACGAGTCCGGGATCTCGTAGTCGTCGACACGCCCTTCCTGGGCGAGATACTGGACGTCGCCGGCGTCGATGTACCGCTGACCGACGAGATACTCCCACGGGTCGAGGTCGTCGTCGAGGACGTGGATCTCGTAGTCGTTCACGTGGAGGGCGAGTGATTTCGTCCAGTCGTTGACAGCGAGCAAACACTCCGAGTAGCCGCCATCCTCGCCGGTCTGCGCAGTAGCGATGAAGTTCTGTTCGGAGGGCGTAAGGCCGTGGAAGTCGATCATCGCGTCGCTAACCGACTCGTGGTGGAAGATCTGCTTGATATCACAGAGGTTGTAGACGTTTCGCGCCTTCTCGACGGCTTCCTCGGACTTCTTGTCCGACTTCGCGATGAACTCATCGACCGTCTGTGAGATGAGCGTGATCGCCGTGTTGAAGTGACGACTGTGGCGGATGAACAGGTCGATCATGTCCGTCGTCGCGGCCCGCCGCAGTAGATAGTGAGCCTCGTCAATGGTGACCTGCGTTCGTCGGTCGCTGCTCTGGGCGCGTTGATAGATCCAGTCGAACATCACATGCATGAACAGCGGCGCCTGCCCGGTGTCGGCGAACATCGACATGTCGATGACGACCAGCCGATTGTCGAGTTCGACGTTCGTGCGACCGTTCAAATTGTCGTTCTCGCCGCCGTGCTGGAACGCCTCGAGTCCGAGGAGGAGCTGGTAGGCGTACTTCTCGTCGGCTTCTCTGAACCGCGTCTCGAACTGTTCGATCTCCGGCCGAACGCGCTCCTCGTCCGCATCCTCGTGAAGCTCGAGAAACTCCGACGGCTGGTCACCGTCTGTGAGTGCGTGCAGGATCTCGAGGACGTCCTGTATCGTCGGACTCGTATTCTCGTGGGTCGCCGGGTTGGGGGTAATTCCGTATTTGAGATAGGCAAGCCGAACAGCCCGGCGAAGAATCCCCTCCTGTTCCTTGCTCAGCGATTGATCGGCGACTGCCGAGAAGTGGGTACGGAATAGCTCCATCACCGAACGGAACTTCTTCTTGAACGGGTCGTCCGCGACGTCGTCGATGCCGCGCCGGATTTCGAGGGGATTGACCGTATTCTGGCCACCAAAACGGATGACCTGCCCGCCGAGGTCGTTCGCAAAGTCGACGAAGTCCCCCAGCGGATCGAGGACGAGCATTTCGATCTCGGGATCCATCATCAGGCGATGGTACATCTCGTGCTTCTCCGCGAACGTCTTCCCCGATCCCATCTTCCCCGCAATCGCTTTCGAATACGACGAGAGCC
>NZ_JBHTAF010000005.1:0-226561 GCF_042663485.1 Saliphagus sp. GCM10025334 | reverse complement strand
GTTCGGGCAAGATCATGCGTCGCCTGCTCGAGGACATCGCCTCGGGCAACGAACTCGGCGACACCTCGACGCTCCGGAACCCGGACGTCGTCGAGGACATCGCTGCCCAGGTTGGGGACGACTGAGGCGCAGGTCGGGTACGAGACCTAGTAAACAGGTTTATTATTTATCCGCCTGAACGTCAGGGTGCTATGGCAGACGAAGCAGAACTCCGCGAGCAGTTCACCGAGGCGTTCGAAGGCGCAGACTACCCCATCTCGAGTCCGATGGACCTCGTACCCGCCCTGCCGAACGGGCCGGGAACGAAGTTCGAGTCCGGTGACTTCTCTATGACGGCGATGGAGCTGAACACGAAGCTCTCGGGCGGTGACTTCCCCTACGAGAACGTCGACTCGTTCGTCGACGACGTTATGGAGCAGCTCAAAGAAAAGGACGAGATCTAATCGATTGGACGACGTCGATTCCGGGAGACTGTTAACAGAACGGCCGCTCGAGCGGGTGCTGACGTGCTGAAATTTTCCGTTCACTGCGTATGAAAGCTGGCGATGTCCTCGTTCCCACAGGACGGACACGTACTCGACGGCGAGTCGACGCCGGTTCCACACCGCCGACACTCGTAAATCGTTTCGCGTTCCGACTCGGTGAACAGCAGCGATTTGACGGTCTCTATCATCCCATCCCCACTCACAGATGAGGCGGACCCGGTATAAGTGAGTGCGATCGTTTGTGCCGCTTGAAACGAATATGCAACTGGATAAAACGCAAGACTGCGGCGGCCTCGAATAGTTGCAGTGTGACCGGGCGGAAATCAGCTGTAGCGAACCATTTATCCACCCGGGTTGCCAACTGACTAACAAGAACGGGAAACTCGAGGTGATTCAGTCGACACGGACGGTTCGTTCGTCCGTCCACGCTTCCTCTGAAAAGTCGACGCTGCCCCTCGCGTACCCCGTTCACGCTCTCGGGCGGGACGTATCGTCCGATAGCGTATCCGGCTACCGTCGCCGGAGGTGTACGCACCAAACGGTTACCGCTGCAGGCCCAACGGCCGTGATTCGACCATGTCGACCAACCCCGATTCACACGCAGTCCTCATCGCCTCATCGACGGACGCCGAGGCGCTCGTCGAAGAACTCGCGGACGGTCTCGACCGTCCGGTTCGAACCGTTGCCTCGAGCGAGGCGTGTCGTCGGCTCCTCGAGGACGGGGCCGAGCAGTTTCCGGTGGTCGTCGTCTTCGCTCGCGACGAGTCGTGGGTTCGGTCGATGCTCGAGACGCTGACGGACGGATTTGACCGTCGACGAACGATTGTTGTCTCGCCGGAGGGGTCCGACCGGCTCGCGACCGCCGCGATCCGGGGTGGCGCCGATGACTACGTTCCCACGGCGTCACTCGGCGCGATCGACGACCGGGTAGAGACCCACTGGGAGCGCGCTATCGAGGACACCGGTTCACCTCGACCCGTCACGACCGCTGCCGAGTTGCTCGCGACGACGTTGCCCGACGAGGTTTTTGTGATCGGAGCGGACGGAACCTACCTCGACGCGAACGTCCGACCCGATGCTGCCGATCTCTACACCGTCGCTTCGACGGAGTTCGTCGGACAGACGTTGTGGGACGCGTTTCCGGACCCGCAGGCGAATCGCTTACACGAGGCGGTCACGGCAGCTCTCGAGAACGACGCCATCGAACACGTCGAGTACGAGACGAACACGACCGAAGGCGTGCGGCTGTACGAGGCGCGGGTCGCCCCGATCGACCTACGCTCGGACGATCAGCGGGCCGTGATCTGGCTGGCGCGCGACGTCACCGAACGGGCCAATAGAGAGGAAGCGCTTCGGCAGCGCCGAGATCAACTCGAGTTGCTCAACCGGATCAACGCCGTCGTCCGGCGCATCATCGAGACGCTCGTCGAAGCGCCGACGCAGTCGACCGTCGAGGACGCCGTCTGCGAACAGCTCGTCGCCTCCGACCTCTACTGCGGGGCGTGGATCTCCCGGCCTTCCGGGAAGGACGATGTCGTCTACCAGACGGGGTGTGGCGACGTCGAGTCCTATCTCGAGCGAATCCAGGAGATCGACCTCGACGCGGATCCCGACCGGCCCATCGTCCGTGCGATGCGGGAGAACACGATTCAGTCGAGCAACAACCTGTCGGAACGCTCGAGCCTCCCAGATCCTCTCAAAGAGGCTGCCCGCGAACACGACATCGAATCGGCCCTGGCGGTCCCGCTCACCCACGGTGACAGCGTGTACGGCGTGCTGACCGTACTGGCTCGTCGAGCGGACGCGTTCGGCGAGCGTGAAGAGGACGCCTTTCGACTCCTCGGCGAGACGATCGGCTTCGCCATCAACGCGATCAAGAACCGCCGACTGCTGTTCGCCGACGCCGTGACGGTCCTCGAGTTCCGGATTGGGGGCGGTGACTCGTTCTCGTTCGACCTCTCAGAGCAGTACGACTGTACGTGTACCCTCGAGTGGTCGGGGACGACGGCCGCCGGTCGAACCTACCAGTACGTGACGGTCGATGGGCTCGACGGGAAGACGGTACACGACGAAGCGACCGCCCACCCCACCGTCGAGGAGTGTCGGCTCATCCACGACGGCGACGACCAGGCGACGATCGAAATCCGGCTCTCGGAGTCCGCGGTTCGAACGCTCACCGGATACGGGGCGACGGTGCGCGACGTCAGCGTCCAGGACGGCGTCGGGCACCTGACGGCCGAGGTCTCCCGGGAGACCGATACGCGAGAGATTGTCGAGGCGATGAAGCGGATCTACGCACAGACCGAACTCGTCTCCAAACGCGAGGCCGACCGGCCGGTGATGACCGCCCGCGACCGACGCAATCGAATCGCCGACCGGCTCACGGATCGCCAGCTTACGGCGCTTCGACTGGCGTATTACGGCGGGTACTTCGACTGGCCGCGGGGAAGTACGGGTGAAGAGATCGCCGAATCGATGGGAATCGCCGCGCCGACGATGCACCAGCACCTCCGGCGGGGCTTACAGGAAATTCTCCGGGACTTCTTCGACGAGGACGGGACCGACTAGGCGGAGCGCTCGGCCTCGAGCACCGCGTTACTGTTCGTCCCCGGCCTCGAGTACCGAAAGCACTACGGAATCGATCCCCCCGGAGGCGATGGCGTCGGCGACCGCGTCGAGTTCGCCGTCCAGGACGCGGTCGTCCTCGAGCGGCGGGACGAACTGCCCGACGTGTTCGTAGAGCGCCCCGGTTCCGGTCCCGAGGGCGGCTGCCGTCGCCGCCCGATCGGCCGACGGCGAGAGGACGTCGACGTCCTCGGCGTTGCCGACGTAGTCGGCCGACTGCGTCGCACAGACCGCCTCGGTTGCCACGATCCGACGGACGTTCTCGAGCACCTTCCGGGCGTTGAGCGCCGACTGCGAACTCATGCTGACGTGGTCCTCCTGGCCGCCACTGACGGGCGTGTTGTCGCTCGAGGCCGCGCCGATGGAACGACACTCGTTGAGGAGCGCGGCGGCGGTGTACTGGGCGATCATGTAGCCCGACTGCAGGCCGCTCTCGGGGGCGAGAAACGGTGGGAGGTGATCCTCCTGGAGGTTCGGATTGAGGATGCGATCGATCCGGCGTTCGGCGATCGCTCCCAGGTCGGTCAGTGCGAGGCGGGCGTACTCGAGACGTAAGGCGAGGGGCTGGCCGTGGAAGTTCCCCCCGGAGATGACGGCCGCACGGTCGGTTCCGGAGGCGCGGTCGTCCGCGTCTGCGGCGGAGAAGACGAGCGGATTGTCGGTTGCGCTGTTGAGTTCGACCGTCACGGCCTCTCGGAGGTGGGCGACCGCGTCGCGGACGGCCCCGTGAACCTGCGGGAGACACCGCAGGGAGTAGGCGTCCTGGACGCGGTCGCAGTTTCGATGCGCCTCGACGACGTCGCTGTCGGCCGTCAGGGCGCGAACCGCCGCGGCACTCCGTTGCTGGCCTGCGTGGGGACGCACGTCGTGAATGGCCGCGTCGGACGTGGCCGTCGTCCCCAGCGTCACCTCCGTCGTGAGCGCGCCTGCGGCGTCCGCGGCCCGGAGCAGCCGTTCGCCGTCGACGACGAGCATCGCGGCCAGTCCGACCGTCAGCTGGGTCCCGTTGATCAGCGCGAGCCCCTCCTTCGGTGCGAGCGACAGGGGCTCGAGCCCGACTGCCTCGAGGGCCACGTCGCCGTCGACGCGCATCGACCCCTCGTCGTCGCGGAGGATCGCTTCCCCCTCGCCGATGAGGACCAGCGAGAGGTGGGCGAGCGGCGCGAGGTCGCCACTGGCTCCGAGGCTGCCGCGCGAGCGGACGACCGGCTGGACGTCCTCGTTGAGCAGCGTCACGAGGTGATCGACGACGACCTCGCGCACGCCCGAGTAGCCCGCGACTAACGCGTTGATTCGCGAGACCATCATCGCCCGAACCTCCTCGCGGGTACACTCTCGACCCGCACCGGCGGCGTGGCTCCGCAGGAGGTTGGTCTGGAGGCGTTCGATCTGGTCTGGCGGGATCCGTTCGTCGACCAGTTCGCCGAAGCCCGTGTTGAGGCCGTAGACGGGCTCGCCGCTCTCGATCACGTCCTCGACGCGCTCGCGGGAGACGCGAACGCGCTCGCGGGCGTCCGTCGTGATCGTAACCGGGGCGCCGTCTCGAGCGACGGCGACGACGTCCTCGGGGGTGAGCGATCGGCCGTCGAGTTCGACGGGGGCGCTGTCGGCCTCAGGCATGCTGCCCTCCGTCCCGCCGTCCTCCGTTCGTTCGTGGGCCACCTGCACACGAGCGCACAACCGTCCTTTCCGTCCGCCGTGAACGGTCGACCTCATGCCAAAGACCGCGATCATCGTTCTCGCTGGCACCGAAGCACCGTCCGACCTCGGCCGCGTCGTCAACGCCCTCCAGACCGCCAAGGAGCTCGACGACCACGGCGACGAGATCGAACTCATCTTCGACGGCGCTGGAACCCAGTGGGTCCCCGAACTCGCCGACGAGGGTCACGACTACCACGCCCTCTACGACGCCGTCGAGCACCACGCGCAGGTCTGCTCGTACTGCGCCGACGCCTATGACGTCGACGACGAGGTCGAGGACGAACCCGTCGAGGAGGTCGCCGAGTTCGAGGGGCATCCGAGCGTCCGATCCCTCGTCGCCGATGGCTACGAAATCATCACCTACTGAGGTCGCCACACTGGTATCACGTACTGATCCGAACGGGGAGAATTCGCTCTCCCAATCGGACTCGAGCGCAGCGACGCTCACGACGAACGCACCTCCTCGAGCGCCGTGCCGTTTTCGACGACGACCTGCCCCCGCTTCAGCACCGTCTCTACGGCCGTCGTGTCGAATCGATAGGCGAGGTGGGCGTATCGCGGCGCCTCGAGCACGAGTGCGTCCGCCGGAGCGCCGACCGCCAGGGTGCCCGTCCCGTCCGTCGCGCCGACCGCTCTGGCCGCGTTTCTGGTCGCACCCAGCAGTGCCTCCGCGGGCGTCATGCCCATCTCGACGCACGCGAGCGTCTGGACGAACTCCATGCTCCGTGAGTGGCAGTTCGGGTTGAAGTCGGTCGCGATTGCCACCGGGGCGCCGGCCTCGAGCATCGTCTCGGCGTCGGCGTAGGCCTCCCCCAGCCCGAACGCGGTACCGGGAAGGAGGACGGGAATCGTTCCGGCCTCGAAGAGCGCATCGACGTCCTCGCGGGTTGCGTAGAGCAGGTGGTCTGCGCTTGCAGCCTCGAGGTCGGCCGCGAGTTGCGTCCCGCCCAGGTGGGACAGTTCCTCGGCGTGGACCTTCGGCTCGAGACCGTACTCCAGGCCGGCCTCGAGCACCCGTCGCGACTGGTCGACGGAGAACGCGCCTTCCTCGCAGAAGACGTCGCAGAAGCGGGCGATTCCCTGCTCGGCCACCGCGGGTAGTTGGTCGTCGACGACGGATTCGATGTAGTCGTCGGCGTCGACACCCTCTGGAACCGCGTGGGCGCCGAGATAGGTCGGCACGAGATCGACGGGGTGGCGTTCGTTCGTGGCGTCGATGGCCTCGAGCATTTGCAACTCGGTCTCGGTCTCCAGGCCGTAACCGGATTTGACCTCGACGGTCGTCGACCCGTGGGCGAGCATCACGTCGAGGTGGCCGAGCAGGTTCTCGACGAGACGCTCGAGACTCGCCTCTCGCGTGGATCGAACGGTTCGAAGGATGCCGCCACCCTGCGCGAGCAGTTCCTGGTAGGTCGTTCCCTCGAGCTTGGCCTCGAACTCGTCGGAACGATCCCCGGCGAAGACCGCGTGGGTGTGTGGGTCGACGAATCCGGGGACGACGGCTCGGCCGCTCGCGTCGATGGCCGTGTCGGCGTTCTCTGGTGGGTGTTCTCGAACGATGTCGTCAGTGGACCCGACGGCGACGACCTCGCCGTCGACAGCGACGAGCGCACCGTTCTCGACGGTTTCGAGGGGCGCTCCGTCGTCCTCGCTACCGCTCCGGTTCTCATTTCCGTCCTCGCGCGCGGCTTCGCCCGATGCCGGGCCGACCACCAGTTCGCTCGCGCCGTAGACGACAGTGGTGTGTCCCTCGGACTCGAGAGCGCCCGTATCGCGACTCACGCCGACCACCCCGCGAGCACGTGCGCGACGGCTCGAGCCGCCGCGTCGCTCGTCTGCCCCCCGCGGTCGAGCGGCGGCGCGCACTCGACCACCTCGAACCCGGCGACGCGCTCGTCGGCCGCGATTCGGCTGAGGAGCGCGTACAGCTCGGTCGTCGTCAGCCCGCCCGGCGTGGGCGCGCTCACACCGGGCGCAAACGCCGCGTCGAGCACGTCGATGTCCAGGCTGAGGAAGATCCGATCGACGCCGTCCATCGCCTCGAGCGCCCGGGTCGCCGCGGCCTCGAGGTCCCGGCGAGCGGTTTCTGCGGTGACGACCGTTCCACCCTGCTCCTCGACATACTCAGCATACGCGCTCGAGGTCTCGAAGTGACGCGCGCCGACGACGGCGAAGGCGTCCAGGCCGCGCTCGTGAAGCTGGTAGTAGGGCGTGCCGCTCGAGGGGCCGTCGATCGGCTCCCGACAGTCGAGGTGGGCGTCGAGGCTGACGACGCCGACCGAGCCGTCGGCGAGCAGGGGCGAGACGTTCGCCACGGTCAGAGAGTTGTCGCCGCCGAGGAAGACGGGACGAGCGCCGGTCTCGTAGACGGCCTGGACGGTCGCTTCCGCTCGGTCCTGGACGGTCGAAACGTCGGCGTCGGGGAGGTCGAGGTCGCCGAGGTCGCCGATTGGGGCGGCCGAGCCGTTCGCGCCGTTCGAGCCGACTGAACCCACCTCGAAGTGGTGGGTCTTCACGCTGGCCATCGACTCCCGGATCACTCGCGGCCCCTCCCGGGCCCCGCGACGGCCGATGACGGCGACGTCGGAGGGCTCCCCGACGAGCACGGCGTCGTACTCGTCTGCGTTCTCGAGTTCCACCGCGGCAACCACGTCGCCGAACGTCTCGTCGTTGGGGTCGCTCGAGGGACTCACCCACTCGACCGGACTGGTGAACGCGGTCACCGCTCGTCACCACCCATCGGGATCGTGACGTCCGACTCGCGGGCTTCCTCGAGCGCCTCGTCGTAGCCAGCGTCGGCGTGGCGCACGACGCCCATACCGGGGTCGGTGGTGAAGACGCGGCGCGCCTTCTCTGCGGCAAGTTCGCTCCCGTCCAGGACGACGTGGTTGTTCGCGTGCAGCGCGTTCCCGATGCCGACGCCGCCCCCGTCGTGGACGCTGACGATGTCGGCGCCCGCGGCGCAGTTGAGCAGGGCGTTGAGGATCGGCCAGTCGGCGACGGCGTCCGTGCCGTCGGCCATCGCTTCGGTCTCCCGGTTCGGGCTGGCGACCGACCCGGCGTCGAGGTGGTCGCGCGTGACGACGATCGGCGCCGCGATCTCGCCGTCGGCGACGAGTTCGTTGATGCGGAGGGCGAACCGCGCGCGTTCGGTGAGGCCGTCCTCGTCGCGGGCGAACCCTAGCCAGCAGACCCGCGAGGGGAGTCCCTGGAACTCGACGTGCTCCTGGGCGAGGTCGATCCAGCGAGCGAGGTGTTCCTTCTCGGGAAACAGTTCGCGAACGGCGTCGTCCGTGCGGTGGATGTCGGCGGGGTCGCCCGAGAGCGCCGCCCAGCGGAAGGGCCCTTTCCCCTCGCAGAACAGCGGCCTGACGTAGGCGGGGACGAAGCCTGGGAAGTCAAAGGGTTGTCGCTCGCTCGAGTCGGCGCCCGACACCGGCCACGGATTACCGCTCTCGTCGGCGTCCCTGCTGGCGGTGCCACCAGCACTGTCACCGTCCGCGCGCTCCCGGTAGTCCTCGACCTGTCCCCGAATGTTGTTCCCGTACTCGAAGGCGATGGCCCCCTCCGCCTGTAATTCGAGAATGCCGTCGACGTGGCGCTCCATCGTCGCGAGGCTCTCCTCGACGTACGCCTCGGGGTCTCGCTCCCGCAGGGCGTCGGCCTCCGCGACCGAGTAGTCGGCGGGGTAGTACCCCTCGAGTTCGTCGTGGGCGCTCGTCTGGTCGGTGATTACGTCCGGGACGAAGCCGCGCTCGAGCATCGACTCGAGCATGTCGGCGGCGTTCAGATGGACGGCGACGCTGTAGGCCTCGCCAGCCTCGGCAGCGTCCTCCGCTCGTTCGATGGCCGTCTCGAGGTCGGGGGCGCGCTCCTGACAGTAGCCGGTCTCGAGGCGGCGCTCGATCCGCGTTTCGTCGACGTCGGCGGCGATGCAGACGCCGTGGTTCATCGTCACGGCCAGCGGCTGGGCGCCGCCCATACCGCCGAGGCCCGCGGTGACGACGATTCTTCCCTCAAGGCCATTGCTCTGGGGGAAGTGCTGGCGACCTAGCTCGGCCAGCGTCTCGTAGGTGCCCTGGATGATCCCCTGGGTCCCGATGTAGGCCCACGATCCGGCGGTCATCTGCCCGTACATGATCTTTCCGCGGGCCTCGAGTTCGTGGAAGTGCTCCCAGTCGTCCCACTTGCCGACCAGGTTCGAGTTCGCGATGAGCACCCGCGGGGCGCGCTCGTGGGTCGTGAACCGGCCGACGGGTTTGCCGCTCTGGACGAGCAGGGTCTCGTCGTCGCCGAGGTCCCGCAACTGGTCACAGATCGCGTCGTAGGCGTCCCACGACCGGGCCGCCCGGCCGGTGCCGCCGTAGACGACGAGCGACTCCGCGTCCTCGGCCACCTCGGGGTCGAGGTTGTTGTTCAGCATGCGGAACGCCGCCTCCTGGCGCCAGCCGCGACACTCGAGGTCGGTGCCGGTCGGCGCGCCTCGATAGGATCGCCACTCCTCACTCGGGTCGCCGACGCCGTCCCACTCGGTCGTCCCATCTCGGTCGTGCTCGTGGTTCGAAGACGAGTTTGCCATATGTACGCACACGTTCCGGGGCGGCAAGTGTTTCGAGTCGCCACACGCCGGGTATTATATACGTGGCCGCCCTTCGCCCCTTCGTGTACGAAGCGACGTTCCGCCTCGCCGGTTCTGAATCGGGGGCCGAGTTCGGCTCCTACGATGCGATCACCGCGGCGTTCGACGCGCGGCTCTCCCTGTGGTGCAACGACCACAGCGACCTGTTGCTCCTCGAGTGCGAGACCGGTCGTCTCGAGGCCGTCCTCGAGGCCATCGACGAGTTCGCTGGGGTCGAGGACGCCATCGTCGACGAGTCGGACGCCGTGGCGGTCACCGGAAACTGCGTCAAGGCCCTCGAGACGACGGTCGTCGACGGCATTCTGGACGACCACGGCTGTCTCCTGTTGCCGCCGATTCGATACGCCGACGGGGCGCGGTCGATTCGCCTCCTGGCGCTCGAGTCCGCTCACCTCACCCACTGCTATCACGACCTGCTCGAGGACTTCGACGTGACCGTCGAGTCGAAGCGGGACCTCTCCTTCGACAGTCTCGACCGCAACCGGACGCCGGACGGGATCGGCGAGCCGTTGCCGGCGCTCTCGCGAAGACAGAGCCAGGTGTTCGCCACAGCTTACGAGCGCGGGTACTACGAGGTCCCTCGAGAGACGTCGATGGCGGCCATTGCCGAGTCGGTAGGCATCGATCGGCGTACCGCCGACGAACACCGTCGGCAGGCCGAGCGGAAAATTCTGGAATCGGTCGCCGGGCGGTACCTCGAGTAGCCTATAACCTGTCGCCCGTTTTCGCAGCGCCCCGTCCCTCGAATAGCGGTCAGCCGACGTACACACGATCATCGTCGTCGACGGCCGCGGTATCACGAGGTCCTGGCTTCTGTGGCCCAATACTATAAAATATATATTTTAAGGTTCGGATCACTGTTATCTGACCACTGTTGTCTAACCACCACTGTCCGACCTCCATCGTCCGACCACTGGTAGCTGACTGCCGTCAACCACTGGTGACCGATACACCGGAGACCTCGTTTCGAACACGAGTTTCGAGCTCGACCCAGTCAAAGCGGTATCCGTTACTTGCTCAGGACTGTTCGAGCGTGATCGGGTGCCCCTCGCCGCTCGAGCGGTAGATCGAATCGATGACCCGCTGCACCGCGAGCGCCTCCTCGACGCTCGCGCCGACGGCGTCTTCCCCACCTCTGATCGCCGCCAGAAACGCCCGCTGCTCGTCCGAGTGTGCGTCGTTCGCTGTCGGCTCGAGCGTCGAGTCCACGAAGTGGTTCGCCCCGTCCGGACTCGCGGAGTGAATCGTCACCTGATCTTCGAGCAGGTCGAACCGCGCGGCGGCCTCGGTCCCCTGGACGACGAACTCGTGGGTCGGCGGGCGGTTCGTCGCCCAGGCGACCTCGAGCGAGATGGTCCGATCGTCCGCGCATCGAACGAACGCACTGGCGGAGTCGTCCACGTCGAACCCCTCCGGCCCGGCGTCCTCGCCCCACATCTCGAGGTAGGCGTAGTCCTCGCGAGAGCCGAACTCGCTTCTCGTGACCCCCGAGACGTCGCTGACGGCGGGATCGTCGAGCAGGTAGAGCGCGAGGTCGATGGCGTGGACGCCGAGGTCGATCAGCGCGCCGCCGCCGGCGATGTCTCGACGGGTGAACCAAGAGCCGCGACCGGGAACGCCTCGCCGGCGGACGTAGTTCGCTTCGACGTGGGTTATCTCGCCCAGGTCGCCGCGTTCGATCCGGTCGGCGACGAGGCGGACGGCATTTCGAAACCGGTTGTGGAAGCCGACCGTGCAGGTGCCCCTACTCTCTCTCGCCGCCGCGGCGATGCGCTCGGCGCTCTCGAGGGAGTGTGCCAGCGGTTTCTCGAGCAGGACGTGCAGGCCGTGCTCGAACGCGTCGACCGCGTACTCCTCGTGGAACCGATTGGGCGTAGTGATCACGACTACGTCGATCGCGTCGTAGAGCGCGTGGTGATCGTCGTATGCGTCGACGCCGTAACGTTGGGCGAACCGGTCGCGCGCCTGCGTCGAGACGTCCATGCCGCCGACGAGGTCGGCGCCGAGTTCCTGGAGGCGGTCGGCGTGGTACTGGCCGATGTTGCCGCAGCCGACGATTCCGGCTCGAATGGGTGTCTCGTCGATCATCGATTCAGTACAGTTGTTCCTCACGCTCGGATCGTTCGCGTTCCTGCTCTCGACGTTGTTCACGTTTGGCGCGTCCGCGGCGGTACTGGGCGATGCCCGGGAGGATCCTGTTCTTGACGTCGAGGGCGAACGAAACGATCCCGTATATCCAGAAGAAAAACAGGATCGTTAGCCCGCCGTAGTAGACCACCGGAATCAGGCTACTCACGTCGACCACCCGATTCGGAGTCGGCTCGAGCGACGTCGACAGCCCCTGGCCCGGCCCCGGTTTCGGATTCTGCTTCGGCCCCGGCTCCGGACGTAGCCCGAGCCAGCGACTCGATCCCGTGAGCGATCGCGTTCCCCGTCCCAGTATCGAACAGGTGCACCTTCGACCGGTCGAGCACCACCGAAATCGACTGATCTTCGTCGATGTCCGTGTCCGGATCGACGCTCATCAGGAGCTGGTTTGAGGCCGCCGACGCCTCGTCGCTCGTCATCATCTCGGTGCCCGCGTCGTCGAGCGACAGGTAGACGAAAATCTGATCGCCCATCGGCTCGAGGACGTCTGTCCGGGCCTCGACGACCTCGGAGGCGCTGGTCGCCGAGTCGACGTTTTCGGTCAGGTAGATGTCCTCGGGCCGGACCCCCATCGTGATCGCCTCACCCGACGGGACGTCGACGGCGTTGGAATCGAACTCGAGGTCGAAGTGGTCGGTCGAGAGTCCCCCGGCGGTGATCTCTCCTTCGACGAAGTTCATCGACGGCGAGCCGATGAATCCGGCGACGAACCGGTTGGCAGGTTCGTTGTAACAGACCAGCGGCGGATCGATCTGCTGGAGTTCGCCCGCGTTGATGACGGCGATACGGTCGGACATGGTCATCGCCTCGGCCTGATCGTGGGTGACGTAGATGATCGTCGTCTCGAGCTGTTTGTGCAACCGTTGTAACTCGGTCCGCATGTGGACCCGGAGCTTGGCGTCGAGGTTCGCCAGCGGTTCGTCCATCAGGAAGACGTCCGGCTCGCGGACGATCGCCCGCGCGATGGCCACCCGCTGTTGCTGTCCGCCCGAGAGCTCGTTTGGCTCGCGCTCGAGCATGCCCTCGAGCTGGACGATGTCGGCGGCCTGATCGACCCGGCGGTCGATCTCGTCCTTGTCGTACTTCCGGAGTCGAAGGCCGAAGGAGATGTTCTCGTAGACGTTCATGTGCGGGAACAGCGCGATGTTCTGGAAGACCATCGACACCCCGCGATCCTTCGGCGGGAGTTTCGTGACGTCCCGGTCCCCGATGTGAATCGTCCCCTCCGTGGGCTTCGTGAGGCCGGCGATCGTTTCCATCGTCGTCGACTTTCCACACCCCGAGGGGCCGACGAGGCAGACGAACTCCCCGTCTTCGATCTCGAGGTTCATGTCGTCGACCGCGGTGACGTCTTCGTAGCGTTTCGTGACGTGTTCGAGTGTTACGCGTGCCATTGGTAGTGATAGTGGGTGCTGCGTGTGGTCATTCTTTGAGTGCGCCGGCGGTCAGTCCGCTGACGATGCGTTCCTGGGCGACGATGACGAGGACGACGACGGGGAGGACCCCGACGATGCTCGCCGCCGCCATCAGGTTGAAGTCGGTCGTGTACTGGGTCTGGTAGCTCAGGATCCCGCCGACCAGCGGCGACCAGTTCTGGGGCTGGTTCTCCAGCGCCATGATCGAGCTGAAGAAGTACTCGTTGTAGACCGAGATGAACGTCAACACGGCCGCAGTCGCGATTCCGGGCGCCGACAGCGGCATGATGACCCGGAACAACGCCCCGAGCCGGGTCGTTCCCTCGACGCGTGCCGCGTCCTCGAGGCCGTCGGGAATCTGGGCGTAGAACGTCGTCAGGATGAAGATCGCCAGCGGCAAGAACAGCGCGCTGAACGGCATGATCATCGATCCCGGTGTGTTCACGAGTCGGGGAGACTGGAACAGTTCGACGCCCAGGAACGGGATCACGACCGCGTTTCCGAGGAATGCGTCGAACAGCGGAATCAGGAACGCTGCCGGCGGAAAGTACGAGATCACCAGCACTGCGAGCATGAGCGCGCCGCGGCCGGGGAACTCGAGGCGCCCGAAGACGTACCCGGCGAGCGTCGCGACAGCGAGGACGATGATCGTGGTCGTCGTCGCCAGCACGAAACTGTTGAAGACGAAGAGGTGGAACGGCACCTCCTGGAACACCTCGACGAACGCGGTGACGTTGAACCCCTGTGGGTGCGGGAACTCGATCCCGATCACTGGTAGTGACCAGTCGCCGGTGAGAATCCGGCTGTTCGGCGTCAGCGCGAGCACGAGCAGCCAGTAGAAGGGAAACAGCGTCGTCACGAGGAAGAACGCACAGGCGGTCCAGAACAACGCCCGGTAGAGGCGCTGGCGCTTCGCTTCTTCCTCGAGGACGCCGCGCGTCCAGCGGCCGAGTGGCCCCTGTTTTCGCTCACTGTCGTCGGCAGCGTCCGTCGCGTCTGGTTCCACTTCCGATTCCGTCGTAGATGGCGTCGCCATGTCAGATCCCACCCTCCTTGTACTGCTGGTAGATGACGCCGATCACGACCACGCCGATGATGCCCGCCGTGACGAATGCGACCGCCGAGGCGAGCCCGCGGTTCGAGTAGAAGGTCTCGACGACCATGCACGAAAGCGAGGGGACGGTCGTACAGCTCGAGACGGAGTCGATCAGCCCGTAGACGCGCATGGCGTCGATCATACGGAAGAGGATGGCGATGCCGAGAGCCGGCAAGACGAGCGGGAACGTGATGAGCTTGAACTGCTGCCAGCGCGTGGCGCCCGACACCTTCGCGACGTCGTAGAGGCTCCGGTCGATGCTCTGGAGGCCGGCGAGGATGAGCAAGGCCATGAACGCGGTCGTCTTCCAGATGTCGGCCACGGTGACGATCAGGAACGCGCTCGAGGGATCGTTGAGCGTGTTCGTCGGGGCGACGATGCCAACCGACGAGAGGTACTGGGTCAGGAACCCGGTGCTCGGGTGGAACATGAGGTAGAAGATCATCCCCTGGATGACCAGCGGGATCGCCCACGGGATGATGATCGCCGCACGGACCCACCGACGGCCCCGGAAGTCCTTGTCGAGGACGAGCGCCTGACCGAATCCGATGATCGTCTCGAAGAAGACGCTGATGGCGGCGAAGAGTATCGTCACGACCAGGGTACTCCGTGCCCAGCCCTCGACGTGGACGAACGGGAAGTTCCCGCTCGTGGTTACATCGGGGAGGAAGGTCACCGAGCCGGGGAGTTTCGGGTTCGCGTCGCCGCTGAACAGGTCGACGTAGTGCTGGAGGCCGACGAACTCCTGCTCTGAATTGCCCAGGATCCCCGTGTACAAGGACAGTTCGAACGTCCGTAACAGCGGATAGAGCGCGATCGTCCCGAGCAGGACGAACACGGGTGTCAACAGGAGGTACGCGAACGCGGTTTCCCCGAGGTTCTCGAGCCACCGCGTAGCCGCGACGAGCGGCCCCGACCGCCGCGATTCTCGAGCGGTCCCGGCCGCCTCACCTTCGGTGCTCATTGTGAGGATTCGATGTCCTCGATGGAGGTCTGGAGTTCGGCGGCGGCCTCCTCGGGGCTCTTCTGGCCAGCGACGGCCTGGTTAGCCTGTTCGGCGATCGCGTTCGCCTGGGAGGGCCACGCCGTGGTGACCGGTCGCGGCATCGCCCCCTCGCCGGCGACCTGGAGCGTGTTCATGTAGTTGGCCACGACGCCGACGGCGTCGGGATCGGTCGCTTCCTCGGAATCGAAGAGGTCCGGTTTCGGCGGGAGCCAGGCGATGGCCTCGAGCATGCCGAGGTTGAAGTCGTCCTCCGTCATCGCGGTGAGCACCTCGAGGGCCTCCTCCTTTCGCTCGGTGTTGGGGTTCATGCAGATGTGCCACCCGCCCTGGGCCGAGGTCGAGCCTCCCGTGCCGGGGTGGGCACCCTCGCCGTCCTCGACCGCGTAGGGGAGCGGCATCGTTCCGAGGTCGTCCTCGTCCTCGAAGTCGTAGTCGCCGCTGAGCGTCTCGACGATCGAGTAGGGCCAGTTGCGGTGGAATGCGGCCTGTCCCTCCGTGAACGGAGAGAGCGCCGGATTCTCGTCCCACTGGGTGATGTCCGGCGATGCCACGCCGGTCGGGTACTCGTCGAGGGTATTCTCATCTTCCTCCTGAGCGGCGAGCGTGTACATCATGCTGAGCGCCTCGATGAACTCCGGTTCGTCGATGGTGACCGGGCGATCCCCAACCGGGCCGCCCAGGTTCTCCTCGCCGCCGAAGTACGCGCCGCCGAAGGAGGTCATGACCTCGTTGAGCGTACAGCAGGCGGTCCCCTCGTAGATGTCCCACTGGGTCGAGAAGCCGAACTCGGCATCCGACGCCTCGGTGACCTCCTGGGCCGTCTCGGCCCACTCCTGCCAGGTCATCGGTTCGGTCTCCCACTGATCGAAGTCGTCGTCGGAGTAGCCGGCTTCACGCGCGTACTCCTTGTTGTACAGCATGACCGCGTAGTCTGGGAACAGCGGGATTCCGTAGAGGTCGCCGCTTTCGGTGTCGCGAACCGTGTTTGTGAACGCCTCGAAGTAGTCGCTGTCGATGCGGTCGAGGGTGTCGTCGTCGAGTTCCTCCGAGAGGTTGGCGATGTAGCCCTGTTCGATGAATACGTTCGCCCACCCGGTGTCCATCATGAACAGGTCGGGGCTGGACTCCTCGGCCTCGAGCAGCGAGATGTACTGGTCTCGCTGTGCGCCGGAGTCGTCCTCCTGGGAACTGAAGTCGATCTCGACGTCGTCGCTCAGCCCGTTCTCGTGGAGTAGGTCCGGGAGGTTGTCCTCGATGTCGGAGATGGTCGTCGACCCCATCGCGATCGTTATGGTGTCCCCGGAGCCGCCATCGCCTTCGTCGCCGTAGATACACCCCGCGAGACTCACCGCGGCTCCGCTCGCCCCCGCTGCTTTAACGAACGTCCGACGCGAGACGCTCGAGTCGATTCCGTCGCTCCCCTGTGAGTTTCTCTCACTCATAGCAGGAGATAACAATGTCGTTCGTATTTATAACTACTGGATCAGGTACAACAGGTGTTGTAAATGAGACAAAGATAGTCGTCGAGCGGTATGGGTTCCGAAGAAGACGGCGTCTACACTACGATCACCGACCCCATCCGGCGATTTCGAAGTGACGGCGTTGCTCGACAATAACACCCGAACGTAGTAATAATTCGTGAAGATATAATACTTCAATAACTCATCAGGCACTCGAGTCGATCGTAATACGAGTCGCCTCGAGGTCCTCGAGCATCGCGCCCCAGCCGCCGACGGTAACGGGTCCGTTCTCGGTCTCGAGGGTGATCGACGCCTCGCCCGCGAGCTGTGCCAGCGGGGCCGGGTGATCGGCTTCCGTCGTGACGCCCGCGTAGGTGGCGTCCGTCACCGTCCCGGACCGCGTGACTTCCAGTCCCGAATCGGTCTCGATTCCCTCGACCGTCGCCTCAATCGCCACCCCGTCCTCGAGCAGGGGGATGACGTCACGCAGGCAGTGCCGGAGGTCGACGTAGGTGACGGGGAACTCGTCGTTTCGGGCCGAGTAGATCGTCTCGTGGACCTCCCAGAGGCTGGTCAGGAAGTACCAGTGGAAGACGAAGGTGTGGGTCCGGTCGTTGACGATGACGCCGTACTCGTTCGTCGAGTACCCGTGCGGGGAGAAACACGTCCAGGTTCGATCGACGAGTGCGACGAACGGCGAGGGGATCGGTCGACGTCGGGCCTCCGTACAGGTCCGCGCCAGCGACTCCATCGGCGGGAGATCCATCTCGGCGTCGACCGACGGGAACAGACACACCTTCACGTCGGCGCCCCGTTCGAGTGCCGACGCGAGCGCGTCCTCGAGTTCGTGGTACTGCTCAACGGTCAAACCGACTTGCACCTGCGTCGTCGCCTCCCGGATCAACTCCTCGGCCTGTGTGAGCACCGTGTCGAGTCGCTTGACGATGCTGACCTTGTGGTCCTCGATATCGGGCCGGTTCCAGCGCTCTTCGATCTCCGTCGCGGCCGTCTCGAAGCGACTCGCCCGCGAGCGAAGGTCGGCGAGGACCTCACCCGGGTCGTGGGCGCGGGCGTGCAAGCTGTCCTGTTCGTAGGTTTCGATGTATCCGTCGTCCTCGAGTCCGCGCAGGACGTCGTAGATTCGTGGATCGGGGACAGAACTCGCGTGGGCGATGTCGGTCGCCGACGCGGCGCCCAGTTCGAGCAACGTCACGAAAGCGTCGGCCTGGTACGGCGAGAGGCCCGCATCCTCGAGCGTCGCGATCAGTTCGTCACCGTCCATGTCGAACCACCAGCCCGCTTGACTGTGGAGGGCGCACGTTCATTCCAGTCGACGTATAACACCCGTTGTAAAAAGCCTGTCTCCAGCGCCACACTCAAGCCGTCCCACCAGAAACTGCCCCGCATGGCTTCGCTTCTCGAGCGCATTCGGCGCCCGGAATTCACCGGGGAGAATCGCTGCTGGCCGTGTACGGTGACCAACGTCGCACTGCTCGTCGCGGCGGTCGGCATCCTCGCTCTCAGGGGGCGGCGACGGACCGCGATGGGGGTTACGCTCACCGGATTGGCCGGGATCGGCCTCCGGGGCTACCTCGTTCCGTACACGCCGCACGTGGCACCGAAGCTCTTCGCCAGGCTACCGGTCGATCCGTTCGGCCACGAGCATCGGGGCTCGACGAGCGGATCGCTGGCCGAGGCTGGCGGGCTCGGAACAGTCGAGGAATCTGGATCGACGACGAGTTCGACCGCGGCCACGGATACGGCTGCGAACGCGAACGCGAACGCGGGCGCGGGCTCGAGCGACGACACCCCACCGGCCGGGGAAGCGGTCCTCACCACGTTGCTCGAGGCCGGCGTCGTCGACCTCGAGGCCGAGGACGTGGTGCTCGACCCGGACTTCCGCGAGGACTGGCGTCGCGAGATGGCGTCGCTTCGTCACCTCGACCTCGAAGCGCTGGCCGACGTGGCCGACGAGGTGACGCCGGCAGACGTCGACACGCGCACGCGCCGGCAGTGGGGTCGCCCCGTCGTCATCCTCGATCCGGCCGAGGGCGCGCCCGTGACGCTCCACCAGGGAGTCGCCATCGCCGAACTCGCCGCAGCCCGCGCGCTCGAAGAGCGGGTCGACGACGCGGTCGCCCGCGCCGCGGGGCGCCCCCTGCGGTCGCTACTCGAGGAGTGCCCGCTCTGTGGCGGCGAGGTGACCATCACGCGCGCGAGTTGCTGTGGCGAAGCGACGCCAATCGGCAAGACACCGCAAGAAAAATTGGTCTGTCCGTCCTGCAACGTCCGATTTTTCACCTACGAGTGAGCGACCGAGTCGGGTACTCGCCCCACAACTGAAAGGGACGGTTCCTACCCAGCATCTCCGTACGTCTCGTGCATCTTCTCCTCGAGCAACCCGTCCGGATCGAGGACGATGGTCACGAGCACGAACGGCTCGGCCACGTCGAGCACCCAGACCGAAAACGGCGGCTCGGTCGACTCGGCGGCGCGCTCAAGCAGGGGCTCGAGGGGCTTCTCGCCGTCGCGAAACTCGGCGTAGAGGTCGCGCTGACCCGGCTGGTCCGCGAACGTGTACACGACGCCGTTCGGTCGGCCGTCGGTGTCGTGAATCACGCGGGCGTTCATCGCCTCGCCCGTCTGTCGGGCCTCCTCGAAGCAGTGCTGGGCGGCCTGGAAGACGGGGGCGTCCGTCCGACGGAAGCGGAATCGCGTCGGCTCGGGAACCGTCCAGTCGGCGAGTCGGGGTTCGCCGTCGTCCCACTCGAGCGTCGCCTCGATCCGGTTACCGTGGTCGAGGTCGGGGCCGTTTCGATCCGCGTCGTCGCCCGAATCGGGGTCGTCGTCCAGGTCGGGTCGCTCGACGTACGTCGGATCGGCCGTGTCGACCTCGAGGAGGAGCCACTCGTCCGCGGTTCGCCCCGGGAGGACGCGGGCCGTGGTCTCCGTGGTCTGGTTCATACGCGACACTCGCGGCTGTGGGGCGAAATAGGCTCCGTCTCGAGTGTGGAAAGCCATCCTCGGCGGGCCTCGGTCGGGCCGCTGACGCATCGTTTTTCCCCCTCGAGCCGATACCTCTGGTATGCAGTTCTGCGACGACTGCGGTTCGATGATGAAAGCCGATGGGGACCACATGGTCTGTACCAACGACGACTGCGGGGCGTCGACGGCTCGAGACCGGGAGGAAGAGGCCTCGTTTGTCACCACCGAGTCCCAGACGTTCGACGACGTGATCGAGTCCGACGAGAACGCGAACTTCGAGGGCAAGCCAATCGCGACGGACGTCCGCTGTGACGAGTGTGGCACCGAGGAGGCCTGGTACACGATCAAGCAGACGGCCTCGGCGGACGAACCGCCGACGAGGTTCTTCAAGTGTACCGAGTGCGGCTATCGCTGGCGCGAGTACAACTGAAGGTGTGCGGTCGTCTCGAGGGTGCCGTTGAACGTCGAATTGCTGTGCTGTTCGAGTGAACGCAGCGAATTCGCCGACGCTACCGACGGGACGAAAAACAGAGATGGGGGACTCACTCCACGCTGGGAGTCGATGCGCGGATGCTGAGCAAGGCCAACACGGCGCCGATGACGAACACGATCGCCGCGAGGTAGATCGGGCCGAGGTGGGTCACCCAATCGTGGGCGAACCCGCCGGTGTAGTGCATCGGGAGGGCGATGACCAGTCCGAGAACGGCCGCCGTGACCGCCGTCGCCCACGCCCACAGCTGTCCGCTGCGGACGCCGTACCACGCCAACGCCGTGACGGCGATCCCCGTCGTTAGAATGAATCCGGCGAGGGCGACGTGAGCGTGGGTGATGTAGTACGCCACTTCGGGGTACGTTGCGGCCAACTCTACCCGGGATACCCCGTCGAGGGTCGCCACGCCGAGTTCGAATCCGGTTCCAGTCAGTGCGCGGACGAGGAAGACGATGCCGTAGCCGACGAACCCCAATCCGGCCAGCGCCATCAGGAGTGAACCGTTCCGCAAGCGAGCGTCCGTTTCGATTTGCGTTTCGTGTACGGTCGATTGTTCTGTTGCCATATCCATCACCAATTATCATGTACTACTCGTGAGAGCATATACCATTCTTCTAATAAATTGGTCACTCTCTCGAGGAGGGGTGTGGCCCTAGATACAGATGCAGAAATTGCAGAAGACAAATCTATACTGATATGATAGGGGGAGGCTTCGACTCTGACAGGAGGACACGAGCGGGCCGAACGGAACCGAATCGAGGACGACCAACGAACAGACTAGTCTCGAGGATTCGTTCGCTTCGTTAGTTCCCGGAACCCACAACCTTCACGAAAGACGATTCACGTGGCAAACTTTCGCGCTGTACGGAGTTTTTAGCAATAGGCCGCGTAGAGTGTTGGTATGCGACTGCACAACAGGGAAGTCCGACAGGACGTTCGCGAACTCGGGGCCCTCCTGGGTGACGTTCTCGAGGACCAGACGTCGCGTCGCGCCTTCGACACCGTCGAATCCTGTCGAACGGCCGCCATCGACTACCGCGCGGGAGACATCGAGTCCCGGGAGCCACTGGCCACCGAACTCGAGGGGCTGTCGCCACACCAGCAACGCGTCGTCGCCCGTGCGTTCACGACGTACTTCGAACTGATCAACCTCGCCGAGGAACGCGAGCGCGTCCGGTCGATTCGACAGGACTCCCAGGACGGAACCCTCGACGACAGCCTCGAGACGGCCGCCGAGGAGCTGTCCGAAGCGGATTTAGAGACCGTCTCGGGCATCCTCGACGACGTGCTCATCGAACCGACGTTCACGGCCCACCCGACGGAAGCGCGCCGAAAGACCGTCAAGTCGAAACTCCGAACGGTTGCGACCCACCTCGAGACGCTCGACGAGCGCCTGCTAACCGACAAGGAACGCGAGCAGGTCTGGCGGGACGTCGACGCCGAGGTGACGAGCCTCTGGCAGACCCCACAGGTCCGCAAGCGCCAGCCCGAACCCGAAGACGAGGCCCGGAACGTCCAGTGGTACCTCGAAAACACGCTCTTCGACGTCGTCGGCGAGGTGTACGACGAACTCGCGGACGCGCTCGACGACGAACTCGACGGGGCCATCGACGTCCCCAAACTCTTCGAGTTCCGCTCGTGGGCCGGGAGCGACCGCGACGGCAACCCCTACGTCACGCCCGAGGTGACGGCCAACACCCTCGAACGCCAGCGCGAGGTCGTGATCGATCGCTACCGCGAGCAACTCAAGCGGCTCTCGGGCGTGCTCAGTCAGGACGGCAGTCGGATCACCACCGGTAACACGTTCGACGCCTCCCTCGAAGACGACCGGGAACGACTGCCGGGCAGTGCGAAGACGGCGAAGGAACGCTACCCGGGCGAACCCTATCGCCAGAAGCTCAAGCTCATGCGCGAGCGCCTCGAGCGCGTTGGCGACGTGCGCCCCGGTGGCTACGACGACGCCGACGAACTCGTGGAGGACCTCGAGATCATCGCCGACAGCCTCCGGGAGAACGGCGGGGAGACGGTCGTCGAGGCCCACGTCGACCCCCTGCGCAGGCAGGTCGCCACCTTCGGGCTCTCGCTGGCCAGCCTCGACCTGCGCGATCACCGCCAGAATCACACGGACGCCATCGACGAGGTCCTCTCGCGGGAAGGCATCGAGTACAAATCCCTCTCGGAGGACGAGCGCGTCGAGTTGCTCACCGACGCCGTTCTCCAGGATCAGCCGATCGTCGACCTCTCCCGGACGGAGGACCTCTCGGACACGTCGAGTCGGGTCGTCACCCTCTTCGACAGCCTCGCCGACTGGCAGGCCGAGTACGGCAACGAGGCCATCGACACCTACTGCATCTCGATGAACAACGAGCCGTCCCACGTCCTCGAGGTGCTGTTCCTGGCCGACCAGGCCGGCATCATCTCCTTGCCGGAACACTGCGGTATCGACATCGTGCCGCTGCTCGAGACGGAGTACGCCCTCTCGGGCGCCCGGCGCATCATGGGGACGCTGTTCGACAACGAAGCTTACTCGCAGGTGCTCGAGGCCCGCGGGCGGACCCAGGAGATCATGCTGGGGTACTCCGACTCGAACAAGGAAAACGGCTTCCTGGCGGCGAACTGGTCGCTCTACAAGAACCAGCGCCGACTCGGTCAGATCTGCGACGACTACGACGTGACGATGCGCCTGTTCCACGGTCGTGGGGGGTCCATCTCCCGCGGCGGGGGCCCGATGGGCGAGGCGCTGCTGGCCCTGCCGAACAGCACCGTCACCGGCCAGGTCAAGTTCACCGAGCAGGGGGAGGCCATCGCCGAGAAGTACGGCAACCCCCGCATCGCCGAGCGCAACATCGAACAGATGCTCAACGCCCAGTTACGAGCGCGAAAGCAGGCGATCGAGCAACCCGAGGAGCGCATCGAGGAGGAGTGGGTCGAGGCGATGGACACCATGGCCGATGCGGCCCGCCAGGAGTATCGCGACCTGCTCGAGACCGACGGCTTCGTCCAGTACTTCGAGCAGGCGACGCCCATCACCGTCATCGAGGACCTCGACCTGGGCTCGCGGCCGGCCTCCCGGAGCGGCGAACGGACGGTCGAGGACCTGCGGGCGATCCCGTGGGTGTTCTCCTGGACGCAGGCGCGGTGCATCCTGCCGGGCTGGTACGCCGTCGCCGACGGCATCGACGCCTACCTCGAGAACGGTGGCGACGTCGAGACCCTGCAGACGATGTACGAGGAGTGGCCGTTCTTCCGCACGACGCTCGACAACGCGGCGCTCTCGCTCTCGCGAACGGAACTCGAGATCGCCGAACAGTACGCCGACCTGGCGACCGAGGACTTGCGAGAGCGGTTCTTCCCGCGAGTGACCGAGGAGTACGAGCGCGCGGTCGACCTGGTCAAGACGATTGGCCAGCGCGAGACCCTGCACACGCGCGACTGGATGGGCGAGAATCTCGAGCGGCGGAACCCCTACGTCGATCCGCTCAACTTCCTCCAGACGCATCTGCTGGGGCGAACCCACCGAACCGACGTCGAAGAGAGAACGCTCAGGCTGACGGTCAAGGGGATCGCCGCCGGGATGAAAAACACAGGGTAACGGTCCCTGACGTCGCGCCACCGAGCATAGCCTTATTACCTCAGCGCACCTATATTAGGTGAGTCAGCCGTCGTCGTACCCGATTCCTTCGAGAGGTAAGTGCGTGATTCGAGTTGACACAGAGATGATATAGATGCCCAAGTTCGAGCACACGATCGAAATCGAAGCGCCCGTAGACCGCGTCTTTCAGTTCGGGATCGACCCCGAGAACTGGCGCCGCACCATGCCCAGCCTGACTGACGTCGAGATCGTCGAGGAGACCGACGACGGCCTCCGGATGAACGCCACCTACAGGCTGCTCGGCACCTCGATGGACGGTGAAATGGAGATGCGGATCGTCGAACCGAACGAACACACGATCACCACGTTCGAGAGCCCCGGTATGACCGGGGAGCTACACTACCACTACTCGGAGACCGATTCCGGGACGAGAGTCGTCCAGCGGGCCGACTACGAGTTCGGCGACTCGCTGTTCGAGCGCGTGCTCGAACCCGTCGCGAAGCGGTACAACAAGCGCCAGTTCAGAAACTCGCTCCGGACGTCCAAAGAGCTCGTCGAAGCTGAGGGTGCGCCGGAGATGGAAGCCTGAGCCGACGCCGTTCACGTCTTTTTTGGCGATATTGAAAACCGCAACGGAGAGGGGTCGAGACGCTCCGATAGCTCGCGATAGCGTTCTCCACGCGGTGAGGTCGTCCGATGTCTCGCAATACCGTTCACCCGAGTCTCGAGTCCGCCGTTCCCGTCACTCGAGCGTCGGCACCGGCACCGAATCCAGCACCGCGTCGACGATCTGGGACTTCGAGACCTCGTTGACCGTCGCGTCGGGCGTGAGCACGAGGCGGTGGGCCATCACCGGGTGCGCGACGCGCTTGATGTCGTCTGGGGTGACGTACTCCCGGCCCGCGATGGTCGCGTAGGCGCGAGCGGCCTCGAACAGGCGCTGGGTCCCACGGGGAGAGACGCCGACCTCGACGCGACCGTCGGTCCGGGTCTGTCGGGCGAGGGCGACGACGTACTCGAGGAGGTCCTCGTCCACCGTTACGGTCTCGGGGACCTGTCGGAGCGCCTCGACGTGTTCGGGTTCGAAGACCGTCTCGACGGAGGGACTCATCTCGTCGCGACCCGCCCGTCGCTGGAGGAGTTCGATCTCCCCGCCTTCGTCGGGATACCCCATCGAGGTCTTCACGAGGAAGCGATCGACCTGCGCCTCTGGAAGGGGGAACGTTCCTTCCTGCTCGACGGGGTTCTGGGTCGCGATGACGAAGAACGGCTGCGGTAGCTGGCGGGTCTCGCCGTCGGTCGTCACCTGCCCTTCCTCCATTGCCTCGAGCAGCGCGGCCTGGGTCTTCGGCGGCGCACGGTTGATCTCGTCGGCGAGGACGATGTTCGCGAAGATGGGGCCTTCGTTGAACTCGAACTCGCGGTCCTGCTCGTTGAAGACGTGTGTGCCGGTCACGTCCGATGGGAGGAGGTCCGGGGTGAACTGGATACGCGAGAACGACAGTCCGAGGGCGGTCGCGACGCTGCGGGCGGTGAGGGTCTTCCCCGTGCCGGGGACGTCCTCTAGCAGGACGTGCCCGCGTCCGACGACGCCGAGGAGGACGGTCTCGAGAAATTCACGGTCGCAGATGACGGCCTCGCCAATCGCGTCGAGTACCGTGTTGCACTCTTTGCTGGCCTGAGTGACGTCCATGGCGTCGGACTCGAGGTGGTCGCCCATATTTCTTCTGTTATTGTCACGTTCGGGGTGGTGGCAAGCAGGTAGCGCTCGAGTAGCGGGTGATAGCTCCAGACAGCGGTCTCGATGCTGGTTCCGGTCCTGAACTCGGGCCGGTCGCGACCGTGGTAACCGACCCCGCGGCTGCGAGAAACCGAAACGGCTAAAATCACCACCCGGCTACGTACGAGTGAGCCGAGATAGCCTAGCCCGGCCAAGGCGGCAGATTCGAAATCTGCTGTCCCCACGGACACGGGAGTTCAAATCTCCCTCTCGGCGTTTTCACGGTCCAACTTGTGAGCGTAGCGAGCGTCCGGATCGTGAAAACCAGACCATGGAGATTTGAATCAGAGGGAAAACCGAACGCAGTGAGGGACGACCGTGGTCCAAATCGCCCACTTGCGTTCTTCCGCGAACAATATCGCGCACAGTGATTGTTGGGACCGCTCTCGACGACGCCGGCCTCAAACGTTGCTACGTTTTCTATATCCACGTACGTCGAAACTCATAATTCTGCACAACCACACGAGGATTGCTACTACCGTGGTCTGAGGCAATCTCGTCGCCACCTTCTCCGCAAAGCCTCCTCCGCCGGACACCTATCCTCCACGTCTATGGTATTCGGCCATCTCACTCGTCCCTTTCGTTCGCAAGTTCATGCTGGACGACGAGAACGGGGCCGAGAAACCGGTCGGCAACCTGGTCGGCCGGCATACCGAACACGTACGTTACGAGGGACGGATCCGTCTCACCCATCACGACGGCATCGAACGCTTCAGATGCGTCGACGATCGCATCGAGAGGCTTCTGATCTCGCTCGACTCGTGTCTCGATCTTCGACTCGTCGACACCGAGCTCTCCCAGTCGATCGACCATCCCATCGAGAAGTGTCCCAATGTCCTCGTCCGTTTCCTCCGTCTCGACGACGTGGTACAGCGTTATCGAGGTGTCCATCGCACCGAACACGCCGGCGACGACGCGGGCGAGACGGTCGATTCCCACGGTCCCGCGGACGGCGACGAGCACATCGTCAACCGTCCCGGTGGCGTTCGGGACGAGAACTGCCATGCAGTCGTGCTCGTGGATTGTGCGGTCGATCGTCTTCTGTCCGTCGTGCGTGAAGACGAGTCGCCGTTCGACAATCGCTCCCGCCTCCTCGAAGATCGTCTCGTATTCGTCGAGACGTGCCGTGGCTCGCTCCTCGAACTGCATCTGTGCCTGTCCCGGTGCGGTCTGTTCGGGAACGACGTGATATCCCAGCAAGACGACGTGGGCGTTCGCGAGGAGACCGGGAACTCCCTCCGGAACCGACTCTCCTTCGAGCACGCGAATCGGAACGAGTATCGATGGTCGGTCCGTCATTTCAGATGTCTCCCTTGAGTATGACGTCTCCAGCGTAATAACGATACCACAGGTACGACACGACCATGACTCCGATGCCGATAGCGATCGACGCAGGTTGCATGAAGGCGATCAGGCCGAAGCTGGCGAGCGCACCGACGCCAGGCAACACTGGATACCCCGGGACACGGTAGCTGGGCGAGTACCACTCGGGATTCCGGCGTCGCAACACGATCAGTGCGACACACATCAGACCGTACATGATCAGGTGGAGAAACGACGCGACCTCCGCGAGCAGTTCGACCTGTCCGGTCGCCACGAGCGCGAGAATCGGGCCACCGGCAGCCAGCAGCGCGACGTGTGGAGTCCCATACCGGAGGTTGACCTCGCTCGCTTTTCGGGGTAGCAAGGCGTCCCGACTCAATGCGTACACTGCCCGGGAGGCGCTCAGAATCGACGCGTTCGCACTCGAGAACGTCGCCAACAGTCCGGCACCCAGGATAGCGACCGCGCCAGGTAGTCCGAGGAACTCGCGGGCCACTTCGACCATCGCCGTCTCACCGAATTGACCGAGCCGGTCCGCTCCGAACGCGCTGGTCGCGACGAAAATCGTCACGACGTAGAACACGGTGACGACAAGCACCGACCCGACCATCGCCAGCGGCAGATTCCGCTCCGGCCGCTTGATCTCACCTGCAACGGTTGCGACCTGGGCGAATCCCAGATACGATGTGAACACGAGCGCAGCCGTCGTCAATACCGGGAAGTAGCCTCTCGAGAAGAATTGCTCCGGGACGCTGGTCCGACCGAAAACCCCGAAAGCGTCGAGGACGCCATACGAGAGAAATCCCGTAAGGACGACGAGGAGAATCCCAACGACAATATTCTGCAGCTTGGCCGTGTTTTCTGTGCCACCGATACTCAACGCCGTCAGCGCTACGCCGAACAGTAATCCAATCCCGATGACGGGGCTGAACGGGAACCCGACGCCGAGTTCGGCGAACACGGCGCTCGCGTAGTGACCGAGGCCGACGAGATAGAACGCGGAGGCAAACATTAACCCCAACCAGAGCCCGAGACCCACGATTGCACCGTAGGCGGTACCCATCCCCCGCGAAATGAAGTAGTATCCGCCCCCACTACGGGGCATGGCTGTGGCGAGTTCCGACGTCGGAAGCGCCACGAGCAACGCGATCAGTCCGCCGATACCAAACGAGACGGTGGCAGCGAGTCCTGCGTTGCTCGCCGCTAACCCGGGGAACACGAAAATCCCCGCTCCGATCATCGTCCCGATTCCGATTGCCAGGCCGCCGACCAATCCAATCGTTCGCTCGAGTTCGACATCGTCGTCGTGGACCGTCGTGTCATCGGTGACCGCTTCCGGCTCCGCTGCAGGCGCCTCACCTGCGACGTTCTGCCCCGCCGTTTCGACGTCGACGGGCTGTTTGACCATAGTGATGCTATTTTCAACAGTAAAATAAAACCGGCGATGAGCCGGGTTGGATGACGTCGACCGTGAGGTGCAACGGCTACGGTCGTCGGTGAGAATCACGATGTGAACGGCGAAAGCCGTGCATACCGCGTGGTGATACTTGCATCTGCGAGCGGAAACCGACAACCTGGAAATGGAACTCGACGCTGTTCGACTACCCCTCTCGACAACGCCAGCCTCAAAATTCACTACGTATTCTATACCAATTCGCTTATATATCTATAATATTGGGTATGAGCGTCGGTACTCGAGCACATCGCTCGAGCCCAATTCCGATCGTTCGACGGTGGGATCTCGACGATACGAATGAGATCAGCAGGGCGTTCGCCTCCGCGTTCGAGCACGCCGTTGACCACGAGACCATCAAGAATTGCGCGTGCTAAACGGGACCTTGAAGTACGCCTCGAGACCATACTCGAGTATGAACCGTCGTCAGCGGACGATCACCGCCGTCCTGTGGATCGGCGTCGCGGGCGTGATGGCGATTACGCTCGAGCCGACGATCCCAACGGATCTGGCGGGAGTCGCCCGCCTGTTCGTCGTCGTCATGGCGCTCGGCCTCGCGGGCGTCTACCTCTTCGATCCCTGGGGGCTGATCAGCCGAACGCACCAGGTCGGGAAATCAGGTGAGCCTTAGTCCCTCGCGACCATCGGCAGGTATGGACACGACCGTCGAGCCGACGATCCGACCGTACGATCCGGCGACTGACGCGGACGAGCTCTGGGCGCTCAAACGAGCGTTCGAACTGGGACTCGGCGAGGGAACAGGCGACGACGGCAAATCCGAACGATACGAATCGAAGCTCACCGACGCGTACCGCGAGGGCTACCTCGAGTGGGTCGAGCGCTGCCTGGGCGAGGAGCCAGAGGCGGTGACGGTCGCCGCCGTCGGAAACGAGGACGGGCCCGAGGACGACCGAGATGGATCCTCGACGCTCGTCGGCTACGTCTTCGTCCTCCCGGAGTCGCTCGCGTACATCTGGGACGCGGCGATTCTCAACGAGATCTATATCGCTCCCGACGCGCGCGGGACGGGCGTCGCCGACGCGCTGATGGAACGAGCGCTCGCGACCGCCCGCGATCAGGACCTGCCGCTCGAGCGACTCGTGCTAGACGTCGACCGCGAAAACGACCGGGCGCAGGCGTTCTACGAGCGTCACGGATTCGCCCACTGGGGGGAGATGGTCGCTCGAGGGCTTGGAGAATAACGGCGGTCACGAAGCTCGAACTGCACCGCGAGCGCGGAGCCGAACGAGGGCGACGGCCCCGAGCGCACCGAAGACGATCGGATAGCCGATGCCGGCGACGAGTATGGACTCGAGCGGCGAGGGCCGGATTACCGCGCCCTCGATCGCGACCGTCGAGACGAGCACGGCGACGATCGTGACGGCGAGGTAGCCGATGGCGACCATCGCGCCGTCGATCGCCGCCTCGGTGATCGACTCCAGACGCTCGAGTTGATCGTAGGCACAGTACGCGCCGGCCAGTGCGATGACGAGCGGCGGCACCAACAAGAGGAGCCACTCGGCGCCGCTTCCGTCGAGGACGACGTTCTGCTCTGCCGGTAGGAGCCTGAATAGCCCGCGCCGCGGCACCTCGGTCGCCACCCCGTGAGCGTTCAGGTAGGTCCAGGCGACCAGTTCGGCGGTGAGCGTCTCTCCTGCGGCGGACTCGAGGACGTCGGTTCGGAGGTCGGCGCGGATCGACTCGCGAGCCAGCCCGTAGGTGAGTGCGTAGCCGACGACCCAGGCGAGTGCGCCAGCGACTACGCCCAGAAACAACGGCCGGAGGTCCCCCGCTGCGTCCGGCTCGTTGGCACTCGCCTCGCTCTCGTCGCTGGTCGCGTCGTTCTCGCTCGACGCCTCGACGCTCGAGTCCGGTATCGCGTTCGTCATCTCGAGTTCCCTGACGGGTACTGTCTGTGGGAGTGACCTAAAGCTTCCTTCGTCCTTCGTCGACCCTTTCGGTCGTCCTGGCTGGTGTCTTCGACGTCACTCACTCGGTCATCGTCACTCACTCGAGCAACGACGTTCACTCGAGTACCACCTCACTCGCGACCCGTATACGCCGTCTCGGGCCGATTCGCCTCCCAGGCCTCGGCGGTGATCGTGTACCGGTGCAGGTCGCGGACCTCGCCGTCGAGTGGCACCCAGTTTCGCAACACGCCGTCGTACATCCCCCCGTAGCGCTCGACGTACTTCTCGATCGCCCGTTTCGACTTTGCATTGCCCTCGAGGTAGCCAACCGAGACCACCTCGAGGTCGAGTCGGTCGAACGCGACGGCGATGGTCGCTGCGGCGCGCTCGCTCGAGTAGCCGCGCCCCCAGAACGGTTTGCGGAGCCAGACGCCGAGGCGAGCGGTCCGCTTCTCCCAGAGCGGGATGAGGCTGGCGACGCCGGCGAACGCCCCGGCGGCGGGTTCGCCCTCGAGCGGGTAGATCGCCCAGTTCGCTCGCGTGGCGTCGTTCCACCCTTTTTCGGACTCGAGGAGGTACTCGCGGGCGTCGTTCGGCGTCTTGTGGACGTCGGTCGTGAGGTGCGTGGCGACCGCCCCGAAGTCAGTGGCCGGGTTCGTGTACTCGTACAGCTCGAGAGGCGTGATCGTCTCGGTCGTCAACGGCTCGAACCGAAGCCGATCGGTCTCGAACGTCTCGGGGAACATTCGGCGAGACGTTCCGCGACGAGGACCGTCACTCTTTGGGCGCTGTGTGAGTGCGTGACGTTCCTGGTCTGGTACACGACGTTTCAGAACGGGGGGCTGCCGATTCCAGCGGACAGGTCCGTGCAGTCTAGCTGACGAGAACTACTGCTCCGAGTCGTTCGCGGGTATTCGACGACGGAGCCACTCGAGGACGAGTCCCCCGCTAACGAGTCCAGTACCGACGGTGAACCCGGATGCGCCGTCTTCCTCGCTTGACGAGTCGTTCTGGACGTCCATCTCGTGATCGGTATGGTCGAATGTGGTGGCCTCGGTGTCGTCATCGCGCGTCTCGTTGTCGCTTTCAATGGCATTCAGCGAATCGTCGTCGGTGTCGCTGTCGCCGCTTTCGTCCGACGCGATGCCCTCGTCCGGCCTCGATTCGTGTTCATCGTCGGCGTCGTCCGCCTCGTTGCCGTCCATAGTGTCGTCACCGGCCGCGTCGTCTTCGTCCTCGCCGGCCTCGTTCGCGCCAACCTCCGCCGCTGGCTCGAGCGCGACGAGGCTCCCGCCCCCCGACAGGTACACCATTCCGTCACTGATCGCATACGTGAGGGTGGGCCACCTCGTCTCGCGAGGGTCGGGGAGTCCAATGGCCGCCAGCGGGAACGACCACTGCTCGAGGCCCGTCTCGATGTCGACTCCAAAGAGGGCGGGGCTTCCATCGGTAGGGTGGTACGGAACGACGACCGTCCGGCCCCCGATGGATGGCCGCCCCCACGCGTCTATCGACCCGCCGACGGTCCAGCTGTGGTCGGTTTCGTAGTTGTACGCGTTGACACCGTGTCGCTCGGCGGTGACTCTGACGATGTCGGTCGCCGCGAGTGGGAACCGCAACTCGACTCGCTCGAGGACCGCCCCGTCGTCGGCGTCGAGGACCAGGCACAGTTCTTCCTCCCCCTCGTCGCTGTCACCGTCGACGCCCTCGTCGTCACCGTCGTCGACGTCACCATCGCCGCCGTCGCCGAGCCACGCCACGTAGAGGCGGTCTTCGGTCGCCACGATTGAGGGAAGTCCCTCGCCTCTCGAGGGAGTCTCCTCCTGGACGGCCCACACCGGCTCCCCCGACTCGGCGTCGAGCGCGACGAAACCGGCGTCGCCAACGGCGGCATACACGAGGTCGTTCGCGACGGCGACTGGAATCGAAGCGAACGAAGCCGCGTCGGCGCCCCGCCGCTCGAGGTCGACCGCACTCCGTCGCCACTGGGGACTCCCGTCGTCGGCGTCGAGCGAGCGAAGGGCGCCGTCGACGACGACGTAGACCGACCCGTCGAGGACGGTCGGGCTCGGAATCCGGCCGTCCGTTCCGAACGACGTCGACCAGACGGTATCGCCGCTGTCGGCGTCGAGCGCCGTTACCCGGTCGCCGGTGACGTAGACGGTATCGTCAACGACGGCGGGCGTTCCGTCGGCGCCGACGTCCTCTCGCACCCACTGGAGGGATCCGTCGCTGGCGGAGAGGGCGTGGACGCCAGCACCCGTCCGGAGATAGACCGTGCCGTTGGCGACCGCGACGTCGCCGTCCTGCTCGTATTCCCAGGCGACCGTCTCGGGCGCTGGAAACCGACTCGAGCCCGAGATGGCGGCGGTGTTTCCGGGGGTGCCGTGGTAGGACGCCCAGCTATCGGTGTCCGCGGGTATCGCCATCGGCACCGTCGACTTCGCGTCGGCCCCGTTACTCGTCTCGGCCGCACCGAGGAGACTGCCGATGACGAGCGATGCGCCGAGAGCCATCGCGGTCCGCCTGGGCCAGAGGGACATACTGATCCCGGCACCACCGAACCTCTTGCTTATTCTGCGTGTAAGCTCAGTTTCGGCGATGAAACGATGGTAATCGTCCCCTAGACTGCTCGAGAGACTGTTTCCTGTACCAACCAGACGATCGTCCGAGATTCGGAGCGTTCGCCGGGTGAGGAGCCGTAACGTACGGTTTCGAGCGGGCAAGAATCGGGTCCGACAGTCGCACCACCTGCAAATGTCGCCATTCATCGGACCGAGCATCGTCTCGAGCGACGACGCTTCCGAAAGGAGGTGACGTCTCACCTCGACTGGAGACGCTCGTCAAGGGTGACGCTCCGCAACCACTAAACGCGACTCGTCCCTACCTCCGACAATGAGCGACTGGACGGAAACGTACCGCCCGACGACGCTGTCGGAGGTACGGGGAAACGACAAGGCCCGCAACAAACTCGAGGAGTGGGCGAGGACGTGGGACGAGCACCGAAAGCCCGTCATCGTCCACGGGAGTCCGGGTATCGGGAAGACCTCGGCCGCCCACGCGCTGGCCAACGACATGGGCTGGCCGGTGATGGAACTCAACGCCAGCGACGACCGCCAGGCCGACGTGATCAAGCGCGTCGCCGGCGAGGCCTCGAAGAGTGGCACGCTGACCGGCGGCAGCGGCGGTCGCCGCCTCGTCATCCTCGACGAGGCCGATAACTTCCACGGCAACGCCGACTATGGGGGCTCTCGAGAGGTTACTCGAATCGTCAAGTCGGCCAGCCAGCCGATCGTCCTCGTGGCCAACGAGTTCTACGACATGAGCAACTCGCTGCGAAACTACTGCCAGACTATCGAGTTCCGCGACGTCTCGGCGCGCTCGATCGTCCCCGTCCTCCGGGACATCTGTCGACGCGAGGGCATCGAGTTCGAGGACGACGCCCTCCGCAAGATCGCCGACGCGACGAGCGGCGACCTTCGGTCCGCGGTCAACGACCTGCAGGCGGTCGCGGAGGGGAGCGAGCGCCTGACGGTCGACGACGTCGTGACGAGCGAACGCGACAGCACTGAAGGAATCTTCGACTTCCTCGATGCGCTCATCAAAGAGAAGGACGCCCACGGCGCCCTGCTGGCTGCCTACGACACCGACGAGACGCCCGACGACCTGCTCAACTGGGTCGAGGACAACGTCCCGAAGGACTACTCGGGCGGCGAACTCGCCGACGCCTACGAGTTCATGAGCAACGCCGACCGCTGGCTGGGTCGGGTGCGCTCGACCCAGGACTACTCGTACTGGCGCTACGCGACCGATAACATCGCCGCCGGCGTCGCCGCCTCGAGGCGCGAGCCCAAAGGCGGCTGGACCCGGTACGGCCCGCCGAGCTACTGGTCGAAACTCGGACGAACGCGCGGCACCCGCGACCGGCGCGACGCCATCGCCCAGCGGATCGCCGACCGGGAGGGCGCGAGCATCGGCACCGTCCGCCGGGAGATCATGCCGTTCCTCTCGAGCATGACCCACCTCTGTCGAAACCGGGAGTTGACCGTCGCGATGGCGGCCGCCTACGACCTCGACGAGAAGGAGGTCTCGTTCGTCACCGGGAGCGGCGCCGACACCAACAAGGTCGAGTCGATCGTCGAGGACGCCGCCGAACGCCAGGCCGAGGAGACGGTCTCGCACTCCGGATCCGCGTTTTTCGGTACCGCGGACGCCGACGACTCGAGCGACGCGGACGCCGGGAGCGACGACGGTTCGAGTGACGGGTCGGACTCGAGCGACGAACCCACGGATTCGGCGAACGCGTCGCTTCTCGACGTGGGATCCTCGGCCTCGGACGCCGACGATGGGGCGACTTCGGGGACGGATGGCGACTCGAGCGCAGAGGCCGACGATGGTGCGTCGGATGAGGACGTGAGCGCCGAGGGCGAGGCGAACGAAGAGGCCGAGGACGACGATGGACAGTCGGGCCTATCCGACTTTTTCTAGCCGCTAAACCGCTCGAGTGTGCGGGTTTCGAGTGTGTGTATACAAACCTCGAGGACGAACGTTGACCTTCGAGAGCGATAGTTCGAGACTCGAGGACGAAAATCCGTCTACAGGAGGTCGAGGGATTCGCCTGCACCCTGGAACGCCTCGAGACAGGCGACGAGATCGTCGCGAGTGTGTGCGGCCGTCGGAAGCGCGTAGACGTACCCCTCCCGAACCGCGTTCCTGGACGCGTGTCCTCCGGAATTCGGACGAACGGGAGCGGAAACAATCACGCCCCGGTCGCGGAGGTCGTCCGCCAGGGTTCGGGCCGCGTCTCGCGTCTCGACGTAGACCGGCAGGATCTGCGAATCGCCGTCGACCTCGTAGCCCATCGTCAGCAGGCCGTCGCGGAGACGCGTAACGTTTTCCCAGAGGGATTCGCGGTGGTCACCGTGTTTCGAGAGGTGGAGCGCCTCGCTCGCCGCTGCGGCCGCCATCGGGGTCAGTCCCGTCGACTCGACGAACGGCGGCGCACGAGCGGCCAGCCACTCGATTAACGCGTCGTCGCCTGCGACGTAGCCGCCCTGGCTGGCGAGCGCCGTCGAGAGCGCGCCCATCTGAATGTCGACGCGGTCGGCGAGGCCTTCGGCCTGGACGATTCCACCACCGCGGACGTAGAGGCCGGTGGCGTGGCTCTCGTCGACCATGACCCAGGCGCCGACCGAGTCGGCGACGTCGCAGAGTTCCTCGAGCGGAGCGACCCACCCGTCCTGGCTGAAGACCGAATCGGTGACGACGAGCCAGGATTCGTCGTCGGCGACGGCGTTGGCGTCGGTGACGGTGGTGGCGTCGGCGTCGGCCTTGGTATCGGCGACGGCGTCGGCGTCGACGTCGGCTGTTACTCCACCGATAGCACGCCGCTCGAGGGCATCGTCCACCGCCTCGCGGAGGGCGTCGGGATCGCAGTGGCCGTACGGGACGACCTCGGTTCCGGAGAGCCGACAGCCATCGAACGCGCTCACGTGGGTGTACTCGTCGACGAAGACGACATCGGGCTCGAGGGCAGTGATCGTCCCGACGTTCGCCGCGTAGCCCGAGGAAAACGCGAGCGCGCGATCCGTCTCGAAGGTCTCGGCGAGCAGTCGCTCGAGGTCGTGGTGGACCATCGTATCGCCGGTCGCGACTCGACTCCCGCCGGATCCGGTCCCGACGGTGGCGGCGGCCTGTCGCGCGGCGTTCTGGACCCGCTGGTTCGCGGTCAACCCCAGGTAGTTGTTCGAGCCGAACACGAGGAGTTCGTCGGCCTCGAGGACCGGAAGGCCGCCCCTCGGTGGCTCGGAGACGTAGCCGCGGGAATCGATTCGGTCGGTCGGCGCGAGCGAGTACCGTCGGTCCGCGTCGGCCAGGGACGTCAATTGCTCCTCGAGGTCGAACCCGCGGTCTGCCATCTGACTGAACCGTGACGACCACCGGATTTTACTCTCACGATTCCCGATTTGGTCCGTCAGGTGCGCCAACTGCGTTGCGCACCTTGATTTCCCGTCCGTTTCCGCACCTCGTGTAGCGATACGTATACTTCTGAAATCGAGCGCTGACGTTCGAAACGAAGATCGAATATCACACTTCAGTGACTGTTAATATTCCAAAGCTTAATGCCGATTGATATTCTATTCGGAGAGAAGAGGACATGACCGATAGTACGACCGATGAAAAATCGAGGGAGGGGGATTTCGATATCGGTCCGAGCATGGACGAGCTCTTCGGGGAAATCGAAGATGACTCGGCCGACGAGGAGCCGGTTGACCCCGACGAGACGGCACACGGTGACGACGTCGAGGACGTGACTGCTGCTGACCTCTTCAGTCAGCTTCGCGACGAGGCCGCCGACTCCGGAATGGACGAAGTTCTCGAAGACGAGAGCCCCGAGGAGATCATCGCGAGCGCCGACGAGGACGACGAGCCCGATTACGATGTCGACGACGAGCTGGTCGACGAGGGTGCGCTCGACGACCTGTTGCTAACCGGTCGGACGCGATCCGACGAATTTCTCTGGGTCGATAGCGGTGACGACTCGTCTTCCGCGGGCGACGGCGATTCGGGAGCGACGGAGGCTGATTCGGTCCCGGAAGCGAGTGGTCTCGAAGGCGATTCCGAGTCCGAATCTGATCCCGAACACATACCCGAATCCGAATCCGAATCCGAATCCGAATCCAGGTTCGACGACGAGACAAGGGGCGAGGACGGAGACGAGCCTGATCGGGTGGCGGACTCGGTCGACGAATCGGAGAGCGCTGTCAGTGAGGCTGGCGACGACGGCGGCGACGGCGGCGACACCGACGAACGCGCCTCCGAACCCGACACCACCCCTCGGGGCGGACGGGTCGACTACTCCCTCGAGTCGACCGCGTCGGACGAGGAGCCGGCATCAGGCGAAGAGTCTGCACTCGTCGTCTCTGACGCCGAAACGGCGGAGACGGACCTCGTTCCGACGGACGACGGAGACGAGGACTCGAGCGGCTTCCTGAGCTGGCTCCGTTCGAAACTTCCGTTTTGACGAGTGCCTCGGCAGCTCGAGCACAGCGAAATCGCTTTTGACGCGGCGAACGAACGACATGTATGAGCACGGACGATGAGACGAATCCGGGGGAAGACGACGAACTCGAACGTATACGCGAACGCAAGATCGAGGAACTGAAGTCGAAAGCCGAGCAGGACCACCAGCGCGCGTCGTGTCCGGACCAGCCGATCGCCGTCGAGAGCCAGTCGCACTTCGAGCAGGTGCTCCAGGAGTACGATCGCGTCCTCGTCGACTTCTACGCCGACTGGTGTGGTCCCTGCCAGATGCTCGCGCCCGTCCTCGACCGACTCGCCGCCGACACGCCGGGAACGATCGCGAAAGTCGATACCGAGGCGCTTCCGGGAGTCGCCCAGCAGTACGGCGTCCGCGGGCTCCCGACGCTGATCCTCTTCGAGAACGGTCGGCCCGCCAAACAGCTGGTGGGGATGCAGGAGGAATCGACGTTACGGGGATTGCTCGAGTAGTCCTTCTCGAGTAGCTCAGGGTGGTGTTCAGGGGCTCCCGCTCCAGGCGGACAGAAGACCCGGCGACTATCGAACGACCGTCACCGGGACGTTCGCTCGCTTGACGACGATTTCGGCCGTACTCCCCATCTGTAGGCCGGCCGCACCGCCGCGTCCGCGACTGCCCATGACGATCTGATCGGCGTCCGCGTCCTCGACGTGAGCCACGATCGACTGGGCTGGCGACCCGACGGCAGTCGCGGTCTCGATCGACACGTCGCCCTCGAGCGACGCCGTCGCTTCGGCGAAGAGATCGGCGGCCTCCGACTCCTGGTCGGTGAGCCAGGCGTCGGTCAGGGGCGAAAGCTGTTCCTCGGTCGGCGTCACCTCGAACGGATCGATCGCGTGAAACAGGACGATCGAGGCGTTCGGAAACGTTTCGAGGGCGTACTCGAGGGCCGCCTGTGCGTGCGAGGATCCGTCGTGGGGGACGAGAATCGAGCGTGCCATACTGGTTCGATTCGACGGGGGGAACCGTAAAGCCACCTCGAGTATTCAGCGACGAGTTCCCACGTTCGGCCGGTGAGCAGCCAACGTTATGCCAATGGAGTGAAATACCGGTACGTCGTAGCACGGGTCGATGGAACGCGACCGCGTACTCGGCCGTCGGATCGCCGTCGGATCGATCGTCGCTGCCTTGCTGGTGGTGGTCGCCCACGTCGCCCTCTCGTTTCTCGGCGTCCTCGTCTTCGCGGTTTTCCTCTATTACGCCGTACGTCCGATCTACCGCACCCTCGAGCGGTTCAACCTCCCGCGACGACCGCGGGCGATTCTCGCGCTCGTGCTGTTCGGGGTGCCGTTCCTCGTGCTCATCACCTACACGATCGCGATCATCGTCATCGAAACCCAGGCGTTGCTCGAAGCCTACGGCGTTCAGGATCGGTTTCTCAACGAGGTGATCGCGGAGATCGACGTGACCGGCCTCGATCTCGACGAGATTCGAAACATCGTCACGGATATTTCCTCGCAGGCCTCCCTCGGCGTCGTGGTGTTGAGCCTCGCGGGGACGGTCAGCGTCGTCAGCGGCGCGGTCGTCCAGTTGATCATCATGGTCACGCTAGCGTACTACATGCTCATCGACGGGCCGCGATTCGTCTCGTGGTTGCTCGAGACCTACGACGAGTCGGGCGTCCTCCGTGCTTACGCACGCGCCGTGGACCCAGAACTCTCGATGACGCTCTTTGGCAACATCGTGAACGTGTTCGTCACGGCCATCGTCGGCGTCGTGACGTTCTACACGTACAATTTCTTCGCTCCAGCTGCCGTCGACGTTCCGTTTCCGGCGCTGATCGGCGCGCTGACCGGCATCGGGAGCCTCATTCCGGTCGTCGGCATCAAACTCGTTTACGTCCCCGTCATCGTCCTCCTCGCGGCGAACGCGTGGGCGACCGGCGACCTCTCGCTGCTCGTCCCGGTTGGCGCGCTGGCAGCCGTCAGCGCGGTCGTCGTCGACTTCATCCCAGACTTCTTCATCCGGGCGCACATCAGCGGCAAGCAAACCCACACGGGCATGCTCCTGGTTTCCTACATCGTTGGACCTCTCGTCTTCGGCTTCTACGGACTGTTCCTCGCCCCCATCCTGCTGATCCTCGTGATCAACGCCGTCTCCATCCTCCTCCCTTACGTCCTCACCGGCCATCCGCCAGGGGTTCGACAGGCCCGGCTCACCGAGTACCGTGGCGAACGACCCGAGGCCTCGAGGGTGGAACGAACCGAGGCCGAAGATTCCGGGGCCGAACCAGCGATCTCGAGCGAGGGGCCGGCCGATCGCCAGTAACGATTCGTTCGGCCGGTCGGCTATGGAAACGCGCGAGATACTCACACAAACCGACTGGCTGTTAGCTACTTGGGACTGCCTCGAGTGGATACCTCTGTTGCGCGAACGCTGTGTCGCTCGAGCCCAGTGAACGCGGCACCGTTCGAATCCAGCGAACGCGACGCCACGTTCGAGCCAAGCAGGTGATCCACATCACGTCGACACCGCCGCCGCCACACTCGCGATCGGACCCCCCGAACGCGCCCGACACGTCCGGTGACGGAGACGGGGGCGATCATGCCCACCATCGAAGCGGCTGGCCCATCGTGAGCGCCGCAGGCGCAGCCGTGCTGTACGTCGGATTCGCGCTTCTCGCCCTGGCGTTCGGCGTCGGGACCGTCCCGGCTCTCCTCGGTCTCGTGGTCGCGTTCCTCGGCGGCGGACTCCTGCTAACCGGGCTGTTCGGCTGGCTCCGACAGGCATTCCTCCACCACCAGGACCGTTCCGTAGCCGACCCAGAGGCGCGACGCACCTACGTCACCACCATGATTCTCTTTCTCGCGACCGATCTCGGCACTTTCGGCGCCGGCTTCATCTACTACGCGTTCGTCCGCGTCGGAACGTGGCCCCCCGCCGACCTCCCGCCGCTGCTCGGTTCTCTCGTCGTGGTCAACACCGCGCTCCTGCTCGTCAGCAGCGTCACGTTCCACGTCGCCCACAGTTCTCTCGAGCGCGGACGAAGTCAGGCGTTCCTCGGCCTTCTCGGCCTGACCGTCCTCCTGGGCGCCGTCTTCCTCGCCGGCCAGGCGATCGAGTACTACGAGTTCGTGGTCCACGAGGGGTTCTCGATCACCGACGGGGTGTTCGCGAGCGCGTTCTACGGATTGACGGGACTCCACGGCATTCACGTCGCCCTCGGCGTCGTGTTGCTCTTGATCGTTTTCGTTCGCGGCTTGCGCGGGCAGTACGCCCCCGAGCGAGACACGTCCGTCGCGACCGTGGGGCTATACTGGCACTTCGTCGACGCAGTCTGGCTCTTCCTCGTGGCCACGCTGTACGTCGGGGCCGTCGTTTCGGTGTGAATCAGCGCTCGCGTCGGTCCCATCGCCGCTGGTCGGCGTCTCGCATCTCTTCCTCGTCGGTTCCGTCTCGTTCGCCGCTCGCGTCTCGAGTTCCCTCGTCCTCGCGCGCAATTTCCCGCCGGGGCGACCACCGGAACTCCCACGGATAGTTCTCGACGCCGACGAGCGTGAACGCGCCGACGCCGACGAGCAACGAGATGAGCCCCAGCGGGAGGGCGACCGGATCGACGCCGAGACACCGACTCTCGGAGCGAAGGGTCGCGTACCGCGCTTCGCCAACTTCGCTGCCGCTGATCACGACGCCCCGCTCGAACGCCTCGCGGTGGTCGAACGACCCCTCGACGGTTCCCTCCTGATGGGGATCGTCGATGGCCTCGAGAACGGCGCGCCGTTCGGCCTCGGTCAGCGACTCGAACTCGAGCGTCTCGACGACTGGGCCGACGTCAGAGAGTCGCTGCTCGGTTTCCTCGGGTGTCGACATGCCGATGACGGGATCCCCACAGCCGCCGATCGCGGGCTGGACGATGGACCAGCCGCCGAGGACGGTTCCTGCGATCCCGAGCGCGAGAAAGAGCGCGGCGAGAAACGGGAGCGCGTACGAGAAGAGTCGGGACTCCTCGCCCCGGCTTCCGTTTCCGTTCTCGGCGTCCGTTTCGCGCGTCGATCGATCGTCTCGAGCCATCATCGTCACACCTCCACGTCCCACCTGAACGAGGCGTAGTCGAGCGCGGCACCCAGGCCGACCCCATAGGCCCAGTGGGCGAGTATCGAGAGGCCGACGTAGCCGACGAGGGCGAGCCCTGCCTGACCGGTGTAGAACGCGAGCAGGAACCCCGAGGTGACGATGGTCGCGAACGAGAGGCCGCGAGCGATGGGCGTCCGGCCGGGGAGGTAGCGAGCGATGGTGAGGAACAATAGCGGCCAGACGGTCGACCCGGCCAGGACGAACAGCGCGTATCCGACGGACGCGCGGTCGGGTGCGCCGATCAGGCCCGCCAGTTCCGAGAACGCCTGCAGGTGGAAGACGCCGATGGCGACGCCCACGGCCAGCACGACGGTCATCAGGAGGGTCCCGACCAGTCCCGCGACGGCCCCGACGAACACGTTTTCGGTGACCGATCCCATCAGCGGACGGATTTGCCTCGATATCGACGGACTGCCTATTGCGGGATCGGTAGTCGACGCCGGTCTCGTGGTCGCCGGTTCGCTCGGTTCGATCCCGTACTCGACCTCGAGGCGGCGCTCGAACCACTGCCACTCGCGGGTGAACTGCTCGGATCGTTTGAGGTCCCAGACGTCGGCGTCGTCGACCGGCGGGCCGGCCCAGTACGACCAGAGCATGTTGTAGAGCCACAGCAGGACGCTGATGCCGATCAGGTAGGCGCCAATAGTCGCGACCTGTTGGAGGGGCGCGTAGGCCGGCGGGTAGTCGGCGTAGCGACGGGGAAGTTCGAGCACGCCGAGGATCACGAGGACGGTGAAGGTGGTCGTCGAACCGACGACGAGCAGGGTCGCCTGGAAGCGGGCCAGCCGTCGGTCGAACAGCCGGCCGGTGATGATGGGGTACCAGTAGTAGCTCGCAGCGAACATCATGAACGGGATGATTCCCATGACGATCAGGTGGAAGTGGCCGACGACGTAGTAGGTCCCGTGGTAGGTGACGTTGATGGGAACCACGGCGAGGAAGATACCCGTGACACCAGCGATGACGAAGGTGAGGATGGAGGCGACGCAGAGGATCATAGGCGCCGTCAGGCGGACGTTCCCGTCCCAGATGGTCGTCATCCAGTTGAACACCTTGATCGCGCTCGGGACGGCGATGGCGATGGTCGTGATCATGAACCCGGCGCGGAGGCGGGGATCCATTCCCGTGACGAACATGTGGTGGGCCCACACGCCGAAGCTGAGGACGCCGATGGCCAGCGTCGAGTAGACGACGAACTGGTAGCCAAAGAGCGTCCGTCCGCAGAACTTCGGTAAAATGAGGCTCATCAGGCCCGCCGCTGGGAGGAAAATGATGTACACCTCCGGGTGGCCGAAGAACCAGAAGAGGTGTTGCCATAGCAACGGCCCGCCACCCTCGATCGCGTAAAAGGTCGTGCCCACGTTCCGGTCGAGCAACAGCAAGACGATGGCGCTCCCCAGCAGCGGGAACGCGAAGACGACGAGCGCACTGGTCGTGAGAATCGTCCACGAGAAGATATCCAGACGCGCCCAGGTGACGTCCGCAGCGCGTTCGTAGAAGATGGTGACGATGAAGTTTATCGCCGCGAGCGTGGTCGCGATGCCGCTAAGGTGCAACCCGAGGAGCAAGAGGTCGATCTGCGGATTTGCTGTCTGGACCGACAGCGGCACGTACAGCGTCCACCCCAGACCGGGTTCGCTCAGCGCCCCGAAGAAGCGGACGAGTGAGTTCTCGCCGAGCAGCAATCCGAGGACCTTCGCCATCACCTCCGAGATGAGTCCCGCCCGAGCCAGCAGGAGCGCCGGTGGGAGCATCCAGAACCCGATGGCGTTGAGTCGAGGGAACGCCATGTCGTCGGCTCCCAGCAAGAGCGGCAGGAAGTAGTTCCCGATGCCGAAGAAGATGGGCGTCACGAAGAAAAACAGCATCGTGATGCCGTGGGCCGTAAACAGCTCGTTGTACGTCGGCTCGTTCCAGACCGACGCAGCGGGGACGAGCAGCTCCGTCCGCATCATCATCCCGTCGATGCCGCCCCAGATGCCGGCCAGGGTACCGAATGCGATGTACAGCAGACCGATCTCGCGGTGGTTGGTGGTCGTCGTCCAGCGCTCGAGGCCGGCCCGAACGGTAGCGATGTCGATCGTCAGATCGCGACTCACGTGGGTCCCGCCGTCAGGGCGGGCGCCGCGTTGGCTCGCGCGGTTAGCGATGGCGAGACAGCCGAGGAGAATTGCGACGAACAGTGCGACCCGCAGGAGGGCAGGGTCGGGCATCACGGTGGGGACCTCCCGAGCGGTGCCACCCTCGTGACGGAACTCGAGCGGTCGCTCCTCGAAGGGCACCACCCCCGACTCGAGGGCCGCCATTCCGTCGCTCGTCGGCCGCTCGAGCACGGAACGCAGACTCGGGCCTCGACGTTCGGCCGACTCCTCATGCGTCGATCTCACCACGCTACCACGAACTCCATAATGAAACCCTGCCGACGCAACCTCTCGCTACGCTGACGCCACCGTGGTGGTTATTTGGTTTCGAGCGTGGTCGATTGCCGGGATGGAGGGGCGTTACGTCCGTCTCGTCCGGTGGCTGATCGTCGCGACCGTCGGAGCGGTCGCCATGACGATGTCCGTCGCCGCCCAGTCGGTCAACCGCGACCTCATCGACGGCCTCTACGTCCAGTTGCTCTACGTTGCGCTCCCGCTGACGCTGTTCGTCCTGGTCATCCTCTCGTACGCCGTCCTCCGATTCCGGGACAACGAGGACCCACGGCCGACCGCAGAAGATCCGGCCCTCGAGATCACCTGGACAGTCGCGACGGCGGTTATTCTCCTGTTCGTCGGCGTCTCGGCGTACGCGGTGCTCGCCAGCCCGTACCTGTCGCCGGGCGTCCTCTCCGACGAGGATCTGGCCGGGACTGGCGACAATCCAGTCGAGGTCGCCGAGAGCGACATGGTCGTCGAAGTCGTGGCTTACCAGTGGGGCTGGCAGGCCACCTATCCGGACGCGAACGTGACGACCCAGGACGTGATCGTCGTGCCCACGGATCGAGATGTCGCGTTCGTCATGACCTCGAGGGACGTAATCCACAGCTTCGCCGTTCCCGGTCTGGGCCTGCGTCAGGACGTCTTCCCCGAACAGGAGAGCGCCGTTCGGACCAACGTCTACGAACCCGGCACCTACCAGGTCCAGTGCACGGAGTTCTGTGGTGCCCAGCACGCACACATGCGGGCGACGATCGTCGTCGTCGACGAAGAAACGTACCAGACGTGGCTCGTGAACCACGAAGGCGAGGAAAACGTGACTGACGCGCCGGCGGCCAGAGACTAGTGGACTAACTCGAGGATGCGGGTCGAGACCGGAACGCGATCCAGACGAGCGCGATGAAAAACGAGACGGGAAGTGCGACGACGAACCCCCAGAGGTAGTTCGCTCCCCAGAGCACTACCAAGAGAATCGCGAAGAGACCGACGGCTACCAGCGGGGCGACGGCGATAGCGGCCTGCTTCCGATCGATATCCTCGGGGGATGAGCCTCCGCGAGCGCGCATACGGATACGGATACGGGTTCGACACTCCCGAGGGACAAATATCCCCAGTGAGATGCCTCGAGGCGCACTCGAGAAAATCACGGCGAGCAGACGTACGGCTACGACCCGACGCTCCACCGAGTTTCGTAGGGGTAGCGCTCGGCGCGGTACAGTGCCACGTGGGTCACCAGAGCGACGACGACCAGTCCCACGTTCACCGGCGTCGAATCGTACGCGACGACGTTGATGACGATTTCGCCGGCGTAGATCGGCCAGAAGGGTTCCATCGCCGCATCCGGCGCCGACGAGAGCAGGTCGACGAAGATGTGACTGAGGCCACCGGCCCAGAACGCGCTCGTCGTGAAGACGAACGTTGTCTCGGGAGAGATCGAGTCGCTTCGTATCAGCCGATGAGCGTTCAACGCCCCCGTGAGTGTTCGTGCGGCCACGGCCCCGAAAACGAGGCCGACTACCAGGACGAACGTAACGGTGTGTGTCACACCGTGGTGTTGGAGTTGAGGATGTGAAAAATAGGACTCGAACAGGAGGTCGACGTCCGGAAGCAACGCCGTGACCTGTGTGAGCGCGGTAAATGTTAGCGCCGGTCGACGACCCCACAGTATCCAGGCGGGAACGGCGAACAACAGCGCCATCGCACCGTGACCGATTGGCTCGACCATTTGCCCGCTTCTATAACGTACGCGGTAAAATACCCACCCACTCGCCCAGACTGGTCGCTCGTCCCACCGCTTCGATACGATCGGAGGCGGCTACTTCCCGACGGATTTTACCCACTCCTTTATCATCGTTGGCGGTGTGCATCGACGGACCATGCCGACGCTCGGTCTCTCCAGGGAGTCGATTCGAGATATATCGGGAAACCTCGTGCCCCTCGGCGTGCTGCTGTTCTTCGCCGGGTGGTTGCTCATCGAGCGCCCGTGGGGGTGGGACCTGCTGTCGCTGGCCGTCGTCTACGGGCTCATCTTCTCACTCGTGGGGACGCTGTTTCTGGTCACATACGTCGTCGCCGTCCGGTTTCAGGAAGCGACACCCGAACGATGACACCGAGTATGATCGCAGATTCCGACGACGAACCGACCTGGAGCGAACCGACGGCTGCAGCCTCACGCTGTCAGGACTGCGGTCGTCCGTTCACGACCGAAGAGCGTCGCCTGCTCCATCGGGGACTCGAGCATCCGGATCGACTCAGCGCTCGAGAGCGCGAGACGTACGCGACGGTCGCAGCGGCAGAACGCGGCGCTCACAGACGCTACGTGCTAGGTGCACTGCTCGTACTTGTGGTGACGTACTTCGGGTTCCTGTTCGCGTACGCGATCGTCGCGTGAGCGGGGTCGCGCGGGGGACACCGCCCTCAGAACGTGATGAGGACAATGCCCGTCACGAAGAGCAAGACGACGACGACGCCGAGAAACAACCCGAAGAGTGCTTTTTCGGACATGAGCGTTCGTCATCGAGCGAGATGATAAAACTCGTGTCGGGTGAATTCAGGTTCAGGTGTGTATGTGCACGCGACGAACGTGCATTCGGACACCCGCGTTGGAGACGCCGGGGCCAGTGCGCCGGTCAAAACCGTACGGAAGGTCGACTGTCACTCGTTTCGACCGGAGAAATTCACGTCGAACGGGCTACAACCCACCACCGCGCAACTTATGCTCGTTCGAAATCTCCATTCGGTCAATGGTAACGGTTGACAATGTTCTGGGTCTTCTCAATGAGAAGCGCCGCCGATACGCACTGTACTATCTCAACGAACAGGATGGTGCAGTGCCAGTCGAGGAGGTTGTGGAAGCGGTGGCGGACATGGAAACGGACGATGGGGCCTCATCCCGCCCGGACGAGAAGTGGAACAACATCGAACTCTCGCTTCATCACAACCACCTCCAGAAAGCCGACGAGTACGACTTCATTCACTACGATTCGGAGGCGGGCGTCGTCGAACTCGTCGAATCCCCCACCGAACTCGATATCATCCTCACCGTGGCAAACGTACTCGAACGGACGAACTAAATCGTTCCCGATAGCCGTACGACCACATCGCAAAACAGTGCTCGAACGCATCCTCGAGCAATCGCACAATCCGTATCTGTCAGCAGTCGCACAATCCGGGTCCTCGAGGGTTCACCTCTCTCCTCAACCCGCTACTCGTCCTCGACCAGACAGTAGGCGTGGCCCGGTGCCTCGAAGACCGCCTCCTCGCTGTCGCTCCAGTAGTTCGAGATCCTGGCCCGCTCGGCGTAGTAGATCCGGCCGTCGCGCGGAATCGGTTCGCTGGTCACGTAGCCGCGGTTCAGCACCTTCCATCGAACGTCGCCGGTATCCTTCTCGAGCGCGTAGAGGTGGCCATCGTAAGAGCCCACCAGCACCGCGTCGGCGGTCACCGTCAGGGATCCTAGCACGTTGCCTTCGACGTGGGTCGACCACCGCTCCTCGCCCGTGTCCGCATCGAGCGCGTAGACGTTCCAGTCGTCGCCGCCCGTGTAGACGACGTTCGTCTCGGGGTCGATTCCCGGATTCGACATGACCACTTCGCCGATCTCGAACGACCACTCCTCGGTGCCGTCCTCGAGATCGAGGCGGTAGAAGTAGCCGTCCCAGGAGCCAACGAATGCGCCGCCGTCGTAGGTTGGGATCGTCCCCTTGACGTGGTGGCCGGTCTCGAACTCCCAGGCGAACTCCAGCGAGGGAAACTCCCAGGCGTAGACGACGCCGTCGTTCGACCCGGTGACCATCCGCTCGGTCTCGGGATCGATGGCCGTCGAGGGGTGAGGCATCCCCCACAGGCGGTCGTCCTTCCACAGCGGCTCGCCGGTGCCGGCGTCCAGCGCCCACATCGTCCCCGCGTTCGGGTTCGAGTACTCGGTGACGACGTAGATGACGCCGTTCCAGTAGGCCGGGCTCGAGCCGATGGCGATCGAGCCGTCGAGCTGGCCGCCCGTCGTGTGCCAGACCTCGTCGCCGGTTTCGGGATCGAAGGCGTACATGTCGCCGTCGTAGCCCCCGAGGTAGGCGACGTCGCCGATGACGGTCGGCGTTCCGTGAAAGCCCAGGGATCTCGAGGCGCCGGTCATCCGCGTCCACCGGTGCTCGCCATGGGGGGTCACCGCGTGGATGCGGCCCGTGTCGGACGGGATCAGGATTGTCTCGCCGTCGGGTGTCGGCAGGGGACTCGACTTCGCCGCGGTGTGGCCGATGTAGTTGACCGGGAGGGACCAGTTGACCGACACCGACTCCGGCACGGTCTCGTTCGGGTAGTATCCGAGTCGACGGAGCCCGCGGCGAAACATCGCCGCGTCGTCGCGGTCCGGATACGTTTCGTCGTAGGGCAGGATCTCGGGGTCGAACGAGTGCTGATCCCGCGAGTAGGTGCCGTACCCGGGGAGCGCACAACCGGCGAGTCCCGCCAGAGCCAGGCTCCCCCCGGCGAGGACCTGTCGTCTCGAGACGCGCGGTGGACGGGTCATCTGTCGTCGAGCCAATTGGAAGGGTTCCGGTATAGTTCCGCCGGTTCGGAGGATGCCCACGCCGACGTCTCGAGTCAGATTCCTTCTGCCGGGGTACGAAACTCGTTGCTCGAGGAGTCGTTGCCAGGTCCTGAGATTCGTCGTCGAGTCGAGGGATTCGGCGGTCGAACGCGGGTCGCTCGGGCAAGCGTCGCACGCCGATTAGGCCCCTGCTACGATTCGGTACTCTGACGGTGATAGTCTCCCCATCTCGAAAGTGGCCGAACGAAGATGTGTATGTACCTTATCCCCATAATAGGTATTTTATACGTATGCCGGATAGAACTAAATACAGGTTTGTGGACGATCAGCGTATGTCAACGCACGCAACACACTGGAACGACACCGCGACCTGCCCGTTCTGCGGCGGTGAACTGAGCGACCCCGGTGCCGGGTTCGTCGACCACATCGGCGTCAACCCCGAGTGCCAGACCGAGTTCGATAGCTGGCGCGACAACGTCGCCGACGACCTCGGCGGTACCTGGAGCGGGTAGTCGATAGTCGAGGTCTATCGTCGACCCGAACTCGAGCGCCGTTCGATCCCTAGAACCCGACCGCCTGACCGTCTTTTCGCGGTTCCGTTGCCCCGGTAAGCACGTCTCCGGTGCGGCGAACGAGTTGTGCACCCCCGAACATCACGGGTGGAAGCACCTGTACGTCGTGGCCTTTGCGGACGAGTCCGGTCTGGTTCGGGAACCGTTCCTCGACGCCGAGCGCCCCCTCCTCGCGGTAGCGCCAGCGCGGCGCGTCGAGCGCTTCCTGGGCGCCCATTCCGTAGTCGACCAGGTTCGAGACGACCTGGACGTGGCCCTGGGGTTGCATGTATCCGCCCATCACGCCGAAGGCCGCCCAGTCGTCCTCGTCGAACTTCGCGATAGCCGGCACGAGAGTATGAAACGGCCGCTTTCCTGGCTCGAGGCGGTTCGGGTGCTCGGGATCCAGCGAGAACGAGGCGCCGCGGTTCTGGAGGGCGATACCGGTGTCCCCGGCGACCAGGCCGCTCCCGAACCCGGCGAAGCGGGAGTTGATGTACGAGACGAGATTTCCTTCCTCGTCGCCGACAGTCAGGAGTACGGTGTCGGCGTCCTCGGCCGCTCTGGTCGGCACGCCAACCTCGGGGTCCTGGATCGCCCGGTCGCCAATCGCTGCGGCGCGCTCTCGGGCGTAGGCCTTCGATCCCAGCGGCGGCACCGTCTCGTAGGTGGGGTCGGTGATGTAGTGGTGGCCGTCGACGAACGCGAGCTTCGTCGCCTCCGCGAACGCGTGCACCCGCTCGGGGGAGTCGTACGCGTGTTCGCCCGCGCCGATTTTCTCCGCGATGTTCAGCGCCTCGAGCGCGATCAGCCCCTGGTTGTTCGGGGGCAGCTCGAAGATCTCCGCGCCGTTGTACGTCGTGTGCACGGGCTCGACGAACTCGGGTTCGAAGGCGGCGAGGTCCTCGAGGGTCAGGAAGCCGCCCTTCGACTGCACCTCGTCGGCGATGGCCTCGCCGATCTCCCCCTCGTAGACGACGTCCGCGCCCTCTTCGGCGATCGTTCGCATCGACTCACCCAGGCGCTCGAGCGTCACGACCTGACCTGGATCGGGCGCTTCGGCGTCGAACAGGTAGGCCTCGCGGGCGTGGTCGTCGGTAAAGAGCCGGGGTGCGCCCTGCCAGTAATAGGAGATGACCTCCGAGACGGGGTACCCCTCGAGGGCGTAATGGATAGCCGGCTCGAGGACGTCAGCGAGCGGCAGCGTCCCCAGTTCTTCGACCGTGGCCTCCCAGCCGCGTGCCGTCCCGGGAACCGTGACTGCGTGGGGGCCGAGGAACGGCATCTCGAGGTCGTCGCCCGTGGTGTCGTCGACGGCGTAGCCCCTGGATTCGGGGTACCAGTCGGCGGCGTCATCTCGCTCCTGGACCGAGCGCGTGACGTTCTCGATGGTCGCCTCGGCTGGGGCGCCACCGCAGGCGCGCATGGCGCCGACCTCGCCGTCGGCGGTTCGGTAGAGGGCGAAGACGTCGCCACCGAGTCCGGTCGACGTGGGTTCGACGACGTTCAGCGCGGCCGCGGTGGCGACGGCCGCGTCGAAGGCGTTCCCGCCGTCCTCGAGGATCGAGAGGCCGGCCTGGGCCGCCAGGGGCTGACTCGTGGCGACCATCCCGCCGGTGGTGTGGACCGAGGAGCGTCTCGAGTCGAATCGGTCGAGGTCGTAGTCGGTGCTCATGACGGGGGCTTTCGCTCGGGGGTCAAAAGTGCGGGCGTTCCGGCAGCCCAGGACGGGGGTCGAGCGACGCCGTTTTTAACTATAATATCTATAGTATAGGCGTGGTCGGGAACGGAATCTGCAAAGCAGCTTCGCCGAGTGAACTCGAGCCGTCGGGCGCAACCTTCACGGCTACCGGGTCGAAACGTCCGGTACGAAAGGGGTAACGAACCCGCCGACACCAGCCCATGGCCAACGAACCGTACCTCCCCGGCGTCAACCACACCGACGAGAGCGAGGACCGCATCGTTCTCCACGTCGACGCCGACTGCTTCTACGCTGCCTGCGAGCGCCTCCGGGAACCCGACCTCGAGGGCGAACCGGTCGTCGTCGGGATGGGGTACGAATCCGGCGACTCGGTCGGGGCCGTCGCCACCGCCAGCTACGAGGCGCGCGCGTTCGGCGTCGAGAGCGCTCAGGCCATCTCGACGGCGCTCGAGGCGCTGCCCCGGCGGGTCGACGCCGAGGCCGATCCAAACCTCGCAGTCGAGGAAACCGGCCACTACCGCCCGGTCGACATGGACTACTACCAGTCGGTTGCCGCCGATGTGAAAGAGATCCTCCACGATTGCGCCGACGTCGTCCGCGAGGTGAGCGTCGACGAGGCCTACCTCGACGTGACCGAACGCACCGCCTGGTCGGTCGTCGACGGCTTCGCCCGCCACGTCAAAGACCGAATCCGTCGCGAGGTCGGTATCACCGTCAGCGTCGGCGTCGCACCCTCGATGAGCGCGGCCAAAATCGCCAGCGACTTCGACAAACCGGACGGCCTGACGGTCGTTCGTCCCGGCGAGGTTCGCGAGTTCCTGGCGCCGCTCGACGTCGACTTGCTCCACGGCGTCGGCCCCGTGACGGCCCGCGAACTGCGGTCGATGGGGCTCGAGACAGCGGCGGATGTCGCTGCCACCGACCCGGAACCGCTCGTCGACCGATTCGGTGAGCGCGGACGGGAACTCTACGAGCGCGCACGAGGAGACGACGACCGCCGCGTCGAACCGAAGGGACTTCCGAAGAGCTTCTCGCGGGAGTCGGCGTTCGACGGCCCCGTCGAGGAGCGCGAGCCGAAGCTCGAACTGGTGGAGACGCTCGCGGCGGCCGTCGCCGACCGTGCCCGCCGCGAGGGCGCGCTGTACCGGACCGTGGGCGTGAAGGCCGTCCGTCCGCCCTACGAGGTCAACACGCGCGAGCGGTCGTTGCCCGGACCGGTCGACGAACCCGATCTCGTCCGGGAGATCGCCCTGGACCTGTTCACCGAGTTCGAGTCCGAACCCGTGCGAAAACTCGGCGTCAGGGTGGCGAACCTCGAGTTCAGCGAGGCAGACCAGACGAGTCTCGATGGTGTCGACTGGGAGGATCGAACGGGATCGGACGGGGCGGACTCGAGTACCGACGACGGCGATGACGGCGAGAACGACGCACTTGGCGGAGCAGACTCGAGTTCGCCCACCGAAAGGGTGACCAACGCCGTAGAGCAACTCGACCTCGAAACCGCTCTCGCGTCGGATTCGGGCGGTCGGGACGAGGCCGAACGATCTACCGACGACGAGGAACAAGCGAACCGCGAGACGTCGGTTCGGGGGTCCGGACAGGTCTCTCTCGACGAGTTCGAGTAGAGGCCGCTGAACGCGGTGAAGACGTCGTCGGCCGAAATACCCATGCCAGTTCGTCCACGATGGGCAGATACGTCGCGGAGACAATCAGCGATATTGAAAGTATAAGTTGTCGCAGGAAAACGGTCTAACAGACCAGTCCCGGGGCTATAGACGACCGATCTTCCATGACCGACGATATCGACTTCTACGACCTTCTCGACATCTCATCTGACGCCTCTCAGGACGACGTGAAGCAGGCGTTTCGTGAACAGGTCCGGGTCTACCACCCGGATCTGAACGACGACGACCGGGCACAGGCGCAGTTTACGGCACTCAAGAAGGCCTACGACATTCTGGGCGATCCGGTCGAACGCCAGGCCTACGATCGCCTCGGGCACGAAGATTACGTCGCCAAGCGAACGTCGGGACTCCCCTCACCTGACCTCTGGAAGTCGGCTACGGACGCGGACACAGATACAGACGCGGACGAAAACGAGGGAGACGACTCCTCGAGTTCGAAATCGGATTCGGATCCGAGGTCGAAATCGGGCCCGAAGTCGCGTTCGTCGACGACCCGAACCTCGAACGCGACCTCGAGCGCTACGTCGGCAGGCGGGACGACGGACTCGCGAACCTCGAGTGCGAGTGCGAGCGCCGGCGCGGGATCGGCCAGTGCGTCCACCTCGACTACGAGCACTGGCACCGGAACGGGGGCCGGCACCGGGAGGAACGCTCGCTCGAACACGACCGCCTCGAGTACCACCGCGGGCGGGACGACGACCGGCACCGCCGGTACGTCGAGTGCCCGGACCGAGTCGACCCCGCACGCTCACGCTCACTCGAGACCGGGTCGACTGACCGACAACGCGCTCGTCCGGTGGTGGCGCGACCAGAACTTCGCCTGGCCGCTCATCTGGACGTCGATCCTCGTGTATCTCGCCGGACTCGTCCACTTCGGACTCGAGCACGAGAACGCGCTCTCGAACCTGGCGCTGGAACTCCAGTCGATCGGCGCCGACGCGAACGCGCTCTGGACGTTCCTCTCGACCAGTCGGCACGGCATTTCGACCCCCATCGCGTTTGTCTCGAGCGTCGAGCTGGTCGCCCCGCCCTCGCTCCTCGAGCCGATCCAGTGGTACGGCGTCCTGGCCGGAGTCGTCGGCCTCTCGTTGCTCTTCGTGCTCGCTGCACGGGTCGCCTGGCGCGAGGAGACCTGGGGGCCGATCTCGCTCGACGAGACCATCGTCGTCGGGGTCGCGCTCACTGCGGCGACGATGGTCGTCGGCGGTCCGCTGCTCGCGGGAAGCGTCCTCATGCCGCTGCTGATCGGCGTCGTCGTTCACCGAACTCACCAGCTCCCCGGGTGGTCGCCCTCGTACCTCTACGTCCTGGGCGTCCTGGCCCCGCTCGTCGGGTTCGCCGTCGCCGCTGCCGGGTACGCGACGCTTCCAGCCGATCTGGCGCTGTTCGTCGTCGTTCCGCTGCTCGGCGCGCTGGGGCTTCCGCTCCGCGTGAGCGTTCGAAAACGGTTCGGGCGGTAGTTACCTATTGTGCCGGTTTGACCCGCTTCACCCGATCCGCGTCGCCACACCCTTCGTCTGCCGATAATCCGAATCGAGAATCGCCTCGAGTCGCTCGAGCAACCGCTCTCGGTCCCCGGCTTCCCACTCGGCCGGGTCGAGAATCGGGACGACCATGAACCCGCGACCGCGGATCTCCGTCGCGTGGAGGGCGGGCATCTCGAGGTCGATTCGATGGCGCTGGGTCGTGTACTCCTGGAGAACGTGATCGGTCGCCCTGGCGCCGACTGGCAGGAGGATGTGGGCGTTGATCGCGCGCAACTCCGCGTCGAAGTAGCGCTCGAGTTCGTCGTACTCTTCGGTGGTCGGCGGTCGGCCGCCGGGAAGGGTGCACATGTGGAGGTAGTCGGCGAAGAAGTTCGAGAAGACCGGCTCGCTGGCGGGACCGCTGACGAATCCGACGGTGCGGAAGACATCCAGGAGGCGCTCGCTCGTCTCGAGTTCGGTGAACGGGATACCAGTGGTCTCGCCGCCGTGGATGCCGGGATGGTCTCCGATGAGGTGGAAGTCGGCGTTGGCGTCGCCGTAGCCGAACACGGCGGGGACGTTACCGGGGTCGTGCTTCTGGAAGGGCGGTCGCATCCCAAAGGGGTTGCTCGTTCGGTCAGTGACGTTCTCCACGAGGGTACGGAGGCATCGAAGCGAAATAACGGCATTGAACCGCTCCGAGGGGGAGTCGAGTCGGCCTTGCCCGAGTGGCTCGTTCTCGAGAGCGATGGCTGGCGACGCGAAGAGTCCGACGAATCGCTCGTTCCGGGGTACGATGACCGAGGGTGAAGGGGAGACGAGTCGATCGGAAAATGCACGAACGTGAATAATACACTCGAAACGAGAGAAAAGATGGGCACGAACCCGAGCATTGAATAGGCTCGCGGTGTCGGGTTCCGGTATGACGACGATCATCGACGGGAAGGCGGTCGCGAGCGAGATACGAGCCGATCTGACTGGAGCGATCGAGACGCTCGCGGACGCCGACGCCCGTCCAGGGCTGGCGACCGTCCTGATGGGCGACGACCCGGCGAGCCAGACGTACGTGAACATGAAACAGCGCGACTGCGAGGAGGTCGGCATCGAGCCCCACCACGTCGACGTCCCCGGTGACGCTGCCCCCGAGGACCTGTACGAGGTCATCTCGGAACTCAACGACGATCCCGATGTCCACGGCTACCTCGTCCAGTCACCGGTCCCCGACCACGTCGAGTATCGGGACGTGATCCGGCGAATCGACCCCATGAAGGACGTCGACGGCTTTCACCCCGAGAACGTCGGACGACTGGTCGCTGGCGACGCTCGCTTCCGGCCCTGTACCCCCCACGGCGTCCAGAAACTCCTCGAATCCACCGGGGTCGACACCGAGGGGGCGGACGTGACCATCGTCGGACGCTCGGACATCGTCGGTAAGCCCCTCGCGAACCTGCTGATCCAGAAATCCGGCGACGGCAACGCGACGGTGACCGTCTGTCACTCTCGAACCGACGACCTCGCGGCCAAGACGCGCGCGGCGGACGTCGTGATCGCTGCCGTTGGCGTCCCCGAACTGATCGACGGCTCGATGATCGACGAGGGCGCAACCGTCATCGACGTCGGGGTCAACCGCGTGGACGCGGACACCGAGAAGGGATACGAACTCGTCGGCGACGTTGACTTCGAGAGCGCGAAGGAACGAGCTGGTGCGATCACCCCCGTCCCCGGCGGCGTCGGCCCCATGACGCGCGCGATGTTGCTCTACAACACGGTCAAAGCCGCCAGCCTGCAGGAGGGAATCGACGTCGAGTTGCCCTGATCCTGACCTCGAGTCCGGTCCTACAGCGTCTTCGCCAGCGACTCGAGGCCTTCTCGTGCGGCCTCGAGTTCGGCCACGTCCCCCTGTACGCCGTTCGCCAGGTGTCGAGTCGTCTCGAGCAGTCGTTCCGCGATCGTCGGCTCGACGTCGCCCTCCAGCATGCGCAGGCGGGTTTCGTGATCGATCAGGTTCTCGAGCGTGCTCTGGGCGTCCTCGAGTTCGAGTTCCTGGTCCGTCTCCTCGACCCAGAGGCGGAGATCACGCCGATAGGTGCGCACGGCGTCGGCGACGGCGAGGCCTCGAGCCTCGTGAAAGGACGGCGGGACCGTCTTCGGGTCGGGGCGCGTGCCGTCGTCGGCATCGCGCAACAGCGAGAGGAAGTACAGCTCTTCGTCTTCGGTCAGTTGGGAGGTTCGGGCGACGATGTCGGCGGCGTGGCGGAGTTCCATCGCGGCGAGGTACGTGTCGTCGAGCGGGCGAAGGTCCCCGTCGGCGACGAATCCGCGGTTACGAACGTACTCGCGACAGACCCCTCTGGCGCGGTCGGCGAGTTCGTCGTTGGCCGCCTCGTCGACGGCCCCGCGGACGCTCGTGAGGTCGAACGACGCGGGCCGGTCGGTGGTCGCCGTGCGCTCGCCGGTACCGACGCTCTTGAGGCTCCCGCAGGCTGGACAGCCGACGCTTCCCGTCTCGGCGTACGACCAACGGGTCCCACAGGACGTACACTCGCGTTCGCCGCGGACGTTCATTGCCGTTCGTACGCGCGCGAGCCCAAAAGTCCCGTCGATGCACGACACCGGCGGCCTCGAGCCGACCGAACGCCTCGTCGATCCTGTAATTCAGATCATATTAGTTCGGCGAGTGCTTACCCACCGGGGGATGAAGAGGCGGCAATTGCAATGCGTATACCCAGAAGCTCGAGTGAAATACCCGGATTCGCATGTCCCAAGACAGATTCAGCCGACGGAAGTTCGTCGTTGCAGTTGGCGCTGCTGGTACGGCCGCCCTCGCTGGGTGTACCGACGAGGGCCCGGGCGACAACGAAACCGACGACGGAGTGGACGACGGTGTCGGTAATGGGGACGACGACGGAATGGGCGACGACGAGAACGAGACCGACGTCGGCGACGACGATGAGACCGACGACGGAATGGACGACGAGGAAGACGACAACGAGACCGACATCGGCGACGACAACGAGTCGGACGACAACGAGACCGACATCGGCGACGACAACGAGTCGGACGACAACGAGACCGACGTCGGTGACGACAACGAAACGGACGACGAGGAAGACGACGAAGACGTATAACGAGTCCCTCGCGACTCGTCTCGCTCACTTTTCGAACAGCGTCACCACACGCGTCGGGTCGACGGATCGTCGAGCTCGAACGTCGTGGAGTCGCCCAAACGATTTTATTTCGAGCGCGAGAACGGACGGATACGATGACACGGAGTACCCACGCTCCTGGTCGAGAAATTCGTCGATAGCGACGGCACGCAGGTACGAACGACCGACGACGGCGTCGTCCTCGAGGTCGGTTCCACCACCTACGCGTTGACCAGTACCGACGCAGCACAGCTTCGCGACCAGCTCGCCGACGCGCTCTCGCGGACCCGAACATTTACCCACACGGAAGCGACGCATCGGCCCGACGGGTCCTACGTCGTTGCCCGTCGCGGCGCGACCTCGAGCGGCCACCGAAAGGTCTTCGACTCCTTCGAAGCGGTGGTCGACCTCTTCGAGGCGCTCCCGACGACGTTCACGGCGGACGACGTCGGGCGAACTGGGCTTTCCGGCAGTCGGCGACACATACTCGTCTGGCACGTCCTGGAGCATCCGGAGTTCCCCTGTGAGTTGCGCCGCCGACAACCGTTGACCGCTCGAAAAGTCTGACCCGAACCCATCGATGGGCCGGGATTCGAGAGCGGGCGTACGACACCCGGCCGATCGCAAATCGAGTTCCGGGGTCCCACTTTTTACCGTGCAGATACGAGATAGACCCATGCGTGAAGAGGACGAAATCCGCGACCAGTACGAGTTCCTCGTCGAGCAACTCGAGAGCGACGAGATGCGCCACGAGGGCGTCAGACAGATGTTCACGTACTACCGCCGGGCGCTGGGCTGGGTCCTCGAGGAAGAACACATGTGACTGTCGAGCCCGAACGTAGTCCGACACTGACCAGTCACGTTTCGAGGCGGTGTCGGTACCTTTAAGGTTCTTCGGTGAATTCTACCAATTGACGCTTCGCTTTGGAGGGCCGAAGCGTCAGCGGGGACCAATTCAGGGCGGCAAGCAATCACGCGGCCCTTTTCACGCCGCGTGGTTTGCTTTCCTGTTTACAACGCTTCTGAGCGCAAAGTCCTGCACGTCGAGTAGTCGTACCGTCCGCTATCGGTTTCGTATCGGCATATACGACGGCTGGCGACAGTCGACGACGGTCGATAGAGTCGAGCACCGGGGGTCGCACAGAACACAATTAATTCCAGACTGAACACAATTCATCGTAGACATGAGGACTTCGTTATGCGTCACGCGTTCCATACTGGTCGAAGCCCTTACGTTTCGAAAGTCTCGCCAGTCGCGTGTTCGACGGAATACTCCGTCCGTGTTCCGACTGCAACCCGGTATATTTATTAAAATTCGACAAGAAGTACGAGTGGTACGTTCCCAATGTACGACTTGACAGGATTTCAGCGCGACCTCCTCTACGTGATCGCCGGCGAAGAAGAGCCACACGGCCTCGCGATCAAGGAGGAACTCGAGCAGTACTACGAGAAGGAGATCCACCACGGCCGGCTCTACCCCAACCTCGACACGCTCGTTGACAAGGGACTCGTGGAGAAGGGGAGCCGAGACCGACGGACCAACTTCTACACGCTCACTCGACGCGGTCGACGTGAACTCGAGGCTCGTCGGGACTGGGAGGGCCAGTACGTCGACCTTTGAGACGCGTTCTCTCCAGGTATCGCACTCGACTAGCCCGAAATCCGGTTTGTGTACGACGCAATGCTACCAGACGCTCCCCTGCAGATACAGTTACAGATACTCGAAGCCCCCCTCGACGAGGCAGTCGTTCGAATCGCTCTCGCCGGCGCCCTCGGGATGTTCCTGGGGCTCGAGCGCGAGTGGTCACAGAAGTCCGCCGGCATCCGGACATTCTCACTGATCAGCTTGCTCGCTGCGGTTTTCACGATTCTCGTCCTCGAGGCCGACGTCGGCGAGAGCCTGTTGCTCCTCGGCGGTCTGCTCGTCATCGTCCAGGGCGTGTTGCTCGCCGTGCAGGGGCTGATGAGCGAGGAAGACACCGGCCTCTCGCTGACGACGTCCGTCTCGATGCTGGTCGCCTACGGCGTGGGTTCGCTCGTTGCGGCGGAGTTCGTCATCGAGGGCGTGACCGTGGCCGTCCTCTCCTCGCTCCTGCTCGTGCTCAAACGCGAACTCCACGAGTTCGCGTGGGGACTCTCGCGCGAGGAGATGCGGTCGACGACGGAGTTCGCCATCCTGGCGTTCGTCATCTACCCCATCTTGCCGGCCGAGTACGATCTCTCGCTCGGTTCGGTCACGATTCCGCTCGAGCCCCAGGTCATCTGGCTCATGGTCGTCGCCGTCGCCGGAATCGGGATCGTCAACTACGCCATCGTCTCGACGTACGGCGGTCGCGGCATCGCGGTCACCGGGTTCTTCGGTGGCCTGGCGTCCTCGACGGCCGTCGTCGGGACGATGCTCGACCATGTTCGACAGCGCCCGGAGGCAGCCTCGTACGCGGTCGCCGCAATCTTGCTCGCGAACGCGGCGATGGCGGTGCGGAACCTCGCAATCGCCGTCGCGTTCACCGCGGGAAGCGCCGTCGCGCCGCTCGTCCAGGCCGTCGTGCCACTCGGCACGGTCATCGTCCTCGCGTTTCTCATCGCGTTCTTCATCGCCGATTGGTCTGAATCCACGGAGATGGACCTCGAGAACCCGTTCTCACTGAAGAATGCCCTCGCGTTCGGGGCCGTCTTCTTCGCGGTCCTCGTCTTCGGTTCGCTGGCGGAAACCTGGTTCGGCACGCTCGGCTTTTACGCCACCGCCGTCGCGAGCGGGCTCGTCTCGAGCGCCGGGGCGACTACCTCCGCCGTCGTTCTCTATCGCGGCGGGACGCTCACTGCCTCCGAGGCGACGATCGCAATCTTGCTGGCGACGGTCTCGAGTATCGTCGTCAAGGCGTTCCTCGCGGCGACGTCCTCGGACGGGCAGTTCAAGCGCAAAGTTGCGGTTTCCAGCGGTGTGCTCCTGGCCGGCGGGGCCGTCGCCACCGCCCTCATCGTCGTCTGAGTGGCGTTCCAGGCCTGAACTGATAGGTCAAACCGATAGCGTTCATCCGGTTTCACTCGTCAATCGACGCTTAGGAGGGTACTGAGTATTGCCCGAACCACAACGAATATTTTTAATCGTCGGCCGGCGCAACTGCGGTATGGACCGAGATACGGTCGAGCCGCGAGTCGAGACGATGCCGGGCAAACGAGCGACGAAGTGGGCCGAGTACCACCACCAGTTCGCCGCCCCGAGCACCTACGTCTACGACTTCGTCTGGGATACGCAGGCCGACGCTATCGGGCCGTTCTGTACCGACGTCGACGGAAACGTCCTCATGGACTTCACGAGTCACGTCGCTGCGGCCCCGCTCGGGTACAACAACCCGGCGGTGAAGGAGAAACTCGAGGCCTTCGACCTCGTCGATCCGACGAAAATCGCCGGCCAGGACTTCTACGTGAGCGGTGGTGGCTCCCCTTCGAACCCGGACTTTCCCGGACCGTCTCAGCTGATGGATCGACTGATCGACCTGACCGACCACTACGACATGGATCGGGTGTTCCTCTCGAACTCCGGCGCCGAGGCGGTCGAAAACGCGATCAAGATCTGTTACGCGAGTGGCGGCCACCGCGCGATCACCTTCGACGGCGCGTTCCACGGGCGCACCCTGGGCGCCCTCTCGCTGAACCGGTCGAAGGCCGTCCACCGGAAGGGGTACCCCGAGGTACCCGGCGTCATCAGCGTTCCTTACCCCTCGAGCCAGGAGAGCTACGAGAACGACTGGCTCACGGACGGACCCGGCGGCAACGTCGTCGCCGACAAACTCGACCCCGACCGCGGCGTCGTCGATGCCGACGAGGTAGCCTACCTCATCCTCGAGCCGGTCCAGGGCGAAGGCGGCTACCGCGTTCCCCATCCCGAGTTCGCCCGCGACGTCGAGGCGCTCCGAGAGCTGTTCGGCCTTCGGGTCATCGCCGACGAGATCCAGTCCGGACTCGGCCGGAGCGGCGAGATGTGGGCGGTCGACCACCTCGATCTCACCCCGGACGTCATCACCAGCGCGAAGGGCCTGCGCGTCGGCGCGACTATCTCCCGTTCGGACGTCTTCCCCGAGGAGACGGGCCGCATCTCCTCGACGTGGGGAGCCGGCGACGTCCTCGCGTCACTTCAGGGCGTGCTCACTATCGACGCGATTCGCGAGCAGAACTTACTCGAGAACGTACGCGAACGCGGCGAGCAGTTCCGCTCGATCCTCGCCGAACGCGACGTCGAGGGCGTCACCGACGTGCGCGGCCGTGGCCTGATGCTCGCACTCGAGTTCGACACCAAGGATCGCCGCGAGGCCGTCGTCGAGGCGGCGATGAAGCGCGGGCTGCTCACGCTCGGCTGTGGACACAAGACGCTGCGAATCCTGCCGCCGCTCGACGTCACCGAACGCGAGATCGACCTCGGCTCGCGGCTCCTACTCGAGACGATCGACGACGTCGCGACGCAGACGGCGACGACCGCCTGACGACCTGCGACTCGACTGGCTAAAATATATTTTAGCTAACATATATTCCGATGGATCGCGTCCACTCGAGTGATGACGCGATACAGCAGTGCCCACGACTCGCGGCTGAGTAATGACTCGCAACCGGGTAACGACTCGCGGCCGGGGCTCGAGTTCGACAAGCGATTCTCGATCCCGGGCTACCGAACCGCACCACTCGCACAGCACGCACCAGCGACGGAAAGTAGCGACACGCACGACCTCGAGTTCTCGACCGGAACGACGATCGTCGGAATCAGAGCGGCGGAGAGCGTCGTGATGGCCGCCGACCAGCGAATGAGTCTCGGGGGCCGCTTCACCGCCAACAAGGACGTCCGAAAGATTTCGGCGGTCCACCCGACCGCTGCGATGGCGATCTCGGGGTCCGTCGGCCCGGCACAGGAGGTCATCAGGCGGCTACGTGCGGAGGCTGGACTCTACGAATCCCGCCGAGGCGAGCCGATGAGCCTGCCCGCACTCGCGCGAACCGCGGGAGCCCTCGTCCGCGGTCTCCCCGTCGCCCCGCTCCTGTGTGGTGTCGACGACACGGGCGGGTACGTCTACGAACTCGACGGTGGCGGGAGCGTCGTGGAGGACCGCTACGCGGCCGGCGGGAGCGGCATGCAGGTCGCCTACGGCGTGCTCGAGGGACGGCTCGAGGACGACCCGACGCCCGAACTCGATACGGCGACGGACGCCGCGATCGCCGCCGTCGAGGCTGCGAGTGAGCGCGATACCGCGAGCGGTGACGGGGTGACCACCGCTACGATCACGACCGACGGCGTGACCGTCGATCAGCGGAGGGCGAGCTGATGCAGTCGAACCAGCAGGCCTACGACCGCGGGACGTCGATCTTCTCGCCGGACGGCCGACTCTACCAGGTCGAGTACGCCCGCGAGGCCGTCGCTCGAGGGAGTCCCGTCGTCGGGGTGAAAACGACCGGCGGCGTCGTGTTCGTCGCCGACAGCCGAACGCCCTCGCCCTTGCTCGCGAACGACAGCGTCGAGAAACTCCACGATATCGACGGCCGACTGGCCGCCGCGAGCGCGGGCCACGTCGCCGACGCCCGCCGCCTCGTGGATTACGCTCGTCGGTACACTCAGGAGGAGCGACTCCGGTACGGGGAGGCGCCGGGTGTCGAACCGGTCGCCACGGCCGTGGCCGACCACGTTCAGGAGTCGACCCAGTCGGGCGGCACCCGACCGTTCGGGACCGCGCTCCTGCTCGGCGGGGTCGACCCGGAGCCGCGGCTCTACGAACTCGACCCCTCCGGGCTGACCCGGCGCTGGCGAGCGACGGCGATCGGCGGCGACAGCGAGGCGATTCGGGCGTCCCTCGAGGCGACCTACGAGGCCGACCTGGACGGCGACGACGGCGTCCGGGTCGCGCTCAAGGCGCTCGCGGATGCTCGGGGCGAGGAGTGGTCCGGCGCGTCGGTCGACATCGGCGTGATCGACTCGAGTGGAATCGATCGGTTCGATTCACAGCGGTGTGCACAGGCGCTGGTGGACGCCGGACTCACGTAAGTCGATCACGCCCTCAGGGTCACGGAGACTGCTGGCCGATAACAAGCCCTCGCCGGTGAAAGTCAAATCGCTACTCCTGGATGTCAAAAATTCGAAGACTGGAGCCTGTTAAACTCATAGAAACAGACAGTAACGTAGTGCGAGATACAGAGGATGAGTTCAGCACGGCGCCCACGTTTATTCCATGTGTTTAGTCCGAAACCAACCGGCACATACGGATGCGAACTGAGAGTACGAGTAAAATGACTGTTTGACCTTGGTGAAGGTATATGCTCAATCGCTGAATATATTCACCTATGAACCGTCGACAAGCCCTCACTTTTACTGGTGTCGCCTTCGCATCCGCTTTTGTTGGTTGTTTGGGGAACATTAGTGGAACAACTCCCGAAAACAAAGATGACGACAATAACTCGGCTAACTCCGGACACGATGCTGAGATGGAAGACAACCCCTCCGGCTGTTCTTTCAACGTTGAAATAGTCGAAGATCCCCCTGACGATGCTCCGCTCATCATCGCCGAAGATGAAAATTTGAGGGAGATTGAGATCATAGACCGGATTTTTGAAGAGGCCACTGATTCAGAAAAACAGCACGGGACGGTGTTGAGGGGAAGCGGGGAGTACGAACAATTCTCCGTGGTACCAGAATCAACCGACGAATTTGAAGAGGCAAAAGCGACGCTCAAATCACTTCCCCAGTATGATAATCCCGCTTACCCATCGGGAGTCTACGTGAAATCCGAGAGTGATGAAATTGTGGTAGCAATCGTTGAGCAATGTCAAACATAACGCCTTCGTGTGGTGTGTTTCACATGTACTGAGCGATCATGGGCTCTTGTAGATCGCCTCTCATCTCGTGCCACATTCGCGCTTTGTATTCAGCAGATCGTGATCAAACTACCGAAGCGCTGTCAAAAGTGGCGTGCGATCCCTAGCTTCAACCCCACAAGGATTCGTCTGAAACAAGTTGATAGGAGGTAGAAAGCCGATGTCGTTTTTCTACGTGTTTATCTCAAATCTGCGACAACACTTATTACACCTACAGGTTGATTGAACAGTAGAGCTATGGCCCAGTCAGATCGAGATCGCATAGACCCGCCAGATCCAGAACTCCGGTTCGATGCTGGAAGCTACGAAGGATCCTTGGTTAACGCAATTATTGTTCTCCGGGGCCTGATCGGGATCTGCCTGATCCTCACCATGCTGATCTGGACACTTATCACCGCCAACTCCATCTTCTCCGAGCGATCAGTGCTGTACCTCGGTCACTGGATACCGGTGATCCTTGCGATGGCCGCAGCCGTGTACCTCCTTGGAAAGCTGTACGAGTAACTCTACCTGGAGCAGCCGACGCGAACCGCGACGACCTGCATAGGCGGATTCCGTTTCTCGACGTCACACTTCTCCTGAAGCGCCTGCCGAACGAGGAGATCGCTGGGAGGCGATGCTCCGATACCATTTCGCTACCTGTTTGATGCACAACCGCAACAACCCTTAAATCTTTGATGGGAGAACCACCAAGTATGGCTGTGAGTAAGTCCGAACCACGACTTCGATTCGATGCTCGCGGCTACGAGGAGTCCGTGCTCGGGCTGATCGTCCTGATCCAAATCACCCTCGCGGCGGTTCTTATCTTCCTGCTTCTGGTATGGGCGCATCTCGCTATCGGTGCTCTCTTTTCCTCTCACGTGAACTGGATGGACGCATTCACTGATCTTGGTTTCCTGGCCGTAATCGGCCTAGTCGTGTACCTCCTGGGCCAACTGTACGAGTAGTTCACTCCGGGAGGGCCTGACGGACCAGGAAGTTGATTGGTAGAACGGTAGGTTGATAAATACAACACCTGTTGTTAGTAATCATTACCCATCCGATTGGTACCAACTCCTGCCACATCCGCGCTTTGTATTCAGCACACACTAAATGAACTACCCGGTTCTTGTCAGAAACGACGTAACCGACTCAGTACATGGCACTCAGAGTACGCCGTCACCATAGCTGCTTATGGAGCGAGGAGGTGTCTCTTCTCTATGCCCGATTCGAGTAGCGACGAGTTCGACCCAACCGCACCAGACCAACGGGAGATTGGCCGCGAAATGGTTAACGACAGCACGGGACTTGGTTCGGTGATGGCCCACGCCTATCGCGGAGAGATCGACCGAGTAGGGACGTGGCGCCAGCGCCTCGACGAGACGACGACGTGGGCGGTGACGCTGATGGCAGCAATCTTGACGTGGGCGTTTTCGAGTACCGATAACCCACACTATATCGTGCTGATCGGGATCGTCGTCGTCACCGTCTTTCTGGGCATCGAAGCCCGGCGGTACCGGGACTACGACGTCTTTCGCTCTCGCGCTCGAGTCATCCAGGAGAACCTGTTCGCAAACGCCCTCGATCCGTCCCAGGGCACTGAAAGCCACGACTGGCGAGCGGAACTGAGCAGGGACTATCGCCGGCCGACGCTGAAAGTCTCGTTCTACGAAGCACTCGCAAACCGGCTCCGGCGTGTGTACCTTGCTCTGCTCAGTGTCTTATTGGTCGCGTGGGTCTTCAGGATTACAGCGTTCGCGCCGCGCCAGGACTGGCTGACAACCGCTGGAATCGCCCGTATCCCCGGGATTGCTGTGGTTGTCGTTGTGGGTGTGTTCTACGTCGTACTGCTGGGCGTCACCTTCTGGCCTCATGAGCGCCATGCCAAGGGTGAATTCCGTGAAGGGGACCCGGACGACTGGAAAGAGACAGACCGATAAACCCGTTCTCTGTACTGAACGATCACCCCCATCCAGATTGACTCTCACTTTGTGCGACATTCGCGCTCTGTATCTTGCAGAGAGTCGACTAACTACCGAACTGTTGTCAGAAGCGGTATGCAAGATCCAGAGGATAAGATCACTACAATAGTTTCGCGTCTTTCCTCGGACTGCTCAGTAGCTCGGCGTATCCCACTCGTTCGTCAGCTCAGTCGTCACTCAAACCCGTAGTACTCGTCTTTTCGACGGCCTGAAACTCGGTTGATCCGCATTGACACCCGTTTCTCGCCCCGATCGGTTGTGCCGTGCCGTCAGGCCACTGCTCCGCTGCATAGGCAGCTCCGCAATTGAGACATGTAACGGCTGTCCGTTTGCTCTTTCCATTAGGCATAACTATCCCTTCAACGGGTACTTCCGTCAGCACTTCTTTTGGGTATCCAACGGGTTTTTAAGCGAGCTATTGATTCGACTCTACTGTTTCGGGGAGGGTGCTCTCGAGGATGTGTTTCATCCCTCGGCGGAGTCGAGACGCGATGGCCTGCTGAGAGATGCCGAGTTCGTCGCCAAGTTCTTCCATCGTCACTTCGCGCGGGGATTCGAAGTACCCACGCTCGTGGGCGAGTACCAGTGTGTCTTGTTGCTTGTCAGTGAGTGCTGCCTCGGTTTCGGTCTCAACCGGCGTCAGTGCGTGTAGTTCCGTCAGCGTGACCGGGATTTCTAACTCTCGACAGCGAGATTGAAAGGTTGCAAGATCGCTTCGTGTGTCTCCGCGAATGTCGAACGTCCACCGACGGCTCGTGCCGGTCGCTTTGATGAGCGGAACGCCGGTTTCGGTCAGTACGCTCAGCACGTCGTCGTACTCGATCGACCACTCGACACGCAGGAGATACTCGCCATCAACGGAATCGACGAGTTGGATGTCCCTCACGCCTGGATGGGAATCAAACGCGCTCTCGATGTCCTCAACGTCCGTTCCTCGAACCCAGAAGTAGGGGATCACCACGTCCTGTGAAGGGATCAGTCGCTCCAGTTCGACCGTCACGTCCGGGAGTTGTGCGAAGACGGTGCCGAGGGGGAACTGATCGGATGGAACGGTATAGGTCGCCTCAGTCGCCATGACTCGAACGATGTCACACTGATTGTAAAACTCTTCCATGGAACAATGTGGAGGGGACGAAGGACTCCGTCAATCCGCTTTGATCGCGCTCGCCGTGCTAACTACGCGCCCTGAGTTCTGCACATACCAAATGAATTGCCTGGTTCCTTTCAAAAACGACATGAGCGACTCAGAGGGTGTATGCAGTACGGCCAGCCCATTTATTTCGCCGTTTCAGGAAGAGACCCATCACTACATACGAACGCTTACAGACCAAATCTCACGATAGCCGTACACGGTCGATTTCAGCAATATTCGAATTCATAACGTACTCTCTGATACAGTCCTCGCAGACGAATGTCCAATAGATCTTCCCACTCTCATATGTTACTTTAGTCACTTTCCCATCCTCAATCTGACAGTCAGTACATTCGATAGTTGATTGAGGGGATAGAAACGGATACTCATGTTCTACAGAATAGTTCATGGTTTCACTACAGGCTACAGTGACTTATCCTTGGTGTGATTATCTGGGTTACAGGGCAAACTCTCAATTCTTCTAAACTGGCGTTACGTCTATTATTTGTACTGAGCGATTCAAGCAACCCGGATCTGGAACCACTCCAGTGAGAGATATACGCCTTGTATCTTGCAGAGCTCGACTAACTATCAAACTGTTGTTAGAAGCAGCGTGCAAGATACAGAGAGTGGATACAGCAAGCTGGCTTTGTTTGTTGTGGACATCCTCTGCTGAATCAGCCGGTCAATAGACCTGCGGAGTTAGCGGACAGACTGCTTCAATCTACTAATGAATGGCCCGTGCGGACTTTTCAGCCGCGCTGTCCAAGGACACCGTATGGACGACAACCCACTCGACGAAGTGGACCGGAGCATCCTGCACCAACTCCAGCTCAACGCCCGCCAGACCGATACGGAGATCGCCGAGAAGGTGGATGTGACCTCCACGACGGTCCGGAACCGCCTCGACAAACTCGAAGGTACGGGCGTGATCCGGGGCTACCACCCCGAGATCAACTACGAGGAAGCGGGCTACCCCCTCCACGTCATGTTCGTCTGCACGGTCAATCCGAATGAGCTGGAATCGCTGGCCGAACAGATCCTCGACGTTCGCGGTGTGGTGACCACCCGCGATTTACTTGGGGGCGAACGGAATGTCCACGTCGAGGTCGTCGCCGGCACGGTTAGGGAGATCGAAGAGATCCGCAACGAACTGGCGGGCTTGGGCATGACGATCAACAGCTCCGAGATTATCTCCGAGACGCAGGTCCAGTCATGGGATCACTTCTATCCACGGACGGGCCCCGACGCGGATCAGGACAACGACACCGACGACGGATCAGTCACCGATCAAGGATAGTCGGGGAACCGCTTGAAATTTTCAAATCTATCCTGCTTCTATAGGCCCTCGATCCACACTCGAGTTTCAATATATCCACCGACAATCGACTTAGGTTGGATTTTCCAAATGTAACAATTATCTGGGTAACAGACCTTATCCGTTAGCACGTCCTTGCCACGGTATGGGCGAATCAACCGAAGCGGTAACCAATACGTTCAGCATATTGGCAGATTCCGTTCGTCGGTACGTCCTGTACTACCTCGACGAGCAGGAGACTCCAGTCTCCTTCGATCGCCTCGTCACTCGGGTTGCCGCTTGGCACACCGACAGTGATCCGGACACCGTCGACGACGCCACCCTCTCCGAGATACGCACGGCCCTGTATCATGTACACCTACCCAAACTCACCGAGGCAGGCTATATCGGGTGGGATGGGGACACCCACACGATTCGGCGAGGACCCAACTTCGACGAGAACGCGCCGTTACATCAGTTGGTGGCAGATCACGAAGACGAACTGGCCGCGGGGTAGCCGTAACCCAATGAGCCGGCGTCTCCGCACGTTTCTCTCCCGACTCGGTGGGCGCACACAGGCCGAGCCACCGGCCTCTCGTCACGATTCCGAGAATAAAGCCACGTCGACTCTGTATTCGTGCCCTGCCTGTGAAACGACGTACATCAGCGAGAAGATGGATGCCTGCTCGAAGTGTGGAGAGTCAGTCACCCAAATCCCGACCGAGCGTGAATTGGCCCTCTCAACCAGTCGGACATGACAGGATCACCCAATGACAACTCAGCAACGTAAAGCCGAGACGGTGAGTCTGTTACAGGACCTCGGGCTGAAGGAGTACGAGGCGCGGGGTTTCCTAGCATTGACCCAACTCTCGACGGGGACCGCCAAGGAAATCAACGAGATCTCAGAGGTACCTCGGACGCGGGTGTACGACGCTGTCCGAGTGCTGGAGTCAAAGGGGCTGGTCGAAGTGCAGCACTCGAACCCCCAGCAGTTTCGCGCGGTCAGCATCGAGGAGGCAACCGCGATCTTGCGTCAGCAGTACGACGCACGGATCGACACCCTTCAGTCACACCTCGAAGCGCTCGATCTTCAGCCGGAGGACGACGACAGCGAGCGAATGCAGGAGGTATGGACGCTGTCCGGCCATGATGGCATCCAGGCCCGGACACACAATCTGCTGGCGGACGCCGAATCGGAGATTGTCCTGCTGGTCGTCGAGGAGGAACTTCTGACGGAGGCGTTGTACGACCGGCTCCACGACGCAGTAGACCGCGGCGTCGACGTGATCATCGGTGGTGAGACGGACGCGATCATCGCCAAGCTCGGTACCGAGCTGCCATCCGTGAAGGTGTTCGAAACCGAACTGGACTGGCTCCTGGGGCCCGCGAGCGACGACGAGGTTGCCATCAGCCGCCTGCTGTTGGTCGACCGCATGACGTTGCTGGTCAGTTCCTTCTACCCGGACGCCGACCCCGACGACTCACACGAGCAGGCGATTTTCGCCAACGGCCTGGAGAACGGTATCGTCGTCCTCCTTCGCCGGATAATCTCCTCGGGTCTGCTCCCCGTGGCGAACCCGGTGAGGTAGCCAGTCAGCGGTTCCCGAGCCAGACTGCGCGAACAGAGTGATGACTACAGACTCTGTACTGATCACAACGCCCACGTTTCGTTCGCTCCCTATCGGCTGAACCTGACGGTCACTACAGTTATGATTGTGTGATTTTGTGAGTGACATTTGGTCCTTGTTTAGTCTACAACCTGTACTGACCGAGAATCTCTTCTAAATATCTCCTCTGATTCACCTGTATCCTCACAGCCAAACCTGCTTGGAAAAGCGTTTACCATTTCTACGTCGCCTGTCTTTTGTTATGGGAACAGATAACGAGTCGAACGCTGGTACTGTCGACGCCATAGTATCGGGTTCCATGTCCTCAACTGATTTTCCGATAGATCTTGATGATTTCTTCCAGCACCTTGCCAACGAACAGACTCGTTACGTACTGTATCTCCTAACGGAAAGGGGAGAGACTGTTCATCTGGAAGAGATCAATGACTATTTTGACAGTAGTAGTGACAAAGTGATGCTTCATCACACTGTTGTCCCACGGCTGGTCGATTTCCATCTGATCGACCACGATCAGGAGACCAAAGCAATAACACCGACTCCGCTTTGCGACGATCTAACATCTGCTCTCGAAACCGTCAAAACATTGGAAAAGGAACCCGTTAACGAGTTTCTGGAACAGATGAACCGATAAACACCCTGAACTAAGCATATCGATGCGGTAAGTCCTTTACCTGTACTGGTCAATCACCACTCCTCGTTGATTGACTCTCACCACATTCTGCATTCGCGCTCTGTATTCAGCAGGCCTTGATCGAACTGTCGAGCTGCTGTCAAGAGGAGCGTGCTGTATACAGAGGCTCTATGCAGCAAGTCGGTTCCTTTGTCTCTCGTTGGCACGGCGTAGATTATATGTTCGCAGACTCTGCAAACACTATATCATTTTTCTGTTGTATGTATAAGTATAAGGTCATTCTTCATAATGGCCAGTTATGACAAAGGACGAGGTTCCTAAATCAGAACTGACCCCTGAGGAACTTGCCCGTACTCACCTTCCCGACCAAACGATGTACAAGATCGGGACCGAGCACCCCGAGGATACGGATTCCGAAGGTGTTAGGAGTACTCCACTGGTTATCAGAACAAACGAGTTCAGATTGCTCTACTTCGAGATGGAGCCCTCCAAAAAGATCGATTGGCATACACACGTCCCGGGTCTCGACGAGGTAAATATGTGTCTTGATGGGCGGGCCAGGTATACCCTCGAACGGGAAGATGGGAGCCATCAAACGCTCGAAATCGGGCCGATGGAGTTCGTCTACGTGCCGGGTGGAGCTCGGCACAAAATCGAGGCAATCGGCGAGCAGTGTCACGAATCACTCTCTGCGGCCAAATTCGATAACGTCGCCCGACTCGAAGCTCTTGAAGACGTTACGGACACGGATGCGACGGATACCGACGAGACTGAATGGCAGGATGCGCTCTTCGTCGATCGGAAACGGAACGAAGTCGTCGCTCTCGATGAGAACTACGTTTCAAAGTAGCATCCGAGTCTCTCAGTGGTCCACCAGACCTGTTCAATTCGCATCTGGACGCCCGGTGAACCGCCTGTATTGAGCGAATCGGGAGTATTCGATTTGAACGCCCTTTCAATGCGAGATACGCGCCCTGTATTCAGCACGGTCACAGCGACCTATCATTCCTCGAGGGTTTCAATGGCCGAAGAACATACCGTCGAGGGCCGATCAGACAGTCGCGCTCTCGTCGCTCGAGTCTGTTTCGAGCGCGGGTTGCGTCTCGTCGTCCTCGGCCGTCGACGGTTCGTTCGCATTCGACTCCGCGTCGGACCCGGAATCGGCCCTGGCGCCGTCGTCGGTAATCGGCCGTCGGCGGCTATCTACGACGGTCCCGTCCCCGCTGACGTAGAGGATCAACGTTTCGCCCTCGAGTCGCGTGCTCACCAGGAGACACCAGGGATCGCTCGAGACGACGCGTTCGCGCCACTCGCGACCGACGTTCCAGAGCGAGCGCTCCTGAACGTCGCGGTCGTGATCGTAGTAGAACGACACGACGGCGGGATGCTCGAGGACCGCGAGGGTGACCGGGCAGCGAAGCGACGCTCCGCAGGCATCACATTTGAAGGCCAGTTGGACGCGGTCTGGACCGTCGGCGTCGCCGTCGGGTATCCCGACCACCGGTTCGACGTCCGCCGTCGTCTCCCCGCCGCAGTCGGGGCAGACGCCGTCGGAGAACGTCCGAATGCGGTGACGGTGATAGGAGTCGAGGGCCGCGGGTATCGAGTCCGCCTCTCGAGTCGCGTATCCGCTCGGCGGGAACGACAGTTCCAGAATCGGCGCCTCGCACGCCCGACACGCCACTCGAGAGACGTTGTCGGTGACGGTCGCGACCAGTTCGGTCTCCTCGCAGAACGGGCAGGGCTCGGAGAGGGCGATCGATTCGCAGTCCACGCTGTCGGTGTAGGTGCCCGCCCGGATCGCCCGGCCGACCTCGCGGCCGGCGTAGGTGAGTTCGTACTGATCGTCCTCGCGCTGTCGGACGAACTCGCCGGTTAGCTGTCGGAGGTGGTAGGCGAACCCCGCCGACGTGTCGGTGCCGCCCGCCTCGAACAGTTCCGAGAACGTGCACGGGCCGTCCGCGAGCAGGGTACGGACGGTACGCATCCGGATCTCGTTTCCGAGCGCCTGGAACGCGTCGCTGGGGGCTGGGCCGTCCTCGACGGATCCGGTATCCATGTCACACGTTGTGATACGGGCGGCCAAAACCCTGTCGGCGACGGGGCGATCAGACGGTCAGAACTGGTAGCGCCGTTCGTCGTCCAGTTGCGGGTAGTCGTTCGCACCCGTCATCTCGTCGTAGGTCATCCCGGAAAGGTACTCGTCGTAGGTCACGTCGTACCCCGACCGGAGCTGGAAGTCGAGCTTGCCCGTGTCGACCGTCGTCTGAAAGAGCATGTGAACCGCCCGACGGAGGAGCTCGTCGGTCGACTCTGGCTCGAGCGCGGTCGCCAGCAGAGCCAACTCGTTCCGGGTCTCGCGGTCGAGGGCCACGGTGCACTCCTCGCCCAGGTCGGCGTAGGTCGCTTCAATCTCGTCGGTCAGCGCGTCGAGGCTCATGGCATTCCCAACTCGAGGACGATTCATAGACCTTTCGCGCTCGCTGCGAACGCAGGAATCGCTAGCCGTAAGGTCGTTGATTCACAATCCACGACAATGAGCGAGGACGCCGGATCGACCGACGGCGAAGGAGGGGCACTCGAGTCGACCGCCCTCCCGACCGGAGACGACCTCGAGGACGTCCAGCAGGGGCTAATCGCGTGGTACGAGGCCGACCACCGGGAGTACCCCTGGCGCGAGACCGACGATCCCTACGAGATTCTCGTGAGCGAGGTGATGAGCCAGCAGACCCAGCTCGATCGCGTCGTCGACGCTTGGGATGCGTTCCTCGAACGGTGGCCGACGACGGAAGCGCTCGCGGCAGCCGACCGCTCGGCCGTCGTCGGCTTCTGGTCGAGCCACAGCCTCGGTTACAACAACCGGGCGAAGTACCTCCACGAGGCGGCGACCCAGATCGAAGACGCGTTCGACGGCGTCTTCCCGGAGACGCCCGACGGCCTCCAGGAGCTGATGGGCGTCGGCCCGTACACGGCAAACGCAGTCGCGAGTTTCGCGTTCAACGCCGGCGACGCCGTCGTCGACACGAACGTCAAGCGCGTCTGCTACCGGGCGTTCGACGTACCAGACGACGACTCGGCGTTCGAGACGGCGGCCAATCGGCTCATGCCCGAGGGCCGCTCGCGCGTCTGGAACAACGCGATCATGGAACTCGGCGCGGTCGCCTGCACCCAGCGACCCAGGTGCGACGAGGCCGGCTGTCCCTGGCGCGAGCACTGCAGCGCCTACGCGACGGGGGACTTCTCGGCACCCGACGTGCCGACGCAGTCCACGTTTGAGGGCAGCCGTCGCCAGTTCCGCGGGCGGATCGTCCGGACGCTCCGGGAGTACGACGAACTGTCCCTCGACACGCTGGGGCCGCGTATTCGCGTCGACTACACTCCCGACGGCGAGCACGGGCGCGAGTGGCTCGAGGGACTGTTGTTGGATCTGGCCGACGACGGCCTCGTCGAGCTAGCCGAAAGCGAGGGAGAGACGGTCGCCAGGCTGCGGGCGTAGTTGGAGCACGCATAGGTGGAACGTGATCGCACGCAGGTCGACTCGACCTGCGTGCAGCCGGTCGGCTACCCGTCGGTTTGCGTGTGAACGGATCAGCCACTCGTCGATTCTCGTCACTCGAGCGGCGCGTGGGTCAGTCGATACCCTACGTTATCGGCGTCGTCACCGGTACCCGCATCGCCCCCATCGGAAAGCTGGACGTCCACCACCTCGTAGAGACGGATCCCCGACTCCATATGCGTGACGACGGGCGTCTCGTAGTGGTCGGCATCGTAGTCGAGACTCGGCCCGTCCGTCCGCTGGCGCTCGCGGTCGACGAACGCCCGGTGACGCTCGAGTCGTCGTTCGCCGATCGATCGAGAACGATCCTGGACCTCCCGCACGCGGTCATCGAACGCCGAGACGAACGCCGCCTCGAGTTCGTAGCCGATCGAGTGACGGCCGGCACACATCGCCGCCAGCGACGTCGTCCCCGTGCCCCAGAAGGGGTCGAGGACGGTGTCGCCGTAGGTCGAGTACATACAGCACAGACGATAGGGAATTTCGAGGGGGAACGCCGCCGAGCGCTCGCGTAGATCGTCGTCCGGCGAGTCGAGGGTCTGCAGTTCGCCGGTCACGTCCGACCAGAGGTCCGTGAACCAGCGGTTTCGCTCCTCCCAGAAGTAGGCCGCCTCGTAGCGGTCGTCGTCGCCTGGCGGAAACGACCGTCGGGAGTCACCCTTTCGAAAGACGAGGATGTACTCGTGCTCGAGGGTGACGTAGGCGTTCGGGGGAATCATCCCGCTGCCCATGAACTTCGCGGCACTGTTGGCGGGCTTGCGCCAGAGGATATCGGGAAGGGGATCGAACCCGCGGGCCTCGAACGCCTCGAGTACGCGGGCGTGGTTCGAGTAGACCCGGAAGCTGTCGTCGAGCGTCCGGGTCGCGTCCCCGACGTTGATACAGGCGATGCCGCCGTCGACGAGCACGCGCTTGAGTTCGTCCCACACCCGATCCAGCTGGGCGTGCATCGCCTCGAACGCCTCGCGACCGTCCCCTCGCTCGAGGGCGTCGCCGACGGTCGGATCGAGTTCGGCGAAGAGGTCGTCCCACATCTCGATCATCGGATAGGGCGGCGACGTCACGACGAGGTCGACCGACTCGTCCGCGACGGCAGGGAGGTCGCGGGCGTCGCCGGTCACGACACGGTGGGTCGTCTCCATCGTGTGTCTGTGTCTCCGTCGCCCCCTTAGGTCTTCTCACCCGTTGCCGGTGGGGCAGGCGATTTCCGCCGATCGACACCGAGGTGGAACGGTGAGATCCGACTCGAGACCGTGACGCGGCAGGGCTCGAGTCCCGGTCGAGTCGATGGTCGAGGACACTATACATTTTGAAGTAAGTAATTCTGGGAGCCACACCTTCCCTCGACGCCGTATCCGTCTGTGGAAAGTTGCCACTCCGAGCTCACGTGCCGAACGTTCAGAAACGACTCGAGAACGTGGCGACGGTCGTCGAAGTTCGATTACTCTTCGTCTCCGGCTTCGTCTTCGTCCTCGTTCTCGTCTTCGGATTCCGCCGCTTCTTCATCTGCTTCCTCGTCTTCGCCTTCCTCCGAGGCGTCCATCGACACCGCGTCGGTGGCCGGTTCGAACTCCTCGATTGGTTCCCACTCGTCTTCCGCGGCCCGGCGACGTCGCCAGGCCAGTGCCGCGGCGACGGTGACGCCGAGTACCACGAGTTTCGAGAGCCAGCCACGGGATCCGTCGGACGATTCTGCGGATTCCGATTCGTCAGTATCCATCTCCGTCACCGATTCCATCTCGGCGGCCGGGATGTCGATGTCGGAAAGTTCCTCTTTCACCTCGTCTCGCATCTCCGAATCTGGGAGTTCCGAGCGACCGAGCAGGTAGCCCACGGCCGCACCGGCGCCGAGTAAGAGTCCCGCCGCCGGAACCATCCGCTTCGACGACGAACTGCCTCCGTCGGCTTCCTCGACTGCTTCGAGGATCGAGTCTCGCATCGGTGAGTCCATGCCGGCGCCGATCGCTTCTTTGACGACGCGCTCCGAGAGGGGCGTTTCTTTTTCGGACATAGTTCGACCATCCACATCCCGATAAATAGTTCTGTGCAATGTTTCAATTTGGGCCGCCACTCAGTGGAGTGGTAGGACGTCCCTACTGAACCGGCCGAGGAAAAATACGCGTATTGGACGTCTTTGACGGACTCGAGCCGACAATTCGACGATGCGACGCTCGACCAATCGAACGATCGCTCGCGAGACGTACCTCAAAATGGGGTCGCAATGCTGAGGGCCTCGAGCGCTCCGAATCCACCGAACCCGTACCCGAAGACGAGCACCGCGGGAATCGTACCGGCGACGACGGCTCGAACGAACGAGGTTCGGTGGACGACCTGGAGGCCGATCCACAGGAGAACAGCCCCGTACAGACACGCCGCGAGTCTGACCGCGGGCGCGGGAAGCCCGGCGACGAGACACGGGGCCGTCGCGTACGCGATCACCTGCACGGTCTGGCTGATGCCGGCGCGGTCGTCGACGACGATCAGGAGCAAGAGCGTCTGGATAGCCGAGACGATGTGCAACCCGAACGGGGCGACGAACAACACGAGCAGGCTAATCCAGAACAGCCCCTCGAGGACGGGCGAGACGGGGACCGACGGGAAGTTGTCGGGGACCAGTAGATAGTGAGAGCTCGCGGCGATTAGCACTACCGTCATCCCGAAGAGCAAGCCGGGTGCCTGATCCCCCGGCGCGACCCCTACTCGGAAGAAGTTCCGTGGCCGGACCAGCACCTCGACCCACGCGCGAGCGAGACCTCTCGGGCCGCGCTCGCGTCCGCCGTGGGGGTCCTCGATCCACTGAGTCATCGGGTACAGTTTTGGTTTCGGCTCCGCCGGTCTCGATTCGTCGATCAGTCTCGCCGGAGCGTGTGGCAGTGTCGACACCGGGCCTCGTAGGACTCGTCCGCGCCGACGAGGATCGTCGGATCGTCCACGTGGGCTGGCTCGCCGTTAACCAGCCGTTGATTGCGCGTCGCCGGCTCACCGCAGCGAGCACAGATCGCGCGAAACTTCTCGACGTACTCGGCGCAGGCGATCAGTTGCGGAAGCGGGTGAAACGGTTCGCCGCGGAACGTCTGGTCCGTCCCGCTGACGATGACACGCCGGCCGTCGTCGGCCAGTCGTTCACAGACGTCGACGAGCGACTCCGTGAAGAAGTTGGCTTCGTCGAAGGCGACGACCTCTTCGCCATTGAGGCCGTCGAACACGCGCTCGAGGTCGCTGTCCGGATCGATGGCGGTCGCCTCCCAGCGCCGTCCGTCGTGTGAGCCGACGAAGTCCTCACCGTAACGGTCGTCGAGCGCCGGCGTGAACACCGCGACCTCCTGGCCCGCGATCTCGGCCCGGCGGAGCCGACGGAGCAGTTCCTCGGTCTTTCCGGAGAACATACTCCCCGTGACGACTTCGATCCAGCCACTCTTCGTGATCGCGTGCATCGGATGAAAGCGGGGAAAGCCGAGGTTAAATCGGTTTCCAATTCCGTTCATCCGGCGTTCGGTCGCGCCGGTTCGCAGAACGCATCCCATAACGAAACCGATCCGGTCCATGTCGCCAGTATGAGCGTCATCCGCCAGCCCGGACGCTTCAGCCGCCACACCCGCCGCCGACTCGTCGGCCTCACGGCGGCGGGCAGTGCCGCGACGCTCGACACCGCCGCCGTCGGGCTCTGGTTCACGCTGATCGTCGTCGAATCGCGAACGCCATCGACCGCTCTCGCCGGACTTGGCATCCTCTTCTGTGGGGCGTTACTCCGGACGGGCGTGTTCGGCGCGACGACGACCCCGATGTTCGCCTTGCTCACGCCGCGTCGGATCGGAGTCGCGCTCCTCTTCGTCGCTGCCTGGCCAGTCTGGCTGCTCGTCGCCGAACGAATCGGGAATCCCGAGGGACTCCTCGTCGCCGGACCCTTCCTAGCCGGCGTCGTGGCCGTCCAGCTCCACTTCGAGCGTCGCGTGTTCCAACTCCCCGAAACGCGTCGCTGTCGAGTCACGTCACTGCTCTCGGGAGCGCTGATCGCGGTCGGCGCAACGACCCTGCTCGCGTCGGCCTGGTTGACGAACTGGACGGTCCTCACGGAGCCACTCGCGTTCGGGGCGACCACCGTCGTCTTCCGCATCGAGGCCTACCAGCTGGGCTTTCTGGTCTTCGGCGCGTTCGCGTTTCTCGCCCACCAGCGGCGGTTTCAGCTCGCGCTCGAGCCCTGACCGTCTCGAGTTCCAGTGGGTCAGGCGCCGACGTTCTGATCGCTCTCGAACGTTCCCGGATCGGGTTCGATCGTCGCGTACTGCACGGCACGGACGCCGAGGGTCGCGACGCGCTCCTCGAGCGAGTCGTCGACGAACGACCCATCCTGGATCGCGCTGTGGGCCCGCGGCACGGCCACCTGGTGGGGCAACACCCACGCATTGAGCGCTCGACAGACGGATCGCAGGTGCTCGAGCGTGGTCACCGGAAATGAGCCGCCGGCGATCCCCACCAGCCCCACGGTCTTGTCCTCGAACTCGTCGAATCCGCAGTAGTCGAGCGCGGTCTTCAGCGGCGAGGAGTACGAGCCGTGGTACATCGGCGAGCCGAGGAGCACGGCGTCCGCGTCTCGAACGCGCGTGGCGATTGTCGCTGCATCACCCGCATCCTCGCGGTCGACGTCGGCGTCGTACAGGGGGAGGTCGTAGTCTCGAAGGTCGACTAACCCCGTCTCCGCGCCCGCGTCGGCCGACGCCTCGAGGGCTCGTTCGAGGGTGATTCGCGTGTAGCTCTCCTCGCGGAGGCTGCCACAGATTGCCAGCACCTGAACGTCACTCATGCGAGCTACGACGCAGCGTCGTCCTAAAAAAGTGCGTCAGTCCCGAACGGCCACCCAGCGGCCTAGTTCGAGGTCGCCGCCTCGATGGCCGACTCGAGGTCCGCGATGATGTTGCCGGGGTCCTCGATGCCGACCGAGAGCCGGACGAGGTCGTCGGTGACGCCCGAGGCCTCCTTCTCCTCGGCGCTCAGTTGCTGGTGGGTCGTACTCGCCGGGTGGATGATCAACGTCTTCGCGTCGCCGACGTTGGCGAGCAGGCTCGCCAGCTCGGTCGACTCGACGGTCTCCCTGGCGGCGTCGTAGCCCGCTTCGAGTCCGAAGGTGATCATGCCGCCGTAGCCGCCTTCGAGGTATCGGTTCGCGTTCTCGTGGGTCTCGTGTGACTCGAGGCCCGGGTAATTCACCCAGGAGACGGCCTCGTGATCCTCGAGGAATTCCGCGACGGCCAGCGCGTTCTCGCAGTGGCGTTCCATCCGGAGGGGAAGGGTCTCGAGGCCCTGGATCGTCTGCCAGGCGTCGAAGGGCGACTGCTGGTTGCCCAGGTCGCGCAGGCCACGAGCGATGGCCGCGTAGGTGAACGCCGCCTCGCCGAAGGTCTCCGCGAAGTTGACGCCGTGGTAGGCCGGGTTGTCCGCCGCGAGTTCGGAGTACTTCTCTGGGTAGTCTGCCCACGGGAACGACCCGCCGTCGACGACGACGCCGCCGACGGTCGTCCCCGACCCGTGGAGCCACTTCGTCGTCGAGTTCCAGACGACGTCGGCGCCGTGCTCGAGCGGGCGACAGAGCGCCGGGGTCGCGAACGTGTTGTCGACCACCAGCGGCGCGCCGTTGTCGTGGGCGGTTTCCGCGATGCGCTCGAGGTCGGGCGTGTCGAGCGCCGGATTGCCGATCGTCTCGAGGTGGACGAAGGCGGTCTCCTCGTCGATCGCCTCCGCGTAGGCGTCGTAGTCGAGCGTGTCGACGAATCGCGTCGTGATCCCGCGGCGCTCGACGGAGTGTGTCAGGTAGGTGTAGGTACCGCCGTACAGCGAGGAGGCACTCACGATGTTGTCTCCCGCGCTGGCGAGGAGGAACGTCGTGAGGTCGAACGCCGCCATCCCCGAACTCGTCACCGCGGCGCCGACCCCACCCTCGAGGGCGGCCAGTCGCTCCTGAAGCGTCTCGAGGGTCGGGTTCATCAACCGCGAGTAGATGTATCCCGGTTCCTCGAGGGCGAACTGCGAGGCAGCGTCGTCGGCGTCGTCGAAGACGTACGACGTCGTCTGGTACAGCGGCGGGGCTCGCGCACCCGTCGCGGGGTCTGGCTCCTGTCCGGCGTGGACGGAGTTCGTGGCGAACGATCGGTCTCGGTCGTCGCTCATACGATGATACAGCGTGGCTCGAGCCATTACCCTGCGCAGAGTGGCTAGTATTGCCGTCTTCGACGACAGGTCGATCGGAACGGGGCTCGTGATCCACAGAAAGATTCGCCCGACGAGACGCTTGTCCCCGTCTCGAGCACGTACATGGCCGCTGAGAGGACTATAGGCCTCGAGCGCTTGTAAGTGCAAGTACAACGGCTACCGGTTTTGGAAGCGACTAGTCTCCCGTGAGCGACACCGATAACACCGGGTCGGACACCCATGACTCGGGGTCGGACACCCCTGGCACGGACCAGGAGGAGATCAACGAGGACGCCCGACTCCTGGGTAACGAACCCGACGCGGACGCGATCGACGAGCCGGTCACCGATAGCGAGCAGGAGGCTCGAGAGAGCTACTGGATGATCAAGGAGACGATCGCTATCGGCCTCATCTCGATCGTCGGGATCAGCCTGATCGCGTTCGGGGCGATGCAGGCGACGGGTCTCATCACGCTTCCCGGATGGCTCGGAAACTCGCCGTTCGTCCACTGGTCCCTGTTTCTGGTCCTCGGCGTCGTCCTCGTGCTCGTCTTCGCCTGGAGCCAGTGGGGAACGACCGTCGATCGGTAACTACGCGGTAATGAATATCGCGATATATAGTTTATGGGCGTGGGTCGCTGAACTATCGCGTACGGACGATTCTCGTTTTCACAGCCGTCGAGGAGCGCAGGGCAAGACTTGGGCGTTCCAGTTGACCTCGATGATTTCCGTAACCGATTCTCGAGTTAGATTGCTCGATTCTTCACTGGAAACACCCGGTTTCGCAGTGGGTACACGCGGTTTCGTGAAGCTAGCGGTTCGGAATGTAGCTCCATCACCAGAATTGCCAAGCATTCTGGCTGTCGCGAGTCACACTCCCGCCGTCGATAGATCGGCGTCCAGAACGGCAAGGACCCTCGCACTCGTTCGGTGTATTCAATTCGACGCTGAAATCTCACCAGAACGGAGCTGCCGGGTACCGTTCGAGAGAATTACGTTTCGTACGCCGTCTATATCGCACTCGAGTCGATGCCGTCGATCTGAACGAACCCGTACGAGCAGTTCGGGCAGTGCCACTTCACCTTCTTGCCGAGATGCACGGTCGTACTCGCCGCCCGGTAGAACGTCTGTTCACCGCAGTCGGGACACTCGGCCTCGAGTTCCATCGTCATGCGCGCCGATTACGCCTCGAACGAGTTTAACGTACTGATTCGCCGATGTACAATTCGCTCGCGATCCAGATATGAACGATATAGTGGTATATGGAATCGGATGCGGGATCCACGATGCTGGAACCTCGCGGATTTGCGGGCTCCGGCCGATTCCATCGTTGCCGAAGGTGTGAGAGTCGGAGACGACTCGCAATGCGCTCGTCGAACGGGCGAGGCGCATCCCGACAGCGTTCGGCGGGGAAATTAAGACACGCCCGGCCGTTTGCACGGGTACGATGCCGATTTACACCGGACGCGGTGACGACGGCGGCACGGACCTGCGGGACATGACGCGCGTGTCGAAGACCGATCCGCGGATCGAAGCCTACGGAACGGTCGACGAACTCAATGCGCTCCTGGGGACGATTCGACCGACGGGACACGCGGACGTCGACGAGCAATTGCGGACGGTCCAGAATCACCTCCACGTTGTCCAGGCCGATTTTGCGAATCCTGACCCCGACTCCGATACCGATTCCAACGACTCCAACGACGGCGACGGCGACCCCATTATCACACAGGATCACGTCACGACCGTCGAGACGTGGATCGACGACCACGACGAGGACCTCGAGCCCCTTCGCTCGTTCATCCTCCCCTCCGGCGGGGAGTCGGGCGCCAGCCTCCACCACGCCCGAGCGGTCTGCCGACGCGCCGAACGACGAGCGGTCGCGCTAGCGGACGCCGAGCCAGATGCCGTCAACGAAAACGCGATACAGTACCTGAATCGGCTGTCTGACGGGTTGTTTACGCTGGCTCGAGTGGTCAACCAGCGCGACGGGGAAGTCGAGGAGACCCCGACATACTGAGTCGTCCGTGAAAGGAACGCTTAAGTTTCGCCCGCGGATACCGTGGGTTGAGGGTTGGTGATCTAGTTCGGTTATGATACCTCCTTCACACGGAGGAAGTCGGCAGTTCAAATCTGCCCCAACCCACTAATTTTGCGCCGAACAACTCCGTGAGGCGCAAATTCGTTACGTCGGGCACTTTGAACCAGACGAGGCGCGCACAGCGAAGCGAGCACGTCTCGGCGAGGTTCAAATCTGCCCCAACCACTATCCGCCTTGCCGAGTGTTGAAATTGCCCTACCTGGCAACTATAGCAGGCGTTGAAGTCATTACCTTCTCGTCGCGACGGTATGGCCGGAGCGACTGGTTCCGGCCGTCTGCCTGCGGCGATCGGTAAATCGTGTCACCGACTACTATAGATTCGCTACCTACCTCTCGAGACGCGACCATCGTAGCGACGGTTGCCTCTCGAGCCGTAACTGGTCACGGAAAGGATGTGAATCGCCTCCCAGCGGCCGGGAACGGTTGCGAACATGTGCGTGGGAACGCCCATGGAACCGTTATCCAAATGACCGACAGGGAGATTCGAATGACGACACAGTCAGCTGACGAGATACCGTTCATGCAGCGGGTGTACGATCGAATATGGGTACTCGCCATCCTCGCGTTCGCGTTTTTCCTGTTCGTGTACGTGATCTGGGGGGCAATCGACGTCTTTTCGGTTCCGCTGGGGTGAACCATGACGTCACCAATCAAACCGCCCGAGGGCAACTGGTGGGATCAAAAAATCAACCGACGCGAGACGGTCTGGCTCGGACTCGGTGGAATCTGGTCGATCATCCTGTTCGGCTGGATGAGCGTCTGGACGCGAACGGGCGACCAGAACCCGACCGGCGAGACCTACGAGGTGTCAGCCGAGGCGTTCCGCGAGAAGATGGCCACGTACGAAGACGCGGCCGAAGAAACCGAGGACGGACTCGTTCCCGACGGTACGGACGTGTACCTGGCTGGCATGCGATTCACGTGGGACGGCGCTCCGGTCGTCCTCGAGACCGGGGTGGAGTACGACATCCACCTCACTTCCTACGACGTCCAGCACGGCTTTTCGTTGCGGCCCGAAGCGAACCTGAGCAAGCAAATCAACCTGCAGGTGTTGCCGGGCTACGAGTGGGTCGTGCCGATGGAATTCGACGATCCGGGTACCTACCACATCATCTGTAACGAGTTCTGCGGCCAGGGACACCGAACCATGCACGGAACGATCGTCGTTACGGAGGGGGTATAGATGCTGGATCTCTTCGACAACGATTACGGCCCCGACGGATTTCGAACGTGTTCGGTGACGGGGCTGCGGATTCATCGCTCCGCCGAAAACCCCACCAAGCTCTTCGGGTTGACAGCGATCGTCGCGCTGCTCGTGGGCGGCATCTTCGCCTTCACTGTGGCGATGACCCGCTGGGAGTTCGTCGGATTGCTCGAGGCAGGCGACTTCTACACGCACCTGAGCATGCACGCGTGGAACCTGCTGATCTTCTGGATGATCTTCATGGAGATCGCCATCCTCTACGTGGGCGGGCCGATGGTCCTGGGTCGGCGACTGTCGATCCCGATCCTCGCCAAAGTCGGCTGGGTGACGATGGTGCTCGGCGCGGTGGCGGTCAACTACGGCATCTGGACGACGAGCGCGCCGAACGAAGCGCCGTTGCTGACAGCGTACGTCCCCAACCCGTCAGAGCCGCTCTTCTACGCGGGTGTGATCGTCTTCCTGCTGGGGGCGACCGTCGCGGCCTTCCCGTTTTTCGCCACGCTCTGGGTCGAGAAGCGCGAGAACGCGGGCCAGACGCTCCCGCTCGTGACGTTCGCGGCGTTCACCACCGCGGTCATCGCCGTCGAGGCGATCCTCGGCGGTCTCGCCGCGTTCAGCTACGCGTTCCTCTGGCGAATGGAGATCATCGCCTCGGTCGACGCCGCGATCTACCGTCAGCTGTACTGGATCGCCGGTCACGGGACCCAGCAGATCAACCTCGTGGCGATGATCGCCGTCTGGTACTTTTTGACCCACGTCGTCGGGGGAGCCGAGGTCGTCAGCGAGAAGGTCTCGCGGACGGCGTTCATCCTGTACCTGTTCTTCATCAACCTGGGAGCGGCCCACCACCTGCTGTCTGATCCCGCGGTTTCGACCGGGTGGCGTATCTTCAACACCTCCTACGCGTTCTACGGGGCGACGTTCGCCAGCCTGATTCACGCCTTCGCGATTCCCGCGGGTATCGAGGCCGGACGACGCAGGCGCGGCCTGGGGGGCGGGCTGTTCGGCTGGCTCACTGGCGCGCCATGGCTCAATCCGATGTTCTCGGCGACGATCTTCTCGATCATCCTGTTCGGCTTCCTCGGGGGGATCACCGGCGTCATCATGGGGCAGCTTCAGCTCAACATGACCTGGCACAATACGCTTGCCACGGTCGGTCACTTCCACGCGACCGTCGTCCTCGGCACGACGCTCGCCTTCATGGGGCTGACGTACTTCGTCATCCGGACGCTGTTCATGCGCCAGTTCATCTCGCCGAAACTGGCCTCAGTCCAGCCGTACCTCTACTCGGGCGCGATGGCGATCGCGACGCTGATGCTGATGTACGTCGGGATCCTCTACGGCGTCCCCCGTCGGACAACCGAGGTCGTCGAGAACATCCCCGGGACCGAGTTCAGCCTGAGCGCGGCGGGACCGCTATTCAGCGTCTTCGGCGTGTTCGCCCTGCTGGCGATTGCGGGGGGCGTCCTGTTTCTGGTGCTCGCCGTCGGCTCGGTCCTGTTCGGCAAGCGCATCGAGCCCGGCGACAATGACGACATCACGCCCGACGGTGGCCTCGCAGCCGACGGCGGCGAGTCCGTCCACCACTACGAGATGCGCGGGACGTTCGTCCTGTGTCTCGTCTTCCTGACGGCGTTCGTGATCACGTACCTCCTCAACTGGTACCTGCTCAGCCAACTCTGGAAGATCGGCCTGTAGCCGTTCCACCTGCCTTCGTCTCTCAACCACCGCCACAACACCACGACATCCAACAATGACCGACCGTACGTCTTCATCCGTATTCTCGTTCGCCAGCGGTCTGTGCAGACGGACCTGGAACGACGTCCTGAGCGTCTACTACGCCAACACCCCCATCTGGCGAGTGCTGAAGAGCGTCGGCCTGCTGTTTTTTGGGTTCTTCTGCTGGTCGGCCTCGAATCTGTTACTCTCGTATCGCCCTTCCTGGTCGTTCCTGTATTTCGTCGCGGCCTACGGGTTCGCGCTCATCGTCTGGGGGCCGTTGACGCACCTCGTCTTGCTCCCGGGGGTTATCCGCCTCCGACGTACGGCGAATCACCACCTGACGCGGACGATCGCTCGCAATGGATCGATGCTCAACCTTTCGATATTCCTGACGATCGTTCTCGTCCTCGGGATGGCCCCGATATCCCCTATGCTGCTCGACTTCGGGACGCTCGTCGACGACGGAACGGGAAGCCCGGACGTCGACCCCGACCTCGAGTGCACCGTCGTCGACGAACTCGTCGAGTGCTCGCTGTCGGATCCTTCGGGGATCGACCACGTGGTCGTCACTTCAGGCCAGAAACGCATCAAAACCGTCGAGGAACCGCCGTGCGATTTCGAGATCCGGCGGTCCGATCTCGAGACGGTCGTCGGTCAGAAGCAGTTCACCGTCGAACTTCGCGACGAAGACGGCGACACGCTACGGCGGTACAAACGGACGGTTCCAGCAGACAGCGAGTGACCGCCAGATCGGACTCCCGATGAACGCTCATTCGTCGCTCTTGAACGCCGCTCCACGGCGAATCGAACCGGCGGCAGGAGCGAAGTGACCAGGGTCGCCGCCAGTTCCTCGATGACGCGCCGCTGTGCCGCGGTCAGCGTCCCGCACTGCTCGAGCGTCCGGTGGGCGGTCTCAACCTGCTCGAGTTCCACCGCTTCGACGTACGCCCACCACTCCTCGGACGAACAGTCCGCGTCCGGAATCGATCGACCCTCGTCTGTCGACGCCATACCGACGAGAATGCGGAACGACGGTCCAAACCATTTCGGCGAACGTGTTCGGCCTGGTGTCAAGGTTCTATACCGTCCATCTCGTGAGGGGAACCAATGAGCACGGCGATCAAAGCCCGGTGGGCGCGTAGATTCGTCGCGGTCGGCATCGTGTGGTTCGTGAGCTGGCAGCTCGCAACCGTCGCTGGCGTGGGCCGTCGTGTCGGGGTCGTGCTCGGACTGTACGGCTTCGTCTTCCACGTCGTCTTCGGCAAGGGGTACAGCCTGCTGCCGTCTTACTTCGATCGAACGCTCGCGTTCCCCAGGGCACCCGCCGTCCACCTGCCCCTGGCTGCCGTCGGCACGGGCTGTCTCGCCCTCGGTGCGGCCTTGAGCGGCGGTATCGACCTCGACGTCAGTCCACTGTCCCCGGCGACAGGTGAGACGCTGACCGGGATCGGGGCCTCCCTCTGGCTCGCGGGGTGTCTGGTCTTCGTCGGCACGATCGGATGGACGGTCCGGGACAATCTCTCGGGGCGCGAAACCGGAACCGGAGACGCGAACGCCGACCGCCGGTGGGTCGACCGCTACGCGAACGCGTTCGTCCCCGTGGTCGCCCTCTACGTCCTCGCGGGAGCGACGATTCCCGTCCTGGAGTGGCTCGAGTTCGACCAGTCCCTCGTCGCGGGCGGGCCGCCGGTGACGCACCTCCTCGCAGCGGGTGGGGCCGCCCTGTTGCTATTCGCCGTCGGGTTTCGCCTCCTCCCGCGATTTCTGGTCGTCTCGCCCCGGACGTGGCTCGTCGCCCTCGCCCTACCGGCCGGCGCGCTCGGCCCAGCGCTCCTCGTGGGCGACTTCCTCGGTGGGTCGCGCTTTCTCCTCGGAGCGGTGCTCGAGGCGACAGCCCTGGTGGGGTTCGCGCTCGCCTACGTCGACATGTACTCCCGGAGCAACCGTCGTCGGGTGGGGTTTTACGCTGTCGCACTCGGCGTTCTCTGCGGAGCCGGTGTGGCCATCCTCGGTCTGAGTTTCGCCACCGACTGGTTCGGCGTCCCCGGCGACCCCTTCGATGCCCACTATCGCCTGGCACTCGTCGGCCTGCTGGGGCTGACCGTCGTGGGCGTCACGTACCAGTTTTACCCGCCGGCTGTCGCCTCGAGCTCCCTCGTCGACAATCGGACTGCCGGCCTCTCGATTGCGCTGCTCGCCGGTGGTCTCCTCGTCGAAGTCGGCGGTCTGCTCCGCTCGGCTCCAGTGGTTGAGCGCGGTGGTCGTCTCGTCGTTCTCGCCGGCTCGATCGTGTACGCAACCGTCGTGTTCGCGGTATTTCTCGAGCGACGAGGGCGGTAACCGACGGCCGACCTCGTTCGAGACGAACATATTCGGAGCCGGACGTTTGCATCTGGCCGCCGTATCGAACGGTATGGCGACGCGACCGACTACCGAGGATCACGCTGAGGCGACGCAATCGACGACGGTGGAAGTCACCTGTACGGGCCACGTTCGAACCGCCGTCGGTCGACACCGTTTCCCGTTCACCTTCGAGGGGACGACGCTCGCGGAGTTTCTCGAGGCGTTCTTCGCGGAGTACGACGTCTCTGACCTCCTCATCGCCGAGACGGAGGCCGAGTCGACGGCCAGGGGATGGGCTCCAGCGCCCGCGGAGCTACCGGGTACCTGGCGGAAGAACCCCGAAGGCGAGCAGACGCGGGCGTACGCTCGAATCCTAGTGAACGGCCGATTCAACGAGCACAACGAGGGATTTCAGACGCGACTCGAGGAGGGCGATCGCGTCGCGTTGATGAACCCGTTTATGTTCTGCTGTTAGGCGTCGACTGGAACTTGTTCGGCGGTAGCGCCCATGAACGCCTTGACGATCCGTTCCTCGGCCCGATGAAGGACCTCGCTGCACGTCGAGCGAGCCACGCCGACGGCCTCGGCGAGTTCGTACTGCGTGCAGGTGCGAGGCGTGTCGTAGTACCCCGCTTCGAGCGCCGCCTCTATCACGCGAAACTGCTGATCGGTCAGCAGTTGCGACGTGTCCATATCCGGCGTGATCGAGTCGACGGCGTACTCGACGCCGAAGGCCTCCAGTTGCGCTCCCAGTTCTGAGAGCCGGTCGTGCGAGGTCGTGATCTCCCAGGTTGCCGTCCCGTCCCGAATCGTGAACGGCATGCCGATCGGCACGCCCGATTCGCGGGCGGCGTTGAGTAACACCGGGAGTTGTGTCTCGAGCTGGAGGAGTGCGCGGTCGTCTTCGAGTTGCAGCACCTCGACGTCGGCGACGGTTTCGACGTCGCGAATCGCGTCGATCGTCGCCGACGGATCGAGTGCCGTGAGTTCGACGACGGCGGTCCCGTGGGCGCCGCTCGGGATCGCCGAGAGGATGCGAACCTCCTCGAGCAGGTCGGTCCGAGAGAGGCGAGCGATCCACATCGCCTCGGGAATCGCGATCTGGAGCGTTGCGCGTGGCATACCTCGAATGGGTGGGGACGTGCCCAGTACCTACCGTCGAACATATTCGGACGGTGGACGGCGACGATGTCGGTTGCTGAACCGTGACGAGGGGAATATGATCGCCGATACCACTACCACGGTGGTTTTCGTAGGGTGAACCGATGACGAGCGACGATACCGACCCAGACCGCGTTCTCGACGCCCGGGAGATCGACGGCGAACCGTTCAGCGACATCATGAGCGAACTCGAGGCGCTCGAGGATGGTGAGACGCTCTTGCTGATCAACAGTTTCGAACCGGCCCCGCTCTACGGCGTCCTCGAGGGAAAGGGCTTCACCCACGAGACGACCGAGGTTGCCGCGGACGAGTGGGAAGTCCGGATCGAACACGCCTGAGTCCGGATCGAGGCGTGCGAATATATTCGGGAACGGTGACTTCACGCTCGAGGCATTAATTACGAGTATGACCACCACAAGCAGTACCGATCACGACCACGACCACGATCACGATAACGACGCCGAACCGATCACCGACCGCATCCACGACAACTCATGGTCGGCCAACCTCGAGAAACCCGCCCACGGCGAGGACGTCGACCTGGTCCGTCGACAGGCCCTCGAGGCGGTCGAACACACGACCTCTGGCCACCACGTCAATCTCGTGACTCACGGCGCCCACGGTCACCCCGAGTCGTACCTGTACGAGACGCTCGAGACAGGATTCGACGGCAACGTCGACTGGGAGTACGTCGAGCAGTGTGGATGTGGCGGACACGTAACGGGCGTCCACGTGCGGTAGCGCTCCTCGAGTATCGACGAAGTCCGTTCACGTTTACTTCTACGGACGTGAGTCGACGTGAGAGCCGCGCTCACGATGGTTCTCAGATATCTATACGAAAGCAGAGAGGTTTTTCATAGTGGCAGAATGAGTGAATTTGCTTGCGTTCGTATCGGGACTGAGGTCCTCGACGAGACGTGCGCTGTAATTGGATCGCGCCACGAAAAAGTGACGACGCGCCCGTTGCATTCTGAGCGTTCTCGTCCTGCACTGTGAGTGTAGGAAGCGACAATACTGCCCGAATTGGGCGTACAATCGAGTAAATCGACAGGGACCGGCCCACTACTGTCCATCGACTCGAATCGTCGTTCGACCCAGCGTAACGTGTGCTGACGAGACGTTGTCAGCGACGTTCGTCTATATTCGATACTCGATTGAAGCAATGTGGGGATTCTCGACACCGAGCTATCCTTTTCCTTAGTAGTCTAGGAAAACGGTAGGTGGGTGAGCGTACTATCTCGTCGTGACTGGCACGACACTCACGTTCTCCAAGCGCTGTTTCGATACGAACGGTGTTCGAAACGAACGCTGTCTCGAATCCACTGGGACGACCATCGAACCGATCGAAGAACCAGCGAGAGGTTAGTCTCGCCGACGCTCGAGGATGAGTTCGACCAGTCGCTCTGGTTCTTCCACCGCGAGGGAGATGACGGCGTCGTGTATCTCGCGTTTCGCTTCGTCCCGAACGCCCTCCCGTCGCAACTCGGGAACCACGGAGATTCCGACCGCGTCCTTGAATTCTTCCCACGTGCGCTCACGCACGTACAGTGGTCGCTGCTGGACTTCCGCGTATTCGAACGACGGTCCCGAGAGGTCCGCGTCCGTCTCGGGGTCTGTGTCCTCATCCCCGTCCGTGCTCGTCTCCTCCTGTTTCGACGCGCCCGACTGTACTCGATCGGTCGCCGGCGGGGCGGACGAGGGTTGCGAAGCGGCTTCGGTCGCCGGCTCGGACTGTTCGTCCGCCGCATCCGTCTCCTCGGTCTCGAGCCCGCCGAGGTCGTCGAACGGGTTCTCGCCGCTCACCGTTTAACACCCCCATTTGCGACGATCGACGCGAGCTCTTCGAAGTTCTCGACCTGGCTATTCTCCGGATCGTAATCGAGAAGTGGCTGGTGCGCCTTGAGCGACTTCGACAGCGCTGCGCTGTATCGGACCCCCGGTTTGGGAGGGTTCATCTCTCCGTCGTCGATCGCGTCGAACTCCGCCGGCGTAATCCGGGCAAAGTTCGGGATCTTCCCCTGGGTCGCCTCTGCGGTGTTCAGGTTCTCGAGGAGTTCGCGATCCTCGGTCCGCTGGTCGATCCGTTCGCGGAGCTTGTTCGGAACCAGCGCCAGGACCTCGATGTCGATGTACTCCCGCGCCGGTTTGATGAGTCGATCCATCGTTCGTTTGTACCCGCCGATCGAACTCGAGCCGGGCTCGAGCGGGATGATGACGTTTTGCGTGGCGACCAGCGCGTTGTTGTTGAGCATCCCTGGATACGCGGGACAATCGAACACGATGTAGTCGTAGCGCTCGCCGAGGAGCGGGTCGACGATCTTGGTTTTGACTCGAGCCGACCCCTGGAGGGCTCCGGCCAGATCCTTTTCAACGTCCTCGAGTGTGTTCGACGACGGGAGGAGGTCGAATCCGAACGGCGTCTCGACGATGAGGTCGCCGGCGGTCGCGTCTCCCTGATCGAGGATCACGTCGCCGAGCGTGAGTTCGTCGCGATAGGCGTCTCCGAATCCGAGGCCGTTCGTCGCGTGGCCGTTCGGATCCAGGTCGGCGAACAGGACTCGCCCGCGTTCGGTCAGTTGGCGCGCGAGGTTCATCGAGATCGTCGATTTCCCGACGCCGCCTTTCAGGATGACGACGCTGACTGCTCGAGTCGTTTCTGCGTCACTCATGCGTTCCCCTCTGCTTCGAATCGGAATTTGGAATAGTCACCTATTGTTCCTATTCCTCGTTTCTGGACCATCACGCTTGTCGGTTGTATCCTCTCACGTGGTCCGCTTAAAACTACCGTAGGGACCTTCCCAAGGTTGAATAGGTGCAATAGGCTGAATAAGTGCGATAGGTCGGATAGGCATAATAGTTGGAATAGGTGGTTCGGGCAAGTAAGGTTGAATAGGTAGGGTAGGCACCTTGGAAAGGTTACCTGAGGTAGCTAGCTTAGGTAGGTCGTCAGAGGAAGAGTGGCCAGGTCACTAAGGTGGCCCAGGTTGAGCAGATTGGCAAGGTGTCACAGACACTCTCGCTGGTTCCAGTGCCTCAGGAACTATTGGGACTCCAGGCCGGGTAGCACCAGCTCGGTGCTGCGGTCCGAGGAGAAGTTCAGCATCATCCGAGGCCATGGCGCCGACAGTAATGTAGATCTCACTCGAGTGATGCGGAATCCTGGAAGGGTTGCGTGCGCATCTCGCACAGCGGAACGCACGGATAGTGGCTGGCGATACAGATGGTCCCTCACTGGGCGCCACGTTCCCCCGGACGTGAAACGACTCCGGTATCGTATCGAACCGAGAGCTACAGAGATTCTGGTGAACGTACGTCTACGCCGAAGCAGGTCGCACCATGGGAAAGCGGCCGTTTCGTGATAGCGTCCGAGTGATAGTTACCTCGAGACGCGCTTCGACTCACCAATGAGCCAGTCTTCGAAGGGCAACAACTCTAGGATGCGCGGAGATCGCCAAGGGTTCGACTCCCGGTCGGTCCCAGCGAAGAAGAGGTAAACGTCGTCGTTCTCAGCAACAGTCTGGGTTCGAATTGGCCGATGACGCTAGCGCTCGAGAACGCTTCGCTCGCACTCCCCCGTAAGCAGGCGCAATTCGACCGATTCAGTATATAAACTACGGCCTGATAAACTTCATTGGGCTATACGAATTCCCCTACTCACACAACACCGCATCCCTATTCGCGAGCAATTTAAGTCGATGAACCGTCAGTGGCCGGCAATGGTCGAAATCGGCATCATCGGGTTAGATACGAGTCACGCCGAGTCGTACGCGACGGCGATACGAAATCACCCGGAAACCTCGATCGCCGGCGTCTGGGACGGGGGAACCGTTCGCGATCGAGCGTACGCTCGAGCCTACGCTGAACGAAACGAAGCGACGCTGTACGACGAACCGCTCGAGATGGCCGACGACGTCGACGCGGTCATGATTTTGACCGTCGACTGGACCACGCACCGCGACCTCGCCGTCCCCTTTTTACGTGACGCCGTTCCGACGGCAATCGACAAACCGATCGCTGGGTCGCTCGAGGACGTTCGAGCGATCCAGTCGGCCGCCGACGAGACACCTCTGTTCGGCGGTTCCGCGGTACCGTACCACCCCTCCCTTCGCTCGGTTCGGGTTGCCGGAGACGGTCGACTGTTCTACGGCGTCGGATACGGTGATCCGTTCTACTACGGCTGTCACGTCGTCGACGCGATCCGTTTTCTCGTCGGCCATCGGTGGGCGAGTGTCGCTCCTGCTGATGGTCCGGGGCAATCGGTCGACGTCGTCTTCGTCGATGGCACCCACGCGACCGTTCGTCTCGGCGAGGCGAGCGACCGTGAAACGTTCACGTTCGTCGGCATCGGCGACGAGACGATGGTCCGGGAGGTCGGAACCAGCGACGGCGACCTCGAGGCGATGTATTGGGGCTACCTGAACGCGTTCCTCGAGGCCATAACTGGGGCGCGTGACGCGACTGGCGAACGGATGCTCGACGCTACGACCCTCTTGCTCGGGGTGAACGCCGCACTCGAAGCGGGCCAAACGATCACCCCGACGTCCGACTCGTTAGCGGCTTACAGCGTGGACGGGCGGGCGTTCCTCGAGGACTACCAGCCCTACTACTGACGCCACACGCGAGGATCGTGCTGCCTTTCTGTGAACAGCGCACGTCTCGAAATGGTTCACGAGGCGAACGACCAGGCCGAGAGGGGGTAGGAGCATCGGTAGTATTATCGACGTCGAGTGTCACCACCAGATTGAGCGGGACTATGGAAGTAATTCACACGAGCAGGGCTCCAGGAGTGATCGGTTCGTTCACCAGGACTGTCGGCAGTAGCCGTCTTTCCGGTGGCAGACGTCGATCGGGCGACTCGCTTCGACCGTCGTTCGAAACGGCCGTTTCGGACGCCGTTCGCGCGGCGGCAATGGACGCGAGCGAACACGGCAACGAGGTGACCGTGACGACATGAGCGTCGATCGAACGGAGGGACAACAGGCGGTCGTCACCGACGGAACCGGTGACGTGTGGGCCGAAGAACGCGACATTCCCGAACCAGCACCCGGCGAAGCGCTGGTTCGCGTCAGTGCGATCGGCATCTGTGGGAGCGACGTCGGCCTCATCGAGGGAGAAGGGCCGCCGTGGACCGACTACCCGGTCGTGCTCGGTCACGAGGTCGCCGGCGAGGTCGTCGAACTCGGCGAGGGCGTCGACCACCTCGAGGTCGGGCAACGAGTCGCCCTCCACGGGTTCGTCTACTGTGGCACCTGCGAGGCGTGTCGAGACGGCCGGTACTACCAGTGTACGGATCTGCAGGAGATCGGTTTCACGGTCGACGGCGGCTACCGGAAGTACGCCGCCTGGCCGGCGTACACGCTGACGCCGCTTCCGGACGACGTCTCGGACGTCGAGGCGAGCCAGATCGACTCTGCGGGGTGTACGCTCCACGCCCTCCAGCGCATTCAGACGTCGTTCACCGATACCGCCGCCGTCCTCGGGCCGGGGTCGCTCGGTCTCTACGGGGTACAACTCCTGCGAGCACAGGGCGTGAAGGACGTCGTCCTGACGGGCACGCGCGATGCACGCCTCGAGGCTGGGAAACGCCTCGGAGCGACGCGCACGGTCAACGTCTACGAGGAGGACCCAGTCGAGGCAATCATGGAGCACACGGACGGGAAGGGCGTCGACGTCTGCGTCGAGGCCGCCGGGGCTGGCGACGTCCTCGACACGTGCGTCCAGAGCGCCGCCAAGCAGGGGAAAGTCGTCCTGACGGGCGTCTTCGGTGAGCGCAAGGAACTCGACCCGGACCAGATCGTTGCGAAGGAACTGACCGTCGTCGGTGGCGTGACCGCCTCCCACGCGGTCGACGAGGTGATCGAACTGTTCCGGCGCGACGACCTCACGATAGACGGCGTCGTCACTCACGAGTTCCCGCTCGAGGAGTTCGAGACGGCACTCGAGACCGTTCGTGAACGGCGCGATGGCGTCGTCAAGGCGGTTCTCCGGCCGTAGTGAGGCGGTTCCGGTTTCCGGTTTCCAGTATTTCGTTTTCGATTGTCGGTTTCCGATTTTCGGCTCACTCGTCGTCGAAGCGAGAGTAGGGCCTCGAATCTCGAGTCTCGACTCTCGAGTCACCGGCCGGTTTACCAGAGCTGAACAGTTAAAGGAATCAGGAACGTATTGCAAGAACATGCCCCGTCAACGAGAGGACTCGAACGAGAAAAAACGAATCCAGGCGGTACAGACGACGCTGGACATCATCGAGGTTCTTCGCGAGAACAGCGGAGCGGGAGTCACGGAGATCGCTAGGGAGCTCGACGTCACGAAGGGCACCGTCCACAACCACCTCGCGACGCTCGAGGCGAACGACTACGTGATCAAAGATGCCGACGAAACGTATCACCTCGGCCTCCGCTTTCTCGACGTCGCCCACCAGGCCAAATCGCGGATTTCGACGCTCGACATCGCGCGAACGGAGGTCGATAAACTGGCAGAACGGAGCGGCGAGACGGCGCTGTTCACCGTCGAAGAACACGGCGTCGGCGTCTGCCTGTACGTCGAATACGGCGAACGGGCGGTACAGACGCCGCTACACGTCGGCTACCGGAGCGAACTCCACCACACGGCCGTCGGCAAAGCGATCCTCGCCCACCTTCCCGAAGGGCGCGTCGAGGGGATCGTCGATGAACGGGGATTGGCCCAGCAGACGGACCGAACGATTACCGATACCGACGACCTCTTCGAGACACTCGAGGCGGTGAGAGAGCGCGGTATCGCGTACAACGAAGGGGAAACGATACAGGGGCTCGTCGGCGTCGGTGCGCCGGTCACGGACCAGTCGGGGACGGTGCTGGGTGCGTTGAGCGTCATCGGACCGGCCAGCCGAATGGGCGAGGATCGGCTTCGTGGCGACCTCTCGGAGATGATCAGGCAGAACGCCAACGTCATCGAGATCAATCATACGTCGCTGTGATCCCCTTCGTCCACTCGAGGGCAATCATACGGGTGGGACAGGGACCCTGGATCGACCGCATCTCCTCGTCGAAGAACGCAGGCTCGAAGAACCCCTTCATTTTTACAGGATACCCGACTACGTATCCCATGAACCTCACGATAGGTGACGGGGCTATGTTCATGTACAATCTCGGCGTCCTGATCAGCGGCGGATTCGTGGTGATGACCTACGACGTTGAGGGGCCACCGTTCTTCGGAATCATGTTCGTGTTCGCCCTGATCTGGACGATCTACTTCCGGTTCTACGTACAACACCGATTGACGGGAGTGGGCGAGGACGAAGACCCGAGCCCGAGCGAGACCTAGTGCTTTTCCAGGCCTGAACTGATGGGCGAAACCGATAGCGTTCATCCGGCTTCGCTCGTCAGTCGACGCCGGGGAGAGGACTAGCAGTTTGGTACCGCGTTCGAATATTAGATCAGTTCCGTTCCGGACTGTTCGGAAGTTCCGCCCTCGCCCGGTCTCGCGAGCACCTGCTGGTGGTCGCCACTCGAGTAACGGCACGAATGAGGAGGAAATCGCCGCTCCTGAAGTCGAGAGAACTGTACCACCGAGACGGGCCCTCGCGCACTAGTCGTCGATCTCCGATCCGGACCGTTCGGTCGAGAATCGAGAGTCGCCGAGTCGGGGCCGGCCGTCACCGGGATGAGGGGTGCTGGGGATAGTCCGCGTGTACTGGCTTGTTGAGCCCTAGCTCGTCGAACGCTGTGACTCGGAGGCCGCTTCGACGGCGTCGACGTCACTCCAGGAAGTCTTTAACGGAGCGATTGGGCGTCGCCTCGAGGTTCGTTCGGTCGATGAACGTGTCGGCGTGCGTTTCGGCCACGAATCCGTTGCCGATGATCCCGATATGTGTCATACGACGTCGTTTGTAGTTCCGATTCCGGCCGTTCCCAATCGGGAACTCGGCATGCGTGCGCCGTTGTGGCGCAAGCACGGGACGGGAGAAACACACCGCAACGGCCGCCGAGCTGAGGCTGACAGAGACGTAGACTTATGGTGTCCCCGTCAGTGACGTGCAGTATGTCGGAGCGCCCGAACATCCTGTGTATCGTTACCGATCAGCATCGGGGCGACTGCATCGGGGCGGATCCGCACGCGCCGACCGATGCCGACGGCCGCTCGCTCGTCCACACACCGAACATCGACAGTTTCGTCCGGAAGGGGGCGATGTTTACCCGGGCGTATACGCCCGCTCCATCGTGCATTCCCGCACGCCGATCACTGCTTACCGGGCAGACGCCGTACACCAACGGCGCGCCCGGGTGGGTGACGACGCCGTGGGAATTCGAGCACACGCTCCCCCAGGAACTTCGCGACGCGGGCTACCAGACCAGGCTCACCGGCAAGATCCACTCGCTCCCGATTCGAAATCACGTTGGCTTCGAGAGCATGGACCAGCACGAGGCGCTTCACGCCCACCCCGACGACGACTACGCTCGCTGGCTCGAGCAAGAGACCGACGGCCAGTGCGACGAACTTTCCCACGGGCTCGGGCGAAACTCCTGGGATTCGCGGCCGTGGCACCTCGAGGAGTACCAGCACCCGACGAACTGGACGACCAGGCGAGCGATCGAGTTCCTCGACCAGCGAGACGATACCCGCCCGTTCTTCCTCAACCTGTCTTACGTCCGCCCGCACACACCGTTCGATCCGCCGCAGGTGTACTGGGACATGTACGTCGACCGCGACACCCCGAAGCCGTACATGGGCGACTGGATCGACGACGAACACGGCGAGAAGATACCCGACTATCCGGGGATCAGCGCCTGGGTCGCCGATCTGCCGCCGACGGTCGTTCACCGGGCGCGGGCAGCCTACTACGGCCTCATCACCCACATCGATCATCAGATCAAACGCGTCCTCGAAAAACTCCGTCTGAACGGCGAACGCGAGAACACGTTCGTCGTGTTCCTCTCCGATCACGGTGAGATGCTCGGAGACCACCACATGTGGCGAAAGACCTACGCCTACGAAGGCTCGGCTCGCGTCCCGCTCCTGTTTCGGTTCCCCGACTCGATGGAACTCCCACAAGCGCAGCTCATCGATCGGCCCGTGGGACTCGAGGACGTGATGCCGACGCTCCTGTCGGTCGCGGGCGTCGACGTTCCGGATGCCGTCGAGGGACGAAACCTGCTGGATCTCGTTCGCGACCCGGACCGCGAGGACTGGCGCGAGTGGTATCACGGCGAGCACGCCGCCGGCAGCTACGATCCGGAGAACGGCACCCAGTACCTGGTCGACGGTCGGTTCAAGTACGTCTGGAACCCCGTAACCGACAGCGAACTGCTCTTCGACCTCGCACACAATCCGGGAGAGGAGCGCGACCTCTCGAGCGAGGCCGAACACGCGAGCGATCTCGAGCGCGCCCGGATCACGATGATCGACCGGCTCGCGGGAAGACCGGAGGGGTTCGTCGAGGACGGGACACTCGTCTCGACAGATGCTGGGCCGGGCGATATCGGGGATCCGGACGACTGCAGTTCGGACAGCTGATTGTCGACTCACGCCTCGAGTCCACCATCGAGAGGCCGTCGACGAGTAACTCGAGGACGGATCCAGGCTCGTTTCGACGCGACCGACACCACGACGTTCGGTCAGTGGGTCGAACTCGCAAGAAAGAACTCTCGACAGAGATGGGGCCGTGCAACAGTACTTTTTACCCCACCTCGACATCTTCGGAGTATGGTACGCACGGCGATACAGCTGTACACGCTGAGAGGCCTCGAGGAACCGATCTGGGAGACGCTCTCGCGCGTAGCTGACACCACCTTCGAAGGCGTCGAACTCTACGACGCTCACTTCGACTCCTTCGCGGACGAATCGGCGCTCGAGCGAACGGTGGACGCACTCGTCGAGACGGACATCGTCGTCGCCGGTGCACACGTCGGCGTCGACCGGATCGAAGACGAATTCGACGACATTGTGAGCGCATTCAAGTCAGTCGACGCTTCCAGGGTCGTCGTTCCATCGTACGACGCAAGTGCCTTCCAGTCGGTCGCGGGGATCGAAGCAGCCGCGGATCGTCTCGCCGAGGTCGCCACCAAACTCGACGTACACGACCTCGACCTGCTCTATCACAACCACACGTTCGAGTTCGACGTCGTCGACGGGAGAGTCGCCTTCGAGCGGTTCGTCGACTGCGCCGACGGGCGCTTCGGATTCGAACCGGACGTCGGCCTCGCGGCTCACGCTGGCTATGAACCCATCGAGTTGCTCGAGATAACGGCGGGGAACGCGCCGCTCGTTCACCTCACGGACACGGTACCGGGGGACGAGTCCCTCCTTCACGCCGACGTCGGGGACGGTGTCGTAGACGTCGATGCCTGCACGTCAGCAGCGGCGTCGGTGGGTGCCGAGTGGTTCATCTGCGAAAACGGCCTCACCGAGGAGCCCCTCGCGTCGCTCGAACGTGGCAGTGCCACGTTCGCAGACAGTCGTGCTCGAGCAGAGACCGTGGATGACGGCTGCTGACCGTAGCGTCCCACTGGATTGCGTGTACCTCCTCCCTAAGACGACTCTCGCTCTCTCGAGACTCGTCCAAAACAACGACGACGGGATCAGTCGCTCGAGGCGTGTGATCGGGTATTCACCCCTCAATAGCCCACGTACACCGTCTTGCTGATGGTAAAGAAGTCGAGACCGGGGTCTCCCTGCTCGCGATAGGTTTCGCTCGAGGACGCTTTCATGCCGCCGAAGGGGACGTGGAGTTCCAGCCCCGTCGTCTGCTGGTTCACCTTGACGACGCCCGCCTCGACGTCGTCGACGAACGCGTTCGACTCGCGGAGATCGTTCGTGACGATGCTGGCCGACAGGCCGTACTCGACGTCGTTGGCGATCTCGACGGCCTCGTCGTACGTCGCTGCCGGGATAACGCCGAGAACGGGGCCGAAAATCTCCTCCTGGGCGATCCGCATCTCGGGTGCGACGTCGGAGAACACCGTCGGCTCGACGTAGTAGCCGTTCGCGTGGTCGCCCTCGGTGAGGCGCTCTCCGCCCGTCTCAAGGGTCGCGCCTTCTCTCTTCCCGACGTCGACGTACTCGAGGGTGCTCTCGAGTTCGCTCTCGCTCACGTGCGGTCCGACGTCCGCCCCGTCGAGGCCGTCACCGACCGTCAGCGATTCCGCCCGGTCGACGACGGCTTCCACGAACTCGTCGTAGAGCGACTCGTGAACGATCGCCCGCGAGGTCGCGGTACAGGCCTGGCCGGTTACCCCGAACGCACCGCCGGCGGCGATGTCGGCGGCCTCCTCGACGTCGGCACTGGAAGTGACGACGACCGGGTTCTTGCCACCCATCTCGAGCTGGACGCGCTTCTGGTCCTCGGTCGCCTGCTGATGCACCGTGTCGCCGACTTTCGCGCTGCCGGTGAACGAAACGGCGTCGACGTCCTCGTGAGTCGCGAACGTCGAGCCGACCGCGCTCCCGGGACCGGTGACGTAGTTGACGACGCCGTCCGGCAGTCCGGCGTCCTCGAGACACTCGACGAGGATCCTCGCGACGTTTGGGGCGAGCGAGGCGGGTTTGAAGACGACGGCGTTGCCGGCGGCCAGCGCCGGTGCGAGTTTCCAGGCCGGAATTGCGATCGGGTAGTTCCACGGCGTGATCAACGCCGCAACGCCTAACGGTTCGTCGACCGTGTACAGGCGGGTGTCCTGACCGCTCGAGGACTTCACCGTGCCGCCGATGTCGGCGGCCTTCTCGCCGTAGTAGGCGAAGATGTCGATCGCTCGCTGGACCTCGCCCGCCGCCTCGGGCTCGGTCTTTCCTTCCTCCCTGACGAGCGCCGTCGTCGCCTCGTCCTTGCGATCTGCGAGCCGTTTCGACGTCTCTCGGAGGATGCGCCCGCGCTCGGGGCCCGGCGTGGCGGCCCACTCGTCTTTTGCTGCGTCAGCCGCGGCGACCGCTCGTTCAGCGTCTGCGGCATCGGATCGTTGAAAGACGCCGATCGTGTCGTTCACGTCGGCCGGATTCGTGTTTTCGAACGTTTCGCTGGTAGACGCTTCGGTCCACGTCCCGTCGACGAAGTTCAGATAGGTGTCGGCCATCCACTCGTCAGTACCGACGCGAACGACTACACGTTTTCGGTGCTCGAGAGTATTGCGGGTTGGTGAGTTGTTTCACTCGAGACAGCGGTTCCGGATCGGATCAGGCCTCCGGATCAGAACTCGCCGTCTCTCACGTGAAACTTCGTGGGTTTGCCGAGGGTGGGGCCATCCTGTTCGACCCACAAGGCGACGAGTTCGACGACGTCGTCGACCGGCATCTTCGGAACCGCGAACCGCTCCTGGCATCGACTCGCGTCGTTGAGTAACGCCGTCTCCTTCTCTTCGCCTTCGAACGTCACGTTGCAGCCGAATTCGTCGGCGAACTGTTCGGCGAGGTCGCGCACCGAGAGGACGTTCGGCCCGGTGACGTTCAGAATGTCGGCCGGTGAATCGGCCAGCTCCAGGGAGCGGAAACACGCCGAGTTGGCGTCGCCCTGCCAGATGACGTTCACGTGGCCCATCTCGAGCGGAACCGGGTCTTCGGCGTAGACGCGTTTCGCGAGGTCGAGCAAGACGCCGTAGCGGAGTTCGACGGCGTAATTGAGCCGGAGCAGACACGTGGGCGTCCCGTTCTCTTTGGCGAAGTGCTGGAAGACGCGTTCGCGCCCCAGACACGACTGGGCGTACTCGCCCACCGGCCCCGTCTCGTCCGTCTCTACGGATCCGCCGGAGTCGACGGGCACCGGCGGGTAGACGTTGCCCGTGGAGAGCGCGGTGATCCGCGAATCCGCGAATCGGCTCGCGACGCGTCCGGGGAGGTAGGCGTTGATCGCCCAGGTTTTGGGCTCCTGGCCGGTCGTGCCGAACTTCATGCCGACCAGGTAGATGACGTTCTCGCAGTCCGGAAGCGACTCGAGCGCGCCCTCCTCGAGGAGGTCCGCCCGAATCGTCTCGGCGCCCCACGACTGGAGTCTCTCCTCGACAGCGGAATCGGAGTACCGCGAGACGGCGTATACGGTCGAATCGGATCCAGCCTCGCCGATCGCTCTGAGCATTCGCCTGATGAGCGTCGGTCCCATCTTCCCTCCTGCACCGAGAACCATAATATCGCCCTCGAGTCGTTCCGCGAATTCGACGTCCTCGGGGTAGGGTTCGGAGAGGAGGTCCTCTAGCTGTGCTTCACTCGTTATCGTCGATGAAATCGAATTTCCGTCACTCATAACTCTGTGTGTCAATGGGTCTCGCTTCGTCCAGAGAGACCGCGAGTTCGACCATAAACTTACCGACCACCTGGACGGGGGTCGCGTCACGTCTAACCGCGAACGCTCAGTACTGCTGTACAGGGTAACGTAGAACTAACACTGACAGGGAGGGCAATAACGTCTCGAGCGCGACCGAGGGCCGAACATGTTTCGTCCCCGCCACAAGTGATTAGTACGTAATGGGCTATGTGACCGCATGGAACGACCACTCGTGGTGACGGACTCGAGCGACGCAGTCGTCGAGGTCATCCGTGAAGCCGGCGAACTCGCGGCCGCGGCCGACGCACCGTTGCTCGTCCTGACCGTCGTGACCGAATCGGAGTACGAGAAGGACGTCGACGTACTCGGAACGATCGACCGAGTCGAACGTTCGGGTTTCGAACCGAACCCCGAAGAATACGCAGAGAAAGTTGCCCAGACTGCGATCAACGACCTCCTCTCCGACCTCGCTCTAGAGACGGAAGCGGTCGGAAGGTACGTGGAAGACGACAGTGACCGGGCTGACGCGATTCTCGACGTCGCGGCGGCGAACGACTGCGATTACGTCTTCCTCCTGGGACGCAAACGAAGCCCGACCGGGAAGGCGCTGTTCGGGGACATGGCCCAGGCGGTCATCCTCAACTTCGACGGCTACGTCGTCACGATGGCGGAGTGACACAAGCGGAACTTACCGTTCCTTCAGTCGAATTGGAGCGCTCCGCCTCGAGGTGCGAGCGCTGGAGGATTTTCGACGGAGAGTAGTGACCGTTCACGCCTACGGTCCGGCTGGTTCGGCCGGTTCGAGTGCGTGCCGAAGGACCGCCTCGTAGAACGCGAGTTGCACGTCCAGGATGCCCTCGTGGCTGATCTGAAACACGTCGTCGCCGGAGAGACCGTGGGGACACTCGTGGAGCACGCCGGTCGTGCCGCTGACGTGATACGCTGCGCTCACGAGATTGAAGTACGGACCCGGACGCCCGGATTCGCCGGTGACGTCGTGGAGGTACAGGCGGGGAACGTCGAGGTCCGCGAGGAGCGTATTGTACGTCCGGTGAATCGATCGAGAATCCGCCTGTTTGTGCAGGGGAACGAACTGCTGCCGGTGCAGCGTCGGGGGGTAGCCGTGGCTGTGGAGCGACACCGTCACGTCCGGCGCCTCCCGTCGAACGACGTCGAGAATCGCCGGCGCTTCGACCCCCATCGGATCGAAAGGTTCGTCGTGCATTGGGTTGACTCCGTCGTCATTGAAGTAACACCCGAGGAAGCCGACATCGTCGCCCGTCATCGGGTGTTGCTGTTTCGCGTCGGGCCACCCGATGAGGCGGTCGTCAGCCCACGTTCCCTGGCCCCAGAACTCGAGGTCGGCCAGCGTGAGTCCCTGTAACGAGTCCGGTTCGAATCGGGCGAGTCCGTCGGGGTTCCCACACGGGAGGATCACGACCCGGCAGTCGTCGGCGAGGTCGCGAAGGGTCGGCTGTGCCCGTCCCCGAAAATCCTGACCTGTCTCGAGGATCGACAGCAGGTTACAGAGTCCGGTCAGTCCCTCGACCTCGTGGCCGTGGACGGGACCGACGAAGCAGACAACCGGCTTCTCGCGCCGCTCTCTGTCGGCGTAGTTCGTCGGATCCCGGGAGGCGACGGCTGAATTAAAATTCGCTCGCGACTCGAGTTCCTCGAACTCCCCGTAGGTAACCAGTCGAATCGGTCGGCCACCGCCCGAGTCGGGGAGTTCTTCGATCGACCCGCGCTCAAGCGATCGCAACCGATCCTCGAGAGTCTCGAGGCTTCCGACCCAGAACTCGGGGACGGGGTCGTCGGGGATTCGGTCGACGGCCTCTTCGTACGTCATGGTGTCGACGCTGGCCTTCGTCATCGCTCTGGTTCGATGGATCGATGCGGCTTAACTCTTCGGCTCACGTGAACGTCGGTGACGTAGGGCTACCAGTAGCCGTCGCTTCCAGGAGCGTACACGTCAGCGGTGACGGCGAGTTGCGTGGGGACCGACTGCCCCTCGAGGCGAGAGTCGAGAGCCGAGAGCAAAAGGCTAAGAGGCGAGAGGCGAGTAGGAGGATTTATTCATCGGGCCTCCGTCTCCGAGAGCGTATGGAAGAGATCAGTACCGACGATGCACCTGCCAGTATCGGCCCGTACTCACAAGCGATGGTCCACGGCGACACAGTCTACGTCTCCGGACAGGGGCCGGCGAACCCCGAATCGAGAGAAGTCGAGGTCGACGACATTCGAGACCAGACGGCCCAGACCCTCGAGAACATCGGCGCCATCCTCGAGGCGGCGGGGACATCGCTCGACAACGTGATCAAGGCCAACGTGTACGTCACCGACATGGACAACTACGACGCGGTCAACGAGGTGTACGCCGAGTACATGTCCGAACCGTTCCCGGCGCGGTGTGCGGTCGAGGTGTCCGACCTCCCGATCGACATCGGCGTTGAAATCGAAGTCGTCGCGGCGACGTCGTAGTCGTCGAAACGGTTTCGCCATCACTTAGGCAGACGACGGAACCAGCCGTTCTGGCCGTCCAGTCACGACCGAGGGAACAACGACGTTCGACGCTCGCTATAGCGCTCACCACCGTTTGTCCCCGTCGAGTGGACTGGCGAATCGCGGAGACGTCGACTCCATTATCATCCGTTTGTCCCGATGAATATGAGGGCAGATACGACGGATTCCCCGCCGAACGGCTCTCGAGGCCGGAGCACACCGGTCTCGTGTAGAGCGGGTTTTCGATAATAAAACGTCGCGGAAAGTGTTCGGCAGTAAGGAACGTTTATTGTGATCGAGTCCCATTCCCCGCTATGAACCAAGACGCCCTCCCCCCCGGCGGCCAGGTGCAAGCGACGCACCTTTCGCTCGAGATCCTGGACGAGATTCGTCGCCGAGACGGGGCCGGCGTGACCGAACTCGCCACCCACTTCGATCGGTCGAAGAGCACGATTCACAGCCACCTGCGGACGCTGGCGAGCGAGGGATACCTGGTCAACGAGGACGGGTTCTACACCGTCGGCCTTCGAGCCCTCCAGCTGGGCGGTCACGCCAGGGTCAAACATCCCCTGTACCGGATGGCGAAAGACGAAATAGACGAACTCGCGAGAGAGACGGGGGAAACGGCTAAGATCGTCGTCGAAGAGGGTGGAAAAGGCGTCTACCTCTATCAAGCTCGGTCGAAGCAGGCGGTCACCACGGACTCTCACGTGGGAACACACGTGTACTTGCACTCGACCGCAGTCGGCAAAGCGATTCTCGCCTACCTGGACGAATCGCGACGGGAGGCCATCCTCGACGAGTACGGACTCCCCGAAGTGACCCCGAATACGGTCACCGATCGAGCGGCGCTCACGGACAGACTCGAGGATATCCGGGAGCGTGGCTTTGCGTTCGACGATGGCGAACGCATCGAAGGGTTGCGGTGCGTTGCCGCCCCGATCAAATCGGACGAAGCGGTGCTGGGTTCGATCAGCGTCTCCGGTCCGAAGAAGCGAATCGACGACGAAACCTTCCGATCGACGCTCCCGGAACTGGTACGGGATACCGCTCGCGTCATCGAAATCAACGTGATCTATTCGTAATCGCCCCTCTCCGTCGGACCTCCGGTATTTGGCTCGCGTTCGCCTGACGCTCGTCTGCTCGAACGATGGATCGCACCGTTGTCCGGGAGTCACTATTGCGAGACGATAACACACCCGTTACTAACTTAGGTATGTAACGTTCTCGCCTCCTCCGGACCGGCGACGGTAATCTGAACGCCATCTACAGTTTTCGTTCCCCACAGAGGTATGATTGTTCGGTGTGAGGGAACAGTAAGGCACTTTCGGTACGTTCGACTCCGATTCGAGGCCGACCTCGTCACCGCGAGTACCTTTCAGTGTGCTATCTCAGGGCAATCGAAGAGCGGATCGGGTTCGTGGGGTTCGACTGGGGCATCTACCGTAAAGAGTCAAGGGAGCCAGGAGAGGTCCGTTTCGTTCGGTATCGAGGAACGAACTCACGGGAGCGGAGAAAGCGCGCGTTCGACCCAGCGTCCTCGCGAAACGACACACGGAACGACCGGGCGGAGCGACCACCTGTCTTTCAGCGGCTTATCGATACGCGGGCGGTCAGCGAGCGAGTGTACAAGGGACCTACCCTGCCGTACTGTACAGCCCTTCGCTCGAGTTACGCCTCGAGCGAGATCGTCTCGTTCTGGTTCTCGAGTCGCTCAAGGTACCGTTCGACGCGGTCGCGATCGTCGCTCGAGAGTTCGACGAGGGGTTCGCGTACGGGACCGCCGGCCATTCCCTGGAGTTCCTGTCCGTACTTGACGACCGGTACGTTCTTCGCCGAACTGTACGCGGATCCGCCGCCGCGTTCTTCCCTGAACTCTTCGAACGGGCGGAGTGCGTTCCTGATCTGTCTGGCGCGATCCCAGTCGCCGGCCGAGAGCGCCTCGTCGAGCGCCAGAACTGGTTTCGGGACGAAGTTCCCGATTCCGGTAGTGAACCCGTCGGCACCCTCGATGGCGTACGCGAGCGCGTATCGTTCGGCCACGCCGTTGAGCCACTCGACGTCTCCCGAGACCGTCTGGACCAGCCGAGAGAAGAGTTTGACGTCGTTGACGGCGTACTTCACGGCGACGACGTTGTCGATCGTCGAGAGTTCGTCGAGCACCGTCTCGCTGAGCAGGTCACCGCGCTTGTACAGGACGATTCCGAGGTCTGTGGCCGCAGCGAGCGTACGGTAGTACTCGATCAACCCCTGCTCGTGTACGTAGGTGTGTCTCGGGTACATGACCATGACGGCGTCCACCCCGGCCGCTTCGTACGCCTCGATCAGTTCGACGGCGTTCTTCGCGCTGCCGCCGACTCCGCCGACGACCGTCGCGTCGTCGGGGAGGGCGTCGACCGTCGATTGGATCACGTCGATTCGTTCGTTCTGGGCTAGCGAATAGTACTCGCCCGTGTTTCCACAGGGGATAAACGTTCGAGCGCCCGCGTCGTAGAGCGTTCGAGCGTTCTGCTCGATTTTCTCGTGGAGTACTCGATCACGGTCGGCGCTAAACGGCGTCGGTGTCGTGAACGCTACGCTTTGCAGACTCTCGCGTAAGTCACCGTATGCGGTAGCCATAGCAGACGTATTAGAAACTGCCACTCATTATTGTTCCGGTCAGATCGATTGTCGAAGCCTGCGGAACCTGCAGGGCACCTGTGTCGAGACTCGAGAGACCGAGATGCTCGAGATGTTCGATAATTCGAGGGATTCGAGACGCTCGCGACGGGGTTCTACGCTCGAACACGCAGGCGGCCGGCGCCGTCGTCGCTACGGGCACCTCGCCCGCGTTCCGAGCAGCAATTATAAGTCGAGATGGTCGTAACTGTGTACCATGTCGTCGAAAGATTGCCGGGAGCGCGCCGAGGCGGTTCGAACCGTCGTCGAGTCGAACCCGGAGGCGGTCGACGTCGACGAACTCGCCGACCTCCTGGTGTCCGAATCCAGGGAGGCCCGCCAGACTGCGTTCGAGGCCTATCGGACCCTCGTCTCGGACCGACCGACGGTCGCCGACGACGTCGGTGCTCGACTTGAGTCCCACCTCACCGACGACGCGGCCGACGTCCGCAAGCGAGCGGCGTTGACGGCTGCCGCATTCGCCGACGACCATCCTGCTGTCGTCGACGAGCTGGTCCCTGCGCTCCGATCGATCGGCATCGACCCAGCCGAACCCGGACGAGAGGCGGCCATCGTCGCCATCGCAAAACTCGCACACACGGGGCCGGCATCGATCGTCCCCGCAGTCGACGACCTCGTCGCCATCTGTCACGATCCGATCTCCGCACCCGAGTCGAATCGATCCGAACGCGGCGGCCCCGATAAATCGGGGGTGGCGGCGCTACAGCCGGAGCGAGAGCAGCGCGATCAGGCGCGCCTCCACGCGATCGCGGCGCTCACGCTGATCGCCGCCGACGAACCGGCAGCCGTCCGATCCGCCGCGCCGTCGATCGCTTCCCTCCTCGAGGACGACCACCGTCTGATTCGAGCCGGCGCCTGCGAGGTGCTCGAGGAACTCGCGACGGCGTATCCGGCGTCCGTCGAGCCGTTCGCGCCCGAACTCGCCGAACGGGCCGCGAACGACACGAAACACCCAGTTCCGTGGCGGGCGGCGGATGCGCTCATCGCCCTCGACGCCGACCGACCCGAGTGCGTCGGTGAGGCGGTGGCCCCGTTCGCGAACGACCTGTCACGGTTTCTCGAGTCGTCGGATGTCGATCGGCGGCGGGCGGGCGTCGCGTTGATCGCCGACGCGGCGTTGGCTCGGCCGGAATCCGTCGAGTCGATACGCCCGACGCTTCGAGACCTGCTCTCGGACGACGACGCGTCCGTCCGGATGAACGCGGTAATTGCCATCGGCGCCGCCGGGACCGATAGCGATCGGTCGACCGTCGCCGACCTCGCCGATTCAGATTCGGACGAACGAGTTCGGGAAACCGCTACCCGTGTCTGTGGGCGGTTCGATGGGTCGCCCGGTAGCGAGTAGCCGTACTCGTCGTCGAGGGAGTAGTCGAACTCGTCACCGACCATCTCGGGAAGGCACAACAGAGGTCACCGTTGCCACGCAGACAAAGTTTATATAGCTCATATTCAAACACGTACCTCAGGAAGACGAACGCAGTGAACACCGATAACACGCGACTTATCACGACCGAAATCAGATCGATGGTAACGAAATGACACAGTCTAAATCCGAACTCGAGTATCGAAACGCTACCGAGGAACCGATTCTAGAGGTACACGACGTCTCCGTAACGTTCGACATGGATCGGGGAACCTCTCGCGTCCTCGATACCGTCAGCTTCGACGTCCACCGCGACGAGATGCTCGGCATCATCGGCGAGAGTGGAAGCGGCAAGTCGATGTTCGCCTCGGCGTTGCTCAACGCGGTCGTCGATCCAGGCGTCGCCACCGGCGAAATCACCTACCGTCCCCCCGGCGAAGAGCCCGTGGACGTCCTCTCGTTGACCGACGACCAACTCGAGAAGTTCCGCTGGGAAGAGATCGCGATGGTGTTCCAGGGAGCCATGAGCTCGTTCAACCCGACGATGAAGATCGGGGACCACTTCGAAGAGACGATCCACGCTCACCGGGCAGACATGGACGAGCAGATGGCCCACGCCCGGCAACTCCTCGCGGACCTCTATCTCGACCCGGATCGCGTGCTCAACTCCTACCCGCACGAACTCTCCGGTGGTATGAAACAGCGCGCGCTCATCGCCCTGAGTCTCGTCCTCGAGCCGCAGGTGCTGGTCATGGACGAGCCGACCGCCGCGCTCGACTTGCTCATGCAGCGGTCGATCATGAACCTCCTGGACACGCTCCAGGACGAGTACGATCTGACCATCGTCTTCATCACCCACGACCTGCCGCTCGTCGCTGGACTGGCGGATCGACTGGCGGTAATGTACGCGTTCGAGTTCGTCGAGTACGGCCCCAGCGAGCAGATTATTCGCGAGGCGGCCCATCCGTACACACGCGCGCTGCTGAAGTCAGTCCCGAGCGTCGACGCCCCCCTGGAGGAGATGCACCCGATCGAAGGCGAGAGTCCGGATCCGGTCGACACCCCGGCTGGTTGTTCGTACGCACCGCGCTGTCCGCTCTCGACGCCGAAGTGTATCGACGAGGATCCGGGGTATCACGACGTCGACGACGAACAGAAGGCGACGTGTTTCCACTGGGAACAGTCGGCTGAAGCGATTCCCTACACGCTCGGGACCGAGAACGTCGATGCCCAGCTAGATCAGGCGACGGTCTCCGAAGAGGATGCCGTCGTCTCGTTGACCGACGTCGAGGTGCACTTCGACCAGTCCGGGTTCATCGACCGGCTCTTCGACAAGGACATGACGGTCCGTGCGGTCGACGACATCTCGTTCGACATCAGGGAAAACGAGGTCATCGCGCTCGTCGGCGAGTCCGGGTGCGGCAAAACGACGCTCGGGAAGACCGCCATCGGTATCCAGGAACCGACGGGTGGAACAGTCGAGTATCGAGGGCAGGACATCTGGGAGGCCAGACGCGGTGACGGCGAGATCGACTTCGACGAGATTCGGCGCTCGCTGCAGATCATCCACCAGGACCCGGGAAGCTCGCTCAACCCCACTCGGACCGTTCGGACGAGTCTCTCGGCGCCGTTGAAGCGATGGCGACCGGACCTCAACGCCACGGATCGGGAGACCGTGGTGTACAACCTGCTTGAGCGGGTGGGCATGAAACCGGCGGAGGACTACGCCCTTCGGTACCCCCACCAGCTATCGGGCGGGGAGAAACAGCGTGTCGTCCTCCTGCGGGCGCTCCTGATGAGTCCGGACCTCATCCTGGCCGACGAAGCCGTCAGCGCGCTCGACGTCTCCTTGCGCGTGGAGATGATGGACCTGATGCTCAACCTCCAGGAGATGTTCGATACCTCCTACCTGTTCATCTCTCACGACTTCTCGAACGCACGGTATCTCACCGAGAAGTCCGGTGGTCGCATCGGGATCATGTACCTGGGTAACCTCGTCGAGATCGGTCCGGCAGCGGAAATTATTCACGAGCCGAAGCACCCGTACACGAAGGTCCTCCGATGGGCGACGCCGCCCCTCGACCCGGACGCGGCGAAGGAAGCCCAGTCGACCAAGCCGCCGGTTCGAGAGATCGACATCCCCGATCCGACGGATCCGCCGAATGGCTGTCAGTTCCACACGCGCTGTCCCGAGGCCCGCGAGGTCTGCCAACGAGAGGAACCGGCGCTCCTCGAAACCGACGGCGCCTCGCTCGCGGCCTGTTTCCGGGAGGACGAGACTCACGAGTACTGGGAGAGCGACCCCCTGTACGACGACGAGTCAGTGTCGGTCGACGAGTTGCACTGATCCGAGGCCGACGGCGGGGCAACTATTTTCATGCCCCGACGAATCGTATGGCACATGACCGGCAAATACGACAAAAGTTTCCTTGAGCATCTCTGTGACTACGAGCAGGGCTGGCGTTTCCTGTTTACGTTCTCGGTCGGCTTTCTCGGCCTTTCCATCATCTGGCTCTACACTGTCGACCCCGGAAGTCCGACGTACGTCGTCACCGTGATGAACGTCGTCGGACTATCGATTCTCTCCCTGTTGAGCGGATTCGTGCTGACTCGATGCCGGTGACACAGGAAGCGTGTGGGCCCGTAGTGAGTGCACAAATCGAACCAAAACACACCGGTGGGGCAAACTATATTAGTATCGAGACGACACTCGATAGCAGTACATGAGTCAGCTACTAGACCGTACCCGTAACGGGCTCGTCTCTCTCTTCGGCGTGCTCGTCGGGTTACGCTACTACTGGGAACGCATCGCCCACGCGTTCGTGACGCTTTTCGCGGTGACGACGATCACGTTCGCACTGTTTCGGCTGATGCCCGGTAGTCCGGCCGACGCGATGCGCGCGGAGTTCGAGCGTCGGCTCGCAGGGAGCGGGCAGACCGCCGACCCCGAAGTGGTCGATCAGATGATCCGAGTCCACACGGGATTCGATCCAGACAAACCCATCTACATTCAGTACGTCGAGTACCTTCGAGACGTCATCATCTACCAGGACTTCGGCCAGTCGATCCAGTACGGCGACCCGGTGTTCGACATCCTGTTCGCCGCGATGCCGTGGTCCATCTTCATCAGCGTCTACGGCCTGGCGTTCGGATACACCGCGAACATCCTGCTGGGAGCGGCGATGGCCTACAAGGAAGGGTCGCGTTTCGACAGCTACTCTACGGTGGCTGCCACCTTCCTCAACTCGATCCCGTACTACGTCGGAGCTTTCTTCTTCCTGGCGTTTTTCGCGTACGATCTCGGCTGGTTCCCGGGGAGTGGGCGATACGGCAGGGACGTCACCGCTGGACTCAATCCCGAGTTCATGTGGAGCATCGTTCACCACGGGACGCTCCCGATCATGTCGAGTTTCATCGTCGGCTTCGGCGGCGGCGCGCTCGCAATGCGCGGCAACTCCGTGCGGATCCTGGGCGAGGACTACCTCCGGGTCGCCAGGTTGCGGGGGATTAGCTCGAGTCGGATCGCGACTCGGTACGTCGCCCGGAACGCAATCTTGCCGCTGTACACCCAGATGATGATCGGTATCGCCGCCGTCTTCTCGAGCAGCGTCGTTCTCGAGTACATCTTCACGTATCCAGGCGTCGGTTGGTACACCTACGACGCGATCATGCGGCGTGACTACCCGTTGCTCATGGGATCGTTCCTGTTCTTCACGATCGTCACGCTCATCGGCATCCTCATCGCGGAGTTCACGTACGGAATCGTCGATCCACGAGCGGGTTCAGGTGATCAGAGTGAAGCATACTGACGAAACGAAAACGGAAACGGAAACGGACGGCGGCGCACAGCTTAGCGACGACCAGTTGTTCGGCCAACTTGCCGAAGCCGATAGGGTACAACTCTCGCGGAGAGAACGGTTCGGATTGCTCCTCGACGCGTACGTGCTCACGCCCGGCCGCGTCGCCTGGAGCGACTGGCGGACTCGGATCGGCATCCTCGTCATCTCGCTGTTCTTGCTCACCGGGGTCGTGGCGAAGGTCTCGACCTCGAACTGGTGGCTCCTGGAACACGTGACGATCGTCAAGTCTCCCGCGACTAACCAGGCGCCGACGAATCACCAGCCGTTCGACGGCGGATTCGCCGCGATCACGGAAGAAGGCGGATGGATGGATACGACCGCGTCGTTCCCGTGGGTCGAGTTCAACGCACCGCTGGGGTCGAGCAACTACGGCGAGCCGATCGGCCGACAGCTAATCCACTCGACACCCGACATGGTGGAGATGGTTATCGCCGGCGCGGTCGTTTCCGTCGGTCTCGCGATCCTGATCGGCATCACGGCCGGCTACAAGGGCGGCAAGGTCGACTCCGTGTTGATGTCGATCACCGACATCGTGATGACCATGCCCGGCATCCCGCTGGTCATCGTCATCGCGGCGATCTATCCGCCCCGCCAGGCCTGGCTCGTGGGCGTCATCCTCGCCATCGACGCCTGGCCGGGACTCGCTCGAGCGCTCCGCTCACAGGTGCTGACGCTCCGGGAGGAGTCTTACGTGGAGGCGTCCCGGACGATGGGAATCCCGTCGACGACGATCCTGAGCCGGGACATCACACCGCAGTTGATGCCGTACATCCTCATCAACGCTGCGCAAGCGGGCCGTAGCGTCATCTTCGAGTCCGTCGCGCTGTACTTCCTCGGCGTGTTGCCGTTCACGACGGCGAACTGGGGGATCATGATGGACACGGCCTACAGTGAGGGGTTCGCCCTGGTCAACATGGCGAACTTCTACCAGATATTCTGGCCGATGATGGCGGTCGTCATCGTCTCGTTCGGGTTGATCCTCTTCTCCCAGGGGATGGACCGCGTGTTCAATCCCCGGATCAGGGCGCGTCACTCGAAGAAAGTCGGCGGCGGCGAGGATCACGAGCACTGACCACGGATTCGATTCGAACCCGTGTCATTGGACGCCGAGACAAGATTTATATCGGCCTGTTGTGAAACCCCTGGTACGAAATGGCTACCCAAACGACGACGGATTCGACTCCAACGACCGAGCACCTCTATCAGGTTCTCAAGACCCTCCGAGGATCGCTCTTGCTGTCCACCATCGTGATAGGCGTCATCCTGTTTCTCATCGCGGTGTTCTTCGAAGTCGTCAACCAGAGCTACCTGATGCTGACCGCGCACGACGGCGTTTTTGCGGCGATGTTTGGCGTCTTCGGTCTTTCAGCGATCGTCGCCGGGAGTTTCTTTTATCTCGCGCTCAAGACCGTGCAGCGACGGTAAGTCTGTCTCCTCTCCGAAGCGATTCTCTCGACAGTCCGATCGGTTCACCAGGACGAATTGGCCGGCTCCCCTGGTGTTATTCGTCACCCGACTTCGCTCGACCGATTGAAACACGTGAACGACCCGTTGTCCCAAGAGAGAAATGAAAGAATTATTATGGAAATATATTTAGGCTACTGCTTGTAACGTAGTCATCGTATGCCGCAAGGTAACAAAGATAAGACTATCTCTTCCGCGAAAGAGTACCTCACTCGGCGGAAGATGATGGCAGCAACATCAGCAATGGTCACCGGTGGCGTTGCTGGTTGTTTCAGCACCGAAGACGATGGTAACGGCAATGGTGGAAACGGTGGGAACGGTGGGAACGGTGGGAACGGCGGTGATTCGACCACGATCACGACGTTCATGCAGTCGATCCCGACCGAGATGAACTGGAACACGTGGGCTCCGAGCTACCCGTGGACGCCCTCGTGGCTGCTCCTCGAGCCGGTTCAGCGATGGTTTGCCGACGGTTCGATGACCCACGACCTCATAGAGGACTGGGACTACGACCCCGACACCCAGGAACTGACCGTCCACCACAACGAGGAGTTCTCCTGGTGGAACGGCGACGTGGTCAACGCCGCCGACAAGTACTGGTACGGCGAGGTCGCTCGCCTGCTCAGCCCAGATTCGAGCAATTACGCGGCCCTCCACCTCGAGAACAACGGTGGGACGATCATCCGCGAGTACAAAGAGCCACAGAACCCCGAACTGGTCGGGAACTCCCTCGGTGGCTACCTCGGCGAGATGATGCGAGGGCACCGTGACAAGTACAAACCGTGGGCCGAGGAGCTCCAGGACGCCACGACCGACGACGAACGCCTCGAGATCGAGGAGCGGTTGGGCGAGGAGATGCCGATCGACATGGACACCTTCATCGACGAAGGTCTCGGCCTCGGCGCATTCCAGGCCGTCGACTACGACGAGCAGGGCATCTACTGCGAACTGTTCGAAGATCACCCGTACGCTGACCAGATCGAGATCGACAAACTCGACTACGTGCTCGCTTCCGGCGACGCCATCGCCCAGCAGATGGTCGGCGGCGACCTCGACTTCGGATTCGCCCAGCTCTCGAACTGGCTCGGCGACCAGGAAGTGGAGCACCTGGAAACGATCGGGTCGTTCGAGAGTACGTTCATGCGGAAACTCGAGTTCATGATGGACGGACAAGGTTCCAAACACATTCGTCAACTCGAGTTCCGCCGAGCCATCGCACACCTTCTCAGCATCGAGAACGTCTCCGAGAACTTCGCGCCGCCGAACTCGGTCCGGACGGCGCAGACGGGACTTCCAGAGGCGGTCACCGAGCAGTGGATGGGCAGCTACGTTGACGACTTCATCGAGTACCCCGTGGGCGCGGACGAGGAAGGCGCAGCGGAACTCCTCAACTCGATCGGGTACGAGCAGGACGGCGACAGCTGGGTCGACGACGACGGCGAGTCCATCTCGCTCGAGATGGTCGTCCCCGACTGGGCCTCGAACCCTGCCCGAACGGCAGCGGACAAGCTTTCGAACTTCGGGTTCGAGACGGATCTGCAAGTTCTCGAGGGTGCAGCGTACAACGACAGCACCGAGGACCACGTCGAGTTCGACCTCTCGATGGGCAACCACGGCTCCCTGATCGCTCACCCGTACGCGTACTTCCGACCGACCCACGCTGCCGGCAACGACCTTGGCGACGAGGCACTCATCGAGGATGCGCTGGCGAACGGCGAAGAGCGCTCGCCGTACAACGGCAAGGAACTCATCGTCGAGATTCCGGAAGAAGTCGGTCAGGAAGATCTCTCGGGATCGACCCAGGAGGTCAACCTGTACGAACTCTTCCAGGAGTGGATGACGGCGGAGTCCGAAGAACGGAGCAAGGAGATCGCCGAGACGTTCACCTGGTTCTGGAACTTCTACCTCCCCGGAATCGACCTGTTCCAGCCGATGTCCGGCTCCTGGGGCAACGTCGAAAAATGGGAGTTCGCGACCGACAACAGCGACTGGGAGGCCTACCGTGGCTCGTTCCACGCGGCCATGCGCGGACACATCTCCCCGAAGTAACCGAAGAAACGACCGGACGAGCGATTCCCTTTCATCTTTTCGACACGGATCGATGCAGACGGGACTGCACGGTCCATCTGCAACACTGCCACACTCGAGTTGTCTTCGAGTTTTGCCGAAGTCGAGGCGCGATTACTGTTCTGGAATTGTCCGTCTCGAGTACGATAGCCAAAGTCCGGACGATAGCCAAAGACGTGCTCGAGAAGCGAACCGAAGGCTCACACGGCAGTTCGGGTGTTTGGGTGACGAAAAACCGTATCCAACCGAAACGACTACCAGACGACCCTCACTCTACCGGGAGCGACTCGAGCACGTCGGGGTCCCGGGCGAGCACGTCGGCGAGTGCCGCCCCAGCCGAGTCCGGCAGCGGCGAGGGCAGACCGAGACGGTCCTGGGCGTAGGTCGCGACGTAGGCCACACCCTCTGGCAGGTCACGGTACTCGTTCGGGAGGCCGAGAGAGACGACGACTACCGGAACCGCCGTCGAGAGTTCCTCGACGATCCGTCGCTGGCCCGCCGGAAACGCCTCGCGGGCGTAGGTCGTGACGACGGCGACGTCGACGCTGTCGGCGACCGACCGGAGCGTCTCGAGGGATCGGTCCGTCGACTCCGGCTCCATCGTCGGCTTCGGATCGTCGAGCGTGCGAACGTCGCCGGGGGCGAGCGAGCAGGAGAGAACGTCCCCGAAGGCGGCGTCGAGGTGTGGTTCGAGATCCTGAACGCCCCTAATCCCGGTGAGGAGGACGGACGAATCCGCAGAAAGTGGGAGGACGTCGCCGTTGCCCAGAACGGAGAACGATCGCTCGTAGGCCTCGCGAGCGATCGATTCGTGCTCGGCGCTCGCCATCGACTCGATAGCCTCGAGCGGATCGACGTACCGACGCTCACCGACGTCGTAGCGATCTTTCAGCGCCAGGATGCGTTCGACGGACTCGTCGATGCGAGATTCGGAGAGGCGACCAGACTCGACCGCTTCCAGGATCGCATCTCGCGTCTCCAGGAGGTCATCGGCGGGGACGAATCCGGTGAGGACGAGGTCGGCGCCGGCCTCGATGGCCCGTACGGCGGCCTCACCGACGGGGTAGTTGTCGGCGATGGCGTCCATCATCATCGCGTCGGTGACGACGACGCCGTCGAAGCCGAGGTCGTCCCGGAGGAGGTCAGTGAGGATCGCCGGAGAGAGCGTCGCGGGAAGGTCCGGATCGAGACACTCGACGACAATGTGGGAGGTCATGATGCAGTCGACGCCCTCCTCGATCATCGTCTCGAACGGCGGCAGGTGGACCCGCTCGAGGGTTTCTCGGTCGTAAGTGACGTGCGGTAACTCCATGTGGGAGTCGAGTTCGGTGTCACCGTGGCCCGGAAAGTGTTTTGCGACGGCGATCTGGTCTTCCGCGTGGATTCCCTCGAGCGTGGCCGTCGCATACGTGGCGACCGTCTCAGGCGTGGTGCCGGGAGAGCGAACGCCGATGACGGGATTGTCGGGGTTGGTGTTGACGTCGACGACTGGCTGGTGGTTCATGGTGAGTCCCATCCCCAGCATGTCCTGTGCGATCGCCGACGAGACGTCCCTCACGAGGTCGAGGTCGCCGGCGGCCGTCCGTCCCATGAGCGCCGGGTACGCGCGAGTCTCGTGTCTGACGATGTCGACGGTCCCGTACTCGCAGTCTGCGGATATCAACAGTGGTACTCCGGGGTCCACGTCGGCGGCCCACTCCTGTAACTGATTCGTGTACTGGGCCATGAAGTGGGGCGTCACCCGGTGGTTTCCGTAGATCCGCAGTGCCCCCGGTCGGACGGCCTCGAGGATCGTCTTCATCTCCTCGGTGGGCCACCCGGTGTCGGTCTCGAAGTTCCCGAGTCCGATTCCCGCGTGGATCAACTGTCCGACCTTCGCTTCCAGAGATAGCTCTTCGACGGTCGTCGGTGAGTCGGCCATACGCCTTCTCTCGAGCGATAGCTCAAAGGTCTTTCTGGAGCGGGCATCCGTGCCGCGCGGTGAGTCGACGGTCGAGACGCCACTCGAGCGCTCGAATCGTAATCGAGCCACAGTCACCCCAATCTACTTCCTGCCACTCCAGCAACCGTCTCTAACATGAGCCAGTACGAGGTCGCGTATATCGGAACAGGACTGGAACCGGATAACCCAGTGTGGGGAGAGAGCGCAGCGATGGCCTATCGTCACGCCCGCGGCTACGACGAACATCCCCTGACTGCGTGTCCGTTGCGTGTACGGATATCGTCGAGGAGAACGCCCGTGCGTTCGCCGATCGAAACGGAATCGACGACGCGAACGTGTTCACGGACCACGAACGAATGCTCGAGGTGCTAAATCCGGATGTCGTCAGCGTCTGTACGCCAGTCCCAACGCACGCGGACATCGTCGTTGACTGCGCAGAAGTCACCGAAACGCTGTAGGCAATACACTGCGAGAAGCCGATGGCCGCCACGCCGGGCGACAGCCGCCGAATGAAGACAGTTTGCGAGGAAAACAGCGTACAGTTGCCGTTCAATCACCAGCGACGAGTCGCGACGCCGAGTCAGCGCGTTGCCGATATCGTCGAAACGGGACGAATCGGCGGCCCGTCTCGAGTCGAACTCACGACGAAAAACGTCTTCGACTCCGGAACGCACCTGATCGATCTCTGCAACCTCGTTCTCGGCGATCCCGCCGTCGAGTGGGTGCTCGGACAGATCGACTACCGGACGACCTAACGCCGCGGCCAGTCGATCGAGACGACGAGTGATCCAGGCGCGTGCTGGCGAGACCCAATCGGTTAAGACGATAGCATCGCATACCTCGAATACGATGTCGGGACTACTCGCAGACGAGACGGTGATCGTCACCGGCGGAACCCGCGGAATCGGACGGGCCATCGTCGACCGCTTCGCGGCTGAAGGCGCGAACCTGGTCGTCTCCTCGCGCAACGAAGACGACGTGACGACCGTCGCGGAGGAACTTCGCACGGAGTACGGCGTCGACGCCATCGGCGTCCCCTGTGACGTCACGAACGCCGACGAGATCGAGGTGCTGGTCGACGCGACCCTCGAGCGATTCGGCGGGATCGACGTCCTCGTCAGCAACGCCGGCGGTTCGATTAACGACGACAACCTCCATCGGATCGACGAGGAAGCCTGGGACCGCACCGTCGAACTCAACCTGAAGTCGCTCTTTCTGACCTCTCGAGAGGTGCTCCCCCCGATGGTCGAGAACGGCGGCGGGTCGATCGTCCACATGTCCTCGGTCAACGGCCTCGACGGGATCGGGCAGATCGCCTACTCCTCCGCCCGGAGCGGCGTCCTCGGTCTCTCGCGACTCATCGCGACGCAGTACGGTCGTCACGGTATCCGGTCGAACGTCGTCTGCCCGGGGACCATCGAAACCGACAGACGGAGCGGCCAGATGGAAGAGACCGGCGAGAGCCGCGCGTCAGACGAACACGACGGCGAGTGGACCCAGCGCGACCAGTGGATCGACCAGTATCCCGCCGGCCGATTCGGCCGACCGGAGGAGGTCGCCGACGCGACCCTCTTTCTCGCCTCGGACATGTCTTCGTTCGTCAATGGCACGCACCTCGTCGTCGACGGCGGACTCACCGCCGGGCTGGACTGGAGCTTCCAGCAGCAAATCTTCGGGAGCGAGGAAACGCCGACGCGACCGAGCAAGCGATAAGCTCGACTCGAGACATTCCTTACGCCGAAAACGGAGTCCGAAGTGGAACCCGTGTCGAGATGGAGAGTGGGACCGTCAGACGTGCTCGGATGCCCACACGAAGAATCTGAGCGGCAGGGCCGTCTCGAGCAGCGGATCGCCCGCCCGAAGGTGGGCACATCGGTCGTGCATGCCGAACAGGAGCGAGGACATCGTCGTTCGCTCGCACTCGACGTCCGGTTCCTCACGCCCGGACTCAACCGACACCCCGTCGGGACCGTAGCCGATCCGAACCGACTGCTCGCCCGCGATGGCGAGTTCGACGCTTTCCTCGTCGGATCGCCCGCTCTCGAGCCACCGTCGTTCGAATTGCCCCTCGAACGCCTCGAGCACGGCCTGCAGGTCGTTGATGCGGAACTTCCGGTGCGGGCGCGCCGTCCAGAATCGGCTGTGACGAGAGACGACCGACTCGAGCGGGTGCCACGGCGGGACGCGCGCCGTCAGTTCGTTCAGGTCGAGCAGTGCCAGGACGTGGCCGAGTAGTGTCTCGAGGCCGCGTTTGGAGCCGCCGAACTCCTCGATCGTACGGCTGCGACTCGTTCGAGTGAGGCTTAGGTACGCCGGGCCGTTTGTATTATCGTTGCCACCAGCTCCGATGCCGTTTCCGCCGTAGACGAACGTTTCCAGGTCGCGCTGCCCGAGGACAGTTCGAGTCCCGTCCAGGTCGCGGACCACGCGATACGGTTCGGCCTCGTGGATCTCGTGGAGCGTCTCGAGGTGGGTGTCGGCGTCGTAGCCGACGACAGCATCCGAGGTGGTCGCGTCGCCGTCGAACGATCGCTCGGTGAGCTTGTACTGGCACTCGGTGCCGACATTCTCGTAGCCGAAGTGGGCGTAGCGCTGGCGGTTGCCGCTCAGATCGGAGAGGGGAACGTTCTCGTTGACCATCCGATCGAACCAGAACTCGAGCAACTCGCTCATGTAACCGTTGCCGCGGTACCGTCTGTCGGTGGCGACGCCGCCGATGCCCCAGCACTCGACCGTCTTGCCGTCGACACCGGTCGAGAGGGTCTGTGGGACGGCACCGATGTGACTCACGATGCGGTCGTCCTCGACGATGATCGCGTGGTGGTCGACGTGTTCCGGGTCGTACGCGAACGGGAGGCTGGCCTGCATCCCGCCGCGCTCGTAGGCGAAATAGCGATCGAGCAGGCCCATCATCTCCGAGAACTCCTCCGGGGTCGCGAGTCGTGGCCCGTTGGCGTCGGTCATTGGGACCACCGCGTTGCTGGTCGGTCGGTTTCGGTACGAGCGTCGGTCGTGGAGTTGTCAGTTAACATGGTCGATGAGCGACGTGAGTCGTTCGAATTCGTGCGTTGCAATCGCAACGTCGTCGCCGGGTTCGTCCTGTGGAACGCTACACTCCGCGGTGACGAACCCATCGTATTCGGCCGCCGCCAGCGCCTCGAACAGAGGCGCGTGATCGACCTCGCCTTCGCCGAGTCGGCGAGGTCGATACGTCCGCAGGCCGTCGGCGGTCTCGAGGCGGAACGCGCCGGGGGCGTCCCCGTCCCCGTCCTCGTCCTCGTCCTCGTCCTCGTTCTCGTTCCCATTGGTGTCCCCGTCGGCGATGAGTTGCTCGTCCTTGATGTGGACGTGGCGCAGGTCGTCGCCCAGTCGGTCGACGGAGTCGGCATCGTACGCCTCACCGACGAGGAACATGTTTCCGGCGTCGTGGATGACGCCCACGTTGTCCCGGTCGATGGCCGACAGCAGTTGCTCCGTACCCGAGACCGTTTCAGAGAGCCAGCGGGCGTGGATTTCGATCAAGAGGGCGACGTCGTACGTCGCGGCCCGATCAGCGGCCCGCTGGTACCACGTCGCGGCCGTCTCGACGTCCTCGTCGGTCGCCTTCCACGGGGCCGGCCCGCCGGGATTGTGCCGGACGAAGTCGCACTCGAGCAGCGTCGCGAACTCGAGGAATCGCTCGAGTTCCTCGAGCTGAGCCTCACACTCGGATCGGGACTTGCCGACGTACGCACCCGTGTAGGTCGCGAGACACGGGACGTCGAGGTCGTGATCGTCGAGACGTTCCCGGAGGGCAGCAACCTCGTCGGTCGTCCGGTCGACGTCGAGGTGGGGGCCCCGGCACATCGGTTCGAACCCGTCGTAGCCGATTTCGGCCGTCAGATCGACGGCCTTCTCGAGGCTCCGGTCGCGCAGAACCTTGCTGAACAGGGCTGATTGGATCGCCATCTGGTGTAGGGTATTCTCGAGCAATTATAAATACTGGCACGGTATGGGTTCGTCACCGGCGCCACCAAGAAAGCGAAGCGACGGGGCTCGAGCGATCGCGTACCGGCCATCGTGTTTAGCCGAGCGATTGCGCGGCGATCAGCGGTACAAACGATTAAGGCCCTCGCCTCCATCGGAGCCGATACCACATGACAGCGACCGAGCTACGCGTCGTTCCTCGACCGCGTCGCGTCGAGGCGACGAGCGGAACCGTCCGATTCGAGCCGCCGTTTGCGCTCGCCACGGGGACGGACGTCCCCCCAGCCGTCGTTTCCCTGTTCGAAACGCTCCTCGAGCGGGAGACGAACGCCCCGGTACGGCGAGGCACTGACGACGCGGACGTCGAACTGCGACTCGAGGACGCGCCTGCCGACGCGTTCGACGACCCGGAGGGGTACGTCCTCGAAGCGGACGCCGACGCAGAGAGGGTAACGATTCGAGCCGCGACCGCCGACGGCCTCCGACACGGCTGCCAGACGTTCGTGACCGGAATTTCACGAGTCGGTGAGGGCGACGGACACGAGCAGTGGACCCTGCCCGCCTGCGAAATCCACGACTGGCCGGAGTCGTCCTGGCGTGAGTTCATGCTCGACCCGGCCCGCGGCTTTCTCCCGGTCGAGCAGGTGAAACGACGGATCGACCAGGCCGCCCGGGCGAAGTACAATCGACTCCACCTCCACCTGCTCGACGACGAGGGGTACGCCCTCGAATCCGCGGCCTACCCCAGACTGAACCAGGACGCGGACGGCACGCCCCGTCCCGCGTACTCGCCGGAGGACGTCGACGAACTCGTCACCTACGCGGGCGACCGCGGGATCGACGTCGTTCCCGAGATCGACGTTCCGGCTCACGCCAGTCACCTCCTCGAGCGGTACCCCGAACTCCGGTGTACCGTCGAAGACGGCGAGCCCGCCGACCGGACGATCTGTATCGGCTCCGAAGAGACCGTCGAGTTCGTCGAGACGCTGCTCGAGGAGGTGATCGAGCAGTTCCCCTTCGAGTACGTCCACGTCGGCGGCGACGAGTGGGAGATGCAGGGATACTCCTGGGACGAGTGCGTCGACTGCCAGGCGAAGATGGCCGCGGACGGTTCCGAGACGGCCACCGAGCACTTCTATGCGTTCGTTCGCCACCTCCACGACTTCCTCGCCGGCCACGACCGCCGGACGATCGTCTGGAACGACCAGATCGACATCTCGGAATCGCCCGATCTCCCCCGAGACCTGCTGATCCACTTCTGGCGCGTCGCGGCGCCCGACCGGGGTCCAGTCGAGGGGTGCAGCCTGAAGCGATTCCTTGAGGAGGGGTTCGACGTGATCAACTCCTACGTCCACGCGGCCTACGTCCGTGGCTGGATCACGGAGGACTACATGCTCGGGTGGGCGCCCACGCGTCGGCCGACGGTGCCGGACGAACGTGCGTCGCAGGTTCGTGGCGGGGGACTGCTCGCGTGGGAACCGTCCGACGAGACGGAGCGGGCGTACTTCGAACGGGCACTCCCGTCGGCGATACCGATCTTCGCGGATCGACTCTGGAACTCGACGACCGTCGAGGACCGAGATGCGTACTCGCGATCGGTGACCCGGCACGCACTCGGCCCGTTCGTTCCGGAGGGGTTCGATGTGTACCGCGAACTGGGTGGACTAATTCTGCCGACGTGGTGGAAGCGCCCGTCCGGAACGCTGCTCGCGCACGTGAACCGTTCGCTCAGCGATCGACCGCCCGCCCAAGCCGAGGCGGACTACCGATCGGCGATCGAGACGCTCTCGAGGCTGCGCGAGAACGATCGGACGATCTACCCCGAGACCGCGTCGGCGTACGAATCGTCACTCGAGTGGCTGGTCGAGGTCGCCGAGCGAGATGGTCGGGGCGTTCTCGACCGGCCCTGACTTTCTCGAACGGATTACAACCCCTACCGACCGGGAGCTAACGTCCGTCCTCCTAGCGGCGAACTCCACGAACCAGAGCGACGATTCGGGCGTGATGATAGCGGTTACGACGCCGGCACGCCACCCGTTGCCGTCCGCTCGAGCACCGATGGATCGTCGTCGCTGTCGACCACTTTACCGCTCACGGAGTTCGTCGGCGTGGTCTTTCACCTTTCGGATCGCAGCGGGAATCGTTCGAATGCCCTCCTCCTCGGCGAGCAACACCGGGTGGCTGTAGGCGACGTTCTCCCTGCACAGTCGCTCCGCACCGGGAAGGTGCAGGTTCCAGTAGTCCGGGACGTCCGTTCCGGGTGGGAGAAGCCGCCGAACCTGATCGCGGAAGAACGCCGGCTGCTTGTAGATCGGTACTTCGTAGCCGTCGTAGACCGGCACGCCCTCGGCGCGCACGGCCTCGATGAATCGGTCGCGGCTGAGCCCACCGAACGCCTCGGCGTCGTAGCGAACGTTCTCGAGACAGTAGCCGCGAGCGGTGATGCGATCGTCTCGCGGTTTGGTGTGTATCCCGTCGATCTCTTCGAGTTCGGCGAGGAGGAGTCTCTCGTTCGCCTCGCGGCGTTCGTTCTCCTCGGGCAGTTTCTCGAGCTGGCCGATCGCGACGGCGGCCTGGAACGCGGACATCCGGGAGTTCGAGGCGAGTTTGTAGTGACGATATCCCGTCTCACCTTGCGAACGGCCGATGTTCTGCATGACTCGGGCTCGTTCCGCGAGCACGTCGTTATCGGTGACGACGATGCCGCCTTCGCCGCTGGGAAGTGACTTCGTTTCCTGAAACGAGAACGTCCCGAACTCCCCGAAGGTGCCGACCTTCTGGCCGCGCCACTCCGATCCCTGCGCGTGGGCCGCGTCCTCGATCAGGAAGAGGTCGTGTTCCTCGACGATCGGCAGCAGTTCGTCCATGTCCATCGGATACCCCGCGAAGTGGACGCCGATGATCCCGACCGTGTCGTCGGTGATCTGCTCGCGTACCGAATCGGGGTCGATATTGAACGTCTCCGGGTCGGTATCGGCGAATCGCGGAATCGCCCCCACGGCGGGAACGACGCTCGCACTCGCGATAAAGGAGTAGGAGGGGACGATCACCTCGTCGCCGGGCTCGACGCCGACGGCTCGGAGCGCCAGTTCGATCGCGACGGTCCCGTTACTGACGGCGATCGCGTGTTCGGCGTCGTGGTACGCGGCAAATTCGTCCTCGAGACGTTCGATCCACGGTCCGCGACACCAGTTGCCGCTCTCGAACGCCTCGAGGAGATACGCTCGAGACGTATCCGTCGGCTGTGGCCACTCCGGAATCGAGAGTGCTTCGGCTGCTTTCGCTCCGCCGTCGATGGCAAGGTCGCTCATAGTTATCCCTCTCATTTCTGTGTCGGCATAAAGATACCGCGACCCCGTACGACCCTGGGGTCCGAGGGTCTCCGTCTCATCGACGGCCGGGGCGACTACCTTTATGCCGGCCCCCTTCGACTATCCCGACATGCCAGCTCTGTGGACCTATCCCTGGACGCTCGAGCGCGAGGGACTCGAGGCGGCCTGTGAACGCCTGGCCGACCACGGTATCGAGGCGATGAACGTCGCCAGCCACTACCACTCCGTTCGGTCGATGCAGCCCCGTTTTCCCGACGACCTGTTTCGCGCCTACGGCGGCGGCTGTTACTTCGAGCCTGGTGAACGGTTCGACGACCTGCCAATCGAACCGTCGGTCAACCGCGTCGGCTCGTGGGACGATCCGCTCGCGGAAGTCGCCGACGGCGCACACGATCACGGGATGGCCGTCAACGCGTGGACGGTCTGTCTCCACAACACGCGACTGGGATCGACGAACCCGGACTACCGGTTCGAGAGCGCGTTCGGCGACGCTCACGACCACTCGCTGTGCCCGTCTCACCCCGCGGTACAGGACTACTTCGCGGCGGTTGTCGAGTCGATCCGCGACCGTGGCGTCGACGAGGTCCAGCTCGAGTCGATCGGCTTCCCGAGCGCGTTTCACGACCACGGATCGCAGTACGGCCACGACAAACGCCAGACGGTGACGAGCGGCGCCGAATCGGTACTCCTCTCGCAGTGTTTCTGCGACGGCTGTCGGTCAGCCGCCGCGTCGCACCGGGTCGACCTCGAGCGAGCACGAGAGCGCGTCCAGGAGCTCATTCGCCCCTCGCTCGCCGATCCAAACGCCTCGTTGCCGCCGATCGACGACCTTCGCGAGCGGGAACCACTCGTGGACGACCTACTCGAGTTCCGCGCGACTGTAATCGAAGCATTGATCGAGCGACTCGCCACGGCGTCCGGATCGACGCCGCTCAACTACTACGCGATGGAGGCCTACGGTCAGGCGCCAGCGGCGCTCCCCGCGGCGGGCGTCGACCTGGAGCTCCTCGAGTCCCACATCGACCGGGTGACGGCGCTGTGTTACGTCGCCGAGGCCGAGACGGCTCGCGAGCGAATCGCGGCGCTCGAGCGCGTCGTGGACTGCCCGATCGACGCCGGCATCACGCTCTCTCCGGCCGTCGTCGACGGGTCCGATCAGGTGGCCGCCCTCGTGGAGGGAATCCGGTCGGTGACCGACGGCCGGCTTTCGATCTACCACCACTCCTTGCTGACGGAGACGCACCTCGAGTGGATCGGCGACGCGCTCGCGTAGCGGGACTTGTTCGTCGTCCAGGATCGCGACCGCTCTCGGCTCCAACCACGACCTCCCCCTCGAGCGACCGCAACGTTTTCGTCATCCACCGGTCGTACTGTAGCCATGTCCAGACGACTGCTGGTGATCGGCGCCCACCCCGACGACCCCGACATTCGCGCCGGCGGGCTGGCGTGTTCGTGGACGGACGCCGGACACGACGTCCGGTTCGTCTCGATGACTGACGGCCGCGGCGGCCACCACGAACAGAGCGGAGCCGAACTCGTCGAGCGCCGTCGGCAAGAGGCTGCAGCGGCCGCCGACACCATCGGTATCGAGTATCGCGTCCTCGAGAATCCGGACGGCCGGCTCGAGCCGACCCTCGAGAACCGCGAGACGGTCATCGAGCTGATCCGCGAGTACGACCCCGACCTCGTGTTGACCCACCGGACGAACGACTATCACCCGGATCACCGGTACACCTCGCAACTGGTTCGAGACGCGGCGTACATGGTCACCGTCCCGAACGTCTGTCCGGAGACGCCGGCGCTCGAGGACAACCCCGTGTTCGCGTACCTGCTCGACACGTTCGAGCGGCCGTACCCGTTCACGCCGGACGTCATCGTGCCGATCGATCCCGAACACGTCGAGTGCAAGTACGACGCACTCGACTGCCACGAGTCCCAGATGTACGAGTGGTTGCCGTACAACAAAGGCGAACTCGAGGCCGTTCCCGACGACCCCGACGATCGCCGCGAGTGGCTCGAGACGGATCCGATCCCGGGACTCGCGGAGATGCGCGCGACGGCCGATCGGTTCCGCGACGACCTGATCGAACAGCACGGACCCGAACGCGGCCGGCAGGTTGAGTACGCCGAGGCGTTCGAGGTGTCCGAGTATGGCGGCGACCTCACGTCGGCTCTCGCATCGGACCTCGTGTCTCCCTGATTCGGGTGCCGCGAGAGGCTCGAGTTACGTCTCGACGCTCGAGTGCCGTCTCATCTGAAATTCACACTGGCTGAAAAGCAGCCGAGAGCCACTGGAAGCGATCCCTAATACGCCTGTGAACGGTCAGCCGTGACGCTCGAGCAGCGCCGTCGCGTGCTCGCTTCGGCCTGTCCGTCGAAGGTGCTCGGCGTAGTCCTCGAGCGCGCCCCAGGTGTAGTACGGCCCCTTGCCGCGGAGGACCTGCCACAGTGGATCGGTGACGGCGTTTTCGGCGCCGGGGTTGCCGCCCCGCTCGCCGCGAGCGGCCTCGAGCAGGCGGTCGTCGACCCACTGCTGGAGCATGCTCAGCCCATCGCGGACGACGTCGGGGTGCTCGTCGGCGAGGTTCGTCGTCTCGTGCGGGTCGTGGGCCAGGTCGAACAGCATGAGGTCCTCGAGGTCGCTCTTGAACGCGTCGTGGTAGGTCTTGACCAGCAGCCAGTCGTCCCAGCGAACGGCCCGCTGGCAGGTCCAGGTGCCCTGGCTGAGCACGAGGCGCTCGCGACCGCTTCCGTCGTCCATTTCGTCACCGGTGACCGATTCGGCGAACGACCGCCCGTCCCAGCCGTCGGGGACGTCCCCGCCGACGAGGTCGACGAGCGTCGGCGGAAAATCGAGCTGGTACCGAAACGCGTTGTCGACGCCCGGTTCGATCCCAGGGCCGCGAACGATCAGCGGGACGTTGCACGTCTTCTCGTCGGCCGTCTGGTGGTCGCCGTAGACGTTGAGTTCCCCCAGGTTCTCGCCGTGGTCGGCGCTCACGACGACGAGCGTCTCCTCGAAGACACCGGCCTCGCGCAGGAGATCGAACAGCTTCCCGACGTGGTTGTCCATGTAGTGGACGCCCACATCGTAGCCGTCGACCATGGTCTCGAAGTCTTCGCGCGAGGCGACGTCGGGGGGCATCCTGGGCGCGTCTCGCTTGTCGCCCCAGCTACACAGGTCCTGTGCGCTCTGGGCGCCGGTCCCCTGGTAGTGTCGCTCGATCACGTCCTCGGTCGGCCAGTCCGGAGCGGGTTCGTCCGCGAACGGGTGGCCGTACTCGAGCGGCGTCGTGTACTCGGTGTGGGGGTCCCAGAAGTTGACGTGGAGGTACCAGTCGTCCTCGGCAGCGTGCTCGGCGAGCCAGTCGCGGGCGTAGGGGTAGACCTCGTCGGCCCGCTCCGACCCGTTGCCGCCGGTGTCGTAGAGTTCGTCGAACCCCTCGACGACCTGCCAGGCGTCGTGACGGGCGGGAAACGGGCTGATCATCGCCGTGTCCAGCCCCTGTTCGCCGAGAATCGAGGCGAGCGTTCTGAAGCGTCGCGGGTAGCGTTCGCCGCGCGCGGGACCGTGCCGGCGCGGGTCGGCGTTCTGCCCGCCGTGATTGATCACGCCGGTGTGGATGCCAAATCGGCCGGTGTAGAACGCCGTTCTCGAGGGGAGACACGGCGCGTCGGACGCGTAGACGTTCGTGAACCGGCGCCCGTCCGCGGCGATCTCGTCGATGTTCGGTGACGTCTCTCGGTGGTAGCCGTAACACCCGAGGTGGTCGGGTCGCAGCGAATCGACGTCGACGTACAGTATCCGCATAGAGTGAGATTCTCGCCCAAGAGAATAGGTGTTTGGTCTGTTGCCGGCTCGACGTCGTCGTCCATCGGTGACGTCTCAAGGCGGCCCTACTCGGCCCCGGAACCGACGTGAGCAGCAATCCGCTCGACGACGTACTCGGCCTGGTCATCTGGGAGACACCGCGGGTTGATCGTGAACTGGGACTGGTGGACGTCGTCGGCGCCGACGAATATTCGTGGGTTCTCCGCCCGAAGCCCCCCGACCAGTGACACGGTGTCGACCGGCGACCGCTCCTCGTCCACGGTCACGACGACGCTCGTGACCGCGTCGGTCTTCCCGGCGTTGGCGAGGTCGGCGTCGAGACAGTCGATTCCCTCGAGTTGGCCGGCGATTCGCTCGGCGCGGTCGTGCCACTCCTCGAGTACCGCCTGGTCGTCCTGCTCGATGAACGCGTCGAGCGCGGCGATCAGTCCGGCCAGTTCCTCCTTGCCGACCTTCATCGATCGGCCGATTCCCTGCCGAGGGACGCCGGGGAGGTCGTCGACGTCGACGAGGCTCTCGGGCGGGTCGTACACGGGTTCTGAGGCGTGCATGTCGAGGTGCTGGCGGGCAACCGATTTGATCAGGTCCTCGCGTCCGGCGAGGATGCCCGACGACTGCGGCCCGCGGATCGCCTTCCCGCCGCTGAAGGCGACGAGGTCGGCACCCTGCTCGACGAATTTCGAGAGGTTCTCGGTCGGCGGCAACTCGGCCGCCGCGTCGACGATGACCGGGACGTCGTGGTCGTGGGCGATCTCGACGACCGTATCGAGCGGCGGTCGCGTGTAGGGTTTCTCCATGTAGGCCACCGCGACGGTCTCGTCGGTGATCGCCGCCTCGATCTCCCACGGCTCGGTGTTCTCGGACCCGGTCCCGAGGGTGTAGTCGTTCGCCCCGACGTCGACGATCTCGGCGCCGGCGACGCGTAGGGCGTGATCGTAGCCGTTTCGGTGGGTTCGAGGCATCACGATCTCGCTCGCCACGTCCTCGGTTTCGGGCAACTGCGCCATGACCTCGAGGTCGTCACCGGCGATGCACGCGGCCGCCGCCAGCGTGAGCGCGGAACTCGCGCCGTTGGTGACGTAGCCGGCGTCGGCCCCGGTCGCCTCGGCGATGCGCTCGGAGGCCGCTGCCTGCAGGTCCGAGAGGCGGACGAACGCCTCCGCCGCGCGATTCATGGCCTCGAGGGATTCCTCCCGGATGAGCGTGCCGCCGATCCGCGTCTTGGTGCCGGTCGCGTTGACGACCGGCGGGACGCCGAGGTCGTCGTAGATCGTGTCCCCCTCGAGCGTCATCGGGCGATCACCCGGTTCTCGAGGACGCCGACGCCTTCGAACTCGACCTCGACGACGTCGCCCTCGCTTAGCTCGTCCGGCCCGAAGGGCGTCCCGGTCGCGATGACGTCGCCCGGCTCGAGGGTGATGAGTTCCGAGACGTCCGAGACTAATTCCGGCACCGTGAAGATCAGGTGTTCGCGGGTGCTCTCCTGTTTCGTCTCGCCGTTCAGGCGCAACTCGAGGGTGGCATCGTCGGGCACTTCGTCCGGTGTGGCCACCACGGGCCCCATCGGGAGCGAGGCGTCGAAGGCCTTCCCGCGCACCCAGTTGCGCTCCTCGGCCTGGTCGTCCCGGTTCGAGATGTCGTTGAGGCAGGTGAAGCCCTCGACGACGTCCATCGCGTCGTCGACCGAGACGTCGCGACACTGCTCGGCGATGACGACGCCGAACTCGGCCTCGAACTCGACGCTCTCGCGCCCGGGTGGCAGTTCGATGGCATCGCCGTGGGCGACGACGCAGTTGGGCGTCTTCAGGAAGAGTTCCGGACGCTCCGGTCGGTCGTCGAAGCCCGACTCCCGGCGGTGGTCCATGTAGCCGCCGGCCTGGCAGATAATCTTCGTCGGTTCCGACGGTGGGAGGACGTCCACCTCGTCGGGATCGTACGTCTTGCCGTCGGCGACGATGCCGTCGTCAGTCCACTCACCGCGTCGTGCGTAGCCAGTCTGGTCGCTGAATCGTACCGTTCGCATTGTCACTCGAGCATTCCCGCGAGACACCAACGTTCTTTCGATCCCGCCAGTAATCGACCGGTCGAGTGGAGTCGGAATCGTCCCGAGCGGGGTCGGATCGCTCGAGCGGTCGTCAGGCCCGAATTGCGCCGCCAGGCCGAGCGCCGGTGTCCTCGCTGTCGCGAACGATCGGCGTCCCGTCGACCACGACGTGCTCGATCCCGAGCGGGTACTGCTCCGGATCGTCGAACGTCGCGCGGTCGTCGACCACCGCCGGATCGAAGACGACCAGATCCGCGTCGAGGCCCGGACGAAGCACGCCCTTCGAATCGAGTCCCATCGCTCGAGCGGGGAGCGACGTCATCGACCGGACGGCCTCCTCGAGCGACAGGAGGTTCTCCTGGCGGACGTACTTCGCCAGGATGCGAGGGAACGAGCCGTAGACGCGGGGGTGGGGACGGGCCCCGAACAGGCCGTCGGTGCCGACCATGACGCGCTCGCTCTGCATGATCGTCCGGACGTCCTCTTCGATCAACCCGTGGGCGATCATCGACGCCTCGAAGTCCTCCGCGAGCAGAACGTCACAGAGGACGTCAATCGGTGTGCTGTCGCGTTCGGTCGCGATGGATGCGATGTCTCGGCCGCTCGCGTCGCCGAACGCCTCGGAGGTGAGATTCGTCACCTCGATGCGGTCCCAGCCGGTCTTGCCGCCGACGTTCTCCCAGCCGTCGATTCGCCACTCCTCGATGTCTCGACGAATCTCCTCGCGCTGGTCGGAATCTGTGAGCGTCTCGCGAAGGGCGTCGGCGTCGCCCGACTGGACCCACGGCGGCAACAGCGACGTCAGCATGCTACTGCCCGCGGTGTAGGGGTACTGGTCTGCGGTGACGTCCACGCCGCGCTCGCGGGCGATCTCGACCTGTGCGAGCAGGCGGTCGGCCTTCCCCTGCTGTTCGCTGCCGGTGACTTTGAAGTGCGAAACCTGGAGCGGAATGTCGTGCTCGGCGCCGATGTCGACGAACTCGTCGAGCGCCTCCCAGATCCAGCGACCCTCGCTACGGATGTGGGCGACGAACGGCCGCCCGTAGGGAGCGAGTTCGGCCGCGAGTCGGGACACTTCCTCGGTCTCCGAGTACACCTGCGGCGTGTAGACGAGCCCCGTCGAGAAGCCGATCGCCCCGTCCTCGAGCCCCTCGCGGACGAGCGCTGCCATCTCTTCGAGTTCGTCGTCGGTCGGCTGGACATCGTCCATGCCGAGCACGTCGTAGCGGGCGGTGCCGTGGCCGACCAGCGTCGCGATGTTCGGCGCGATGTTCGCGTCGTCGACCGCGTCGAGGTACTCGCCGAGGGAGTTCCACGTCCACTCGCGCTCGAGTCGCCCCGCGAGGCCGCTGAGGTACTCCTGCCACGGGCCGATGCCCTCCTCGCGGTAGAGCGGGGCCATCGAGAACCCGTCCTGGCCGAGGATTTCGGTGGTGATCCCCTGCCGGGTCTTCGGCGCGAGTGAGGGGTCAGCGAACAGCTCGAGGTCGGAGTGGGAGTGGGCGTCGATGAAGCCCGGGGAAACGACGCTCCCGTCGGCGTCGATCCGCGTGTCGGCGTCGAGGCCGGGGTCGGGAGCCGTTACGATTCGATCGATGCGACCGTCGACGACGCCGACCGCGCCACGAAACCAGGGCGCACCCGTACCGTCGACGATCCGTGCGTTCTCGACGAGTAAATCGAGGCTCATGCGCACCCAATTCGCGGCCTGCGTCCTAAATCCACCGCTCGTGGACGGCAACTGCCCCGCTGACTAGCCGTTGGACGCGCATCCTCGTTCCGTCTCGAGCCACCTGTTCTCGCTCCGAAGAGACCTATCGTTTCGTGTTATTGTGAAAATGTATCTCAACCACGAAAATCTATATATCCTACGAGTTAGAGTGTTATTTGATGTCACAGCGCAAGCAACGTGAGCGTGAGCGTGAGGAGCACCCTTCCGAAACGGGTGACGACCACCAGTGGGAAATCGATCAGCTGGGCGCGGTTCGGAACCCCCCGACGAATCCGAATCTCTCGCGACGATCGGTACTGGCGGCAACCAGCGCCGGGTTGCTCGCCGGATTGGTCCCGACGGGCACCGCCACCGTGGCCGCAGACGACGACCGCTATCACCGCAAAACGCGACCGACGATGTGGACCGAGACGATGCGCGCGAACGCCCGACGGAACATCGAGCGCTACGACTGGGCCGCGGGTCAGCGCGACAACGCCGTCGAGTCGGCCGATAGCTACCTCGAGAAGTACGGCCCCGACCTCGACAGCCTGTGGAGCCTCGTTACGTCCCAGCAGGTTCCCCGTGGTGGTGGATTGTCGAACGAACGCCTCGTCCTGGGCGGCGATAGCGACCCCGGCACCGACCGCCTGTGGAAGATAGAGACGAACGTCGACGACCCCCACGGTGATGGAAAGCTGACGGTACCGACGAACGACTTCGGCGCCTACCGCGAGAGCGGCCTCGACGACCGGGGAATGTTCGACCCCGACCTCGCTGACGACTCGCTGCTGGTCAACGAGGAACACCCCGAGATGGGCGACGGCTGGGGCGTCGACGACGGCTGGGGCTGGGTCGACGAGAACGACGACCTCGGGATGGGCGAGGGCAACCGATGGAACTTCGTCGCCTATTACAACCACTGGTTCGTCTGGCGCCCCGGCGGAGTTCGTCGGATTCTCGACGCGCTGGTCGACGCTTACCTGCTCACCGAGGAATCGGAGTATGCGGTCGCCGGACTGGTACTCATGGATCGCATCGCGGACGTCTACCCCGAGATGACGATCGCGGACTACCAGCAGAACGCCCACGGCTTCTGGAACAGCCACGGCGGCCGCCAGACCGGTCGCATCATCGGGTCACACTGGGAGGGCAACCTCGCCCGGCGGCTGCTGGTCGCCTACGACGCGTTCTTCCCCGCGCTCGACGATCCTACCGTCGCGGACGACGTCGTGAGCTTCCTCGACGGAAAGACCGACGAATACCCCGGACTGGCCGCCAAGGATTCGGTTGCACGTATTCGAGAGAACATCGAGGAGAACTACATCAAAGAGATCTTCCCGGCCGCGAAAGCCTCCCAGATCGCCCCGGGGCGGGGTCAGTTATCGGCACTCGCGATTTCGGCCCGGGTGCTCGACGACACGCGTGAGAACGGCTACACGCGGGAGGCCATCGAGTGGATCTTCCAGCCCGGCAACGAGTACTTCGACGGTGATGTCTGGAACGAGGAACCCGAGAACTGGTACACGACGGGTGGAAACGTGCTCGCCCCGATCGTCGACCAGTGCGACCGCGATGGGTACTGGCACGAGGGCTCCCTCGGCTACAACCGGATCCGGATGTCCTCTATCCTGCAGGTCGCCCAGAACCTGCAAGGCTACGACGGGTTCGACGGCGCCGATCTCTACCAGCATCCGAAGTTCCAGAGCGCACTCAAGATCAACTCGGATCTCCTCCTTCTGGACGAGTTCTCGCCCGCGCTCGGGGACACCCACCACCCGGCGGGCAACGAGATGAGCCAGAGTGGCATTTCGGACGGCTACGAGGTGACGGGCGACTCCCGATTCGCCAAGCTGTGGCACTACTCGAACGGCTACTCCACGGCCGGAATCAGGGGCTCGATCTACGACGCCGAACCCGACGGACTCGCCGAGGAGATCCAGTCGATCGTCGACGCCGAGGGACCCCTCGACCTGCCGAGTCAGAACCTCGCCGGCTTCGGTTTCGCCGCGCTCCGGGACGGCGAGAACTACACGACCGAATCCTTCGGCGAGACCTACGACACGTCCGACCTGTTCGCCGAGGCCTCCGCGCCGATCAACGACAGCTTCGACGAGGCGATCCAGTTCGAAGCCAGCCAGGCGGGCGAGTGGTGGACGTTCGAGTTCGACGTCGCAGACGCCGACGAGTACGAACTCGAGCTCGAGACGCTGTTCGTCAGCACCTACGGCATCTACGACCTGTCCGTCAACGGCGAGTACGTCGACACCATCGACTTCATGGCCGATGGCAGCGGTCGAGACACCATCTCGTACCTGCTCGAGTTGCCCGCGGGAACCAACACGATGCGCTTCGAGTGCGTCGGCAACAACGACGACTCCGGGGGCTACAAGATGGCGCTGTACTACCTGACGTTGCTCGACGAAGAAGCCCGCGAACGTCGGGACGCGGCCGAACTGGGGAACGCGAAGCGCGCGTTCTGGATGTACTACGGCCGCAACGGAATCGGCGGTGGTGGAACCCCCCACGCCCACCGCGACACGCTACAGATCGGCGTCGCGGCCCACCAGATGGAACTCTCGCGAGACCTCGGCTATCCGGAGGCTACTGGCACCTATCCGCCTCGGCAGTTCTTCACGGACAACACGATCAGCCACAACACGGTCGTGGTCAACGAGCGCGGCCAGGATCACCACTGGGTCGGCACGCCTCGACACTTCGAGGGTGACGACGAGCGGGTGAACCTGATCGACGTCGAGGCACCCCACGTCTACGAGGAAGCCGACGAGTACCGGCGAACGACCGCGTCGATCACCGTTGACGAAGAACACTCCTACGCCGTGGACTTCTTCCGCGTCGCTGGCGGCGACGACCACCGCTACAGCTTCCACACGACGAAAGCCGACCTCGCCACCGAAGGCCTCGATCTCGAGGCCCAGGACGGCGGAACGCTTGCCGGCGAGAACGTTCCGTACGCAGATTCGTCGTACAACAGTCCGCGGTCGCCGGACTCGCGGGGCTCCGGGCTCAACTACTTCGACCAGGTCGAGCGTGACGACGACCCCGCAGACCGAGTCGTCCTCGACTGGGACGTCGAGGATCACTTCAATCTGCGTGACGACGACGCTGACGGCGTTCACCTGCGACTCACGTCGTTCGGCGACTTCGACGACGTCGAACTGGCCAACGGGTATCCACCGAACAGCTCCGGCGGCGCCGCGCCAGAGTCCAGTCTCAGGTACGCCTTCCTCAACCGGCGCGGATCGGACCTCCAGACGACGTACACCTCCGTGATCGAACACTACGACGGCGACCGGGTCGTCGAGTCGATCGAGGAAGTTCCGGTCTCGGGCGGGCCGGGCCACGCCGTCAGAGTCGAGCTGACGAACGGGCGCACCGACTACGTCGTCTGTTCGTTCGAGAAGACCGACACGCTGACCGTCGACGACACGTTCGAGTTCAAGGGCTTCTTCGGCCTCTACTCGGTCGAAGACGGCGAGCCCGAGTACGCCTACGTCCAGGACGGAACGCACCTCGAGCCCCTCGACGAATCACCGCTCATCCAGGAAGCCGAGGGGTTCGTCCGAGGCACCGTCGAGGACTTCACCCGGGAGATGAGTCTCGAGAACGAGCTCACGATCCGAATTGTCGCCGATACGGGCCTCCTCGATCGCCACACCGGGTTCGTCTACGTCGACAACGACCAGCGCGACCCCTGGCGGGGCGAACCCGATCCAGAGAACCCGATCCTTGGTCGCGATCAGCGTGGCCGAGGGAACGGTTCCTACCCGATTGAGGCCCTGGAGGACGGGCGCGGAAACCTGATGACGGTCGACGTCGGCGAGAAGACCTTCACCCGTGATTTCGTCGATCCAGACCAGCTCGAGGACGGCGGGTACAACTACATTATCGAGGAAGGCGACGACGTTCGGATTCCGCTGACGTCGGTGTGGTCGCGGGAGTAGGCGGTCGCGGTTCCCGTTTTTCTGTCCACGCGTTCACGGTCTCGGTTTTCTCTTCTCACGTTCGTAGTCCCGATTTTCTTCCCTCGCGTTCGTGATCCCGCCCTTCGTCGAGCGCCTCCCGACCCCCAGTCAGCGCACCTGACTCGCACGTCGTCGCGTGTTCCGACGAGCGAGCGAGTGAGGTTCGGTCGAAACATTACGGCGCTCGAGCGGTGTTCGGGTGGAACGGCGGAGTACTCGAGCGGTTAGGTTGAACCAGTAGAGTACTCGAAAAACGATCAGGCTCGCGATTCGTTCGTCGGCCGCTCGGCCGACAGCGCCTCGACGTACTCGAGGAAGTTGTCGAACAGCACTTTGGCGTCGGCCGCCGTGACGACGTTCTCTTCGGTAATTCCGTCGAGGACCGCGGCGATTCGTTCCTCGGGCAGGTCCTTCTCGCGAGTAATCCGTTCGGCGGTCGCGCGGTCGTACTCGGGGTGGAACTGGACGCCGAAGATGTGGCCGGCGCGGAAGCCGTGTATCGAGTAGTCGTTCTCGGCCGTGAGTTCGGCTCCAGGCGGGAGTTTCGTCACCTCGTCGGAGTGGGTGGTGAACGCCAGGAACCGGTCGGGGAGACTCGACAGCAACTGCGAGTCGCCGACGCGTTCGATCTCCCGGTAGCCGATCTCGTACTCGCCCATCGGTTCGACTCGGCCGCCGAGGACGTGTGCGAGCAACTGGTGGCCGAAACAGACGCCGAGCACGGGAAGGTCGCGATCGATCGCCTCGTCCACCCACTCGAGCAGTGGCGGAATCCACGGTTCGTCGCCGTAGACCGACGCGCCAGACCCGCTGACGACCACGGCATCGTAGTCGTAGGTCTCGGGGAGGTCGCCTTCGTCCACCGCGAACGAGTGGACCTCGGCTCGTACGTCTCGATCGAAGTTCCGCGCCGTCGCCTCGTCGTTGTACGAGGCGTTCAACAGCGCTACTCGGAGTGCGTACATATTTGTTGACCGGTACGAAACACTGGAGGGTGAAATACGTTACCGTCCCGTCGAGACGATGGATCGGACGGTCTCAAGGTCGGCCTCGATCGCCTCCCGGTAGGAACGGTCGTCGGTCACGAACTCCACGTTCGCGAATCCGGCGAACCCGCCCTCGAGGAACGGCTCGAGGATCGCCTCGAGGTCGTAGTACGCCTCCGCGAGCGTGGCGCGAGCGCGTTCGGTTCGCTCACGCGTCGTCTGGAGGTGGAGCTGATTCGAGAGCGGCGCGAGTTCCCGGGCCTCGCGCTCGAGTTCGGGTGCTGGAATCGAAAAGCCCGGCTGGTAGTTCAGGCGACAGCGCTCGTCGTCGATCGCCTCGATCAGCCGTCTGGCTCCTTCGCGGGTGTGCGTGACCGTGTTGTTGTGCTTCTCGACGGTGATCTCGACGTCGTAGTCGGCGGCGCGCTCGGTCAGTCGCTCGAGGTCGGCGACGACCCGATCCCAGTGGTCCTCGTCGTGATCGCCGTACTCCTGGCTGCCGGCCCAGACCCGGATAATGTCCGTGTCGAGGCGGTCGGTCACCGCGAGTTCGTGCTCGAGGTCGTCGGCGAAGTCGTCGCTGCCACAGCGCAGGTACGAGCCGTACGAGGCGATCTCGAGGCCGCGAGCGCTCGCCGCCTCGTCGATCCGCTCGCAGGTCGCCTCGGAGCCGTCGCCGACGTGATCGCGGCCCCAGATTTCGACGCCGTCGTAACCGGCGTCGCTGGCCAGCTCGAGTACCTCCTCGAGGGGGCGCTCTTTGGCAGAGATCGTACACAGGCCGACGCGAATCGTCATTGCGCTCCCTCCGCGTCGGCGTAGGCGTCCGTGATCCGCTTCAGCTGGTCGTCGGTCACCGACAGATCAACCGCCCCCGCGTTCTCCTCGAGCTGGTCGACCGTCCGGGCGCCGACGATGGGAACGCAGGTGAATCGGTCACGATCCATACACCACCGGAGGGCGACCTGCGCGGGAGTCGCCCCGGTCTCGGTCGCGACCGACCGGACGGCCTCGAGGACGCGCCACTGCCGCTCGTCGAACCGGTCGTCCCACCCGTCCAGGTCGCCCCGCGATCCGGTGGGCACCTTGCCGTCGCGGTCGTACTTCCCCGTGAGGAAGCCACCCTCGAGTGGCGAGTACGGACAGACCGCCAGGCCCTGGTCGGCACAGACGTCGAGGTAGTCGGCGACCTCGTCCCGGTAAGCGGCGTTGAATCGCGGTTGAGTAATCTCGAATCGCTCGAGATCCTCGCGATCACTTTCCCACAGTGCCTTCGTCAGTTTCCAGGCCGCGCCCGCGGATGCTCCGAGGTAGCGAACGGTGCCCTCCCGGACGAGGTCGTCGAGAGTTCGCAGCGTCTCTCGGAGGGGCGTCCCGTCGTCGAAGCGGTGGATGTAGTAGACGTCGAGGTAGTCCGTGTCGAGTCGTTCGAGCGTGTTCTGGATCTCCGAGCGGATCGACTTCCGCGAGAGGCTCGTCTCGGGCACGCCGTGCGTTCGCCACCAGACTTTGCTCGCGATCACGAAGTCCTCCCGATCGTGGTCGGCGAGCCACTCGCCGATCCAGCGTTCGCTCCGCCCGCCGCCGTAGCTGTTGGCCGTGTCGACGAAGTTGATCCCCTGCTCCCAGGCTGCGTCCAGCAGGTCGTGTGCGGTCTCGCGATCCGTCTCGAGCCTTCCGTTCGACTCCTTACCGAACCGCCAGGTGCCGAGACACAGCGGCGACACCGTCAGTCCGGTCGAGCCCAGTCGTCGGTACTCCATGTGTGGGTACTGTGACCCCGCCACCAAAGAGATAGGGGGAGCGGCAGGGTACGCAGTCGGTCGCCGCTCGAGGGGCGTCATTCGCCCTCGTATGCCATCGCTCGTTCGGCTCGTCGCTCGGCTCGCTCATACGGATACTCCCGCACTCGCGTACTCACCCGCTCACTCGTCCGGCGGCAACTCCCCCGACTCGATGAGCGCAGCCAGCGGATTGTCCTCGATTTCCAGCGGGAGACTGACGCGACCCCGTTTACGCGCCGACTCCCAGATACCGAAGACGATCTCCGTCGACCCGAGCGCTCGTCGGCCGCTGATGATCGGCTCCTCGCCGGTCTCGAGGGCTTCGAGGAGCGTCACGATGGCCGCGTCCTGGGCGGGGTCGCCGCCGACTTCGACGGTCCGCCACTCGCCGTCTGTTCGGATGCGATACTCGTCGCCGAGTTGGAACTCGATCTCGCCGTCGGTCCCAATGAAGCGATTGGTGTGGGGACCGACGGCCTCGGCACCCGCACCCGTCGAGCAGAGTGCGTGAACGCCGGATTCGTACGCCCACATGCCGAGTCCCTGGCGTTCGGACGGCATGTTCGTGTACCAGACGTACTCGTCCGGGTAGTCGATCTGCCCGAGCACCCACGCCACCGGTTCGTCACCGAGGACGTAGTTCGCGAGGTCGACGTGGTGGAGCCCCGTCTGGAGCAAGTCCTGGCGACCGATCTCGACGCGCTCGAGGTCGCCGATCGCCCCGTCCTCGATGACTCGCTTAATCTCGCCAGCGGCGTCGCTGCACCGGTTCTGGAGGTTGATCGTCAACTGGACGTCAGCGTCTTCACAGACCTCGACGAGACGCCGACTCTCACCGACCGTCTCGGCCATCGGCTTCTCGCAGTGGACTGCCTGCACCGACTCGTGATGGGCACACGTTTCGACCAGCTCCCCGTGCGTCGACGGCGGGGTGCAGATACTGACGACGTCGGGGGCCGCCCCGTCGAGCATCGCCTGGACGTCCGTGAAGACCTGGTCGTCGTCGAGACCGAACTCGTCCCCGAAGGCGGCTGCGTGATCGGCCACGATGTCCGCGCAGGCGGTCACCCGACAGCCGTCTGCCCGTCGAAAACTCCGCGCGTGACGGTGACCCATGGAGTAGCCGTCGTGATCCGAGTCCTCGGGATGTGGCCCGGTTCCGACGATTCCAACCGTGTAGTCGCTCATGGTGTAACGGATCGTAGTTCCGGCGACCGTCCTATAAGCGTGGCGGTGGCCTCGAGGGCGGCTACGTCGCGGAAGCGTCGGTATCGACGGCGACCCACTCGCCGCTTTCTGCGGACTCGTAGGCGGCGTCGAGAATGCGAAGGACCGAGGCGGCGTCCTGGAGCGTAACCGGCGGGTCGCGCTCTCCGTCGCAGGCCTCGAAAAACGCCTCGACGAAGTCCATGCCCCACGACCCGCCGTAGCCCGGCGCCGGATCGTACTCGTGGGTGATCGTCCGGTGAGGTGTACACGCCCACTCGCCGCTCGCGTCGTCGAGTTCGAGCGTCGTCTCGCCGTCGAACCCGAACTCTCGTCCCATCGGGTCCCAGCTTCCTCGTCCGTCGCTTCCGTACAGGTCTAATCTGGTGTCGTAGACGCCCTCGCCGAGGTGGTAGCCGCAGTGAAGCGTGCCGATCGCCCCGCCGGCTGTCTCGAGCTGGAGCGTCGCGACGTCCTCGACAGCGACTCCCTCGGTACCCGACGCCGTGTTCGCGTTGACGCGTACGATCGGTTCCTCGAGGAGGTAGTCGATCAGCTGGAGCCAGTGGATGCCGAGCCACTGGAGGATGCCACCGCGACTCGCGTCCTCGTCGAAGATGAAGTGGTCGGTGTCCCGGAACGACAACTGGGAGGCGACGTAGCGCGCCTCGAACGCGCGGACGTCGCCGAAGAAGCCATCCTCGACCAGCCGACGGAGGTCTCGAGCGATCGGGTGAGATTGCCACGGATACGACACGCAGATGGTTTCGTCGGCGCTCCCGGCCCGTTCGAGTACGGGCTCGAGGTCGGCCACCTGGCGGGCCGCCGGCTTCTCCGTGTAGACGTCGACCCCGTCGTCGAGCGCCCGTTCGATGGCGTCGGGCGTATCGCGATTCGGAAGCGTGAGGAAGACCGCGTCGACCGACTCGGCCGCCAGCAGGGCCTCGAGGGAGTCGTAGACCGGGACGTCGCCGAGGGAGTCGACGGTGGACGGATCGAAAGCCGGATTCGGTTCGCACGCACACGTCACGGTCGCCTTCGCCTGAAGCGCGTCGAGGGTCTGCAGGTAGGGCTCGGCATGGTGGTGGTTGAGGCCGACGTAGCCGATGGCTCGCTCCGTCATTTCGTTACCTCCAGGCCGTCGCCAGTTCGTTCGGCCGTGCGAGCGTCGCGGTGACGGTTATCGTTCCTGTTGCACTGAATTGTTCGCCACTGGTAGCGGGCGACAGTTGTCGGCACCGCTGTCTGCCTGCCGACGGTGTTCGATTCGCACGGTTCGTGTCGGGTTCGGGGACCAGGAGGGATCACGTCAGGCTCACCTGCGGGAGATCCGATTCGCGTAGCTGCATCGTTACTAACGGTTCATGGTGGCAAGTTGTAATGTACGTTGCGGTGAGAGACGTGGCACTCTCGACACACGGGTGGTTTCGAGGTCCCAAAATCGAACACTCGTTCACCACAAGTGGTGGACGGAGTCGACCCCACTGGCACTGTCCTCGAGCGACCGTAGTCGAAAACGCCGTCACGACCGAATAGCGAACGTGAAAAAAGCCGGATGCCGTTCACCACACATAAACAGCTGTTTACGCTCGAGAACGAACGTCACTACCGCCTTCTTAGGCCTATTATACCGAGAACGACTGTCACAGGGAAACAAAACGTGACTCTCGTACGCTTGTAACAGTTTGTGACCAAATCTCACCCTATTGTTTTGCTATTCAAAACAAGGAGCCGGACAATCTTCGAAAGTACCATCCCGATACGGTACACGTCTGCCAGGAACGTCAACTTCGCCTACTCGTTGGTGAACCCGATTCGACCGTCGTCATTGCCTGATCGGCGCAGTCTCCGTCGATGGGGAACTCGAGGTCAATTCGAGCCTCCTCGAGCCGTTTCAGGTGCCCACGACGTGGGATCGGTCGTTCGTGGACGTGCTGTCCCAGGTGCCCATCAGATTGTCGTGGACCCGGCCAGGGGCGTAGTATTCGGCCGTCGCCCCGGGCAGGGACGAAAGTGGGGTGTTCGGCGCTCGAAAACGACTCGATGAGGGCCAACGTCGATTCCTGGCGACTGACGTCAGCGCAAGGTGAACAACGACCGGTGGCTTGATACCCGGACGCTCCCTCGTGTCGAGCGACTCATGACGAACGTACTCCTCGCCGGTGAGTCCTGGCAGCTGCTCACCTTCGAGATCAAGGGACAGGACGTCCTCACCGGGGCGTCCTACGACGAAGCGCCGGATCACCTCGTCGCAGCCCTCGAGGTCGCGGGCGCGTCGGTGACTTACCAGCCCTGTCACGTCGCAACCCGCGAGTTCCCTCGCACGCGAGCCGAACTCGAGGCGTACGACCTCGTAATCCTGAGCGACATCGGCGCGGACACCCTCCAGCTTACGCCGCAGGTCCGACGGGGCGAAGCCGACGTCGACCGCTGTGAACTCATGGCGTCGTACGTCGAAGACGGCGGCGCACTGGGGATGATCGGCGGCTACATGAGTTTCGCGGGCGTCAACGGCCAGGCGCGGTACAATCGCACCGCGCTCGCCGACGTCCTGCCGGTCTCGATCGGTCCCGGCGACGACCGGGTGGAGGCGCCGGCCGGCGTTCGGCCGACGAACGAAGGGGTTCCAGGAGCGGACCTCGACGACGAGTGGCCGGCCGTCCTCGGCTACAACCGGGTCGTCGCCGACGCCGACGCAGATGTCTGGGCGACGGTCGGCGACGATCCCCTGGTTGCCGTCGGCTCGTACGGAGACGGACGGACGTTCGCGTTCACTACCGACTGTGCGCCCCACTGGGCGCCGCCGGCGTTCCTCGAGTGGGACGGCCTTCCCACCCTCTGGGAAGCACTGCTCGGGTACGTCACCGGCTGACCAGGACGTCGGGAGACCGTTCGTCCGATCCAGAGATCCAGAAGAAGATCGGTCACACGACCTGGCGACCCAAACGTACTTTTGCGTGACCCACGCTACGCCAACGTATGAAACGCTACGAAACGCGCGTCGAGGGCGGAACGGTCTACCTCGAGACCGACGAGGGGGACCTCGAGATCGGTGACCTCGATACCATCGTGGACGTGATCGGCAACGAGACGTACACGATCACCTACGACGAGAAGCAACGAACCCAGGCGTGGCTCGAGACCGACGAAGAGGGGAGGGTGACCTTCGACGTCCGTGAGACCATCGTCGACCTGGACCATCGGCGAGAGTTCGTCGAAAAGATGCGGGCGATCGATCGCTCCGAGGAGACGTACGGACTGCCGGAGCGGGCCGTCGAATTTGCCGAGGAGATCGTGTCGATCTTCGAGCAGCAGGGTGCCTCCACGCAGTCGGAGTAACAGTTGCTCGAGTCTGGCCGCCTGAACTGACCGCTCACTAACGGTCCAGGACTGGTTCTCGAGTGCTCCGAACGCTTCGGGTGCTTCGAGTGCTCCGAGCACCTCCAGCGCTTCGAGCACGAAACGCCGCCACACCCATATGGGATCGGAACGAACCGAAAACCGATCTTCGATGCCACGGGACGCACGCGATACGTCTTCGAGCCGTTACGGGTGGCAAGCCGGTACCGCCACCCGCGTCATTACGCCCGAGCAACCGATGTGGATGGCGGGCTTCGCAAAGCGCGACGACCCTGCCACGGGCGTCGAACACGACCTCGAGGCGACGGCGCTCGCGCTCGAGGACGAGTCGGGAACGCTCGCGGCCATCGTCTCCGCCGACGTGTTGTTCGTCCCGAGAGTGATCCGGGACGCCGTCACGCAGCGCTGTGAGGCGAAATACAGTATCGATCCCGATTCCATCGTGCTGGCGGCGACGCACACCCACTGCGGACCGGAATTCCGGGATTTCAAGGTGCGAATGTACGCCGACGACGTCGAGCGGTATCGATCGAACGCGGCCGACTATCGCGAACGACTCGAGGACGAACTGGTCGCCGTGATCGGCGAGGCACTCGAGGACCGAGCGCCGGTTCGGCTCAGTCACAGCCACGCCCGGTGTGGGTTCGCGATGAATCGACGACTGCCGGTCGAGGACGGGATCGCCCACGAGCAAAACCCCGACGCGCCGGTCGATCACGAAGTTCCGGTTCTCGTCGTCGAACCCAACGAAGGGATCGATCGGACTGACGGAGCAACGCCCTCGGCCATCGTGTTCGGCTACGCGTGTCACACGACGACCCTCTCGTTCACGAAGTACTGTGGCGACTGGGCCGGGTTCGCCCGCCGATACCTCGAGGAGCGATACCCGGGAGTCACCGCGCTCTGCCTCTTGGGCTGTGCCGGCGACCAGAATCCGTATCCACGCGGTGACGTTGACCTGGCGAAACACCACGGACGCACGATGGCCACAACCGTCCGGGCGGCGATCGAATCCCGAAGACGGCCGATTCGAGGACCGCTCAGGACCGGCTTCGAGGACTGTGAACTCGAATTCGAGGACCCGCCGAGCAGGGACGAACTCGAGGCGATTCGTAAGGGCGACGTGCGACACCTGCGCGTCCGCGCGGAGGCGCTCCTCGACGAACTCGACGAGACCGGCACGATTCGAACGGAACACCCGTATCCGATACAGGCGTTCGGCTTCGGCGACGACCTCACGCTGGTGGCTCTCGGCGGCGAGGTTCTCGTCGAGTACGGGATTCAACTGAAGGATCGCCTCGAGGGACCGGTCTGGGTGGCCGGGTACGCGAACGACGAGTTCACGTACGTGCCGACGGCCAGAGTGAGAGCCGAGGGTGGCTACGAGAGCGAGGGAGCGATCCGCCGGTCGACGTTTTCGGGGCCACTCGACCCGAACACTGAGGAACGGATCCTACAGCACACGCAGGCGCTCGGCGAGCGGGTACGCGGCTCGAGGACAATACAATAGGTTCGATAGATGCAATAGGTGCAATAGATGGAATCGACCCAATGACTTTAGTCTCGAGCCCGACCAGTACCCAGCGACCCCAGACGACCCATGCCCGCAGACACACCCCAGGACGACTACCCGCTACACCCCGAACGAATCCACGGACCGCCGTCGTCGGCCGAGGAGCGCGAACACCGACAGGCGTACCTCGAGGAGCTGCGCCCCCTGCTCGCACCCGAGGCCGACGAGTACGGCTCCGACCCGCGCCTCTCTCACCGGGACGACAGCTGGCTCGCGTGGCAGGAACGAACGGGCGAACTTCCGCCCGACTTCGAGCGGTTGCCGGCGCTTGCCGAGCTTCCCGACCCCCTCGTTCGGTACGGACCCGGAGGGGAACGCCAGGCCGAGGTCACAACCAGCGGGGAGTGGGAACAGCTACGAGAACGATACAGGGAGCAACTCGAGTACTGGCTCTACGGACGGATGCCCCCCGCGCCGGGAAACGTTCGGGCGAGCGAACTTGACACTCGGACCGTGGAGGGAGCGACGATACGCGACGTCCGACTCGAATTCGGTCCGGACCACAACCTGACGCTCGACCTCGAACTCATGGTCCCGGACGGGACGGGGACATTTCCGGTGTTCATGACCCAGTGGAACCACCGCAAGTGGGCACTGCTCGCCCTCCAGCGGGGCTACGCGGCCGTCGTCTACGCGGCGGCCGACGCCCGGGACGACGCGGCGGACTACGGCGAGTGCTATCCCGACTACGACTTCCAGTTGCTCGCCCGGCGAGCGTGGGCCGCCCACCGCGTCGTCGACTACCTCGAGACGGTACCCGAGGTCGACGACGATCGGATCGCGATCACGGGCGCGTCGCGAAACGGCAAGCAGTCGCTGATCGCCGCGGCGTTCGACGAGCGAATCGACGCGGTCGCCCCCTGTAGCGCCGGGAGTGGCGCCGTCGTTCCAGCGCGGTTCGATAGAGACGACTGCTACGCCGGCGACATGTCGGTCCACGCGCGCCTTCGGCGCAGCTGGTTTCACCCGCGCTGGCGCTTCTTCGTGGGCCGGGAGAATCGCCTCCCCGTCGACGCCAACCACCTCGTCTCGCTCGTCGCGCCGCGCGCCTGTCTGCTCCACACGGCGCTGAACGAGCGGACGACGAGCGCGTGGGCCGTCGCGAAGGTGTACCAATCTGCCAACTCAGTCTACGACCTCCTGGACGCCGGCGACCGACTCGCCCTGCAGTATCGCCAGGGTCGTCACGCCAGGGCCACGCGGGACATTCACCAAATCCTGGACTTCTTCGACGACGCGTTCTGGCTCGGCGAGTACGACGACCCGACGCGGCTCTACCACGACTTTTCGTTCGAGGAGTGGTGTCGGACGGCGGCCGATGACGTCGACGTCGACGAATTCCCCAAGCGGGGGCTCGAGGACCCCCTGATAGACGTCGACGGTAACCGAGCCGAGACGGTCGAGGCGTGGGTCGATCGAAAACCCATTCTTCGAGAGCGACTCCGCTGGAGTCTCGGCGAGCGACCGCCGCGCGCGTCGGACCCGCCGACGTCCTCGCTCGAGGAGGCGGGTCGAGGCGGGAAACCGGACTACCTTGCGGACGTCATCGACCGACCCGACCCGCCGGATGGCGTCGAGAAACGGTGGCTGTCACCGTCGCGCACCTACGGCGAACGCGTCGAGGGCGACCTCTACTATCCGCAGTCGACCGATAGCGACCGCCCGGACGAACAGTTGCCCGCGATCGTCTGGCTGCATCCCTACGCCTACAACACCGGGTACGGAGCGGGCGGACGCGGGCAGGTCCCGGTCGAGGGAGCTACCGACCGCGGGTTCGCGCTGTACGCGTACGACCAGCTCGGCTTCGGCACCCGGATCGAGGAGGGCGAGCACTTCTACGAGCGTCACCCGAACTGGTCGAAGATGGGCAAACTGGTCGACGACGCGCTGGCCGCCGTCGAGACGCTCTCGGCGCTCGAGTGCATCGACGACGACCGGATCTTCGTCCTGGGATACTCGCTCGGGGCCACCGTCGGTCTGTACGCGGCAGCCCTCGACGAGCGCATCGCCGGCGTCGCCTCGGTCGGTGGGTTCGCGCCGTTCCGGACGAGCGATTCCGAAGCCGAACGAGCCAATGCGGTGATCGGACGACTGTCCCACATGCACGGGCTGCAACCCCGTCTCGGACTGTTTCGGGACGACCCCGAGCGCGTCCCGTTCGACTTCCACGAGGTGCTCGGACTGATCGCACCCCGACCGACGCTCGAGGTGGCCCCGTCGCTCGACTGGACCCATCCACAAGCGGACGTCCTTCGGTGCGTCTCCGAAGCCCGGTCCGTCTACGACCTCTACGGGGTGCCCGAGGCACTCGAGGTCCGCGCTCCGGACGACCTGTTGAGCTTCGATTACCACGAAGCCCGTCTCGGCAGCGGGACCGGGGAGTCGTCCGAGGCGTTCTCCACGGACCGACGGGACGCCGTCTTCGACTGGATCGCCGACCAGGCCTGAACTTCCCGCGCTCGAGCAAAGGTATATGGTCGAGCCGAAAAAACCGGTGGGCCGATGGACGTCCGATCGCTCGAGAGCCGGTTCCGAATCGATCCCGAAACCGCTGGCCAGGGAAGCGAGGAAACCGATGAGTGACGAAGGCTCGAGTGGCACGAGTAGCGACTGCTCGAAGGACTCGAGTGCCGAAGACTCGACCGTCGTGAGCGACGACCTCGCCACGGTAGTCGACCTCGGAACGGGTCGCGACCGACGCGGCGGTGACCGCTGGTCGATGGTCGTCGCCGGCGACTGCGCGCTCAGCCGTGCCGACAGGCCGACCGCCGATCGAACGGTGTCGTCGCCCCTTCGGGAACGGATCGGCGCGGCCGACGTCTCGATCCTCAACGTCGAAGCTCCCATCGTCTCAGATGAGGCGACGCAGATCGACAAGAGCGGGCCGTGCGTCGAGAACCCGGACGGGACGGCCGAGACAGTGGCGGACGTCGGTTTCGACGTCTGCACGCTCGCGAACAATCACGTCCGCGACTACGGACCCGAGGGCGTCGTGACGACGCTCGAGGCACTTCACGACGCCGGCCTCGCGACCGTGGGCGTTGGCTCGACGCCCGATGAAGCGTACGAGCCGCTCGCAGTCGGGCCCGACGCGTCGGTCGCGATCGTCAACGTCTGTGAACAGGAGTTCAACCTCGTCGACGAGCGGGGCCACGGAGCGGCGTGGTTCTCCGATCGTCGCGCTCGAGAGGCCATCCGTGCGGCCGATCGCGAGTACGACAGCGTGATCGTCGTCGCCCACAGCGGCGTGGAGTACGTCCCGTTCCCGGCTCCCCAGCTACAGGGACTCCTGCGGGAGTTCGTCGACATCGGGGCCGATCTCGTCGTCGGCCACCACCCGCACGTCCCCCAGGGCTGGGAACGGTACGGCGACGGGGCGATCTTCTACAGCCTCGGTAACTTCCTGTTCGACAGCATGGCCGACGAGGAGAACACCTCCTGGGGGCTCGTCCTGGAGGTCGAATTCGACGGGTCGACGCCGGTCGCCGTCGAACTCGTGCCGACCGAGACCGTCGACGGGGTCGTCCACCCGCTCGGGCTAACTCGGGATCGCGAGGACTACCTGTCGTACCTCAACCGTCTCGCCGAGATCACCACCGACGTGGCGACGCTCGAAGCCTACTGGCAAGAAATCGCCGTTCAGGTATTCTACGAACGGTACTCCAACTGGCTCCACACCGGCGTCGGGGCGAACCTCTCGCGTGCGCGTTCGGCGCCGAACGACCCGCGACTGCAGCGATCGATCTGGGATCCCGAAAGCCGACGGGCGGAACTCTTCGTCCTGTTGAACGTCATCCGGGCGGAGTCCCACCGCTGGCTCACAACCACGGCGCTCGAGGTGCTCTCCGGCGAAGGGATCGACAGGCGGACCCCGGAGATCCGCGACGAAGCACAGCAGTTGCTGGCTCGAACCGCCCGCGAGTGAGGTCGCTCGACCGTCGGACGATATGGGGCGATGCTGGCGGCCATAGTCGAATGAGAGAGAGAGGTCTTTAATGTCAAATAGACCTCATAGATTGTACGATGATAGTTCGATTCGAATCCGGCACAGTAGGAACATCCCGAGGACACCACTCCGACCGGCGTTCGGACGATAAAACCCTCGCTGACGCACTCCCATTGATCCTGTTACGGTTCGAATACTGGATGCGGCGAACGGGATACGATGTGTCGGGTCGTCGTGGACCATTCGCCCAGATCTACCGTCAGAATCCGTTCACGGACGGTTCAGACAATCGTCGTATTCCTCGGATTATCCTGTCCGGCTGGAGCGAATCAGCGACACGCCGCTCGTCGATAACGTTCCCTCTGTCCAGTTGACGTCTCGCTGTCTCGAGTCTCGAGTCAGATGAGAATTCTTATATCAATATTTGGAGTGATAGATGAAAGTCATAGAATACAAATACTTCTCCCGTAATCAGTTCTCGAAGAGCGACGGACCCACCACGCCGATAGCAGAAACACGTTAGCGTACGAACTGGATTCGTCGTCCTAGAGGGAATGCATCGTTCGAGTAGGTTACCGAAAGAACGTCGTCAATTGGCTCGAACGGATCTGGCCAGATATCGAGCGAGCAGACGCGTTTCCGCGCGAACGTGGGGTGAACGCGCTCCAATGCACAGGGAGCAACAAAACCGCGCCGTCGTCGGGACCGACGAGCGACTCGGTGTCGGCACCAACGGAGGCTACCGTGGACTGCGGTTCGACTGAGGTCACCGCGGTGATTCGTTCGATTGGAGTCACCGCAGTGACCCGGTTAATCGGGTCCTCAGTCGTCGGTGGCGACCGACCGTCGCATCCCCGAGAGCGTCGAACCCCCGCGTTTCTCCGCGTGTGACTCTACGGTTCGATCGGGGTCCGTTTCGTCACCCTCCTCGTCGTGGAACTCGGCCTGGATCAGCGTCTGGACGGCCCGCTCGGCCGCGAGATCCGTCGCTTCCGCCACGAGGTCGGCGTGCGCCGACGGGGCCTCGGCGGCCGTCGCCTCCGCCGTCGTCGAGAACTCCTCGAGTACGTCGTCCAGGTCGGCGTCCAAGTCGACAGTCGCGAGCCGTTCCGTGACGAAGGCGGCTACCCGCTCGACGGTAGTCTCCTCGTCACCGGGGGCCTCGAGGACGCTCTCGAGCGTCCGATCCATCCCACCGGCATCAGTCGAGGGGCCGGGATCCGCGTGAATCTGCGGGTCGAGACCGAGCCCTTCGTAGAGTTCCGTCATCGTCGGGTCGTACGCCGTGATCCCGGCGTCCAGCCAGTGATCGTCCGTCGCCTCGACCAGGTAGCCGGTGAAGGCTGTCTTCTGGCCGTCACCGATCTGCCCGCCGGGTGCGTGCAGCGAGTCGTCGATCGAGTCGACGACGTCCATCTCAAAGACGTCTCCCTCGTCGCCATACGTCGGCGCAGCGACGAAATTCCAGCCCTCCTGGAGGCGGGTTTTCTCGACGTTGGAATCGCGGTGGCCCGGCGGCGTCCCGTCAGGTCCGACCGGCGGGTCGTCCGCTCGCTGGAAGTGGACCTCGGCGCGCACGCCTTCCTCCGGCGTAACCCTGAACGCGTAGAGCGTATCGGCGTACTGCAGGCTCCCGTCGCCAGTGATGGACTTCCAGTTGCCGGCGTCGTGGTTCCACATCTCGATCTCGCCGGCGAACTCGCCGTACCCGTCGACACCGAGCACGTCGTAGATCGTCTGATCGGTCGGGCCCGGGAAGCCGATGGCGTACGACCCGCCAGGATCGAGGTACAGGTCTGTCGCGATTTCCGTCGGTTCGAGTGCGTCGACGGCGAGGGCTCCTGCATCCACGGCACCCGACTCGAGGTCTGCTGGCGGCACGGTCAGGTAGGGATCGTACGCGACGTCGCCATCTACGAGCGTGTCGCCGAAACTTCGGTCACCGAGATAGTTCTCGCGACAGTCGAACGGACCCTCGGGCGCGTTCCACCCGTCGCCGGGCTCACCGCGGAACGGCAGGTCGGTGGCAGAGAGGTCGTTGTACCGCGCCAGAACCGCGTCGGCGTCGAGGCCGAAGTAGCCGGGTCCGAGGTCGAGACCGGTCGCGGCCTCGACGTCGTTGAACGCGAACAGGGCCGTGTCGCCGAACTGCCGGAAGCCGATTTCAGCGTTTTCGATGGCGTTCCGTTCGACGGTGACCGCTGGTGGGTCGATACCGAATCCGTACTCCGCGACGCGAATCCCCGTGTGGGAGTCGACGACGTGATTGTCCTCGACCACGACGTCGACGCCGTCGACGTAGATGCCGTTGTTCCGGTCGTCCGAGTAGGGTTCCTCGTCGGGGCCGACGATCGTGTTGTTCGCGATGCGGCAGTCATCGCCGCCGTCGAAGGGGCCGAAGAGCGCCACGCTTGCCCGATCGCCGTCCTCGTGCTCGAGGTGACAGTCGGTGACGGTGACACGGGTCGCGCCGTTGACGATCACGCCGCCCTGGAACGAGTAGTCGGGGCTGTCGGTCACGGTGACGTTCCGGATCGTTGCGCCGTCGACGGTGCCGAAGAACCCGGAGTCGGTGCCGACGCCGACAACCGTCCCGAACGCGGTGACGTCCTCGACGAGTGCGTCGGTCGTCTCGCGGAGCTGGACGCCGAACGTCCCGGCCGCGGTCACGTTCCTGATGGTCACATTGCTGGTGCCATCACCGGCAAGCACGCCGGTTCCGATGGCGTTCTTCGAATCGACCTCGCCGTCGATTACGTTCGCCTCTACGTTCTCGAGGGTGACGTCGTCGGCGCCGATGTGGATAATCCGCGGTCCTGGCAGGTCACGTTCGTGGACGATCGAGGGGGTCGCACCGTCGACCCCACGGATCGTGATCCCGGGCGTACCGACGTACAGGCCGGTCTGGAAGCCGCGGTCCGGCGCGTCGACCTCGTAGACGCCGTCGGCGAGTTCGACGGTGTCGCCCTCGCGCACGAAGTCCACCGCCGCCTGCAGGTCGTCGACCTGGTCCGGGACGCGCAGCGGCGACTCGTAGACGGTCGTCGGCCGGAACGTCGCCGCCGTCTCGACTTCCTGATCCCGGTCGCCGAGCGTGACGAACCGGGTGCTGATCGCGAACTCGCCGATCCGTTGGGACGTGTCGACCGTTATCTCGAGCGTCCCGTCGTAGGCGTCATACTCGAGCGTGTCGTTGAAGGCGACGCTCTCTCCATCGATTGAAAGCGAGAGATCGCTCTCGTCGAGGAACTGCAGTCCGGTGACGCCAATTTCCAGTTCCTCGAGATCCTCGACAGCGACCTCGAGGGTAACCGACTCGCCGGGAGCCACCCGTTCGGCCGGCGCGGTGACGACGTCGATCGGCGGCGTCGTGGCGGCGTGAGCAACGAGATTGCCCAGGAGCGATTGTCCAGCGTCGGTGACGGCGTCTCGGTCGACGAACGTCCCGAGGCCGAGCGACGACGCGTGGACGACTCGAGAGAGGTCGTCGATCGCGAGGCCGTCACCCGTCTCCGTGGACGCGACGGCGGTCGAGGCTACCGTCGAGCCAGCGACGCCGCCGCTGTACCCCTCGAAGTAGCTGTGGAAGCCGCTGTAGTACACGCCGATACCGACCGAGACGGGGTCGGGTTCGGTGATGGTCAGGCGCTCGCCGTCGGCGGCGATTCCCTCGAACACGGGGTGCGCTTCCGAAAGTTCGTACTCGATCGGATACGCGATCGGATACGGCACCTGGGCGGCGACCTCGCTCGTCTCGCGCGGGTCGCCGGTCGCATCGGACACCTGTGAGACGGCGTCGCTCGCCTCGCCGAACTGGTCGAGGTACACCGCACCGATTTCGGGCGCCGAGGCCATATCGACGAAGTCGGCGACGAGGTCAGCGTCGTCGCCCAGATTCTGCACGACGTAGCCTTCGTGTTCGTGACTCTCGGCGGCGTCGAGGGCTTCCGCGGGCTCGAGCCGGTCGAACCGGTATCGCGGGTGCATCGCCTCGGCGAGGATCGCTTCGAGGTCGGCCGCGTAGCCGCTCCCGGCATCGACGATGCCGATCGGAACCGGCTCGTCGTAGACGAACGTCGGCCCCGTCGAGACGGTAACGGAGTCGCCGAGCCCTGAGAAGGTGTGCTCGAGTTTGAGGTTGCCGACGCCGTCGGATTCGGTCTCGACGGTGATCGTGATCTCGTCCGAGCGGGCGGATTCGAAGTCGACGCGTTCGCCGAACGCAGCCTGCTCGCCGTCGACCTCGAGCCAGGCCTCGCCGACGTAGTCTCCGACCTGCTCGACGGCGACCGACTCGACGTGGGCGACGTTCGCCGTCAGGTCGAACGACTCGCCGGCCTCGAGGCCCTCGGGCTGGCCGTCGACGACGGCGATTGCGAGGCTGTCGCCGAGCGTGAAGTCGACCGACTGGAAGCCGTCGTCGACCTCGACGGTGACGGTGTCGGCGGTGTAGCCGAACGCGTCGGCGGTCAGTTCGTACGTGCCGGGGATCGCCCGGACCTGGAACTCGCCGTCGGCGTTCGTCTCGACCGGGAACCCGTCGAGCGTGACGGTCGCTTCGTCGATGGGGGCACCGTCGGAATCGGTGACGGTCCCGGTGACGCCGCTGTCGGCTGCGACGCGACCGACGGCGGCGAACGCGTCGACGATCCCGCGCCCATACCGAATGTCGGGGTCGTCCGACTCGCCCTCGGGTTTCCAGGCAGTGGCGGCGAGGGCGCGTTTCACCCGTTCCGGCGTGGCTTCATCGAGAGCCGCCGACCTGATGAGGCCGACGACGCCCGCGACGTGGGGCGACGCCATCGACGTCCCGGAGATGGCGTGGTACGGCCCGTTCGAGTGGTCGACCGGGAACGCGCTGGTCACGTCCACGCCAGGCGCCGACACGTCCGGAACGACGTAGCTTTCGGGCCAGTCGTCCGGAGCGAGGTGCCCCCAGTCGTCTGCCGTCGAGATCGTTTCGCCGCTCGAGAACTCGGCGATGGCCTCGTCCTCGTTTGAGGCCCCGATGGCGAAGGCGTCGTAGACGTTGGCGGGCGACCCGGACGTTCCGACCCTGCTGTTGCCCGACGAAGAGACGACGACCGTACCAGCCTGGTCTGCGTTCCGGACCGGTTCGATCATCTCGCCCACGTAGCCGTCGATCCCGAGGCTCATGTTGATCGCGTCGGCGTCTTCCTCGACGGCCCACTGCATACCGCCGATGATCTGGGCGAAGGACCCGCCCCCGTCCGGTAGGACGAGTCCGCCGAGCAATGTCGCGTCCGGGGCGACACCGATCGCGGTGCCGGAATCGCCGCCACCTGCGACCGTCCCGCTCACGTGGGTACCGTGATAGTGCGAGTCGTGCGGATCCGAGTCGACCTGCTCGCCGTCGCCGTCGAACTCGGCGAAGTGCTCGGGCTCGAGGTCGATGTCCGGATGCGTCGGATCGACGCCGGTGTCGAGCACCGCGATCCGGGCGCCCTCGCCGCGCGAATCGTACGCGTCCCAGGCCGCGGGCGCGTCGATCTGCTCGAGGCCGTACGTGACGTCGCCCGCCTCCTCACTGGCGGTCCCGACGTCCGGTTCGGGAATTTCGTAGCGGAAGTTGGGGTGGACTTCCGAGACGCCCTCCTGGGCGGTCACCTGTTCGAGGTCGACGACGCCGGTGTCGACCTGGAGGAGGAGCGCGTTCGCGAGCCAGAAGCGGCTTTTCACCGCGAGGCCGTCCGTTTCGTCGACGTACTCGACGATGGGGGCCTGGCTCTGCTCGGCCGTCGCCTTGAGTTCGTCGACGACGGAATCGGATGCGACGAGTGGAACGTCCACGTCCTCGGCGCGGACGACGACTTCAGTCGTCTCGTTGGCACTACCACTCGCCGTCGGGAAGAGTGCGAGTAGACCGGCACCCGCCGTTCCCTGGAGAACCTGCCGGCGCGACACGACGGATGGCGATTCGTCTACTCCTTTGGGGGGACGCTCTGTCATCTGTTATCGACTGGTCTGGGAACCATACGAACCCCGCCTCACCCGAAAATAGTAAAGAGACGTACAGTCGTCATTTTCTGAAAGTCACCAAAAATAATATGTGCATAGATAATGTATTTAGGCAATTATCTCCGGCTACAGACGAGGGGATTCCCGCGTAGGGTCGGACACGTACGGACCCCGAGTATAGCACCCTATCGACGCGCTATTAGGGAACGAATCGCTAGACTGAGTATGCACACGCTCGACGAAACCGACGTGGAGATCCTGTCGCTCCTGGGGGAGAACGCACGCCGCCCGTTCAGCGACATCGCGGAGACCGTTGGACTGTCCGGACCGGCTGTCTCCGACCGCGTCGCCCGCCTCGAGGAGGCCGGCGTCATCAACCGGTTCACGATCGACGTGGACCGGTCGACGATCAGGGGAGGCGTTCCCGTCTTCGTCCAGGTCGACGTTGGGAGCGCGGACGTCGATTCGCTCAGAGAGCGGATCGGCGACGCCGACGCGGTCGAACACCTCTTCGTGACCGCCGAGGGTAACGTCTGGTTTTACGCCCGCGCGGAGGGACGGAACGTCCGTCGCTGGCTCGAGGAGTTGCTCGGAAACGGCGACCTCGAGTATCGCGTCACGCTGATGGACGACGTCGAGTGGCGCCCGTCGCTCGGTGGAACCGCGTTCGCATTGACCTGTGCGGAGTGTGGGAATACCGTCGACAGCGAGGGCGAATCGGCGACGATCGGCGGGGACGCCTACCACTTCTGCTGTTCGTCCTGTCGGGATCGGTTCGAAAACCGGTACGCTCGGCTCGAGGAGGGCGCGTGATTGGACCGGAGTGAACTCGGCTCGAATCGATGGACGTAGCTCCGTGACGACGTAGCCGAAGGATTGTTGCGAGGGAAGATCACTGCCGCAGGACCTTCCGCATCTTACGATGCGAGGGGAGGGAATTGAACCCACGAACTCCTACGAGAGCGGATCTTGAGTCCGCCGCCGTTGGCCGCTTGGCTACCCTCGCACGCGCTAGCGAGTAGGCAGGTGGCCCTTGAATACTCTACGGTTTCGTTCACCCCTCGTCCTCGAGCGCCGGAAGCACGTGCTCCCCGAAGTCCTCGACGAACGCCGTCTGGTTCGTGGTGACATTGTGCAGGTACACCCGGTCGACCTCGAGGTCGAAATCAGCCTCGAGCCACGCGACGTGCTCGTCGAGGTCGGCCGAGACGCGGACGTTCTCCTCGACCTGCTCTCTGTCGACGCCCTCGGCCAGTTCGTCGAAGTCGCCGGGCGTCCGCAGTTGCTGGGTCACCGGCCCCGGAACACAGTTTGTTCGCCACTGGTCGTACGCCCCCTCGAGAGCGGCCTCGTCCGTCTCGTCGTAGGCGAGTTGGACTTTGAGGTAGACGGGTTTGTCCGGCGCTCGCTCTTTGAACGCCCGGACGCGCTCGGCGTCGGCGTCGTGGTCGGGTGTCCCGAGCGTGAGCAGGCCGTCGGTCCACTCGCACTCGGCGAGCCACGCGGCGGTCTCGGGCGAGAGGGCGGCGCCGACGAGCGGCGGCGGCGTCTCGGGACGCGAGTAGAGTTTCGCCGCCTCGACCGTCACCCGGCCCTGGTGGGTCACTTCTTCGCCATTCCAGAGCCGTCGCATTACGTCGGCACACTCCTCGAGGCGGGCGTTGCGCTCGTCCTTGACCGGCCAGTCGACGCCGGTGATACCCTCGTTGAGCAGCTGCCCGCTGCCGACAGTCAGCCAGAAGCGTTCCGGGTGAAGTTCACGGAGGGTGGCCGCCGCCTGGGCGATCACCGCGGGGTGATACCGGTAACCCGGTGCGTTGACCGTCCCGAAGGTCATCGACGTCGCCTGTGCGGCGGCGCCGAGCCAGGACCAGACGTGCCCGGACTCCCCCTGTCGCTCGCTCCAGGGGTGGAAGTGGTCCGAGGCCAGACAGTGTTCGAAGCCGTACTCCTCGGCGCGTTGCACGTACTTGAGCAACTCGCTCGGGGCGAACTGCTCGTGGGAGGCGTGGTAGCCGATCGTCATGTGGATCACTCCGGAGACGGAAACCGTCTCGAGATGAGTGCGGTTTCAACGAGGGTGACCGTATAAGTCGGGGACGCATACGGAAGGCGGTCGAAACCGTTCCCGTGCCGTGCACGGTCGGGCAGACATTTCAGGAGCCACGTTTATCCACGACGTCGTGGAACGGGTCGGGTAGATGCGACGGCTTCGACGAACGACCGGTGCAGGGACCAGATGAACATGGGATATACACCACTCACCGAGTACGGAATCATCGGCAACGACGACCGGATGGCCCTCGTCGATCGATCCGGATCGATCGACTGGTGCTGTTTTCCCCACGCCGCGGGACCGAGCGTGTTCGCCCGCCTGCTCGACGACGAACGCGGCGGTCACTTCGCCGTCAGGCCGACGGACAGCTACGAGGTCCAACAGGCTTACCGCGACCGGACGAACGTCCTCGAGACCACGTTCTCGACGCGCTCGGGGACGCTCGAGGTTACGGACTTCATGCCGGTTTGGGGTAACGACGATCACGAAAACGATGGCGATCAGAAGCACGCCGACCGAGACCAGCGTGCAATCTACCGACGCGTCCGGTGCACGGACGGGACGCTCACCGTCGAACTCGAGTTCGAGCCGCGGTTCGAGTACGGCCAGGCGCCGACGACCGTCTCCCGGACGGAGACCGGCTACGTAGCGACCGGCGACTCGAGTACGAGCCCCGACTGGATCGAGCGCCAGGACGACCTCGTCCTCGAGGTCTGTGGCGAGTTCGAACCGAACGCGCTCGAGGATCGCGTCGTCGGCACGCGATCGCTGGTCGCGGACGACGAGGTCTGGTTCTGTCTCCGGTACGGGATAGGCGAGCGCGACGGCGAAGGGGAAGGAAAAGAGGCACAGAGACAGGAACCAGCGTCGACCGCCTCGTGTCGAAACGCGCTCGAGTCGACCGTCGACTACTGGCAATCCTGGACGGACTCGCTGATCGACGACGCGGCCCCGCTCGTCGACGGTACCCCCTGGGGCGAGTACGTCCTCCGGTCGGGACTGGTGCTCAAACTCCTGATCAACGAGGAGACGGGCGGCATCTACGCCGCGGCGACGACGTCGCTCCCGGAGAAGTACGGCACCGATCGCAACTGGGACTACCGGTACAACTGGATCCGCGACGCGAAGTTCACGGTACAGGCCCTGCACAACCTGGGACGAGACGAGGAGGCCCGCGATTACTTCGAGTGGTTCCGGGACATCGTCACCGAGCCGCCGGGCGAGATGCAACCCGTCTACGGCGTCCACGGCGAGACGGACCTCACCGAGCACGAACTCGAGGAGCTCTCGGGGTATCGCCATTCGACGCCGATTCGAGTCGGGAACGCGGCCGCGACGCAAAACCAGCACGACATCTACGGCGCCATCGTGCAGGCGATTTACGAGACGCTCGTCCGCGACGGCGACCTCGACGAGGACGAGTGGGCAGCGATCGAAGCGCTGGTCGATCACGTGTGCTCCGTCTGGTCGGAGCCCGATCACGGCATCTGGGAGTATCGCGACGAGCAGCGTCACTACGTACACTCGAAGCTCCTCTGCTGGGTCGCCCTCGAGCGGGGGATCACGCTCGCCGAGGACCACGACGTCGAGGCGCCCCTCGAGCGGTGGCGATCGGAGCGCCAGGCAGTCCGCGAGGCGATCCTCGAGCACGGCTACAGCGAGCGCGCGGGGTCGTTCGTCCAGCACTTCGATACGGACACCGCACTCGACGCGTCCTGTCTCCTGATCCCGCTGTACGGGTTCCTCCCGCCGGACGACCCCCGGGTGACGTCGACGCTCGACACCGTCCTGGATGAGCTCGCGACCGACGAGGGGCTGGTCTACCGAACGAAGGGGAGCGAGGCCGTCCCCGACGTCCACGGGACGTTCGTCTTCTGCACCTGCTGGCTCGTCGACGCGCTCGTGCTAGCCGGCCGGGTCGACGCGGCCGAGGACATCTTCCACACCGTGCTCGAGCACGCCTCGCCGCTCGGGTTGCTGTCGGAGCGAATCGAACCCGAGACCGGCGAGCTCCTCGGCAATTTCCCGCAGGCGTTCAGCCACATCGGCCTCGTCAACAGCGCGATCTACCTGGCGAGTGCTCGCGGCGAGGCCGACGAGTTGAACCACGACCCGCGGAGAGACGATCGACGGTGACAGTGACGGCGGTACGTCGCGGGAATCGGCCGGCGGCGACAGCAATGTATCGCCGAACAGAACGATACGTACGGCAGAAGACGAGTGCGGCACCCCGCCTCGTGCGGAACCCGGGAACGACTCAGGACGACGGCGTCTCGAGGAGAATCGGCGTCGCGGGGCGGCGACGTTCGTCGTCCCGTTCGTGGGCGCGCTCAGCCGGTTCGGGTGGGTCGATGTGCGAGACGGCCTCAACGACGAGTTCCGTCTCGCCCCCTCGGGACCCCCCGGAGTCGGGGGACGAAGGACCGTCGGAGGACTCGCCCCGTCCGTCGGATTCGTCCTGGTCGTACCGGGCCCCGCAATTGTGACACACGACCCCGCCGTCGACGTGGGCGAACAGCCGTTCGCCACACGCCACACACCGTTGCGACGGATAGATCATTACTCCCATTCGTCAATCGAATCCTATAAGCGCTCCGGCCAATCTACGACCCCGGGAACGGCTCGGCGGTTCGCGCGGAGGCGCCAAGACGTTTTACCCTGCCCCTCCTCTATCCGCCTGTGGACGAACACACACGAGCCCCCGACGTGGACCCGCCGTCGGAATCGAGCGCGCCGACGGGCTGGCGGCCCGAACTCGAGCGCTGGGAGCACGGAACGCTCCGGCGGGCGACGGTTCACGGCGTCCGACTGTTCAACGCCGGCGACTACCACGCGAGCCACGACTGTTTCGAGGACGAGTGGTACAACTACGGCCGCGGAACGGTCGAGAGCCAGTTCCTCCACGGCATGGTACAGGTCGCCGCCGGTGTCTACAAGCACGTCGACTTCGAGGACGACGACGGGATGCGAAGCCTGTTCGCCACCGCACTCCAGTACCTCCACGGCGTCCCGAACGACTTCTACGGCGTCGACCTGCTCGAGGTCCGGACTACGTTGACGAACGCGCAGAACGACCCGTCGGTCCTCGATGGGTGGAAACTTCCGCTCGATGGTCGGCACCCGGAGGCAACCGAGGCCGACGTCGCCTACGCCGAGGGACTCGAGTAGCGGGGTGCGTCGGCGTCGTCCCGGCGACTGTCGTCGCGCGAGTGCGAGTCGCCGGACTCGTACGAGCGACGGTCATCCCTTCCCACCTCCCCTCCCCCGCGTACACCGCCCGGACGGCGGTCATTTCATCAGAAACTGAAGCTTTTTGTCGCCGCCCGGCGAGCGTGGGACGTATGCGAGAGGCGCTTGCCGAGTGGCGGCCGGTGATAGACGACGCCATCGCCGAGATACTCCCACGGGAGGTCGACGGCGACAACCTCGAGGCGTTCTTCGGTGAGCCGACGTTCGCGTACGATCCGGAGGGGATCCAGCGCGCGCTCGCCGATCCGCTCTGGGATCTCCTCGATCGTGGCGGCAAACGATGGCGAGCCGTCCTGTTTCTGGTGTTCGTCGAGGCGCTCGGCGAGGACCCCGAGGCGTACCTCCCCTACGCCTGCATTCCCGAGATCCTCCACAACGGAACGATCATCGTCGACGACGTCGAGGACGGAGCGTCGATTCGACGCGGCGAACCGGCGCTCCACCACGTCCACGGCGAGGACGTCGCCCTGAACGCCGGCAACGCGATGTACTTTCTCCCGCTGAAGATCCTGACGCACGATCCCGCCAATCTCGGCCCAGAAACGCGGCTTCGAGCCTACGAGATGCTGCTGTACGAACTCAACCGGACCCACCTCGGACAGGGGATGGACATCTGCTGGCACAACGAACGCGGCGTCCGCATCTCGACCGAGCAGTACCTCGAGATGTGCGCCTGCAAGACCGGGTGTCTGAGCCGGATCGTCGCTCGGCTGGCAGCGATCGTCACCGGTCAGTCGACGACCGTCGAGGAAGGGCTGGCCCAGTACGCCGAACTGACGGCCATCGCGTTCCAGATCGGCGACGACATCCTCGACGTCGAGCACTCGCTGGGGCGGGCCGGCGAGTTCGGCAAGGAGTTCGGCAACGACATTCGCGAGGGAAAGAAGACGCTACTGGTGTTACACGCCATCGAAACGGCCGGCGCCGACCGAGCGGGGCGGCTCGAGGAGATCCTCGGAATGGAAGCCAATACCGACGAGGAAATCGCCGAGGCGCTCGCGATCCTGGAGGACGCGGGGAGCATCGAGTACGCCCGCGAGCGAGCGCTCGAGTTCTCGGAACAGGCACGGGTGGCGATCGAGGACCTGCCGGTCGAGCTGGCACCGGGGCCGAAAGAGCAGTTGCTCGAGTTTACCGAATTCGTCGTCGATCGGGACGTCTGAGGGTATTTCGGCGATTTTCCGGAGTTCAGGCCTATCGTTCGTTGCGCTCGTCAGCCTCGAGGTACGGCCGACAGACCCGCTCGACGCCCTCTTCGAAATCGATTTCGGGGTGCCACCCGGTCGCGTCCCTGAACGTCGAACTGTCGGCGCAGGTGTCGTGGACGTAGTTGGTCAGCGGGATGGGTTCGTAGACCGGGTCGACGTCGGTCCCGAGAACGTCGTTGAGCAGGTCGACTACCTCGTTGAACGAGTACGATTCCCCGGTCCCGAGATTGAAGACTCCCTCGAGTCGGTGCTCGGCGGCGAGTTCGAGCCCACGGACGACGTCCTCGACGTGGGTGAAATCCCGGGTCTGGCTGCCGTCGCCCCACAGGACCGGCGGGGTGCCGTCGGCGACCTTCTCGGCGAACTGCGAGACGGTGTTCGCGAACGTCCCTTTGTGGCTCTCCGCTCCGCCGTATCCCTGGTAGACCGAGAAGAATCGCATGCCAGCCAGCGCGAGGTCGTCGTAGAAGTCGTTGTAGTACTCCGCGTAGCGCTCCCTGGCGAGCATCGAGGCGTCGTAGCCGGTCGAGGCGTCGATAGGGACGTTCTCGGGAGTCGGTTCGGTCCGGTCGCCGTAGATCGAGGAGGTCGACGCGTAGACGATCGTTTCACAGCCGTCGGCCATCGCCTGCTCGACGACGTTGACGAACCCCTCGACGTTCACTCGCGTCCCCTCCCGCGGATGGTCCTCGAGCAGTTGCCGACTCGAGAGCGCCGCCAAGTGGAAGACGACATCGACGTCGGTCGGTAGGTCGTCGTCCAGGACGTCCGCCTCGACGTACGTGACCGCGTCCTCGAGGTTGTCGACCGTGCCGAGGAAGCCGTTGTCGAGGGCGACGACATCGTTGTCCGCGGCGAGCGCGTTCGCGAGGTTCGAGCCGATGAACCCCGTGCCGCCGGTGACGAGGACTCGCTTTCCGTCCATAGCAAATCGTTCCGACCTTCGTCATATAGGGGTACTGATTGCTGATTGCCCGGGTCGTCGCGTGCGGACCGCGCACAGACCGTGTCGAACTGTGCTCGGGACGCCGACGGTCGGTCAGCGAGCCGCACTCGGGACGCTGAGGATCGACCGCCGCCGTAACCAACTGAGAGCCCCACGATTAGCCGTCGATCAACGGTCGATCAGTCCTCGTGAGACGGCTGCCACTGCAAATCCTCGAGCGCGGACGCCGCCGGCGTCGTCAGCGGCACGTTGTGGTACAGTTGCTCGAGGTGAACGAGCGTCCGGTCGATGGCGTAGCGCTCGACGGCCGCCCGGGTATCGCGGTCGGTCTCGAGACAGGACTCGATTCCTTCGGCCATCGCTTCGAGGTCACCGAGGGCGAACCGATCGCCGTTCTCGGGCTTGATCGTCTCGTCGAACGGCGGGACGTCGGCGGCCGCGACCGGCGTCCCACAGGCGTTCGCCTCGAGCGTCGACAGGCCCAGCGTGTCGCCCGTCGACGCCGTCACGAAGACGTCGATCGAGGAGTAGAACGTGGGGACGTCCTCGCGCGGCAGGAAGTCCCGCAGGGTGACGTTCTCGGGTGCCTGGGCCTCGAGCGGTTCGCGGTACGGTCCTTCGCCGACGACAACGAACTCGTAGTCGGGCAGTTCGACGGCGGCGCGCAGGATCTCGTCGACGTTCTTCTCCATGCTCAGCCGGCCGCTGTAGCCGACGACGGTCTGGTCCGGATCGGGATACCAGTCTTCATCGGTCGGCTGGAAAAACTCCATGTCGATGCCGACCGGGAGTTCGATGTACTCGACGGCACGGTTGATCCGACTCGTCGAGGCGGTGACGACGTCGAAACTCCCGAGCAGGGCGTTCTCCCAGGGGACGTACAGCTTGCTCAGGCCGCGAGCGATCGTCTTCGACTTCACGCTCTGGTGGAAGTACTCCTCGAGCGGCGTGTGGTGGGTGTAGATCGACGGCACGTCGTGCTTCCGGGCGTAGTAGCGCCCCAGGATGCCCACCGGAGCAGGCCCGTGGCAGTGGACGACGTCGAGATCGGGTAGCTTCGAGGTTCGCTTGAACAGGGGAATCCGATACCCCCGATAGAACGGGTTCGGCAGGGACCGGACCGGAATCTCGTTCTCGTCCGGTTCGTACTCGCCGTCCGGATACACGACGTACACCTCGTGTCCCTTCGCCTCGAGTTCCGCCCGCCAGAGGTCGATCGTGTACGTGACGCCGTCGATCCCGGGGAAGTAGCTATCGGTGAAGAAGCCGATCTTCATTCAGGTCACCTCCGCGTACAGAGTCTCGTAGCGACTGGCGACCGCCGAGAGCGAGAACGCCTCGCTTCGGTTCGCGGCGTTTTCACCCAGCCGCTGACGGACGTCGGGATCGCGAAGCCGTTCGATCGCCGTCTCGAATCCCTCGCCCTCGGTGCCGTTCGTGTCGACTTTCAGGCAGTCCTCGCCGTCCTCGAGCCACGAGAACGTCTCGATGTCGCGGACGACGACGGGCTTGCCGGCCGCCATCGCCTCAAGCAGGGCGATACCCTCGTTCTCCTCGTGGGTCGGGAAGAAGAAGACGTCGCCCGCCGCGAACGCGCCGCGGATGTCTTCGACGTAGCCGGTGAACGTGCAGTTCGACGGGGCCTCGTCGACGAGACGGAGCGTCTCCCGACCCTTCAGCGAGCGATCGACGGGGCCAAACCAGACGAAGTCGACGTCCGGAAGCCGCCGCGCCGTCTCGACGAACGTCTCGAGCCCCTTGCGCTTGATGACGTGACCGACGAGGAAGACGACGGGAGGCTCGAGGTCGTAGCGCTCCCGGTAGGTCTCCTCGAGCGACTCGAATCCCTCGAGTTTCTCGACGTCGACGCCGTTGGAGATGACGGTCGTCGGTACGTCGGCGTACGACTCGATCAGAGCCTGGTTGTACGCCGAGGGGCAGACGAGCGCGTCGGCCAGGCCGTAGGCCCGCTCGAGGTACGGCCGCAGTGGCTTCGCCAGCGCGTTGGTGAACCGGAAGCTGTCGCCGAAGTCTTCGGCGGTGACGTGGGTGTTGGCGACGACCGGAACTCCCCTCGATCGAGCGCGCCGGGCGTACCAGACCGACCGCGGCCCCATGAGGTTGCAGTGAAACACGTCGACGTCGAGTCGGGGCTCGGTCGTGTACGCGACGTCGAGTCGATCCAGCATCTTGCGCTGGTGGGCGACCGACTCCCGGATGCCGCCCGTAACGTGCTCTTCGAACTCGAAGTAGTGGGAAACCTTCACGCGACGTCACCTCTCGTTGCCGACCCGTTTGGTGGCAACTGGTTCGTCCCCGCCGACGGACCGTCCCGTCGACTCACTCGAGGACGAGCCACGGTACCTCCACGAGCGCCGGAATGTGTGTTTCGATGTGATGCTCCCAGACGCCCTCCTCACCGAACGCTTCCCCGTGATCGGCGGTGACGACGACTCGTCCCTCGAGTTCCGGGACGAGGGCCGCGACGGACTCGAGGGCGATTCGCAGGTTCTCCTCGTAGAGGGCCATTGCGGCGTCACGGGTGCCGTTGCGGACGAGGTCCGCCGGGTCGAGTTCGAGCCAGAGGCCCGCTTTCTGGGCGAGTTCGCTCCCCTCGAGTGTCGACTCCACCTTCGGCCTGACCGTCTCGCCGAGGGAGTCGAGGACGCCCCCGTCGTCCTCGTCTTCGTCGGCTTCGTCCTGCCGGCGGATGCCCTTCTGGATCTGTTTGAGTTTCTGCCCCGTGCCGCGGGCGAGGTACGGTGCGTGAGGTTGCATGTAGTGAAGGACCGTCCGATCGGCCGTCTCGGCCAGGTCGCGGTGCTCGGCAAACGACTCCGCCAGGCTGTCGGGCGGGACGGTGCCGAGGTCGTCGTCCCACCCGTGCTTCCAGACGTCGACGACGTCGCTGATGTGGTCGTTCGCCGTCCACTCGTAGTCGCAGCTGGCTCCCCACTTGAGTTCGTTCAGCGGAATCCCGAGGTCGTTGATGAACGGGTTCCCCGAAAAGTACGCGACGTCGTGGTCGCCGGTGAACGTTCGAGACGCCCACTCCGGCGTCGACGATCCCGTACTCCGGCGCTTCTCGAGCGTGCCCTCGAGGTACTCGTCGTACACCTCGCTAAACACGTCGTACCGACACGCGTCCAGGACGAGACAGTAATCCCACTGTGAGTCGAGGAGACGCTGGTCTTTCATCTGTTATGTCCCGTTTGCTATCCAATCGACGTATCTTTACTGGTTCGTTTCCAGGCGGCAAAAAACCGCTACTTGCGCCCTATTCGAGGCGAAGCAGGACGTTCAAGGGCATCGGTCCGTACTCTCAGGTATGGCACCTGGGAGTCGGCGGGCCCTGCTCCTCGGCGCGTTCGGCGCGCTCGCCGTGTTCGTCGTCCTGTTCGTCGTCGTCGGCGCCGAGTACGTGGTCGACGCACTGCTGGCGGCCGACCCGACGTTCGTCGCGGCGACGATCGTCCTCGGGCTGGCCTGGCTCGCGTCCTGGAGCCTCATGCTCCGAACCGTGCTCGAGACCCTCGGCGTCGGTGTCACCGTCGGGAAGGCGTTCTTGGTCTACGCGGGAGCCGTTTTCGCGAACAACGTGACGCCGTTCGGACAGGCCGGCGGGGAACCCTTCTCCGCGCTGCTCATCTCGCGGAGCACGGGTGCGAAGTACGAAACCGGCCTCGCCGGCATCGCCACCGTCGACGTCTCCAACGTCGCTCCATCCGTCCTCCTGGCACTCGTGGGCGTCGGCTACTACGCGACGACCGCCACCGTCGGTGAACGCCTCGAAAACGCACTGACGGGTGCGCTCGTGCTCGTCACCGTTCTCGGACTGGTACTCGCCCTCGGGTGGGCCGTTCGAGAGCGGATCGAGGCCTATGTTCCGGCGACCATCGCGAAGGTAGCCGGTCGATTCGGCGGCGGTCGACTCAATCCAGTCGCGCTCGAGCGCGAGATTGCGGGACGGGTGGCGCACTTCTTCGCAGACCTCCGTCGAGTCGGGACGAGTCGCCGACAGCTCGCGTTCATCGTCGGCCTCTCGCTTCTCGGCTGGCTCTTCCAGGCGGCGGCCCTCCTCGCGGCGTTCGCGGCCGTCGGGTACAGCGTCCACGTCTCGGTCGTTCTCTTCGCGATTCCACTGGCGAACCTGGCCGGCGCCGCGCCGCTCCCGGGTGGACTCGGGGGCATCGAAGCGGCGTTCGTCCTCCTGCTCGTCCCGACGACCGCCGTCCCCCTTCCCGAGATCACCGCAGCCGTCCTCATCTTCCGTGGGGCCGTCTACTGGCTCCCAGTGCTCATCGGCGGGAGCTCGACGGCCGCGATGGGGATCTGGACGGTCGCCTGATCCGTTCGTCGCCAGAGGTCGGGTGTCCAGTCACCCGTTCGACCGTCACCATCGGTCACTGGTAGGAGCCGATACGAGACGCTGATCGCCTCAGTCACCGAGATCGGAGGCGACGCTCTCCTCGCCGTCCTCGAGCGGCGACGGCGCGTCGGATTCGCCCTCGACGGTTTCGACGACGCGCGTCGCCACGACGACGCTCCAGGTGCCGAGCACGAGGCCGGCGACGACGTCCGTGAGCCAGTGGATGCCGAGTACCATCGTCGACAGGGCGACTGCCGCGGCCGTGATCGTGGACACGTACGTCCACAGCGGGTACGTCTTTCGGGTCCGCCAGGCGAACAGCACGACGACGACTGCGAGCGAGGTGTGTAGCGACGGAAAGACGTCGGTGTTGGAGGACACCGCGGCCGTCAACGTCTGTGTCTCCGGGTAGATGTCGTACATCAACCCGGAGACGTGCCGTGGTACTCGATTTCGAGGCCCGTAGGCGATAAAGAGCGTGTACAGGATCGTCCCAACCGCGTAGTTGAGGACGTAGGCGACGAGCAATCCCTTGAGGTGACGACTCGAGGCGTGGACGAAGTACAGCACGAGCGGGACGACGAGCAGGTACGGGAATCCGAACATGTACATCGCCGAGAAGAACCCAATGAGCGGCTCGGGAACCGCTGACTGCAGGTCGGCGACGAACAGTCCCTCGAGTTCGTACAGCGAGTCGGTGATATCCCAGCCGAGTGCACGGGAGATACGGAGACTGAGACCGTTCGTCGCCTGTTTCGCTACGAAAAAGAGCCCCGCCACAGCGAGGTACGGCGCGATGTCGCCGAGTCGTCGATCGAAGTCGGCGACCGCGTGACGGAACTGCTCGATACTCGTACAGAACGCGGTGGTCGTAACGAGTCCGGTGGCGACGATTAGTGCGGTGACGAAGACGATAGTGAGGAGGGCCATTGCGTGTGGTTAGTGTGCGTATCGCTGGATGGATGAGCTGTCAACGGTGGGTATTGAAACGTTTTTGGGAGAACCATGCCGGGTATGGCGATAGAGGTGCCAGTTAATCGTCATGTATTTGGATCCGACGGGATCGTATATGGAAGTATCGAAACCCGGCTCTCTCGGTACGCCGATCGGATACCCGTCTCACCCTGCCTTTTATTCGAGCACGGCGTATCGTCGCCTATGGTCGAGGTACTTGCAGACGAGATCGCCCGGTTCGTCCGGGCGACCGGCCCGAAACCGGACGAGACGCTTGACGAGATGGACGAGTACGCGGCCGCCGAGGGGTTCCCCCACGTCGGTCCCGAAGTCGGCGGCTTTCTCCGCCTGCTCGCTCGCCTCGCCGACGCCGAGCGCATCTTCGAGTTCGGCTCCGGCTACGGCTACTCCGCGTACTGGTTCGCCGAGGCGCTCCCCGACGACGGCGAGATCGTGCTCACCGAAGTGGACGCGGACGAACTCGAGCTGGCGAAGTCTTACCTCGAGCGCGGCGGCTACGACGCCCTCGCCAGCTACGAACTCGGCGACGCGCTCGAGACAGTCGAGGACTACGAGGGGCCGTTCGACGTCGCGCTGATCGACCACCAGAAACACCGCTACGCCGAGGCGTTCGAGGCCATCAAGCCGAAGCTCTCCGTCGGCGGCGTGATCGTCGCGGACAACGCGATGCGAGCGGGGATCATCCAGTTCGAGAAACTCCTCGAGATCGTCGAGGGTGGCGATCCGGACGACGTCAACGAACACACGCGGGGTATTGCGAGGTACCTCGAGACCGTTCGTGCCGATCCGGACTTCGAAACGGTGGTTCTCCCACTGGGGGAGGGAATCGCGGTGAGCTATCGGGTTCGGTAGCCAGGACAGGAGGCGTCGGCGGTGCCTCGCTTTCTAACCCCCGGCTAGGAGCCTGTCACCAGTTAACAGGAAGACGTCGCCAGCCACTCCCGGACAAAATTATATTTTTCGCACCCATTTACTATATTTATTGTAGTTAGGAGAAGGCACCTCATCATGCCGGCGGGTCAGAGAAGGGGCATTGCGGAGCACCTCCAAGCCGTCACTCGAGGTTCCCGAGCGGAGTATGCAAAAAGTGAGCTAGTACTCGTAGTCCTGCTCGACGACGGATTCCTCGGCCGGAATCGCGTCGGTTCCGGCGTTGTACTCCTGGAAGGCGAGGAACGTCGTCGTCGAGGCGGCGCCGACGAGCGTCGCCCAGGTCAGCGCGATGAACCCGGCGACGACACCGCCGGTGGGCGCCGGAAGGGCCGTGCCGGTCGCCTCGAGCCCTGGCAGGTGGAGGCCGGCGACGGCGATGAACGCGATCCAGAGCCCGATCGAGAGGCGTGCAAGCGTAGGCCTGGAGACGCGCCGTGCGTAGCACGCGACGCCGTAGACGCCCACAATGGCGAGGACAGCACCCAGCGTCGTCTCGAGTGTCGTGGGTTCCAGAGAAGCGGTTCCTGCAGTTACCAGTCCCGAGACTCCGAAGGCGCCGAGGGACAGGGCGAGTACGGGTCGAACCGAGTGTGTACGGAGAGCGCTCACGTCGTGCACCGGTCGTTGGTGGGTGCAGAACACGGTGGGGTATATACCTGTTGGCTGTGCCAGTGACGCGAGAACCAATCACACAGTCGCGTCCGAGTCGAGTCGCCAGGACAGGACGACGCCACCGTCGAGTCGCTCGACGTCTTCGAGTACGAGTTCCGGAAAGTCCCCGACGAAGCCCTCCCCGTCGGCCAGTGTCGGGGCGTCTCGACCGCCGATGATCCGCGGACCGACGAACACCCGCAACTCGTCGACCAGGTCGGCCTCGACCAGCGAGAAGATGAGTTCGCCGCCGCCCTCGACCATGATCGACTCGAGCCCAGCCGACTCGAGGGCGGCGAACGCCTCGGGGAGGTCGACACGGCCCGTTCCCGCAGGTACGACCGTCGCGCGCTCGGCGAGGCCATCGACAGTCTCGACGGGTGCGTCCTCGGTCACGCAGACGTAGGTCTCGGCAGCGTCGTCGAGCACGGCCGCGTCGGGCGGCGTTCGACCACTCGAGTCGACGACCACGCGGGCGGGCGACGGTGATTCGCCAGCCTCGAGCCGTCGTCGTCGCCGTTCGTCGTCCTTGACGGTCAGGTGCGGGTCGTCGGCCAGCACCGTCCCGACGCCGACGACGACGGCGTCGCTCGCCGCCCGGAGCGCGTCCATCCGGTCGAAGTCCGCCTCGCCGCTGATGCGGACCTGCTCCCGTCGCCTCGAGGAGAGTTTTCCGTCGGCGCTCATCGCGGCGTTGACGACGACGTGCATACGCTCTCTCCGGAGCGGTGGGTAAAGAAAGCACCGTGAGGCTCGTCGACGTCGAGAATCGACCATCGGTCCAGGAGACCAATGGAGAGTCGTGTCGCTCAGCGCCCGACGCCGAGGGGACGCTTGCAGTTCCGACAGAGGAACAGGTCGCGATTTCCGTAGTGGGTCAGTCCATCCTCGTTCGGTTCCAGTTCGGCGACCTCGTGGCCCGCTTCCAGGTGTTCTCGTGAGCGAATCGTGTTCCCGCATTCCGGGCAGGTCAGGGTGTCGGCCATGCTCGTTCAACGGGCGCGAGCGGTAAAGCGTTCACCGCAGCCCAGACCGAAACGGATTGCTCCGTCGAATTTCGTCGTACCTGACAGTAGCTGACATGAGCAACGTGTGGTGCGAACTAGTCGGCTACTCAGTGGCAGTTTGCGTCATCGACACGTTCTCGAATTCGAACCGAGCCCCACCAGTCTCACTTTTCGTCACCGAACACGTCCAACCGTACACGTCCGCTAACTCTTTGACGAACGTCAACCCCAATCCCATCCCCGGTCCCGTGCTTGCCGTCGTATATCCCTCGTCGAAAATCTCATCGCGGTCGGCTGGAGGGATTCCGACCCCATCGTCGGCAACGAAAAACCCGGTGGGGAGGTCACCGACTGTGATTGTGACGTCCGCCCCGCCGTGGTTGACCGCGTTCTCGAACAGATTCCGAAAGAGATGGCGGAGATACGTGCTATCAGCTTCGATCATCTGGTTTACCGTCACCTCCATTCTCGCCTCGGGGGCGTCCACCTCGCTCCACGTCTCCTGTGCCGTTTCCAGTACTGAGACTGGCGTTGGTTCAGACAGCGCGTCGCTCCCCCGCGTGATAACCAACATGGCGTCGATAATGTCTTCGATACGGTCGAACGCTTCGGTGATGTACTCCTTCACTTCTGGTTTCGTTTCTGTCGGGAGTTCTCGGCTGTATATCTGGCCGATGCTCACGGGGTTCCGGAGTTCGTGAGCCAACATACCCGCGAATCTGTCCAGTCGTTCGTTCTGTTCGGCGAGTTGCTGTTCGCGTTTGTTCCGCTCGGTTACGTCGCGTACAACGCCGACTCGTTCGTACTCGCCATCGTCCCGGATAATTGCAAACGAGGCTTCCGCCCGAATGGTCTTCCCATCCGCAGTGTGAACGTCAGCTTCGAACGTGACCGACTCCTCCTCCTGCTCCTCATCCATAACCATCTGTTCTTGATAGTTGTACGCCCTCTCGACTGTTTCTTCGTCCACGACGAGCGAGACATGGCTGCCGAGCAGTTCCTCGCGATCGTAGCCGACCATCTCGCAGTAGGCACTGTTGACCAGCGTGAAGTAGCCGTCTTCATCCACGAGATAGATGCCATCGTTGACGGTCTCGACGATCGTTTCGTAGCGCTCGAGGTTGCGGTTTGCCCGTTCGAGGTCGTGGTTCACCTGCTCGAGTTTTCGGTTTGCCTGTTCGAGTTCACGCTGGCGATCTTCGGCGTCTAACGCACGGGTTTTGGCCCGTGCATCCTTGTACCCTAACCCAAGCCCAGCAATGCTGGCGAGGGCCGGGAGCACGACGAAGCCAGCAATGGGGTCGTTGACTCCCCCCGTTAATGCGCTAAACAGAACGATACCGAGCATGGCGCCGATGGCCCGGACACACCAACTGGCGACGTCTGCATAGAGGTCGGGGCGGAGGTCGGTGCGTGGGAGATGATAGGCACCAGATACGAGAATGATTCCACTTGCACCAAGTAGCACGCAATTGGTGAAGAGGCCGTCGAACGAATGGATCCCACCAACAGCGATGAGCGCACATCCGATAGCACCCGCGAGGTAGACACTTCCGAGACTGAAGATGAAGCGCTGGCCTCCAACGGAGGTGATTCCACGTGAGAAGTACCCCATTGAGCGCTGTATTGTATCAGGGTGTTATGAGGATTTGGGTTCGTCGTCGGTCAATCCACGCGCTGTATTGGGTACAGCCGATCCAACCTATCAGTTTCTGAGAGTTCTAACAAATCCTGACGAATCGAATCGGCGGAAACGCTAGTAGGACACGGCGGTTCGACCCGCCCAGTTACGACCTCCGGGCCTTCGTCGACGACGTTCACTTTCACTCCGTTGCGGGAACGTTTTTTACCCTCCCGTTCGAAGGGAAGTCGATGGATATCGATACCCATGCCGAGGATCTCGCCTCCGATCTCGGTGTTGACAAAGAGGAGGTCAAAGCAGACCTGCAGAACTTACTCGAGTACAGCGTTCCACTCGACGAGGCCACACAGAGCCTCCGTCGCAAGTACGGCGACGGCTCTAGTGGTGGTTCGAGCGGTACGCCTTCAGCCAGAGATATCGGAGAAATCACGCCCGACGACGGCTCGGTGACGGTCACCGGCGTCGTCCTGAGTGCGGGCGAGCGGTCGATCCGGTACCAGGGATCGGACCACGTCATCGTGGAGGGCGAACTCGCCGACGAAACCGGCGTGATCGACTTCACCGCCTGGGAGGACTTCGGCCTCTCGCCGGGCGACACGATCACCGCGGGCAACGCCGGCGTCCGCGAGTGGGACGGCGAACCCGAACTCAACCTCGGGGAGAGCACGTCGCTGTCGTTCCTCGAAGAGCCCCTCGAGATCCCCTACGAGGTCGGCGGTGACGCCGACCTCGCCGACCTCAGGACGGGCGACCGCGCGAAGACGATCGAGGTCGCGGTGCTCGAGTGTGAAGAGCGGACGATCGACGGTCGAGACGGCGAGACCGAGATCCTCAGCGGGGTCTTCGGTGACGAGAGTGGCCGACTGCCGTTCACGAACTGGGACCCGGTTCCAGAAATTGAGGAGGGCGCCTCCGTTCGCATCGAGAACGCTTACGTCCGCGAGTTCCGCGGCGTACCCGAAGTGAACGTCTCGGAGTTCTCGACGGTGACGGCCCTCGAGACGGACGTCGACGTCGGCTCCGACGCACCCAGGCTCCCCATCGGGGAGGCCGTCGCGACCGGCGGCGTATACGACGTGGAACTCGTCGGGAACCTGCTGGCCGTCCGCGACGGCTCCGGACTGATCCAGCGCTGTCCCGAGTGCAACCGCGTGATCCAGAAGGGGCAGTGTCGCACCCACGGCGACGTCGACGGCATCGACGACCTCCGGGTGAAGGCGATTCTGGACGACGGAACCGGCGCCGTGACGGTGATCCTCGACGACGAACTCACCGAGGACGTCTACGGTGGCGACCTCGAGGACGCGAAGGACGAGGCCCGCGAGGCGATGGACCAGGAGGCCGTCGCGGACACCATCCGGGAAAACGTCGTCGGCACGGAGTACCGCGTTCGGGGCCACCTCTCGGTCGACGAGTACGGTGCGAACCTCGACGCTAGCACGTTCGAAGAGAGCGACGACGACCCCGTCGAGCGAGCGAACGCGCTACTGGATGGGCGGGACCGAGCCCAGGAGGTGGACGCATGAGCTCGAATTCCGACGAGGAGGTGCCGGGACGCGAGGTCGCCTACCGGGTGTTCGCGGCGGAGTTCGACGATGCCGATTACTCCCACGCCGAGAGCGACGAGGAGCGAGCGCCAAACTACGTCATCACCCCGACTGGAGCACGACTCAACCGGGTGTTCGTCGTCGGAGCGCTCACGGAGATCACGGCGGTCAACGACGAGATGCTCCGCGCACGCGTCGTCGATCCGACCGGCGCATTCGTCGTCTACGCGGGCCAGTACCAGCCGGACGAACTCGCCTTCCTCGAGCGGATCGATCCGCCGGCGTTCGTGGCCGTCACGGGCAAGGCGCGTACGTTCCAGCCCGACGATTCGGACGTCGTCTACACGTCGATTCGCCCCGAGAGCATCGCCACGGTCGACCCCGAGACGCGGGACCGCTGGGTCGTGTCGGCGGCCGAACAGACCCTCGAGCGCGTCGGCACCTACGCGGCGGCGGCCGACCTCGAGGCCTCGGGCGCCGCGCTCGAGACGGCTCTGCGCGAGGCGGGCGTCGAACGCGGCCTCGCTGCTGGCATCCCGCTCGCCCAGGGCCACTACGGGACCACGCCCGCCTACCTCGAGGGGGTTCGCGACCTCGCGCTCGACGCGGCCGCGGTCGTGGCCGGGGACCGCGACGAGGTGCGCGGGCTGGACCGACAGCCGAGCGATTCGCAACCGGGTACGCCGAGTTTCGCCGCGCTGGCGAGCGCCGAGTCCATCGACCTGGACGTGGACGTAGACGTCGACGACGATCTCGAGGACGCCGCTACTCGGGATGAGACCGAACTCGAGGCCCCGGCGGCAGCCGAGTCCACAGACTCCGCGGTGACGACCGACACCGGGACCGAATCCACCGGTCTCGAGGTCGACGACGCTAGTGGAGGCGACGAACTGGGTGACTTCGACGCCGGAGAATCGGATTCGACGGCCGACGAACTGGGTGATTTCGACGCCGGGGTCGAGGCCGAGGACGAGGTTGCCACCGCCGAGGAATCTGGTTCGACGGCCGACGAGGAGTCCGTCGACGAGGAATCCGTCGACGTCGGCCAGAACGGCGACCTCGAGGAAGACGAACTCGAGGATGCCTCCGGCATGTACGAAATGGACGACGAGGAGCGCGAGCAACTCGAGGCCGAGTTCGGGACCGAGTTTTCGACGGGGGCGGACGTCGACGAGCCGGGTGAGGCGGACATCGACGTGCCAGCGGGCGACGAGTCGGTCGAGGATGTCGAAGACGACGAAGACGACGAAGACGACGAAGTGGAACCCGCAGTCGACGAAGAAGAGAGTGCCGAGGCGGCCGAAGAAAGCAACGAAATCGACGAATCCAACGGAGAAGAGGAATCCGAGGAAGCCGACGAAGCTGAGGGGGACGACGAAGACGAAGAAGGCGACGACGAAGAGACCGACCTCGAGGACGTCGACCTCCAGGACCTCGTCGTCGAGACCATGACGGACCTCGACGACGGCGAGGGCGCGGATCGCTCGGCCGTGATCGACACCGTCACCGACGAGACCGGTGCCGATGAGGACGACGTCGAGGAGGCCATCGACGACGCCCTGATGGGCGGGCAGTGTTACGAACCCGGCGACGGCAAACTGAAGGCTATCTGAGCCGATGGCCCGCCTCGAGCCCGTGCCCGACGAACCGGCCGCCGTCGCGGAACTGGACGACGAGCGCGCGCTCGTGGTCGCGGACTACCACGCCGGCTACGAGGCCGGACTGCGCTATGAGCGCGGCGTCGACGTCCCCAGTCGAGCCGAGGAGCGTCGAACCCGGCTGTGCTCGCTGCTCGAGCGAACCGCCGCGAATCGGCTAATCGTCCTCGGCGACCTGATGCACGCCATCGGCGATCCAGGCGGTGCGGAGCGAGGCGAACTCGAGGTGCTGTTCGAGTCGCTTTCCGACGGCGTCTCGGTGACGCTGGTCCGCGGTAACCACGACGGAGCCATCGAGGGGTGGCTGGGGGCGGGGTACGACGAACCTGGCAGCCTCGAGAACCACGACGGCGACGGCAGCGGCACCGTCGAGGGCGAACTGGGCGGTACACCCCTTCAAATTACGGACGGCAGCGGCGTCCGACTCGACGGCCTCGGCTGCTGTCACGGTCACACCTGGCCCGACCGATCGGTGCTCGAGGCCGACATCGTCTGCCTCGGCCACGAACATCCCACCGTCCGACTCGAGGACGACGTCGGCGGCGCCCGCGTCGAGCGCGTCTGGCTTCGCGGACGGCTCGACCCCGCTCCGTTTCGTGGACGCGACGGCGAAGCCTACGACGGACTGCCGTGGCTCGAGGGCGACGCGGACCCGCCCGAGGTCGTGGTCGTGCCGGCGTTCAACGACCTGGCCGGCGGGACGTGGACCAACCGCGAGAACCAGTCGTTTCTCGCGCCGTTTTTGCCGGAGGCGCTCGCCTCGACGGAGTCGTACCTGCTCGACGGGACTCGACTCGGACCGTACCGGCGTGTGTGAGCGTCATCGATCGATCGTCGGCGATTCCTCCTCGAGCGCCCGCCGAACCCGCTCGAGGACGACCGGGTTGTCGCTGGGTCGGCCGACGCTGACCGCGTCGGCGCCGTAGGCGAGGTACTCGCGAACGGTCGATTCGTCGCGGACGCCATTGTTGGCGATCACGTACAGGTCGCAGGCGTCGGTGACGTCGGCGATGACTGATTCGGAGTCCATCGCGTCGACGTGGACAAACGACGCGCCAGCGGCCTCGAGCGAGCGACACAGCGTCGGCAGGTTGACGTCCGGAACCTCGGCGCGGACCTTGACGCCGACGGTCGCGCTGCACTCGACGGCGGTGGCAACGTACTCGCCGAGTCGGTCCGCGTCTCGCAGGAGCGTTTCGCCACAGCCGACCGCACACAGTTCGGGCTGGCGACAGTGGGCGTTGATCTCGAGCAACGAGTCACGTTCCCGACAGATGCGAGCGACGGACGGAATGGCGTCCACGCTCGCGCTCCTGACGTTGATACCCACCTGGATTGGTTCGTCCTCGAGGGCGGCGAGCTGGTCGTCGACGAACCCGATCGGGTCGTCGGGGAGGAATTCGGTCCGGTCGCGGGCGACGAGTTCGCGTGCGGCCTCGCGGGACGGTCCGTCGAGGGCGATACCGCCGAGGAACGCGCAACCGGCCCACTCGGCGGCCGCGAGGGCCCACTCGGCGTCCGATTGCCCGGAGAGGCTGGCCAGTGCGAGCGGTGGGAAAAACGGGAGCGATGAGGGGAGTGAGAGCGGTGGCATCGGTCAGGCGACGATCGAGAGCGCCTCGTTGATGGCCTGAATCACGCGACCGGCGTCCTCCGGCGAGTCGATCCGGATGTCGGTCTGGATCGTCGGCCGGTCGAACTCGGTCGGGTCGTCGCTGTCGATGACGAACGCATCGGCGAAGGGGTACGCTGTCGCCAGGCCGGCCGTGTTCGGCGTCGCACCGACGGCCTCCATCAGGTCGGCCGCCGGTCCGGAAAAGGCCTCGTCACCTAGGAACGGCGAGACGGCGACGACCGTCGTCTCCATCAGCGCCCTCGCGACGCCTGGCAGCGCGAGCATCGGCCCGATGCTCGTCACCGGATTCGACGGCCCGATCACGACGACGTCTGAGAGCGCCTCGAGCACTCCCGGCGCCGGTTCGGCGTTTGACGAACCGCGGAACTCGACGTTCGTGATCGTCGGTTCCCCGCGGTGGGCGATCCAGTACTCCTGGAAGTGCATCAGGCCGTCCTCGGTGTGGATCAGGCTCGCGACGGCGTCGTCGCTCATCGGCAGGACGTCGATCGTCAGCCCGAATCCGTCGGCGAGGACCTTCGTGGCCTCCGAGAGCGTGTGCCCCTGGTCGAGGAGGCTGGTCCGCGTGAGGTGAACCGCTCGGTCGCGGTCGCCGATCGTCATGAACTCCGCGATGCCCGAGAACCGACGCCAGCGGGCGATGTCGCGCCCCTCGGTCTGTCTCGAGGCCTCGAGGTACTGCGGGCCGTCGGGGAGGTCGGCCGCCGCGGCGATGTCGGAGAGCGCCGAGTGCGTGCGGTGCGTGTCACCCCTGATCCCCCACCAGCGTTCGCGGTCGAGGACGCCGCCGCCCTGAAAGAGAAGCGTGTCGACGTCGGGAGAGACGAAGAGACTGCCGAGTTCGATGTCGTCGCCGGTGTTGGCGACGACGGTAATCTCGTCCGGCGAGAACGCTGCTCCGGCCCCGTCTAACAGCTTCGGCGTGCCGGTACCCCCGGAGAGGAACGTAACCATACGCGTCAGTTTCCGCTGCGGGGCTTAAGCAGTTGCGGCCAGATAGCGTTCATCGACTGCCCGGTCGACTCGAGCGTGACTTCCCGCCTTACTCCGGCTTGGGTCACGTCCAGTCCGCGAAACTCCCCTCGAACAGCGTCTCGGCCTGTTGCTCGACGTACCGACGTTGCATCACCTCGAGGGCGCCCGCGAGCGATTCCCCCGTGGCGACCTCGTCGGCCACCAGTTCGTGTTTCCAGCGGGCGGGGGTCAGTCCCTGGCGGACGCGACGGCGAAGTGGGTGGAGGTAGGCCGCGACCTCTTCGTCGGTCAGACCGCGACTCGAGAGGCCGTCTTCGGCGTGTGCGAAGAGGTCTGCGTAGACGGCTTCCGTGTCGCTCGTCGTCTGTCCGTCGTTCGTGATCCACTCGAGATCGGCTGCCAGCCCGTCGCGCATCGCGGCGTAGAAGTTCTCGCGGGCGATCTCCCAGTCGAGTTCGCGAACGGGGTGCTCGAGGTGAGTGAGACTCTCCAGGAGACCCGCGTACGCCGCGAGGAAGGCGACGGAGTCTCGGACGGTCGGCTGGGCCGGAATCGGGCGGAACTCGATGCGGGCGTTCGCCGCCGACCGACTCGAGCCGTCGAAGACCGGACGCACCCACCGCCAGTAGGTCCCGTGCTTGCGCCTGAAGTGAGCGAACTGGTCGTCGAACCGGTCGCCGTCGCCGACCGGCATCGGGACGAGGGTGTCGTCGGTGGCGATTCGCTCGACGGCTTCCTCGACGCTCTCGAGGTCGTGCGGGAAGCGAACTTTGCCGGCCCCGGCCGAGGGATCGTTCAGGACGGTCTCGAAGATGCTGATCCGGTGTTCCATCCAGGCGTCGCGAAGGACGTCCTCGGCGGCCGCCCCGTCATCGTAGAGGTCGGCGGGAAGGAACGGCGAGTTGACTCCCAGTGCGAGCAGTGGACCGGCGATTCTGACGGCGTAGTTGAAGTACGTCGGCAGGTCGGGGGCGTGGGGGACCTGGTAGTGGGGCTGGATCGAGGTGATGAGGCTCTCGGGCATCACCGTCTCGGCGGCGAGCGAGACGTTCGGGCAGTCGAGGACCATCCCGGCGGCCTCGGCACGGTCGGTGTTGGCCATCGCGTGGTAGCGCGCGGCGTCGCTCATGTTCGTTGCGAGCGTGACGGTGCGCGAGTTGGTGCCCGCTCTCTCATTGTCGGCCGATGAATCACCAACCTCGAGCGTCCGTTCGACCGTGTCCGTCAGGTACTCGTAGGCGGATTCGCCCGCGGGCGGAAGGGTCCAGAGTCCATCGCTGACCAGGCGCATCCCCTCCGCGTTCGCGACGTTCTCGGCCGCGCGCAGGCGGGCGAGAATCTCCGACTCCTGGGCGCGAAGCCCGTCGGCGTTGAGTGGTTGCGGACTCGTCGTCATCTCCGCGTTGTGGAGGCCGAGTTCCTTCTCGAAGCCCATCAACTCGAGGAGCCGTCGAGGAACGCGCTTGAGCGCGGCCGTTTCGGCGTCGATGGCGTAAAATTCGTACTCGAAGCCGACGATCGCCTGCGGGTTGTCGAACGCGCCCGACTCGATTCCCTCGACGATGACGTCGGCTTCCTGGATCGCGCGGTCGCGAAACGGCTCGGCATCGACGGCGAGCACCTCCTCGAGACGCGACGCGAGTTCCTCGGCTCCCATACCATCGGGTCTGCTTTCCAGTGGGTTAAATGCAGTTATCCCTCAAGCGGACACTGTACTCGAGTTTTCGGCCCGCTCCGGAGATTGGTGGCCTGCGTTCTCGGACGACAGGTCCGGTGAGGTTCGATTACGCCACGGAAGGTGCGGGTAGCGTCTGGTGATTCGCGGTTGGTGTCTAGCGACCCGCTGGTGGCGTCTCACGATTCGCGCTTTCAGCTAGCTCGAGAGGGAACGTCTCGAGAGCGCGCACCTACTCGTTGGCGCGAGCGGTCTATTGGCAAGCCACCAAAATACTCTTCAAAATCGGACCATCACCGAATGTGAGAGTTGGTCGGATTTCGTCGTTCTCCTGCCAGAGACACGGATTCCCCATCGAACGGTCTACGAGCCGTTTGAGCCTGAAACTAGCTCCTCGAGGAAGACGTCCATCGGCAGCCAGTAGTAGTGACGGAAATATAACACCTAAATCGTCCTAAACGTTAATAGGCCAGATTTTGTACTTTTACCGGATTACGGATGTCACCGAGTGATCCCCCCTACGAGAAATTAATCGAAAATGCTCCTATCGGCATCTTTCGGGTTCCCGTCGACGATCTGGATCTCGAAGCGTCCCAGGTCGACTCGGAGAATCAGTACGCCAATCAGCAACTTGCCAGAATGCTCTCTTTCGATTCGGTCGAACAGTTACGCTCAGAGATCTCGTCCATCGAATACGCGGATCCCCAGGACAGTGAGCGACTCGAAGAACAGCTCAAGAGAACGGGTCACGTGGACGCATTCGAGACGCAACTGATCGCGAACGACGGGGAAACGGTGGACGTTCTCGTCTCCGGAACCATTGACGACGGCGAGTTCATCGCGTACGTCACCGACATCTCCGAACGCAAACGACTCGAGCGAAAGACGGCCGAACAGGCCGAGGCGATTCTCGAACAGTCGACGCCGATCGTCGAAATCTGGGATTGCATCACCCTCGCGACGGTGGTCGGAACGCTGGATACGGTTCGTGCACAGCGGCTCACCGAGGAGTTGCTCACCGAACTGACGGAGAACGGAGCGGAGATCGCGCTGATCGACATCACCGGCGTTCCGAACGTGGACACGGCGACGGCACAGCACCTCACCGATACGGTGAATGCCGTGTCGCTACTGGGCAGCGAGGTCATCATCACCGGAATCAATCCCGACATCGCCCAGACGCTGGTCCAGCTCGGGATCACGATGGACGACATCCGAACCAGGTCCACGTTGAGCGAGGGGCTGGAACTCGGTTTGCACCTCACCCAGAACATCGACATCGTGACGAATGCGTCCCAATCCCAGTAACATGACCCACACAGATCGCGTCACCGTTATTCAGGTGCGAGGAACGCTGATCGCGACCCTCCCCCCACACCCATCAGATAGTACGATCGACGACCTCCAAGAGCGCATTCTCGAGCGTATCAACCAGACGAACCTCGAACGCATCGAAGGAGTCGTACTCGACGTCTCCGACGTGCAAACGGTCGACTCGTTCTTCGCCCGGGTAATCGTCGAGACGGCGAAGATGGTCGAGTTGATGGGCGTTCGACCGATTCTCGTCGGCATCGGCCCCGCCATCGCCATCACGGTGACCGAACTCGGATTCGACCTCGGTGGTGTGCAGACGGCCCGGAGTATCGATGCAGCGCTAGACGCCCTCGAGATAGATTCGGGGTGAGTTACATGGTGAGCGAAGAAGGGGTCCTCGAGATCGCCTCCGAATCGGACATCGTCACCGCTCGGACCACGATTCGAGAGGTCGTCTCGAACCTGGGTTTCGGGCTAACGGACACCACCCGGATCGTGACTGCGGTCTCCGAACTCGCCCGGAACATCTATCTCTACGCCGAGGTCGGGACGATCCGCTGGCGCGTCCGCTCGGAGGGGAGTCGGCGCGTCGTCGAGATCGTCTTCGACGACGATGGCCCAGGAATTCCGGACATCGATCGCGCCCTCGAGGAGGGGTACTCGACGTCGAGTGGAATGGGCCACGGCCTCTCCGGCGCCCGGAAGATGATGGACGAGTTCGAGATCGACACGAGTGCCGAGACCGGGACGACCGTCACTATCCGCAAGTACGTACCACGAGTGGTCGCCAATGACGGGTGACGACGAGACGTCGATCACGATCTCCAAACAGGCGGACGTCATCCGCGCTGGCCGCCGGGCGAAGCCGATCCTTGCAGCGTTCGAACTCGACGAGTCGACCGTCGAAGAGGTCGTCCTCGTGATCCACGAACTGGCCTCGAACATCGTCAAACACGCCGGCGAAGGGACGATCACACTCGTACCCACGTCGTCGGACGACCATCGCGGTATCGAGATTCACGCCGAGGACTCGGGGCCAGGAATCGGCGACGTCGATCGAGCGATCACCGACGGCTATTCGACGGCGGGGAGCCTGGGGTCCGGCCTCGGGGCGGTCGATCGGCTCATGGACGAATTCGAAGTCGTTCCTCGCCCCGACTCACACGCCGGCACACACATCGTCGCCAAACGCGAATTCCAGACTCGATCGCGTTCACAGAAGCCGTTTCCGCTCACGTTCGGAGCGGCGACGCGTCCCCGTTCGCGCGGCGATCCGAACGGCGACGCGTTCGTCATCAAACGGTGGGGAGACAGCGCCCTCGTCGGCGTGATCGACGGACTGGGGCACGGACGCGATGCTCACACCGCCGCGGCGGCGGCCAAACGGTACGTCACGGGCCACTTCGACCAGTCGCTCACCGCCATCTTTCGGGGCGTCGAACGGGTGTGTGCCAGGACGCGCGGTGTCGTCATGGCGCTCGCTCGTTTCGACTGGTCCAGAGAGACGATTTCGTACGCCAGCGTCGGCAACATCTCTCACAAGGTCGATGCCCCGGTGCCACTCGAGTTCGTGACTCGACGAGGAGTGCTCGGGAACGACGCCCCGGAACCGCTGATCAGGGAAAACGAGTGGGACCCCGAGTACGCCCTGGCGCTGTATTCTGACGGCGTACGGTCACTCTGGAAGTGGGACGACTTCGTCCACCTCGTCGACGAACCGAGTTCGACGCTCGCCCACCGACTCCTGGCGGAGTTGGCAGACGAGAACGACGACGCGACCGTGCTGGTGGTCACGAGGGGGTCGCGATGAGCGGCCAGGACGGTGACGAACAGCCCTCGGACGCAGACCGGGACATGATCCAGGCGCTGCAAGCGGAACTCAGGGAGACGAACGAGGGGCTCCTCGCGCTCACCCTCGAACGCGAGGAACACGAACGGACGCTGACGGCGCTCCACGAATCGAGCCGGGAACTGCTCCACGCCGAGACCGCCGAGGACGTGTGCGACCTCATCCTCGAGACCACGAACGAAGTCCTCGGCATTCCCGGCGCCGGAGTGTACTTCGCCAGTGCGGACGGAGCCGGACTCTCGCCGACCGCGACGACCGAGTACGTCGAGAACCGGTTCGGATCCCTGTCTCCCGTACGTCCCGGAGACGACTCGGTCGCGTGGCGATCGTTCGTCGAGGGAGAGACCATCGTGATGGACGACGGCATGACAGGTCGCGACGAGGGTCTCGAAGGAGCGTTTCCCAGCGGCATCTGGCTCCCGCTCGGGTCTCACGGCGTTATGGTCGCCGTCTCCGACGCAATCGGGGTGTTCGACGCGGACAAACGCCAGCTCGCCGGGCTGCTCGCAGCAACCGCCGAGGCGGCCCTCGACCGGGTCGAACAGGAGAAACGGCGACGCCGGCGCGAAGCGCAACTCGAGGGGCTCGTCGAGGCGACCGGGGAGTTGCTCGGGGCGGAGACGGTACGAGAGGTCTGTGATACCGTGGTCGAGACGGCCGAATCGGCGCTCGGTCTCCCGATCACGATGATCGCACTCTACGACGACGAAACGGGAACGCTCAGGCCACGCGCACAGACGGCGCTGGCCGGGGAGCTCGTCGACGCGGAGCAGATGTTCGATCCGCAGGCCGAACTGGCGTGGCAGGCGTTCGCCGAGAAACGAGTGACGGTTCACGACGAGATAGCGGTCGCCCCCGGGGCTGACACCGACACCGACATCGACACCTACGGCGTCGCGATCCTCCCGCTCGGGAGACACGGCGTACTCGTCATCGGCTCGAGGACGAGCGACGACGTACACGACGAGCGACTGTCCCTCGCCCGGATACTGGCCGCGAGCACGGAACCGTCGCTGGCTCGCCTCCTGGCGACGAATACCGAGTCCTCGCTCGATCGAGCCGAACGGGAACGCCAGCTCATCGAACGCGACGAACGCCTGCACGAACAGAACGAGCGGCTCACGCGACTGAACCAGGTCAACGACGTCATCCGTCACATCGACCAGGCGCTGGTGGCGGCGGATTCGCGCACGGCGATCGAACAGGCCGTCTGCACCCAGTTGACGACCGCCGGACCGTACACCTTCGCCTGGATCGGCGAGTACGACGCGGTACACGACGCGGTGGCTCCCCAGGAGTGGGGTGGCGCCAACGATGGGTACCTCGATGCGATCGCCCAGTCGGAGGAACCCGACTCGAGCGAACGGGAACCGACGGAACTGGCGAACGAGACGCAGGAACCGCAGGTTATCGAGGACCTGCTCGGCGAGCCGCCACTCCCCCGGTGGCGTCGCGAGGCGCTCAAGCGCGGCTATCGCGCCTGCATCGCGATCCCGCTCGTGTACCGCGAGATGCGCTACGGCGTGTTGACGGTGTATTCGGACCAGCTCGAGACGTTCGGGGATCTGGAGCGTACCGTTCTCGTGGAACTCGGCGAGACCATCGCCTACGCGATCAACGCCGTCGAGAGCAAGAAAGCACTCGTGAGCGACGAGTTCGTCGAGGTCGAGTTCGAGATTCGGGACGACTCCATCCCGTTCCTTTCGGTGACTGCCGAGGTCGATTGCGCCGTCGAACTCGAGAGCGTGGTCGCCCGCTCGGACGGTGGGTACCGCGTCTTCTTCACCACCCACGAGACGCCGCCGGAACCCGTCCTCGAGCACATGGAGCGAGCGTTCGCGGTGGACGACACGCGACTCATCTCGGAAAACGATGATGAGTGCCTCTTTGAGTGTACGGTCGACGAGTCGAGTTTCTTCGGAACGCTCCTCGGTCACGGCGCTGTCCCTCAACGATTCTGGGCGGAAAGTGGACACGGAACCATCGTCGTCGCCCTCCCGGAGAGCGCGAACGTTCGACTGTTCATCGACACGATCCAGGCGACGTACGAACACTTGGAATTGCTGGCACGACGCGAACAGCCTCGAGACCGGGACCGCCGAACGACGAGCGGGTTCGCGGCGGACATGGACGAGTTACTGACTGACCGCCAGCGAGAGGTGCTCCAGACCGCCTACGAGAGCGGGTTCTTCGAGTCGCCGCGAAAGAGCACCGGCAGCGAGATCAGCGACGCACTCGGCGTCTCACAGCCGACGTTCAATAATCACCTCCGCGCCGCCCAGCGAAAGTTCTTCGAACTCATCTTCGAATCGGACTGAGACTCGAAGACCGATTTTGCTATTCTAGCCACTGTCACTCAGTCGCATGGCTTGGTGGCTAGCTACGGCCTCCTTTCCACTAGAAACAGTACGTATAATTGAATTTCATGACTGGAATAGCAAACGAACGCGACGCAGACGATGGACGCCCCTCTGGATCCGAACACCAAACCGAAACCGACAACCGCCAACCCTCGAGGCGGACGTTCGTAAAAGGTGCGGCCATTGCGGGTATCTCTACGCTCGGTCTCTCTTCGACCGCCGCGGCCTCGGGCTCGTACACGCAGTACGACGGCGAGTACCGACACGTCGTCAACGTCGTCGAAGCCGGCGCCGACAATACCGGAAACAAATCGATCACTCCGGTGCTCAGGAACCTCCGAAACGACAACACGCTGTTTTACTTCCCCCCTGGACGCTACGCGATGGACAGCCAGCTCCGGTTTACCGGCTTCGACAACGTCGCCTTCATCGGTAACGACGCGACGCTCGTCCCCGCCAACCACTACAACTTCGACGGCCCGAAGTACCGCCTCTTCCGCCTCGGCGTCAACTACCGGCCCGGACGTCGCCTGCGCTTCGAGGGATTCGACGTCGACCAGACGGCTCCCGACACCGGGATTCGTGTCATCGAAGCGCACGTCTCCGACCGTCTCGAGGTGCGCGACATCAACATCAAGGGCCAGCACGACAGCGGGACGTGGGGACCAGGCCTGTTCAACGTCACCAGTTCGAGCGGCTACGGGATCGTCGAGCGCTTCCGTGCGCCTCACGGCGGCGAGTGGATCAACAACACCCCGACGGCCGGCGAGCGCTGGCGCGGTCCGACCGGCATCCTCGCCAACCAGAACGCCGGCACCCTCGAGTTCAAGCGCTGTACACTCGGCGCCTTCCCCGACAACGGCCTCTACGCCGCCGGTGGCACCGGGAAAATTATCGTCAGCGGCGGCACCTACCGGAACAGCAACGGTGCAAACATCCGCGTCGGTGGCAACGGCAGCGAGATCAACTGGCCGACGGTCAGAATCGACGACACCCGTCCGGAGGACGAGGGCCAGCGCGGGATCCGCATCGAGAACGGCCAAAACATGCGTATCAAGGGAGCAGCCGTCGAAATTACCTCGCCGATGCCGACCAGTCATGCAATCTCGACGATGTCTACCTGTGACAGCGCTCGAATCGAGCGCGTCCACCTCGATCTGCAGGGTAACGACGTCAATCACGGCATCGTCGTCTCGCCCAACGCCGGCGAGATCACCATCGTCGATACGAAGATCAACCACGAAACGTCCGGCGGCTACCCGCTGTGGATCCGCAACACGAGCGCGACCGACCGCGTTCTCGCCGAATACCTCACGATCACCGGCAAGGCAGGCGACGCCTCCGGACTCCGTGACGGCATCCGCGTCGGGCGAGATAACTGCCGGTTCAACGTGATCGAGGTCTACCAGCCCGGGCAGAATGGTGCCACCCGAAACGCGATCACGTCGACCGCCAACGACCTGACGGTCTGGGAGAGCACCCTTCGCGCAAGCAAGTTCCCCATCGTCGAACTCGGTTCCGATTCGCTCTACCTGGACGTCGACGCCGAGTCGACCGGCGGCAAACAGGCAGCCTGCCTGTACGATCAGAGTCACAATATCACCATGCGCAACAGTCGTCTGGTCAACGGCGTGCGCGACCTCGGCTCCTCGAGCCTCGAGCTGTCGAACAACACGACCTACTGATCGCGCTGGTGAGGGTGCTGCGGTGCAGTAACCGGCGATCGAAGCAGCCATCTCCCCGTCTGAATTTTCGAATTGGGCGTCGCTGTGGTGATTTCTGATCCTCGAGATCTACCGGGGAAACACTTTACCTCTGTTCTTTCCCACGTAGCCCATGGAGCAGTTCGAGAAGTACGTCTCCTCGGCGACGCTTCGCGAGGAAAACGAGTCGATCAAGCAGTACCAGAACACGGTCGGCCTGGCGTGTCCGGCCTGCGACCAGCCGTTCGACGACATGGTCGTCTGCAAGGACGAGCACACGAGCCTGAACCAGACTATTCCGCTCGACATCTGTACGGGCGTCGAGGACGGGAAGCCAGTCCTGTTTACCCACAAGCCCTAGTAGCAGTCGACGCCTGGAAGGACCTGGCCGGCCACACCGCGGCCGACGCCATCTCGAACCCCTTAAGCGACCGCCGCCGCCTACTCCCACGACATGGACTTCGCCACGTTCGCCGACCACGCCGCCACCATCGAGGCCGAACCTGCCGACCTCGAGACGGTGGCGCACGTCCGATCGCTCCTCGAGGCGGCCGGCCCGGACCTCGAGGTCGTCGCCCGCTTCGTCCAGGGGCGGGTCTTCCCCGCCTGGGACGCCCGAAAGCTCGACATCGGCCCGCGGACGTGCTACGAGTCGATCGCCCGCGCGGCCGGGACGAACGTCGGTCCGGACGACGTCGAGACGGCCGTCGCCGAGGTCGGCGAAATCGGTGCCGTCGCCGCGAGCTACGAGTTCGGGGGCCAGCGGGGGCTCGGGGCGTTCGGCGGCGGTGGCGGCAGTGGCGGCAGTGGCGGTCAGGACGAACTCGCCGTCGCCGAGGTGGACGACACGCTCACGGAACTGGCCGAAACCGACGGGTCAGGCAGCCACGACGCGAAAGTGGACCTCCTGTTCTCGCTGTTCAACCGGTGTGCGGCCGACGAGGCCCGCTACCTCGCTCGCCTCGTCCTCTCGGAGATGCGCATCGGCGTCGGGGAAGGGACCGTCCGCGACGCCATCGCCGAGGCGTTCGGCGTCCCCACCGACCGCGTTGAGCGCGCATTGCAGGTCTCGAACGACTACGGCCGCGTCGCCGTCGTCGCGCGCGACGAAGGTCTCGAGGGGCTGGACGCGCTCACCCTCGAGGTCGGCCGTCCGGTGCAGGCGATGCTTGCCCAGGCGGGGAGCGTGACTGACGCGCTCGAGGCCTGGGACGAGGCGGCCGTCGAGTGGAAGTACGACGGGGCGCGCGTCCAGTTACACTACGCGCCGGACGGCGTCGAGACAACGGGAGCGTCCGACGGAATCTCGGTAGACGAACGCCCGGCGACGCGCGTCTTCTCGAGGAACATGGAGGACGTAACCGACGCGCTCCCGGAGGTCGTCGAGTTCGCCGAGGCGACCCTCGAGGTGCCGACGATACTGGATGGCGAGGTGGTCGCCGTCGACGACGACGGGAACCCGCTCCCATTCCAGGAGGTGCTCCGGCGGTTCCGTCGAAAACACGACGTGGCGAAAGCGCGCGAGGACGTGGCCGTCCGGCCGGTGTTCTTCGACTGTCTTCACGCCGACAGCGAGGACCTGCTCGACGTCCCGCTCACGGCGCGCCACGAGCGCCTCGAGGCGGTGCTCTCGTCCGAGGACGCTGCCGAAACGGAAACGGGCGCGTCCGAAGCGCCCGAGGACGAGTCGCCCGAGGGCCTCTCGCTCCTCTGGCTCACCGACGACCCCGACGAGATCGAATCGATCGACGCCGACGCGCTCGAGGCCGGACACGAGGGGATCATGCTCAAGGATCCCGACTCGACGTACTCGCCAGGCCGTCGAGGCAAGCACTGGTTGAAGCGGAAACCCGACATCGAGACGCTCGACTGCGTCGTCACCGGCGCGGAGTGGGGCGAGGGTCGGCGAGGAACCTTCCTCGGCACGTTCCTGCTGTCCGTTCGGGCGACGGACGCCTCCGGAGATGGCGCGTTCGAGACCATCGGCAAGGTCGCCACGGGGATCACCGACGAGACCCTCGCGGAGCTGACCGAGCGCCTCGAGCCGTACATCCGCGCCGAGGACGGCAAGGACGTGGACCTCGAGCCAGCGGTTGTGTTCGAGGTGGGCTACGAAGAAATCCAGACCTCGCCGACGTACAGTTCGGGATACGCGCTCCGGTTTCCACGGTTTCTCGGGATCAGGGAGGACAAGACGCCGTCCGAGGCAGATTCACTCGAGCGCGTCGAACGGCTCCAGTCGTCGTAGCCCAGGAGCGGGAGGCCGAGGGGATGAAGCAGCGGAGAGTCGGGGGAATCGCAGTACGACGACTAACTCGACGAAATCGTATTTCGAACCCGTTATACAGCCTTTTCGGCCGTTCCCATCGACTCGCCGTCGATCGATACGGTGACGACGTCCGGTTCGTCACCCTTCTCGTCGGTGATTCGGATCACGATCGAGTGGACTGCGGCGTCGTCGACCGTCGGATCGTCCGATTCAGTGACGATAGAGACGTGAATACCGTCTTCGGTTCGTTCGATATCTCGGACCTCGAGCCAGTGCTGGCTCGACCAGGCTCGTGCCACGACGACGACGAGGTACGATCGGTCGAAATCGGTCTCCGCGACGAATTCCGTGATCTCGTTCTCGTTCTTGCCCTCGCCCTCGCCCTCGCCTCCGTCTCGCATCCGCTCTCGAGCCGTCGACCGATCCGTTATGATCGTCTGGTACGAGTGTGGTCGCTCCCCAGACGGCTCGAGTCCGTCGTCCAGCAGGTGACTGCCGACGCGGTGGTGCGTCTCGACCGCCATCCCGTCAGGGAAGGCGGGGCTCTCTCCTGCCCCCAGACAGCCCGCGACGCTGACCGACCCTATCGCGGCCCCGACGAGGAATCGACGGCGGTTCATATCTTCCCCTCTCGTCGGTCGCATATATGTCTTCTCGGTGACGTCTACTTCCCGGGTGGATGCTCGGTCGACCGGGGCACGGTTCGATAGTGCGGTCAACGTACGTGGACCTCGTTTCCGCGTTTTCGTGATCTGGCGTCTCAAGCACCCCCGTATCGGCATCCATTCTCGAGTGAGCCCAAATCGGCATCCATTCTCGAGCGACCCGACATGCATTCGTGCTCGAACGACCCTGAACCGGCATCCATTTCACCGTTCGTCCACCGAAGACGAGGTATGAGCGAACGAGAGGAGGGCCTCGAAGTGGGGTCGCCAGCGGATCGTGCCGCAGTCGCCGCTCGAGCAGCCGAGGCCGGGTCCGAGGTCGCCCACGACTCCTTCCGGAGGGACATCCCGGTCGAGTTGAAGGGCGGGAAGACTGACGTCGTCACGCAGGCGGACCGGGACGCCCAGCGGACGGTCATCGAGGTGATCCGAGAGACCTACCCCGACGATCCGATCGTCGGCGAGGAGGACGACGAGCGAAAGACGGTCCCACCGGAGGGGCCCGCCTGGATCATCGACCCCATCGACGGGACGAACAACTACGTCCGCGGGATCCGAATCTTCGCAACGGCCGTCGCCGCGGTCGTGGACGGCGAGCCAGTCGGTTCAGCGGTCGTCATGCCCGCGCTGGGCGATACGTACCGGGCCGGGCCGGACGGCGTCACCCGCAACGGCGAGCCCATCTCGGTCAGCGACCGCGACGACCCCGAGACCTGCGCGGTCTGTCCGACCATCTGGTGGAGCTTCGACCAGCGCGACCAGTACGCCGCCGCGACCAGAGAGATCGTCCAGCGCTTCGGCGACATGCGCCGGTACGGCTGCGCGCAGGCGGTCCTCTCGATGGTTGCCTCCGGTGCCCTCGACGGCGTCATCACGAACCACAGGGCGAACCCCTGGGATTCTGTCGCCGGTGTCCACCTGATCAGAACGGCTGGCGGAACGGTTACCGACATCGAGGGCGAGCCCTGGCGCTACGATTCTCGAGGTCTGGTCGCCTCCAATGGAGAAGACGAGGTCCACGACGAGGTACTCGCGGCGACGCGAGCAATCGAGACGTAGCAATTTTCGATCGGTCTCGGGGGACAGATGTGCTACGCTGAGAAAGAGATTCGATACGATTAGAGATGGCAGACTCGTTACCGTTCGACCGACACGTCCCCAGAAGTGGGGAGTGAGACGGCGAGTGCGTTCCTGGTCAGGTTACCGGTCGCGCGGCGCAACCGCTCGGAGACGGCGTTCGTCGAGATGTCGAGGGCCGCCGAGAGGTCCTCGAGCTGCGCCTCGCGAGGGACCTCGAAGTACCCCATCCGAAGCGCGGTCACGAGCACCTCCCGCTGCTCGGGCGTCAGGTCGTACTCGCGTTCCTTTGGCGCCGAGCCAGGGTACATCCGCTGGAGTTCGAACGCGTAGCCCTGCTCGTGGAAGAACGTCTGGAACTCCTCGAGCGCCTCCCGGTCGACGAACTGGAGTTTGAGGTACCAGGTGTCGTTCGCGGCTTCCGCTTCCTGCATGACGCCGTGGCGGTCGACGATCTGGTCGACCAGGTGTTGGACGGGCTCGGCCCAGTCGACGTTGAAGTAGTGGACGTTCGAGTCAGAAGCGAGCAGGGTGAGTTCGTCGACAGAGGGATCCTTTCGAAGCGTCGTCTCCACGGTCTCGAGGTCGTCCTCGTCCGCGGCCACCCACAGAAATGGCATTACCCACTCCCTGCTGTGGGTCGCGAGGCGTTCGACCTCCACGGTCGCGTTCGTGAGGGTCTCGAGCGTGTGCTCGAGCGCGAACGCGCCCGTAGGAACGGTAAATTCGGTGATAACGCTCATACGACGAGTCTCGAGTGGAGACCCATAAACGAGACGACATCGGCCGGGTCGAGTCGTAGATGTACAAAGAATTTTGACGACCTGACGTCCATCGATAGTATGGACCTCGACGACACCGACCGGGCGATCCTCCGGATCCTACAGGAAAACGCCCGAACGCCGTTCAGCGAAATCGCCCGCCAAATCGACATGTCGAGCGCGACTGTACACGACCGGGTCAATCGCCTGGAGGAGGCAGGCGTCATCGAGGGCTACCACGCGCAAGTCGAGCCGAAATCGATTGGTCTCGGTATCTCCGCACTCGTCGGTCTGCGGGTCGAACAGGGGCGCGAACAGGACACCCTCGAGCGACTGACCGACATCGAGGGGGTCCAGGAGGTACATCTCACGACCGGTGAGTGGGACGTCATGATGCGCGTCTACGCCGCCGACGCGGACGCCCTGCGCGAGTTGATGTTCAACCAGATCGCACAGATGGACGGCTTTTCGCGTTCGCAAACCATGGTCATTCTCGGGACGACCTACGACAGCCAGGAACTGCCGATATGAATTCTCGAGCACCGCTTTTGGTACTCGAGGTTGCCCTTCCACACAATTCGAGACTCTGCCTGGCTACACCGTCAACCGAGACACCCTTCGAACGTCGGTCTGGGTACGCCATCACCTCACGCTACTGGTCGAGCGTTTCCTCTCCCCGTTTCGAGCGCTGCAGAACCGATCGTAGCGATCGTCGGTGACGGCGGTCCGGGTTGCTCACACAGCGAAAAACCGCAAACGGTAAGCGACGACCACTCCGGTGTGGTGGTATGGAAGCGTACGTCGACCGCTACGGCGCAGGACGAATCTGGCTGGCGGTCGTGGGATCGCTCGTCGCGTTGATCACGCTCGCGGCAATAGTGTTCCCGGAGCGAGTCGCCGCCGAGATCCTCTGGCACTACTACTGGGGTCCAGTCGCCGCCGACGCCCAGAACTACGGCTGTATCGCCTGGAACGGCGGTTCACCGACCGAGTGTGGGCCGAACACGACCGGACCGGAGGCCAGCCCCGGCTACACCTGGCAGTCCTACGCGGGGTACATTCCGACGCTCGTGCTCATGCTCGTCGGGATCATCCTCCTGATCAAGCACCTCGAGATCGATCGCTACCGCGCGGGCTTCTACGGCCTGTTCCCGTTCATGCTGTTCGGCGGGGCGCTGCGCGTCGTCGAGGACGCCAACGTTCGAGCGCTCGTCGAGACCGGCGAGATGCCCATCGGGCTCCCCTGGGTGGCCGCCCTCATCAGTCCGTTCATCTATGGAACCGTCTTCCTGGTCGCGTTGTTCGCCGTCGTCGTCTCGGTCTGGCTCGATCGAAGCGGATACGTCTCGGGCTACGAGTACCCTCTCGCCGGGATCGGGACGGCCGCACTGGCCGTGACCGTGGCCTACCTCGGCTACTTCGCGGCGACCCACGAACTGGCGAGTTTTCACCCACTCATCCCGCTCATAACGCTCGTCGGGGCGACCGTCGTCACCGCCGTCACCTACGGGGCGATCACGCGGTTCGCGCCGGATCTCAACCGGGGAACCGGATTCATGGGGGCGGTCGTCATCTGGGCGCACAGCGTCGACGGTATCGCTAACGTCATCGGCCTCGACTGGGCCAGCGCGTTCGGCCTCGGGTACAGTCCGAAACACCCGGTCAACGAGTGGATCGTCACCACGACCGAAGCGGTGTTCCCCGCGTCGGTCGTCGACGTGATCGGCGCAGCGTGGCCGTTCCTCATCGTCAAAGTCGTCGCCGCCGTCTTCATCATCTGGGTGTTCGACGAGTCGATCTTCGAGGAGAGCCCCCGGTACGCCATCTTGCTGTTGATCACGGTGGTCGCCGTCGGTCTCGGGCCAGGAACGCGAGACATGCTTCGGGCGACGTTCGGGATATAAGCCCTTAGCGCCAGATTTGTTCAATCAAAGTGGAGATTACCAGAACGAATGGTCTATTACGGTCGAGGCGGATTTGCGACCAACCCGCACCCGAGGCCACCGTCGACCCTCGATGGGGTCGTCGAAGCTTCACAGCGCTGACCGCGGCAGAGACCGTTTTCCTCGATCCCTTCGATCGTTCTCCCGGTTTTCGCCGATTACCGACGCCGCTACCCGCCGCCGGGCGTCCGCGTTCGACGTTTCGTCGAACGAGGCGAACGCAACGGAATCTTACTCGAACAGTCATTTGACTCGCAAATTCCAGTCGCCTGGCCATTGAGATGGGGCTTAATGGTTCTAAACGACTAGATAGCGACCGAATGACCAGTGTGTCACTCGAGAACGTCAGCAAGTACTTCGACGGGGGTGAAACCATCGCGAACTACCGGATCGATCTCGAGGTCGAAGACGGCGAGTTTCTCGTCATACTGGGGCCGTCGGGGTGTGGTAAAACGACGGCCCTGCGCTTGATCGCTGGTCTCGAACGGCCCTCCGAGGGGTCCATCTACTTCGACGGCGAGCGGGTGAACGACTACTCGCCCAGCGATCGCAACGTAGCGATGGTGTTCCAGAATTACGCCCTGTACCCGCACATGACTGTCCAAGGGAACATCGCCTACCCGTTGAAGGTTCGGGGCGTGGCGCCCGGTGAGCGTGACCGGCGGATCGAAGAGGTGACGACGCTCCTCCACATCGAGGACCAGATCGACAAGCGACCGGCGGCGCTGAGCGGCGGGCAACGCCAGCGAGTGGCCCTCGCTCGCGCCATCGTCCGGGAGCCGTCGGTTTTTCTCCTCGACGAGCCGCTGTCGAATCTCGACGCCAAGCTCAGACAGGAGATGCGGAGCGAACTAAAGCGACTCCAGAACGAACTTGAGATCACCACGATCTACGTGACGCACAACCAGGAAGAGGCGATGAGCATGGCCGACACCGTCGTGGTCATGAACAGGGGTACGATTCAGCAGATTTCGCCACCGGCGGAACTCTACGACCGCCCCCGGACTGCCTGGGTAGCCCGGTTCATCGGCTCGCCGCCGATGAACTTGCTCCGCGGGAACCGTCGAAACGGTTCGATCGACCTCGGCGAAGCGGGGAACGTCGATCTCGAGGGAATCACGACCGACGAGACGACGTCGGAAGGGGCCTTTTCGCTCGGCGTGCGGCCGGAGGATCTCTCGATCACGACCGACCCGCCGGCGTCAGGGAACGCGATCGTGGGAACCGTCGACACGGTCGAACCGCTCGGCGAGTATACCCTCGTCAACGTCGCCGTGAACGACCAACTGATCAACGCGAAAGTAGCAGACAGTGCCCTCGAGCGGGGCGATCGCGTGTTCCTGACGTTCGATGACGACGACGCCTACCTGTACGACGAAAACGGCGAGCTGCTCGTCCGGACGAGACCGAAAGCGACCTGAGTCCATGAGTTTGCGCGATCAACTCGACATCGGTTCAGACCTAGAACTCGAGGACGGCTTCGACCTCGACCGGGAGAAAGCAGTGGCCCTCCTGATCTTTCTCGTGCCCGGAATGACGCTGTTCGGGATTTTCGCGGTCGGTCCGATCCTGTACTCCGTGGTCGGGAGCTTCTTCTCGTGGGACGTCTTCTCGATGGAGTCGTTCGTCGGCCTGGATAACTGGATTCGATCGTTCAGGGACCCGCTCATCGTCAACGTAGAAAATATTCGAGAGTTTCGGTATCCGATGGGAGCGCTCACACAGAACTTGCTCTGGGTGGTCGTCCACGTGCCCGTGAGCACCCTGTTGGGACTGGGTCTGGCGCTGCTGTTCGCCGACCTCAGAGGGCGGCGGATTCTCCGATCGATGGTCTTTCTGGGGTTCACCGTTCCCACAATCATCATCGGGCTCGTCCTCATGTTCGTCTACGACCCGCAGGCCGGGATCTTCAACGAGTTGCTCCGGGTGATCGGACAGGATCACCTGGTCCGAAACTGGACGCAGTCGCCGCAGGTGGCAATCTACGCCCTCATCGCCGGCGGAATCTGGGTGCAGACCGGGTTCAGCATGTTGCTGTACAGCTCGGCGCTGGCGGCGGTCGATCCGTCGTTGATCGAATCGGCGAAGGTCGACGGGGCGGGACCGTGGCGTCGATTCTGGGACATCATCTGGCCGTTGGTCAAGCCCGTGACCGCGGTGGTCGTCATCATGGGGATCATCTGGGTCCTTCGAGTCTTCGACATCGTCTACGCGGCGGGCGGCTCCGCGGGCGGGCCGAACCACGCGTACTCGGTGCTCGGCATCGAAGTGTACCGGGCCGCGTTCGAGCCGCCAGTCGACTACGGGAAGGCGATGGTCGTGGCGCTCATCCAGCTGATCATGGTTGCCCCACTCGCGCTGTACATCGCCCGAATGGACTGATCGAACATGGCACGAGACGATCCCCTCACCCCGACCGAATCGGAAGCCGAAACCGAACCAGAGACCGTCGCCGAACGGTACCTCGACGTCGACGCGATCCCGGAAACCGCACCGGCGAGGGAACGGGACTGGCGGTCGCGAATGGCGGAGTCCACACCGACGGCGAGGCGAATCCTCACGTACGCGCTGGCGATCGCGATCGCGGTCCTCTGGATCGTCCCGTTCCTGGGACTGTTCATGGCGTCGTTTCGACCCCTTGGCGAGATTATCGGGGGCTGGTGGAATCTCGAGGGGATGACGATCTCCCTCGAGAACTACCGGCGGGCGTGGACCTACAGCACGGCGCCCATGGAGCGAGCGCTGGTCAACACGTTCGTCGTTACCGTTCCGTCGGTACTGGTCGTGATGCTGCTCGGCGCGATGGCGGCGTACCCGTTCGCTCGCTTCGAGTTCCCCCTGAAGACGTCGCTGTTCTTCCTGATCCTGCTCGTGATGGCTGCCCCGCCCGAACTCGTCGCGATGGGGAACTACAACACCCTTCGAGAGACCGGACTGTTCGACACCTACATGGGCTTGATCCTGGTCCACATCGGCTGGGGGCTCGGGTGGGTCGTCCTGTTCCTACGAAACTATCTGCTCGGCATTCCGGAGGAACTGGAGGAGGCCGCGCGCATTGACGGCGCCTCGCGCTACCAGATCTTCCGGACGATCATCCTGCCACTGTCCACGCCGGCGCTCGTCTCCGTCGCGGTCATCCAGTTCACCTGGGTCTGGAACGCGTTTTTCTTCCCATTGGTGTTCATGCGCTCGCCTGAACTCTACCTCGCGCCGCAGGTCTTGCCGTTGATGACCGGTCGGATCCAGGTCGAGTGGGGGCTCGTCGCGGCCGGATCGGTGATGACCATGGCCGTCCCGGTGCTCCTGTTCCTGACGCTCGAACGGTACTACAAGCGCGGAATGGTCGCTGCGGTCACCGATTGACCGCTCCGCTCGGCCGTCGCGGACGAAACGCTGGTCTCGCGAAAGCGAGCCGACGATCCGACTTCGAGTGCGCCCGTCGATCGGAGAGCGCACTAGAACGGCACGATGCCGGCCTCGGTCGCCGCTGCAGTCACTCCGATCGCGAGGAGGTTCGCCACGAAGAAGGCCCGCGTGGACTTCCAGGCAAAATAGAGGAACGTCGCGAGCGGAACGGCCGCGATCACCGCCGGCCAGAAACCGCGCATCGCTAACGTAGCGAGAAAGGCTGTCGTGAACACGTACAGCACGTCGACAACGACGGCGCTCGCGTTCCGTCGGCGGAACTCCTGACCGACAACGACGAGCGAGTCCGCGACGCCACCGGTGCCGCCGTCATCCCGGTTCCCGGACACGCTCACGCCCCGTTAACGCTCTCTTGCAACGCGCCGTCGAGCGCCTCGACGGTGGATCCGAGGTCTCGATCCGGCTCCGCCCAGAGACCCGTGAGCGCCGACCAGAACTCCGATTGGAACGGATCGCCGACCGTGTCGTCCAGGTCGGGCACGAGTTCGATCTCGTCGGATAGCTCCGCGAGTTCGACCATGACGTCCAGTCCGTACGCCTCCAGTGGAACCTCCACGTTCGAGGCGATAAATCCGCCGCGCTCGGCCCAGACCTGCTGTCCCTCGGCCGACACCATCTCTTCGACCGCCGCTCGAGCGGCCTCGACCTCGTCGGAGTACTGTGGCACCGTGAACCAGTTCTCGGCGGCGACCATGGACTCCGTGCCCGGGAGTCTGAAGAAGTCGAGGTCCTCGGGGTCCTGAATCGCGCCGAATGTGGGCGTCCACGACCCCATGAAGTACAGCGGGGTCTGGTTCTCCCAGAAAAACTCGTACTGGATCCCGAAGTCGCGGAGCTCGCTGAAGTAGCCCGCCTGAAGGAGCTCCTGAACCTCCTCGAGGGCGGTGACGACGCGGTCGTCCGTGAAGTCGGCAGCTCCTTCCACGAGGTCCAGCTGGAGTTGTGCACCGTTCTCCTGGCGAAGGATGAACGCCTCCGTCACGTCGCTGAGCGGCCAGCCGACCCCGTTCCCCGACGCCAGCGGCGCCTCGACGCCTTCGATTCCGTCGATTTCGTCGAGGAGCGCGAGGAATCCGTCGTAGTCCTCGGGTTCCTCGAGACCGTGCTCCTCGAAGAACGACGGGCGGTACCAGAAGCCCGGTTTGAGGTCCATCTTGAACGGCGCCGCGTAGACTTCGCCTTCCAGACTCACCAGATCCGGGTTCGGCGCGAAGTTCTCCGGATCCCACGCGTCGGTGAGCGGTGCCAGGTGGCCCCGTTCCGCGTCCGACTGGATTCGGGCCGGCGACGGGATCACGACGACGTCGGCGGTCGCGACGCCGGCCTCGTAGTCCATGAGCGTCCCGGTCAGGATCTCCTCCGTACCCCGCGGCTGGTAGGTGATGTCGACGCCGGTCGCCTCCTCGACGTGACTGACCACGGCGAGGAAGTCCTCCTCCTCGTCTTCCGTCCAGACCCCGGTGACGGTAATGCTCGCCCCTTCGACGCCGTCGTCCTGTTTCGCAGCCGTCACGCTTCCACTTCCGGCGAGGCCGACCGCTCCTGCACCGATGCCTGTCAGTACGGTACGCCGATCGACGCGTCTGTTAGTGTCCGTCATATCGCGAGTAGGCGACGAATTCCATCTTAACGGTGTAGCATCCTCTTCGGCTCAAATAACCAATTAATGAGGTAACATTTCTCGATTCGTTGCGTTTCCCGGTCGTTCCCGAGCGTATCGAGACTACCGCGCTGTAACGGCAGGGGTGGTACTCGTGAGACGCCTCGATCGAACGTAGTCAGTGATTGCGTTTCGGCGTTTCGACTTCTGGCCGCACACGGAGCACCGAACCCGATCGAAAAGCAGCCATTACGACGGCATATACCGCGATAATCGGGTCAGTATCCCGGTCCCGTCCGTCGCCAGCACTCGTCGAAACTCGAGGCGAGGTCGGCGGCAATTCCGTCGTCTCGGAAGTTGACGACGGCGAGGAGGTCGTCGGCGTGAACCGGATCGAGGATCTCGACGCAGACCTCCCGATCGTCGATGACGACGAACCGCTGATGAGGAACGGTCTCCGTTCGACGAATGCGTAACCCGGAATCGAGCAACCGCGTGAGCGGCGGTGACGCCGGATCGAACTCGGTCGCGAGTAGTCGAACGTCGACCCCGTCGTCGAGACAGGCCTCGAGCTGTGTGACGAACGCGTCGCAGATCTCCGACCGGAACGTGACCGAGTCGACGTAGACACGGATCTCGATGGCCGCCGATCCGAAGCGCTCGACCAGGAGGTCGCGGGCGGCGACGTCGTGAAACGCACTGGTCGCGAACTGCTCGGTCTGTACCTCCTCGACGAGCGCCGTCAGGTTCCGGCGGGCGCTCGAGGCCGTCCGTTCGTACTCGCTGCGTTTCGCCTCGAGTTCGTTTCGGCGGCGCCCGAGGACGCGGTCGATCGCCATCGACGGCTCGACGTGGGCGTACGTCCGCGGGCGGCCGTCGTCCGCTCTGACGAGTGATCGGTCTGCGAGGGAGTTGAGCACGTCGTAGATCCGCCCGATCGGGACGTCCGCCTCGGTCGCCACGTCGTCGGCCGTCATCACGCCGTTTTCTACGAGGGCGACGTACACTCGAGCCTCGTAACTCGAGAGCCCCAGCGTCGTCAACTCGTCGACGTACTCGTCCATGTGAACATTCGTGACGTTCAGCCTCGGGTGACTTAGGGGTTTCGTTCGCCAACATCTCATCGAAAAATGCGTTCAGTGCGGTTTAGGTCGGTTGGCAAGAGGGCCTGGTTTTCGGTCGATGCCGTCAGGTGCGTGGGACGAATTACTCGGCAGAGTGGGCACGAACGAACGTCGACGGAATGAGCACAAACGGAACGCTCCACGAACGACGACCGCGCCTACGAGTTGAAAGAGTTAATCGGAACCGGCCGAAAGAGGAACCCATGAGTGGCGACGGGTGGTTCGTCGACGGCGATTTCGAGGCGTCTCGAGCGGGGATTCGGACCGGAACGGCCGCCGAACCGGCGGACTGGCCGACCGAGGCGGTGGAGTCGGGGTTCGCCGCCGACCGGTCGGCTTACTACGACGCGCTCCACGAGGCGACCGTCGAGGCGACGACGGCGGCCGTCAGGGAACGAGAACGAGCAGACGACCAGCAGCTGGTCCACGCGATCAGGGCGCTCGACGACTGTCGGCGGACGTCGAACGAACTCGCCGAACGACTCGCCGAGTGGGCGGGGACGGTCGATCCCGACGCCGGGTCGGGCGTCGAGTACGCGCGGTCGCTGGCCGGGGGCGAGCAGTCCGGGGACAACGTGAGCGACCCAATCCAGTCGCTGGCCGCTCGCGTGACCGACCTGGCCGACGAGGCCGACTCCCTCGAGGCGTACGTCGAGCGTCGGGCACCGACCGTCGCCCCCAACCTCTCGGCGCTCGCCGGGCCCCTGCTCGCCGCCCGGCTGCTCTCGCTGGCCGGCGGCCTCGAGACACTGGCGAAGAAGCCCTCCGGGACCGTCCAGGTGCTCGGCGCAGAGGAGGCCCTGTTCGCGCACCTTCGGGGCCACGCCACATCGCCCAAACACGGGATCATCTTCACCCACGAGGCCGTCCGCGGGACCCGCCTCGAGGACCGCGGCTCGGCCGCTCGCGCCCTCGCCGGCAAGCTCACCATCGCGGCCCGGATCGACCACTACTCCGGGGACTATCGCCCGGAACTCGAGGCCGAACTCGCCGAGCGGCTCGAGACGATTCGGGCTCGAGCGGAGGGCGACGGGGGTGGTGGTAAAGATGGAGGTAGAGACAGAGGTGAGGACGATGAGTGAGGGGGCGTCGCCATCGCTTCCCGAGGGCGTCGAACGCCGCGAAATCGGCGGCCGAGAACGGCTCGCGACGTGCGGCGAACCCGTCTACGGCGAGCCGACCGACGGCCCGTGGCGGGCGTGGGACCCGTCCCGGTCGAAACTCGGCGCGATGCTCGAGCTGGGCATGGACACGGGCCTCGAGGGCGGCGAGACCGTCCTCTACCTCGGGGCGGCCAGCGGCACGACGGTGAGCCACGTCGCCGACTTTTCGGGGCCGACTTACGCCATCGAGTTCGCCCCGCGACCGACGCGGGATTTGCTCGAGGCAGCCGCGTCCCGTCCACGGCTCTTTCCGCTGTTGAAGGACGCCCGCAGACCTGAGACCTACGCCCACGTCGTCGAGTCGAACGTCGACGTCGTCGTCCAGGACGTCGCCACCCGCGGCCAGGCCGACGTCGCCGCGCGAAATCGCCAATTTTTGGCCGAGGACGGACGACTTCTCCTCGCGGTGAAAGCCCGGAGCGAAGACGTAACCGCGGATCCCGATGCAGTGTTCGACCGGGTTCGCGAGGAACTCGAGGAGTCCTACGAGGTGCTCGAGGTGCGACGCCTGGATGCGTACCACGTCGATCACCTTGGGGTCGTGGCCCGACCGCGGTCGGAGTGAGCACCCCGGATTCGGCCCTTTAGCGGGCTCGAAACCGAAACCGCCCCAGCGTGCCGACTCCAAACGGTATTTACTGCCGGATGAAGAACAGTGGGGCAATGGAACGCGGGTCGCCGGAATCGTTCACGCGAATGGGGACGCTGGGGATCGAAGAGGAGTACTTCGTCGTCGACGATCGCGGGCGCCCGACGAGCGGCAGCGACGAACTGGTGTACGAACACGACCCTCCGGACGTACTCGAGGACCGCCTCGATCACGAACTCTTCAAGTGCGTCATCGAGACACAGACTCCGTTGATCGAACAGCCGTCGCAGGCCGAAGACACCCTGCTGGAGGTGCGTCGAGCGCTCCTCGAGCACGCTCACGATCACGGCTTTCAGATCGCCGCCGCCGGCCTCCACCCGCTCGCGCGCTGGCGCGAACTCGAGCACGCAGAGAAGCCGCGCTACCGATCGCAACTGGATCGCATCCAGTACACGCAACACCGGAACACGACCGCCGGCGTCCACGTTCACGTCGGCGTCGACGACGCAGACAAGGCGGTGTGGATCGCCAACGAACTGCGCTGGTACGTCCCGATCATGCTCGCGCTGTCGGCGAACTCGCCGTTCTGGGACGGGTTCGACACCGGCTTGCACTCCGCCCGCGCCAAGATCTTCGAGGGGTTGCCGAACACGGGCATGCCGACGTACTTCGAGGACTTCGAGGCCTTCGACGCCTACGAACGGCGGATGCTCGAGACCGATTCGATCGGGGACCGCGGCGAACTCTGGTTCGACGTGCGTCCCCACACGGGCCACGGGACGGTCGAGATTCGCACGCCGGACGGTCAGGCCGACCCCGACGTGGTGATGGCGTTCGTCGAGTACACCCACGCGCTCGTGACGAGTCTCGCCGAGGCATACGAGGACGGCGACCCTGGCACGGCCCGCCGTCACCGGCGCGAACTACTCGACGAGAACAAGTGGCGAGCGATTCGCCACGGTCACGACGCCGCGTTCATCGACCGTAACCTCGAGGGAACCGTCTCGCTGGGCGAACTGGTCGACCGGGAGTGTGAGCGACTCGGGATCGACGGCATCCAGCGAGTGTACGACCGCGAGAGCGGCGCCGAACGACAGCGGCGGATTCGCGAGGAGAAGGGCGCCGACGCCCTCTGTGAGTCGTTGCTGGTCGAGGCCTGACCGGGTTCGGGCGTCGGACTCGAAGGAGAACGAGTCGAAGTCGATCGATTCTGGAGGGCCGCCGTGCTGCGATCGTGCTCACCGGGATCGGGACGCCGTATCGCTACTCTCGACCTCGAGACGGGAACGATTCGAGACCGTTCGTTCTGAGTGGTCACGCCACGGTCGCCTTCGTGAGCAAGTACTCCATCGAGACGCAGTTTCGGCGCTCGTCGAAGTAGTGTTCGATCGTCTCGAGGGTCTCGTCGCGGAGCACAGGACGGTCCGCCTGGTCGACGGACTCGAGTGCGACGATGAACAGTCCGGACTCGGTCGTCGCGCGCTCCCAGTAGTGTGCCGGTGAGAGAGCGGGAATCACCACCGAGGCGGTTTCGAACGTAGTCTCGTCGACTCCACTGCCAATTCGGTCGCGGACCACGGTGGGATCACCCCACAGTGACGGTAGGTCCGGGGCATTCGGATTCGGAGGGAGATACTCGCGAACCACGGCGCCCATCGCGGGGACGACGCTCGAGGGCGTCCACGAGGTGAACCCAACGGTCCCACCCGAACGCGTGACGCGAAGCAGTTCGCGTGCGGCAGCGTCGGGCGGCTCTGCAAACACGTGGCCGACACAGGAGAGCGTCACGTCGAACGCACCGTCTTCGAACGGGAGATCCGTTGCGGATCCCTCGTACCACTCGACGTCGACGTCAGCGATCGTCGCGTTCTCTCGAGCCACCTCGAGCATCGTCGGAACGAGATCGAGACCGGTCACGGTTGCCCCGCGTCTGGCGGCGGTGAGGGCGACGTTCCCCGTTCCACACGCGACGTCGAGGACGGTATCGCCCTCGGTGACGGCAGTGGAGTCGACGAGGTGAGCCGCCATCGGCAGGAAGTGTGGCGCGATGTCGGGATAGGAGCCCAGCGACCACACCCGCTTGGCTCGTTCTTCTGATGGTGGTTCCGTAGACATACTCCCCGTATGCCCCTTGGTAGCATAGATCTATGCCTCGAGTAGACGGAGTCCCGAAGCGGTGTCAAGACCCCACAAACGTTTAACACCGCCGTGACCGTTGTCCTAGCCGAGAGGACACATGACTTCCGACAATACCGATGAGCGTCGGGTATCCGACGACTCCGACGCCCATCTCGAGGCGGGCGAGAGCGGGGCGGACGACGCGTCGCCACGGGACTCGGCGACGTCACCTGACGACACACAACGGAGCGAAGCGGACGTCACCGATCGAACGAAGACCGCCGACGAGGTCGACCAGCGGATCGTCGACCTCCTCTCGTGGATTCTCGACACCGAGACGCGGGCGAAGATCTACATCCACCTGCTGGGCAACCCCGGGAGCACGTCGGAGGAAGTGTCTCGAGGCACGGGGCTGTACCCGAGTACGGTTCGCGAAGCGCTGGCAGAGTTGCACGACGAGGAGCGCGTTAGCCGGCAGAAACGGGCGAGTGGCGGCGCCGGCAACAATCCCTACGAGTACACGGCGATCCAGCCGAGCGAACTCGTCGGGGGCGTCCTCGATCAGGTTCAGCGCGAACTCAACACGATCTTCACCCTCGACCGACTCCTCGACCGTGAGGAGGCGCCCGACGAGGGGGTAACCGACCCCGTCACGATCGTCGTCGACGATTCGAACGACTCGAACGAGTTGGCCGACTCGAGCTACTTCGAAGGCAAAACGGGACGCGAGAAGCAGTACTCGAGTCTCGACGACGAACGCGCCCAGGACGGCGACGATATCGAGGACCGCGACAGGGACTCGACCGGTGCGAATCCGGGGAACGCTCGAGAACGGACCGACGAGGGGGAGTGACGAGTCGCGATACCGTTCCTTCCGCGGTTCACTGTCCACCTCGCGCATCGTCCACCCCGCGCGATAGTCCAAATCTCACGGCCTCGAGTCCCCGCTCTCGAATTCCCGTCTCACAATCTATTTCTGTCTGATCCCGGTACAGTCCCGTGATGCTCTCTGCCGTGTTAGTCGTCGGCATCGTCGCCTCGTTGTTCGTCGGGTTCAACATCGGCGGGTCATCGACGGGGATCGCCTGGGGGCCCGCTGTCGGTGCTGGACTGCTCAAGAAAACGACCGCCGCGGCGCTGATGACGTTCTTCGTCTTCCTGGGCGGGACGACGGTCGGCCGAAACGTGATGGACACCCTCAGCGAAGGAATCATCACGACCGAGATCAGCCTCGAGGCTGGCGTCGCCGTGCTCTTCTTCATCGGCTTCGGCATCCTCGTGGCGAACGTCTTCGGAGTGCCCGTCCCCACGTCGATGACCACCGTCGGGGCCATCGCCGGCCTCGGATTGGCGACGGACACGCTCAATTTCGCGACGATCGGCGAAATCGTGACCTGGTGGATCGTCACCCCGGTCGTCGGCCTCTGGGTCGGGGCAGTGCTCGGGCGCTACGTCTACCCGGAACTCAATCGGCGGTACGCGATTCGAAAGACGCCGGGGCCGTTGCTCGCCCTCGACCGGAGCGCCTCGTTCCCCAAGCCCGCCCTCGGACCGAACACGACTCGGCAGGAACTGGCCGGGACGGTCGTCGTCTTCGTCGTGGGCTGTTACATGGCGTTCAGCGCCGGTGCCAGCAACGTCCCGAACGCCGTCGCCCCGCTCGTCAGTAGCAACGCTCTCCCGGACGACACCGCGATCATCATCGCCACAGTCGCGATTGGAATCGGCGGCTTCACGATCGCCAGACGGACGATGGAGTCGGTGGGGAGCGAACTCAGCGACATCCCGCTGCTGGCGGCCCTGATCGTCATGATCACGGCCTCGACGATTACGACGACGCTCTCGTATATGGGCATCCCGATCAGCCTCGTCATGGGATCGGTGATGACCATCGTCGGCCTCGGCTGGGGGCGAGCAACGCGTCCGATCGCCGCTCGAGACGTCATTCGCGGGGACACCGACGTCGAAATCGAGATGGGAGCGTTGACCGCGGAACCGGAGACGCCGGTGACGAAAATTGGCGAGCGAGAGCCGCCGGAGGTGCTGAACGCGGGCGACCTGTTCAATCCGAGAGCGATCATGAAGTACGTCTCGATGTGGATCATCGGCCCGTCGCTCGCGACGATTCTCTCCTATCTGTTCTTCGTCCTGGTTCCGATTAGCACCTGATGGCGTTCGACTCCCCTGAACGTAACGACGGCACAATGTCAATATAGTTGGCCGCCCGACTGCGGGCGTCTTTTACCCGGATTCCCACCGTAGACTCCGGCATGATTTCGCGCGTTCTCGTTCCGGTCGACGACTCCGAGATGGCCGAACACGCCCTCGAGCACGCCCTCGAGCACGCCCTCGAGGTGTACCCCGACGCCGAGGTTTCGGTACTTCACGTCGTCGGCGAACCGTCGCCAATGTGGGGCGAAGCGGCCGGACTCGCACTTGCTGACGACCTCGAGGCGGCCGCCGAGGCGTGTGCGGAACCGGTGCTCGAGCGAGCGACGGCCGTCGCGGCAGACCACGGTCGAGAGATTACGACGACGGTGCAACTCGGCCATCCCGCACGGGCGATCGTAAATCAGGCTGAGGACTACGACGTCGTCGTGCTCGGAAGCCACGGCGGCTCGCTCGTGGATCGAGTCATCGTCGGGAACGTCGCCGAGACGGTTTTTCGGCGGTCGCCAGTTCCCGTGACGGTCGTCCGGTGACTCGAGCGAGTTCGAGGCTCGAGAGACGGCCAATAAATGAGTGATTCAACACGGACGTGGGTTAGCAGGGCCCAGTCACTCCAGAGCCGTTCCGCCGACCCGACTTAGGTCAGGACGAACGTTTATCCACGACATTGTGGTCGTGACACCATGCGACTCGTGGAGCTTTTGATCCCGAAGCAAAAGCGTGAAGCCGTCGAGGAGACGCTCAAGGACGAAGATATCGCATTCACACTCATTGAGGAGGGGAGTCGTGATGAGCCCTCGGTCGTCATCACGTTCCCCTTACCGGCTCCCGCAGTCGAATCTGTCCTCGACGAACTTCGAGACGTAGGGATCGACGAGGATTCTTACACGGTGATCCTCGAGGCAGAAACCGTCGTATCAGAGAAGTACGACGCACTCGAAGAGCGGTACGCTCAGAACACCGCACGCATTTCCCGTGAGGAGCTCCAAGCTCAGGCGAAGGACCTCACTCCCCGGTTTAGCACGTATCTCGTTATGACGGTTATGAGTGTAGTCGTCGCGACCGCCGGACTGTTACTCGATTCGCCGGCGGTCGTCGTCGGATCGATGGTGATTGCGCCGTTGATCGGACCCGCGCTCGGTGCGAGCGTCGGCACGGTCATCAACGATCGTGCGCTGTTTCGTCGCGGGATCAAGCTCCAGGCAATCGGGCTCGGCATCGGCGTCGTCACGGCCGCCGTCTTCGCGTTCGTCGCCCGGACGACCGGACTCGTCTCACCGATGATCGAAATCTTCGAAATTTCGGAGATCCAGGGCCGGCTAAGCCCCGATATACTCTCACTCGTCATCGCAGTCGGCGCCGGGGTATCGGGAGCGTGGACGCTCACTGCGGGCACGTCCGCCGCCCTCGTCGGCGTCATGATCGCAGCGGCACTCGTTCCGCCACTGGGCGTCGTCGGCATCGGTATCGCATGGGGCCTCCCGAACGTCGCGCTTGCCGCGGGCGTCCTCGTTCTGGTCAATATTCTGGTGATTAATATCACCAGTCTCGCCGTTCTCTGGTACAAGGGCTATCGGCCGGAGAACTGGTTTCAGCAGGACGAAGCGCGTGTTTCCACCAAAAAACGCGCCGTCGTGCTCGCCGTCACGATCGTCGCGCTTTCGGTGATTCTCGGCGGGGTAACCTACGATACCTACCGAACCGGGATGTACGAAGAGGACGTCACCAACGACGTAGCCGCCGTGCTCGATTCGCCCGAATATGCAGACCTCACGCTCATCGACGTGACAATCGAATACACCGATCCGGTCCCACCGCGTCAGCCGGAACGCGTCGTCGTCACGGTCGGCTATCCGGTCGGCACCGACCCGCCACAGGTCGCCGAAACGCTACAATCTCGAGAGAGCATCCACACCGAATCAGCGATACGCCTTCCGACGGGGTCGCTCGTCGAGTCTCAGCGTACCGAAGTGGTGGTATATTACAGGGAGAAGGGGTAGACCCAACGCACTCGTTCTGCGAACTCGAGGCGCCTACGCTCCTTCGTCGTTCGCCTGCTTGTCGTTCGCCTTGTCGACCGACTCCTCGATTAACTCCTCGACCTGGTCCTCGCGCGGTCGTCGGTCGACACGCTCTTCGACCGACTCGACCTGGGCCTGCACCTCGCTCACCTGCTTGCCGACGGATTCCTCGACGGCCGCCCCGACGCTCTTTTCGACCTGCTGGCCGACCTGCGCCTCGACGGTCTGCTCGACCGTCCGTTCGACCTGCGGAGTGACCGTTTTCTCGACGGTCTCCTCGAGCGACGCTTCGACTTGTTGGCCGACTTGCTGACCGACCGTCTCCTCTACCGTCTCGCCCACCGTCTGTTCGACTGTCTCACCCACAGTCTGTTCGACCGTCTCCTCGACGACCTCGGTCATCCACTCGGGATCGAACCGGGCCATCTTCCAGACGACGTGGACGACGTAGGCCACGAAGACCCCGATCCCGAACGCGATTCCGATTCGCGAGTTCTCGAGCGTTGCGATGAGGGCGATCGCCAGGAAAATCAACACGCCGTAGGCGATGTCCACCGCGGCGTCGATTTGCGTCGGTCGCATCGTCACCGGCCCTCCTCGACTCGAGCGTCGGCCGTCGACGTGACGGGAGTGATCGACCGCGAGACGACTCGGTCGGCAGGTCCACGCTGCGGGGCGCGGCGACGAACACGGCGATTCATGTGCTCGAGACGAACGTCACGAACGGAGGAAACGTTTTGGGTATCTCTCGAGACTGGGTCCATGGAGCGGCCAGTCTCGGTCGTATCCGACGCGGGAAACGCGGCATTAGATCAATATTATAGAATTTATAGTATAGGTACAGTCGACCCACCCCGATCTGACGGTCACCATCTCCGCAGTGCCGAGCGGACGATTTTTGCCCCCTGCCCGCCCACGTCGAGTGAATGCTGCGCAAGGAACTGCTCCGCGTTTCTCGGGCCGGCGGCGGCTACCACCTCCAGTTCGCCGACCGAGAACACCGGCCCCTGGCCGCCCGCGTCATCGGAACGTTCCAGGGTCACGTCGGGGAGCAGCGGGGAACGCTCGAGGACGCGTTGGCCGACCTCGAGGCTGACGCACCCGACTTCAAACTCGTTCGCGGATTCGCCGCCCTCTGCGAGCGCGAGGCTGCCTTCGAGACGGATGCTCCCTTCGATCCCGAACGGCTTCGCCCGGCGGTGTTTGAGGCGGCCGAAGCCGTCGGCGTCGTCACCGAGGAGGAACGAGCGATGGCCCTCGTAGGCGCCGCGGAAAGTCGCGAGGTGTCGGCGGACGACCTCGAGGCGGGCCTGTTCGCCGACCTCGAGGGGCGCCAGGTGCTCTCGAACGTCGACGTCCCGTGGGATCCGGACGGTCTCGTCGCCCAATACAACCTCTCGCTGGCCCAGACGGCGCTGTTCGACGCGACCGAGGTCCGCGTCCGCTCGTCCGATCCAAAGGCGCTGATCTCGGCGGTCAAGCGGCTCCGGCTGATGTACGAGATCGAGGTTCCGGCGTCCGGGAATCGGGTCGTCGTCGTCACCGGCCCCACCGCACTCTTTCGAGCCACCAGACGGTACGGGACCCGGTTCGCACGCCTCCTGCGCACCGTCGCGAAGGCCGAGGCGTGGTCGCTCGAGGCGACGATCGACGACCGGGGAACCGAGCGGACGCTCACGCTGTTGGACGCCGACCCCGTTCGGGTGCCCGACGCCGACCCGGTCACCGAGGTGTCCTTCGACAGCGGCGTCGAGGTCGACTTCGCCGCCCGGTTCTCGAACCTGGACCTCGAGTGGGATCTGGTTCGCGAACCCGAACCCCTCTCGACGGGGACGCGGGCGATGATTCCCGACTTCGCGTTCGACTACCGCCACGACGACTTCCGAATCTACTTCGAGATCATGGGCTTCTGGACGCCCGAGTACGTCGAGAAGAAACTCGGCCAGCTCGAGGGACTCGAGGACGTGGACATGATCGTGGCCGTCGACGAGTCTCTCGGGGCCGGCGAGGCCATCGAAGCGAGAGACCACCGGGCGATTCCGTTTCGCGGAACGGTTCGGCTGAAGGACGTCGCCGACGTGCTCCGCGAGTACGAGACGGACCTGGTCGCGGCGAGTGCCGAACGCCTCCCGAACGAACTGATCCCCGAGGAGGACGTGATCGCGCTGGCCGACCTCGCCGCCCGCCACGGGGTTGGGGAGAACGCCCTCGAGTCGGTGGCGTTTCCCGACCACGAACGCGTCGGGCGGTCGCTCGTTCGTCCCGGCGTGCTCACGGGGCTGGGAGAGGACCTCGAGGCCGGGCTCTCGCTGGCCGAGGCAGAGACGGTCCTCGAGGAAGTCGGACTCGCGGAGACGAGCGCCGCCCTCTCGCGACTCGGGTATCGCGTGGAGTGGGAGGGGCTGGGCGGTGGGGTATTGCGCCGGAGCGAGTGACCAGAGTCACGCTGGCGGACCGATCAGTCGCCGTCACCGTCGCCAGTCAACTCCTCGAGCGCGTCGAGATACCGCTCGCGAGGCACCTGATACAGTTCGCGGAAGTCGATTTCGCCCGTAGCGAAGCGCTCGGCGAGGTCAAGCGTGCAGTCGACGGCCTCTCCCCTCGTCGGAAATCGGTTGGTCTCCCGGAGGTGGACCTCCGGCTCGAGGTAGAGGGTGACGTGCCAGTCGCGTTCGGCAGACCGGTCGCCCGGGTTGACACCCGGACGGCGCGACCGGCGGCCGTGAGTGAGATACAGCGTCGGGAGACACGCCGCCGGATACTCGTCGGCGTCGAACACGTCGGGTCGATAGGCGAGGACGACTCGACCGTCGTCCTGGTCGCTCCAGACGACCCAGCCCTCGGGGAGGTCCGCGAAGTCGCTCATTGTCTCGGTGTACGCATACGAGCCCTAAAGCGGTACTGACACCGGCCGGTGCTCTGACACGGGCTCGAGAGGGCGATATCGAAGCGTGCGCGCGAGCAAAATCGGCTCACTGGCGCCTCTTTACTTATATACGGCGCAGCATTATCTGACCATGTTGCGTGTCAACATACAATCGTTCGTGAATAGAATTGCCGGAAAAAGGTCCTGGTAAATATCTTTTGGGGCTATGCTTAAGTGTCCCGAATACACACTCATTAAACACTATCGATATCCGACCGACGGATCGATTCACTTCACACGGTGCACTGTCGACGCAGGCGATGAACGAGTCGCCGCGTCGGCGGAGTGGTGAAGGTTCACACATGACAATCCCTGCGAACGCCGCCCACGCGACTTCGCCCACCCGGCCAGTACCGAGAGCGGCGCGTCTCGACGGATCGAGGCGCTGTCGTCACCCGGGTGGCGACCGACGATCGAGTCCGAACCCGAGTGCCGACCGCCGGTTTCGGTCGCCCGGTCGAACCGATCGAAACGTGAACCGAATCGGTGCAGACGGACCCGCCCGTGGTTCCCAGCCCAACACAATCCATGACTAGTGACATCGAAACTCTCGAGACGCTGAGCAGCGATTACAAAGCATCCGTCCCCGAAGACCTTCGGGAGACGCGATCCTTCGACTGGTACCTCGAGGCGTGCTACGAGGACCCGAAGATCACGCGAAACGCCCACCAGCGCGTCGCGGACATGTTCGACTTCTACGGCACGTCCTACGACGAGACCGAAGGCGTCGTCGAGTACCGCCTCGCGAGCGAGGATCCGCTGGGTGACGGCGAGAACACGTTCTACGGGACCGTCATCCACCAGTCGATCCACGAATTCGTCAACAAGGTCAAGTCTGGGGCCCGACGACTGGGCCCGGAACGTCGGATCAAACTCCTGCTCGGCCCGGTCGGCTCCGGGAAATCGCACTTCGACAAACAGGTGCGCAAGTACTTCGAGGACTACACGCTCCGCGAGGAGGGTCGAATGTACACCTTCCGCTGGACCAACCTCGGCGACGTGATCCGCGACCAGGACCCGACCGACGACACGGTCCGCTCGCCGATGAACCAGGACCCCCTCGTCCTCCTGCCCCTCGAGCAGCGCCAGACGGTGATCGACGACCTGAACGAGCGACTCGACGCGCCGTACACGATCCGCAACGAGCAGAGCCTCGACCCCGAGAGCGAGTTCTACATGGACAAACTGCTCGCTCACTACGACGACGACCTCCAGCAGGTGCTGGCGAACCACGTCGACATCGTTCGCCTCGTCGCCGACGAAAACAAGCGCCAGTGTCTCGAGACGTTTGAGCCGAAGGACAAGAAGAACCAGGACGAGACCGAACTGACCGGCGACGTCAACTACTCGAAGATCGCCATCTACGGCGAGTCCGATCCGCGCGCGTTCGACTACTCGGGGGCGTTCTGTAACGCCAACCGCGGCATCTTCTCCGGCGAAGAACTTCTGAAGCTCCAACGGGAGTTCCTCTACGACTTTCTGCACGCCACCCAGGAGATGACGATCAAGCCGAAGAACAACCCCCGGATCGACATCGATCAGGTGATCGTCGGCCGGACGAACATGCCCGAGTACAAGGACAAGAAGGGCGACGAGAAGATGGAGGCGTTCAACGACCGGACCAAGCGCATCGACTTCCCGTACGTCCTCTCCTACGAACAGGAGTCCCAGATCTACGACAAGATGCTCGCCAACGCCGACGTCCCCGACATCAACGTCGAGCCCCACACCCTCGAGATGGCGGGGCTGTTCGGCGTCCTCACCCGGATCGAAGAGCCAGACACCGAGACAGTCGACCTGCTCTCGAAGGCGAAGGCCTACAACGGCGAGATCGACGAGGGTGACGACCTGGACGTCAAAAAGCTCCGCGAGGAAGCCGCCCGGAAAGCCGAGATCGGCGAGGGGATGGTCGGCGTCTCCCCGCGGTTCATCGGCGACGAGATCGCCGAGGCGATCATGGATTCGAAACACCGTTCGCGGGGATTCCTCTCGCCGCTGACGGTGTTCAACTTCTTCGAGGAGAACCTCGAGCACCACGGCTCGATCCCGGAAGAGAATTTCGAGCGCTACTACCGCTACCTCGAGATGGTTCGCGAGGAGTACCGCGAGCGCGCCATCGAGGACGTCCGCCATGCGCTGGCCTACGACGTCGACGAGATCCAGCGCCAGGGCGAGAAGTACATGGATCACGTCATGGCCTACATCGACGACGACACCATCGAGGACTCGCTGACGGGTCGGGAGCAAGAGCCCGACGAGACGTTCCTGCGCTCGGTCGAGGAGAAACTCAACGTACCTGAGGATCGCAAGAACGACTTCCGCCAGGAAGTGTCGAACTGGGTCTCCCGGCGTGCCCGCGAAGGCGACACGTTCAACCCGCAGGACAACGAGCGCCTGCGCCGCGCCCTCGAGCGCAAGCTCTGGGAGGACAAGAAGCACAACATCAACTTCTCCGCGCTGGTGAGTGCCAACGAGTTCGACGACGACGAGCGCAGCGCCTGGATCGACGCCCTGATGGAACAGGGCTACTCCGAAGCCGGCGCGAAGGAGGTGCTCGAGTTCGCTGGCGCGGAGGTCGCCAAAGCCGAAATCGAGGACTAACATGCGTGGCACCGATTACGTCGACGCGGCCGACCGCACGCTCGAGGAGACCTACGAGGAGCCGATGAGCCTCGCGGCGTACGTCGACCGGATCTTCGAGACGCCGTCGACGGCGTCCCACGCCTCGAAGTACCTGCTCGAGGCCATCGAGGCCAGCGGAACTCGAGAGGTGATCGAAGAGGGAGAAGAGAAGCGGCGGTATCGCTTCTTCGACGACCCCGGAAACGACGGCGAGCACGCGATTCTCGGCAACACCGAGGTGCTCAACGAGTTCGTCGACGACCTGCAGTCGATCGCCGCGGGCCGGGCGAAAGACGAGAAGATCATCTGGTTCGAGGGGCCGACGGCGACCGGGAAATCCGAACTCAAGCGCTGTCTGGTCAACGGACTTCGCGAGTACTCGAAGACGCCCGCGGGTCGCCGCTACACCCTCGAGTGGAACGTCGACGCGACCGACCCGGACGAGCGGGGACTGAGCTACGGCGGCAATCCCGCGCCGTCCGACGACGACCACTGGTACGAGAGCCCGGTCCAGGTCCACCCGCTGGCCGTCTTCCCCGAGCCGGTCCGGGAAGAGCTGCTCGCGACGCTGAACGACAGACTCGACGACCACGTCCCGATTTCGATCGACACTCGACTCGACCCGTTCTCCAGGGAGGCCTACGACTACCTCGAGGAGCAGTACCGCCGCCGCGGCACCGAGGGGCTGTTCTCAGCGATCACCGACGAGAGTCACCTCCGGGTGAAGAACTACGTCGTCGACGTCGGCTCGGGAATCGGCGTCCTCCACGCGGAGGACGACGGTCGCCCGAAGGAACGGCTGGTGGGGTCGTGGATGCACGGGATGCTCCAGGAACTCGACTCCCGCGGCCGGAAGAACCCGCAGGCGTTCAGCTACGACGGCGTCCTCTCGCAGGGCAACGGCGTCCTGACGGTGGTCGAGGACGCCGCCCAGCACGCCGACTTGCTCCAGAAGCTGCTCAACGTACCCGACGAGCGATCGGTGAAACTCGACAAGGGCATCGCGATGGACGTCGATACCCAGATGCTCATCATCTCGAACCCCGACCTGGAGGCCCAGCTCAACCAGCACGCCGACCGAAACGGGATGGACCCGCTGAAGGCGCTCAAGCGCCGTCTCGACAAACACGAGTTCGGCTACCTGACGAACCTGAGCCTCGAGACCGAGTTGATCCGCCGGGAACTCACCGGCGAGACGACCATCTGGGAGGCCGAGGACTACGACGACGTGGCCGAGAAGATCAGGGCGCCGATCACCATCACGGTCAAGGAGAGCGACGGCGAGTTCCGGGAACGCGAGTTCGCTCCGCACGCGCTCGAGGCGGCGGCCCTCTACGCAGTCGTCACCCGCCTCGACGAGGACGGAACGCCCTCTGGACTCGACCTGATCGACAAGGCGCTGCTCTACGACCGGGGGTACCTGCAGGAGGGGGACACCCGCCGGGACAAGGACGAGTTCGAGTTCGACGAGCACAGCCACGACGGGGAGCACGGCATTCCGGTGACGTACACCCGCGATACGCTGGCCGAACTCCTCCAGCACGAGGCGGACCGCCACCACCCCGACCTCCCGGTGGCGGACGTGGTCATGCCGCGAGACGTGTTGAACGCGATGGCCGAAGGGCTGGCCGACGCCCCGGTGTTCTCGACGGGCGAGCGCTCGGAGTTCGAGAACCGGGTCGTCCCCGTGAAGAACTACGTCTACGACCAGCAGGAGTCGGACGTCATCGAGGCCATCATGCAGGACCAGCGCGTCGACGAGGCGACCGTCGCCGAGTACGTCGAGCACGTCTACGCCTGGGAGACCGACGAAGCGCTGTACAACGACCGCGGCGAGGAGATCGACCCCGACCCGCTGAAGATGAAACTCTTCGAGGTCGAACACCTCGGCCGATTCTCCGAGGAGGCCTACGAGTCGAACCTGCCGCGGGAGATCGTCAGGGAGTTCCGCCGCGAGAAGGTCATCACCGCGCTCAACCGTCACGCGTGGGAACAGCGCAACGAGGACTTCTCGGTATCGGACGTCGACCTGACGTCGATCCCCGTCATCAGGTCCGTCCTCGAGAGCCACGACTGGGACGACGTCAGGCGGACCTTCGAGGACCTCGACCCCCACCAGTGGGACGACCCCCCGAGTGGCACCGAGACCGAGGCCGTCAAGGAGGCGACGCTCGAGCGCCTGGTCGCGGACTTCGAGTACTCCCCGGCGTCGGCCGAGTTGACCAGCAGACACGTCATGGGGCAGGTGAGTTACCGATGGGACTGAGAGACGACCTCGACCGATTCCGCGAAGTGGGCGAAGAGCGCCGCGAAGACCTCTCGGAATTCATCCAGTACGGCGACCTGAGCGGCGGCGGACGAAACGACATCCAGATCCCGATCAAGATCGTCTCCCTGCCGGGATTCGAGTACGATCAGCGCGACCAGGGCGGCGTCGGGCAGGGCGACGGCGGCACACCGGACGTGGGCCAGCCGGTCGGTCAGCCACAGCCCCAGCCTGGCGATGGCGACGACGGCGAGGAGGGCGAGCCAGGCGAGGAAGGCGGTGAGCACGAGTACTACGAGATGGACCCCGAGGAGTTCGCCCAGGAACTCGACGAGGAACTCGGCCTGGACTTAGAGCCGAAGGGCAAGCGCGTCATCGAGGAGAAAGAGGGGCCGTACACGGACCTCACGCGATCCGGTCCGGATAGCACGCTCGACTTCGAGCGCATGTTCAAGGAGGGACTCAAGCGGAAGCTGACGATGGACTTCGACGAGGAGTTCGTCCGTGAAGTCTGCAAGGTCGAGGGGATCACCCCGCGGGAGGTCTTCGAGTGGGCCCGCGGCGAGAACCTCCCCGTCTCGATGGCCTGGATCGAGGACGCCCACGCCGAGGCAGCCGACGACCGCGGGAAGTGGGCCTCCATCGAGGAGGTCGAAGCCAACGTCGAGCGCGAGACGATCCACGAGCAGATTCGACGGGACGGCATCAAACACGTCCCGTTCCGACGCGAGGACGAACGCTATCGCTTCCCCGAGATCATCGAGGAGAAAGAGAAGAACGTCGTCGTCGTCAACATCCGGGACGTCTCGGGATCGATGCGTGAGAAGAAACGGGAACTGGTCGAACGAACCTTTACGCCGCTCGACTGGTACCTCACCGGGAAGTACGACAACGCCGAGTTCGTCTACATCGCCCACGACGCCGACGCCTGGGAGGTCGAACGCGAGGAGTTCTTCGGCATCCGCTCCGGTGGGGGAACCCGCATCTCGAGCGCGTACGAACTCGCCCAGGAACTCCTCGAGGAGTACCCCTGGAGCGACTGGAACCGCTACGTCTTCGCCGCCGGCGACTCCGAGAACTCGAGCAACGACACCGAGGAGGGTGTCATCCCGCTGATGGAGTCGATTCCGGCGAACCTCCACGCTTACGTGGAGACCCAGCCCAGCGGCAACGCCATCAACGCGACTCACGCCGAGGAACTCGAGCGCCACTTCGGCGACACCGACGACGTCGCGGTCGCGTACGTCAACAGTGAGGAGGACGTCACCGACGCGATCTACCGCATCCTCAGCACCGAAGCGGGTGATTCAAATGAGTAACGAAACACACGCGCTGCGTTTCGAACGCACGAAATCCACGAGGTGGATTTCATGAGTAATTCGGATCGATTCCACAAGCAAGCGATCGCCGCCGACCTCGAGGAACCCGTCCGCGAGGCGCGCAACCTCGCGCAGAAGCTCGGCCTCGAGCCCTACCCGGTGAAGTACTGGATCGTCGACTACGACGAGATGAACGAACTCATCGCCTACGGGGGCTTCCAGTCGCGCTATCCCCACTGGCGCTGGGGCATGCAGTACGACCGCCAGCAAAAGCAGGGGCAGTACGGCGGCGGGAAGGCATTCGAGATCGTCAACAACGACAACCCGGCCCACGCCTTCCTCCAGGAGTCGAACACGACGGCCGACCAGAAGGCCGTCATTACCCACGTCGAGGCCCACTCGGACTTCTTCGCGAACAACGAGTGGTTCGGCCTCTTCACGGGGGAGGCAGGCGACGGCGACGTCAACGCCGCCGCCACGCTCGAGCGCCACGCCCGGGCCATCGCTGACTACATGACCGACCCCGAGATCGACCGCGCCGAGGTCGAGAAGTGGATCGACAACGCGCTCGTCCTGGAGGACACGATCGACCAGCACGCGGTCTTCGAGCGTCGTCTCGAGATGGACGGCCCCGAGGAGGGCCTCGACGACGACCTCGCCGAAAAGCTCGACCAGTTGGGGCTCTCCGACGAGGTGAGAGGCGAGGTCTTCGACGACGAGTGGCTGGCGGGACTCGAAGATTCGGATGCGGGCGCCGAATTTCCGAGCGAACCGCAGTCCGACGTGCTCGCGTTCGTCCGCGAGTACGGCAAGCAGTACGACCAGGAGTCGGGGAAGGCCCGCGAGATGGAACCCTGGCAGCGCGACGTCCTCGACATGATGCGCACCGAGGCGTACTACTTCGCCGCTCAGAAGATGACGAAGATCATGAACGAGGGGTGGGCGGCCTACTGGGAGTCGACGATGATGACCGACGAGGGCTTCGCCGGCGACAACGAGTTCCTCAACTACGCCGACCACATGGCGAAGGTGCTCGCCTCGCCGGGGCTCAACCCCTACAGCCTGGGCATGGCCCTGTGGGAGTACGTCGAGAACACGACGAACCGACGGGAGGTACTCGAGCACCTGCTCCGCGTGGAGGGCATCTCCTGGCGCAACCTCGCAGACGTCGTCGACTTCGAGGACGTGCTCGAGGTACTCGAGCCACCGTCCGCAATCGCTTCGATCACCAGCGACTCACTCGACGCGCTCGAGGACGTCCCCGCGTCCTGGGTCGACCAGGAGGCGGTCGAGGCTGCTCGCGACGGCGAGATCGACGTCGATCGCTACCCGTGGAAGGTACTGTCCCACGAGGGACTCGCCCGGCGCCACTACTCGCTCGTGAAACCCCAGAACCGCGGCTTCCTGGCTCGCGTCAGCCAGAACGACCTCGAGTCGATCGGCCGCTACTTGTTCGACGACGCCCGCTACGGGTCGGTCGAGGAGGCGCTCGCGGACGTCGACTGCAGCGCCGGCTGGGACCGAATGCTGGACGTCCGCGAGAGCCACAACGACGTCACCTTTCTCGATGCCTTCCTGACCCAGGAGTTCATCACCGCGAACGACTACTTCACCTACGAGCACTCCCGGGCGACCGGCCAGTTCCACGTCTCGAGCGTCGATGCCGAGGACGTCAAGAAAAAACTCCTGTTGCAGTTCACCAACTTCGGCAAACCCAGTATCGCCGTCTACGACGGCAACTACGACAACGCGAACGAACTCCTGCTGGGCCACCGGTACAACGGCGTGATGCTCGACATCCCGCAGGCGACAGCCACGCTCGAGCGCGTGTTCGAGCTGTGGGGCCGTCCCGTGAACCTGCTGACGATCGTCAAGGAAGTGGACGACCACGACGTGGAGGTGGCCAGGCGGCGCAACCGGGAGCCGGAAGCTCAGGAGGTGGGCAAGCGCATCCGATACGATGGTGAAGAGGTGACCGTCAGGGACATGCCCTGGGAAGCCGTCGAGCACCTCACCGCCGACGACGTCGATTACGACACGAAACCCGAGGAGTGGCTGGCCTGAGCGACGTTCGGGTCGCGATTGGGCCACCGTCGGAACGCGATCGAAACCCGATCAAACCGCGCTCGAGGCACGGATTTTCGTCGCACTATTCCGGTTGATGCGCTACGCCGCGGTATCGCGCTTTGGGCCATTCACGTCGTGCCGCTTCGCTCGACTGCGTGTAGCTCCACGACACTCTTCACTTGAAGGCCCCACGTTGAAGCACAAATCGGTGGTACGTTCGTTCGAACCATGCCAGTCGGAGACCTCGGTCCGGACGAAGTGATCACGGAGAGCAGAGACAGCACGCTGGCAGACGTAACGGAGAAACTCGACTCCGAAGGCGTCGGTGCCGTCGTCGTCACGGAGGACAACTCCCCCGTCGGAATCGTCACCGACCGCGACGCCGCGCTCGCGATCCATCAAAACGACGACGTCGCGGACCTCTCGGTCGAGGAAGTCATGGCGGAGGACCCAGCCACAATCCGGGAAGACGAAGAGGCGATCGAAATTTCGCGAGCGATCGACGAGCACAACGTCCGCCGCTTCCCGGTCGTCGACGAAAACGGATCGTTAACGGGGATCGTCACGCTCGACGACCTGGTCGCGACCATCGGGGAACAACTCGAGAACGTCGCCGAGACGATCGAAGCCCAGTCGCCCAACTACAGTCCGTGAGTGGTCCTAACTCGATAGTCGACGGAGTCCGGCGCTGCCACAGTAGCAAGGTTTTTAACACTCGTTACGAAGTCAATAGTAGCAGTTCATCGCGTCTCTCGACGGCGGTGACCGGGCGTTCGGTACTCGATTGACCGATTCTTCCTGGCAATTTCGGCCAGTTGGCCCGTCGATACCGAGTACGCCGCTGCCGTAGACCACACCAGTGGATCTCGGTCACATTGCGACGAGACAGCGATCCTCTCCCCTATGAGCGACGATACGACCCACTCAGACTTACACGAACGCATTGTCACGCAAGTGCCCTCACATCTGGACGTCACCGAAGTCCAGTACGAAGGCCCAGACCTCGTCATCTACACCGAGACCCCTCGCAAGTTCGCTGAAAACAGCGACCTCATCGGGGACCTCGCACGGTCGCTTCGAAAACGGGTGACGATACGGCCAGCACCGGGCGCCCAGTCGAGCCCGTCGGAAGCGGAGACGAAGATCCGTGACATTGCTCCTGATGAGGCCCAGATTCAGGAACTCGAGTTCTATCCGACGATCGGGGAGGTGATCGTCGAAGCCGAGAAGCCAGGGCTTGTCATCGGACAGCGAGGGAGTACCCTCCGCGAGATTACCCGGGAAATCGGCTGGAACCTGGAAGTGGTTCGAACGCCGCCGATGGAGTCCTCGACCGTCGCCAACGTCAGGAACTTCTTGACCCAGGAACGCGGGGAACGACGCGAGTTCCTCGCAAAAGTCGGCGAGAAGATTCACGGAGAGCCCGAGAAGGACCTCGAGTGGGTGCGGATCACGACGCTGGGCTGTTGTCGCGAAGTCGGTCGCGCGAGTTTCGTGCTCCACACCCCGAATACACGGATTCTCATCGATTGCGGCGACAAACCCGGCGCCGAGGGAGAAGTGCCCTACTTGCACGCCCCCGAGGCGATGCCGCTGACGGGGATCGACGCCGTCGTACTGACCCACGCTCACCTCGACCACAGCGCGTTGCTTCCGCTGTTGTTCAAGTACGGATACGACGGGCCGATTTACACGACGGAACCGACGCGGGACCTGATGGGGCTGTTGCAACTCGACTACCTGACCGTGGCCTCGAAGGAAGGGCGAACCCCGCCGTACTCGAGCGAGCAGGTTCGACAGGCGATCAAGCACACGATTCCGGTCGAGTACGGCGACGTCACCGACATCGCGCCGGACGTCAAACTGACGCTGCACAATGCGGGGCACATTCTGGGAAGCGCGTCCGCTCACTTTCACATCGGAAGCGGGTTCTACAACATCCTCTTCTCGGGTGACGTTCACTACGAGCCGACGCGACTGTTCAACGGTGCTGTGAACAACTTCCCCCGTGCGGAGGCGATGGTCATGGAGTCGACGTACGGTCGCCGTGGCGACTATCAGACGGACACCGAGGAGAGCGAAGCGAAGGTCCACGAAATCATCAGGGAGACGTACGAGGAGGACGGGATCGTCGTCATCCCCGCGTTCGCGGTCGGTCGGTCCCAGGAACTCATGTTGGTCCTTGAGGAGGCGATGCGGGAGGGAACGATTCCGACGATGCCGGTCTATCTGGACGGGATGATTCGGGAGGCGACCGCGATTCACACGGCGTACCCCGAGTACCTCAGAGATGGGCTACAACAGCGCATTTTACACGAAGACGAGAACCCGTTCGTCGCAGACCAGTTCCGGCAAGTAGACGGCGGACAGGAGATGCGTGAATCGATCGCGAGCAGTGAGCCCTGCGTAATCCTCTCGACGTCGGGGATGGTGACCGGTGGCCCGATCATGTCCTGGCTCGAACTACTCGGACCGAATCCGGCGAACACCCTCCTGTTCGTCGGGTATCAGGCCGAGGGGACGCTCGGGCGCAGAATTCAGGGCGGAAACGTGGAAATCACCCTCCCTGGACAGGCAGATCGCGCGAATCGCCTGACACTCGAACTCAGTATCGAATCGGTAAGCGGCTTCTCCGGCCACGCCGACCGAGCCGGACTCGAGCAGTACGTCGGCGAGATGAATCCACGACCGGAGACGATTCTGTGCGTCCACGGCGACGAACAGGCGACGGACCAACTCTCTTCTGCACTGTACCAGAACTACAACGTCAGGACCTATCAGCCGAAGAATCTGGAGACGTTCCGGTTCCCCTGAAATTTCTTTATCACCATGGCGGGGTTCGACAGAGCGAATCAGATAGCCGAACTCGCGTGTTCTTCACTTCGTTTGATTCTCGAGAGCGTGTGGACGTAACCGCCGCGTCGGAACGTCTCCGTATCACGGAGTCAGCTTTCCCCATGGACTAGCCCGTACCCGACGAAATAGCCCATTCCAACCAGTATCGCTCACCACACTGCGATGATCGCTACAGGCACGATCGCTCCGTTGGAGTGTAGATCGTTACTCGTCACTACGTGTGGGGTGACGAGACCAAGAGCGAGAACAGCGGCACCCACGACGACGAATCCGAGATAGACGCGCAGGGGATATATCCCACCCGATACGCCGAAGAAAACGGCGAGAAAGACGCAGTACGGCCACACGATCAGGTTCACGATCACAAGCTGGCCGAATCCGGACGTCGACGTCATTCCAAATATTCCCGGGTAAAGAGGCGCGACAAACAGGGCGAGAATAACGACGACTGCGAGAGCGTACGTGATGCGAAGACTGGACCACCGAGCCATAGTATTTTACAAACAATCAGTATCTCAGTTATGTATAGTTATTTCGACACTGAGTCAAGGTTGCGCTCGACTCGCCGCTGTAACTGACGGAGGGTTCACGTCGTCATTCATTCGATGAAGATCCCGGCAACGGATTCGCTTCGTGGAGCCCCCTCTCCCTTTCCATTAGCATCGCTGTAGTAGCCGCCCGCAACTGTGTGCGTGTGCTACCCATACGACCAGATTCCGTGGAGCCGGCGTTACTCGGTCCACCGAATCTCGTACTCGAGTTCGTACCGCTGCTCGCCGGTTTCAGAATCGGTGAGTCGCTCGCGTTCGACCTCGAGCGTCGGCGTATCGGGAATCGTCACGTGCTCGTCCTCCATCGCACTCTCCCGGTGAACGGAGCCGGTTTCGATCTGTTCGACAGCAGCAAGGGCCTCGGCAATCTCTCCTCGAGTTCGCGATTCCTCCGTTTTGAAGAGTTCTTCTTCGGGCATCGATCGATACCACTTCGACTAGCGCGTGATAGCCCCTACCCACTTCCCACGTGCTGGCAACGGCGTGTACTCGCGAGCCCCGTTCTCGTATCGGTGGAATGCACACCCTGCGATTATCGAAATGTCTTTACTCGGATCGTCAAAAATCAGGGTGTGGACGACAAACGAGCCCAATTTTGGGTGCTCTATCTCACACGGTTCGCGGAAGGATTCGGCTTCATCACGCTCATCACGCTGCTGCCGTACTACATCAACGCGCTCGATCCATCGAGTACGACCATTCTCGGGATAACGATTAGCGCCGGTCTCATCATCGGACTGTATACGACCGGGTTTACCCTCGCACAGACCGTCGCCGTCGTCCCGCTCGCCTGGGCGGGTGACCGCTTCGATAAACGACTCGTCCTACTCGTCGTCCTCGGCGTCGGCGTTGGCGTCTACGCGCTGTTTCCGGTCGTCGACTCGAGCGCTTCCTTCATCGCGATCCGTGCGCTGCAGGGTATCGCCGTCACGGGCACTGGTCTGATGACGCTGTCGCTCGTCGGCCAGATTGCCGATGTGGGAACGCGAGCGAACTACATCGGAAAAGCAAACGCGGCGAGCTTTGGGGCGTCGATACTCGGCAGCATCAGCGCGGGCACGCTCTACGACGCGTTCGGGTTCGGTCCGATCTTCCTCGTCATCGTCTGCATTATGGTCGTCGCCTGGGTCGGAACGTTCTGGTACCTGGACCCGGACGAGACGCGGATCGAAGGGTTTCCGTTTTCGGGTCTGGCACTCAATCGGCGCATTCTGACGCTCTCGACGTTTCGCTTCCAGTACGCGTTCGCTGTAACCCTCGTTCGGACGTGGATACCGATTTTCGCCGGTCTCTCCGCTGCTGAAGGCGGACTCGCCTACGGTGGCTTCGCCGTCGCGCTGACGGTCGTCGCCGAGAAGTTCACCAATATGTGCTGTCAGCCATTTACTGGACGGCTCTCGGACGGATACGGGCGGGCACTGTTCGTCTTTGCAGGTGGGGCGGCCTACGGCCTCATCGCGTTGGTCGTCCCGCTCTCACCGTGGCTGGGAACAGGGCTCGGGTTTCCCGCTGAACTCGTCGTGTCCATTCCCACAGTACTCGCCGGGAGCACGCTCCCTGCCTGGCTGCCGTACGACTCGATCGGGGATCAGCTCGTCCTCATTGGCGAGGTGTCGCCAGCGTTTTTCCCGCTCGTCTTCCTGTCCGGACTCCTCGGCATCGCCGATAGCTTTCGTGAACCGGCGAGTATGGCGTTGTTCGCCGACGAAGGCACCGAGGAAGGCGGTGTCGCCTCGAGTTTCGGTATCCGCGAACTCGTCTGGCGTCCGGGAAGCGTGATCGCCCCCTTGCTCGGTGGCTGGCTGATGGTCGAGGTGAGTATGGCGTCGGTCTTCTACGTCGGCGGTGCGTTTGCGCTGACCGGCGTCACGACGTTTCTCGTTATTCTCGTCCGGTTCCACGGACGACGTGCGCTCGTGGAGTGGTGAGACGAGAACTGGTTCGAATCCCCGTTGTCTCGAGCATACGTCTTGCAAGGGCGCCGTGAGATGAGGTCCCAATAGACGTACAGCAGTTTGTAGAACGCGCGATCAAACGTCATCGAGTTGCGCGTGCACCCGACGGTACGCCGCCGAAATTGACCCGTCCGTTCGCTCTTCGACCCAGACGATTCCATCGACGATTGCTCGCAGTGCAGAGAGCGTGTTCTCGTCGTGTCTGGTGTACTCGAGACCGAGCACGACGAGCCCCGAGTTAGACCGGTCCTCAATGAGGTGTTCGAGAACACTGACGGTACGTTCAAGGCCCTCGTCTACGAGTAGCGGCGTGAGTGATCGAATACCAAAGTGGGTCTGCTGGCTACCACTCGCCATCGAGGCTTCTAGCTCCCAGAGCGCGAGTACGAGGCGGGTCAATTCGACCGAGTGGGGTAACGAGACGACTGGATACCGTTGGAACGGAGCGGAAGGCTGATGTTGTGGGGTCGCATCGATGACCCCGAATCGACCGGATTCTGGTGAGGCGAGGGCCATCTGCTGCTGGATCGTTCGCTCAGCAGAAACCGCTGTCGTGACGACAATTCGACGATCGTCAGGAGACGTGTAGCGATCCAAAATCCGTAGCGATACGGCGTATTCATCTAGTGGAGCGGGTTTTGCGACGAGGATTACTGAATCCTCGGTGAGACTGTTCGGGAGTCCCTCGAAGTCGATTGCTCGGAGTCGTTCGTCGGAGTCGGGTGTTGGCATAGGTATCTTTTCACGTCTGGATTGGTCACTCCCTGCTCGATCCTGGAATCGGTGAGGGAAGATCACGTTCTGAAGTCGTGATTGTGGTATCCGTCCGGTATTTCGTGTACCGCCCAGCGGAGATTCCCCGGAGCGGTCTCGAGTAAATGTGCGGCCCGGTCGATCAGATTCGAGAGAGGTTCGCTACGAACGGTGAAGATAACCTGGCCGCACTGAAGCTGAGTTCTAGTTTTCTAGTGATGCGTAAGTAATTTTCGTTCATAGTCGATACCCTTTCATAACGGGAGCATTGAACCGCTGGAACTATACCGCTGGGCTCTCACTTCGTTACTATGGGTTTTGGAAGCTACGATGAGTCCGAGCAACAGCATCAAAATACGGATACAGAGGACGACGAAGATGCTGCTGTGACCGTACACGAGCACGAACACGAGGGAACGGTCACTGTCGAAACCGGTGGTTCGACTGACGACCTCCTGGGCCAGCTCGAGGACATCAAAGCGAAGAAAGCACAGGACGACGAGTAAGGTCGCTGTCGAAGGTGTCCCCACAGACACTGGCGTCAACTCACAATACAATCATCGCCTGCAAATACGTTGAGAGAGAACCACTCAACCGAGTGGGTTGTGCTTCAATTCAAACGAGCTGGATAATATTCCCGTTCGACGTGACGTGAATATCGCGCCCGAGTGCATATCCTTGATTCGAGGCGAGGTCGACGTACCCGGAGAAGCCCTTGAGATCCTGGTGAGCGGGGATGATGTGCTGGGGCTGAAGCGCGTCGAGCATCGCGTAGTGGCCCTCCTGGCAGAGGTGACCCGACACGTGAATGTCGGAATACACGCGGGCACCCTGCATGCCGAGCAGTTTTTCGGCCTGGTAGCGTTGCCCCTCGTTGGTCGGTTCGGGGATGACGCGCGCGGAGAAGACGACCTTGTCGCCGTCGTCCAGTTCGTAGGAGGTCTCGCCGCGGGCCATCCGGGTGAGCATCGCACGGGGTTCGCCCTGGTGGCCGGTGACGACGGGCAAGAAATCCTCCTTGCCATCGTTCATGATCCGTTCGAACGACTGATCGATCGACCTTCGATAGCCAAACATGCCCAGGTTGTCCGGGAAGTCGACGAAGCCGAGTCGTTCCGCGGTGCCGGAGTACTTCTCCATCGAGCGCCCGAGCAGGACGGGTTGGCGGCCGATGTCGTTGGCGAACTCGACGAGCGATTTCACGCGGGCGATGTGGCTCGAGAAGGTGGTGGC
>NZ_JBHTAF010000004.1:0-241368 GCF_042663485.1 Saliphagus sp. GCM10025334 | reverse complement strand
GCCACCACCTTCTCGAGCCACATCGCCCGCGTGAAATCGCTCGTCGAGTTCGCCAACGACATCGGCCGCCAACCCGTCCTGCTCGGGCGCTCGATGGAGAAGTACTCCGGCACCGCGGAACGACTCGACTTCATCGACTTCCCGAGCGACCTCGGGATGTTCGGCCACCGGAAGTCCGTCGACCGGACGTTCAAGCGGATCATGAACGAGGGCAAGGAGAACTTCCTGCCCGTCGTCACCGGCCACCAGGGCGAACCCCGTGCGATGCTCACGCGCATGGCTCGCGGCGAGACCCCCTACGAACTGGACGACGGCGACAAGGTCGTCTTCTCCGCGCGCGTCATCCCCGAACCGACCAACGAGGGGCAACGCTACCAGGCCGAAAAACTGCTCGGCATGCAGGGCGCTCGCATCTACGACGACATCCACGTTTCCGGCCACCTCAACCAGGAGGGCCACTACGCGATGCTCGACGCGCTTCAGCCCCAGCACATCGTCCCGGCTCACCAGGATCTCAAGGGACTTTCCGGCTACGTCAAACTCTGTGAAGGCGAGGGGTACCACATGGGCCGTGACGTCCACGTCTCGCGCAACGGCAACCTGATCCAGCTTGTCGACTGATATGACATCACCCGAGGCACGCGAGAAAGCGGTGCTCGAGGCCGTCGGCGAGCGACGCGAACTCGTCAACGAGGCCATCCCCGAGGAGCTACCGATCACGCGACCGGAACGTCTCTACGAGGCGTCCCGGTACCTGCTCGACGCCGGCGGCAAGCGGCTTCGGCCGACGGTCCTGCTGGCCACCGGGGAAGCGCTCACCGACGTCGAGCCGCTGTCGACGCTCTACCGGGAGTTCCCGACGGTCGAGGAATCGTCCACGACCGTCGACCTCATGGCCGCTGCGGTCAGCGTCGAGGTTATCCAGTCGTTCACGCTCATCCACGACGACATCATGGACGACGACGACCTCCGCCGTGGCGTCCCCGCCGTCCACAAGGCCTACGACCTCGAGACAGCGATTCTCGCGGGCGACACGCTGTACTCGAAGGCCTTCGAGATCATGCTCGAGACGGGCGCCGAATCCGATCGAACAGTGCAGGCGCTCGACGTCCTCGCAAACACCTGCACGCAAATCTGCGAGGGGCAATCCCACGACGTGAGCTTCGAGTCGCGCGAGGACGTCACGCCCGAGGAGTACCTCGAGATGGTCGAGCAGAAGACCGCCGTCCTCTACGCGGCCTCGGCGGCCCTCCCGGCAATCTTGCTGGGAGCCGATCAGGACACCGTCGACGCGCTGTACGGTTACGGACTCGACGTCGGACGCGCCTTCCAGATTCAAGACGACGTGCTCGACCTGACCGTTCCCAGTGAAAAGCTCGGCAAGCAGCGCGGAAGCGACCTCGTCGAGAACAAGCAGACGCTCATCACGGTCCACGCCCGCGAGCAGGGCGTCGACGTCGAGTCGCTGGTCGACACCACCGACGTCGACGCCGTCACCGAGGCCGAGATCGACGACGCCGTCGCCACGCTCGAGGACTCCGGTTCGATCTCCTACGCGAACGACATGGCGCGCGACCTCGTCGACCGCGGGAAGAACCGCCTCGAAGTGCTCCCCGACAACGAGGCTCGCGAACTGCTCTTCCAGGTCGCCGATTACCTGATCGAGCGCGGCTACTGAGGCGGTCGATTGGGTCGTCCTCGGCGATTTTTCGCTGCTCGATTGACCGACGACTCAGCCCTCGAGTTGGCCGACGACTCAGCCCTCGAAATGGAACGGAGGTTTTTGCCCGTGTTGTCGCTACAAAGGGTATGGACAACTCGAACGGTTCGCTCTCTCGCCGCCGCCTGCTGGGCGGTATCGGGGCGGCGGGGCTGACCGGCCTCGCCGGCTGTCTCGGCTCGTTTCTCGGCAGCTCCGGTCGGAACTTCCGTCCGACCGAACCATCCGATCCACCGCAAGGCACGCCGGAGGAATTCTACTACGTCCTCGAGAACGGCATCCAGGACTACGACATCACCGTCAAAGCGCTCTACGAGAACGACGGCGACCTCATCCTCGAGTATCAATCGACTGTCGACGACGACCTCGAGGGCGATTCGGACTCGTTGGACGGCGAATCTGTAAATGATTCAGACGACCCGCCAGCGACCAGCGTCGACCACGACCTCTACCAGGCCACCCTCGACGAGATGGGCGTCATCGTCCAGGCGTACAACCAGACCGTCGTCGCGAACGGCGACAGCGACTACGGCATGCTCGTCGGCGACATCGTCAACCCGCTCGCGGGGCAGGCCTACGGCTGGGGCGTCAAAAACGAGTGGCTCGAGGCCCACAACGAGGGTGAGATGCAGCAGATGGCGCTGTGGATGAACATCCAGCAGATGATCGTCTACGAGGAGGACGTCGCCGAGGCGTCGAACGCCTCCGAGGACTAGTCGGCGCGTTCGAGCACTGGTCGGCTCGCTCGAGGGCTGGTCTACACGCACGAGGACCGTCGGCACGCTCGAGGACTGACCGGCGCGTTCGAGCACGGACTCGGGCACACACCGCGGCTGTTTTGAACGCGCGGGCGAAACTGTTCGCCAACATGGACGAGGAGTTACGAGGCCGCGTCGAGCGCGAGGCCGAGAAACACGCACTGCTGAACGCGGTCAAACACGGGAGCGAGGCCAACGTCGGCGCCGTCATGGGGCCGCTGATGGGCGACAACCCCGACTTTCGCGAACACGCCGACGAAGTCCCCGGCGTCGTCGGTGGCGTCGTCTCTCGAGTCAACGGCTTCGACCCCGACGAGCGCCGCGCCAGACTCGAGGAACTGGCACCCGAGGAACTGGCCGAACTCGAGGCCGAGGACGAAGAAGACGACACGGTCCTGCCCGATCTCCCGAACGCCGACGAGTACGACGAGATCCGGATGCGCTGTGCGCCGAATCCCAACGGCCCCTGGCACATCGGCCACGCGCGGATGCCCGCCGTCATCGGGACCTACAAGGAGCGCTACGACGGCTGGTTCTGCGTTCGCTTCGACGACACCGACCCCGAGACGAAGCGGCCGAACCTCGAGGCCTACGACTGGATCCTCGAGGACGTCGACTACCTGGGGTTCGAGCCCGACGCAACCTATCGTGCGAGCGACCGGGTCGAGAGCTACTACGACCACGCTCGGGAGCTGATCGAGATGGGCGGGGCCTACACCTGCTCGTGTCCGGGCGAGGAGTTTAGCGACCTGAAAAACGCCGGCGAGCCATGTCCCCACCGCGACAAGGACCTGGAGACGGTCCTCGCGGAATTCGAGGACATGGTCGCAGGCAAGTACGATAGCGGCGAGATGGTCCTCCGGGTCAAGACGGACATCGAACACAAGAACCCCGCCCTCCGCGACTGGGTCGCCTTCCGAATGGTCGATACGCCCCACCCGCGCGAGCGTGCCGCCGACTACCGGTGCTGGCCGATGCTCGACTTCCAGTCCGGCGTCGACGACCACCGCATCGGCATCACCCACATCATCCGGGGAATCGACCTCCAGGACTCCGCGAAACGCCAGCAGTTCCTCTACGACTACTTCGGCTGGGCGTACCCGGAGGTCGTCCACTGGGGCCACGTGCAGGTCGACGCCTACGACGTGAAGATGAGTACCTCCCGTATCGGGGAGTTGATCGAGACCGGTCACCTCGACGGCTGGGACGACCCGCGAGCACCGACCATCCAGAGCCTCCGACGCCGCGGGGTCCGCGGCGAGGCGATCACCGACGCCATGATCCAGCTCGGTACCTCGACGAGCGACGTCGACCTCGCGATGAGTTCCATCTACGCGGCCAATCGAGACCTGATCGACGAGGAGACCGACCGCCGGTTCTTCGTTCGCGAGGGCGCCGAAGTCGGGCTGGCCGGGAGTCCGCCAGATGAGGCGACGCCGCCGCTGCACCCGAACCACGAGGATCGCGGCGTGCGCCACATCCCCGCCGGCGACGCCGTCGTCCTCGAGCAGGACGACTTCCCACAGCGAGAGGAGCGCATCTGGCTGAAGGGACTCGGCTGTTTCCAGTACACTCGAGACGTCCTGCAGTACACGGGCGACTCCATCGACGTCGTTCGCGAGGGTGACGTCGACGTAATCCACTGGGCGCCGGCGGCCGAGAGCGTCCCGCTCACGCTGCGAACGATGGACGGCGACGTCGAGGGGCGAGCCGAACCCGAGGTCGGGGACCTTTCTCCCGACGACGTCGTCCAGTTCGAGCGCGTGGGCTTCGCCCGAATCGACGAGGTCGACGAAGGCAGCGACGAGGTCGTCGCGTACTACGCGCATCCCTAATCGACGTCGGCGTCTCGAGCGGCGTGCTTCCGATCGAAAGTCGACTCGTAGGCAGCCGCTTTCGGTCGAAGCGTCACTCCTCGAGCAAATCCGGTCCGCTGTCCGGGAACGGGTCGGCGACGACGCCGTCCTGACGACCCAGGACGCGGGCGTGGGGCGCGCACACGACGCGGTTTTCGGCCCACGGAATGTGTAACTCTACAGCGGCGTCCCGCTCGCAGCCGTCCTCTCTACAGCGCATTATGCCGACTCTGGGCGATCCAGTGACACAATCGTTTCGGTGGTCAGCGATCCTGTACACGATCGGTGCGGTCAGAAGACGAACACGGCGAGGAGGAACCCGACGAGAATCGCACTCGTCAGCAAGAGCTGAACCGCCGTCGACGCGAGCGTTCCAGCGGTGGCGTAGCCGGCCGCACGAAGGCTGTCTTCGAGGTCGCGATTCCCGACGAACTCGAGGGCAAACACGGTGCCGAAGAGGCCGACTAGGAAGCCGAGCGGCCCGGTTACGATCATCAGTGCGATTCCGACGGCGGCAGCGAGCGCGGTCGTTTGCCACGAGGCGCCGCCAGCACGGGCGGCGATCGACCCGGCGAAGAACTCCGCGAACAGCGTAGCCAGGCCGAGGGCGGTCAACGCGACGAACGCGACGACGCCAGGTTCGCTGTACCCGCTGTGCCACCAGTAGAGAAAGAGTCCGGCCAGTGAGAGACCACCGCCGGGAACGAGCGGGACGACAGTGCCGGCGATACCGCCGATCAGGAGGACGACCGCGAGCACGGTGAGGGCGTCGACCATGGCTCGATTGTCGATCGGTAGGGGGAAAGGCGTGCTGCCTGCCGTATACCGATTTTCCCGGTTTCGCGGCTCGACCGATCGATCCGAACGACGTGGCCACCGTTTAGTACCGCGGGGCCGTCGCTCTCGACATGGCACGACTCGTCCGCCACGACGCGACCGGCCCGCGAAAGCTCGAGGAAGACGACATCAATTCCGAGAAAGGGAACGTCGCGATCTGTCAGTGCGGTCTCGCGGAGACATACCCGTTCTGTGACGGCACCCATCGAACGACGCGAGACGAACGAGCGGACGAACTCTACGTGTACGAGACGGACGAGGACGGCGATCGATCGCGGCGTGTCGTCGAGGACGTCGTTTGTAGTGACGAGTGACGGTGGCCTGGTATCGTCAAGGAGATGGGTTCGGCCGGGTATCGTCGAAGGATGGGGTCGACCGGGTATCGTCGAGGAGAAGGGCCCATGACCGGCCGACGGTGCACTCGCCGATCAGCGAGAGCGTCAACTGATCGTACGTCTCGGTCCCACGGAGTATTATAAGACGGTCGTAACGAACGAAAGGATTTACAGACGGACGCATATAGTTCAATGGCAATGGATTCGAGTTCGGGTGCGGATAGCGAACTCCACACGAGGGTCCATCAGCAGGAAGTCGTCGCCGAATTCGGCCAGCGGGCGCTCGAGACCGGCGACCTCGATGAGTTGCTACACGACGCCTCAGTCGCCGTCGCAGATACGCTCGACACCGAGTACTGCGAGGTGCTCGAACTGCTCCCCGGGGGCGACGAGGTCCTCCTGCGACAGGGGGTCGGCTGGCAAGACGGACTCGTCGGAACCGCGACGGCGCCGACCGATCTGGACTCGCAGGCGGGCTATACGCTCCTCTCCGAAGAACCCGTCGTCGTCGACGATTTGCGGACCGAAGACCGCTTCTCTGGGCCCGACCTGCTGGTCGACCACGACGTCGTCAGCGGAATTAGCGTCATCATCGGCTCGCTCGAGGACCCGTGGGGCGTCCTGGGTACGCACACGACGGAACGCCGGGCGTTCACCGAGTACGACGTGAATTTCGTCCAGAGCATCGCGAACGTGCTCGCCGCAGCCATCGAAACCAGGCGGGCGAAACGATCCCTCGAGGCTGAAAAGGAGGTCAAAGAACAGATCGTCGAGACCAGCCCCGTCGGGATCGTGGTATTCGACGCGAACGGCGACCTGCAGTTCGTCAACGAACACGCCGAGAGCATCCTCGGCCGCGACCGCGAAGACCTCGAATCGGTGGCGTACGACGACCCGCGCTGGCGGTTGACCGACGCCGACGGAACTCCCCTCTCCGGGGGAGAAACGCCGTTCATGCAGGTAATCGAAACCGGTGAGCCGATCTTCGACATGGAAATCGGTCTGCGCCGTCCCGACGGCGAGCGCATCTGGGTGACGGTGAACGGCGCCCCGCTGGACGCCGATGGCGACGGCCGCGACGCGACCGGCGCCGTTCTCGCGCTTACCGACGTCACCGACCAGAAGCGTCTCGAGAACGAATTCGAGGAGATGCTCGGGCGGATCACCGACGCGTTCTACGCCGTCGACGACGAATTCCGGTTTACACACGTCAACGAGCGCGCCGCGGAACTGCTCCAGCGACCGAGAGCGGAGCTACTCGGAGAGAACCTCTGGGAGCTGTACCCCGAAGCGGCGGAGGTGGACGAGGTCTGGGACGCGTTCCACACGGCGCTGAACGACCAGGTGTCGACCAGCTACGACCTGTACTTCGATCCGCTCGACTTCTGGGTGGAAGCGAACCTCTACCCCTCCGAAACGGGCGTCTCCGTCTACTTCCGCGACATCACCGAGAGTAAACAGCACGAACTGGAACTCGAGCGATATCGGGCGCTGACGGAGGCCGCCAACGACGTCATCGTGACGATCGACGCCGAGAGCACGATCCGCTCGGTGAACCCCGCCGTCGAGGACATCTTCGGCTACGAACCCGACGAACTGGTCGGTGAGTCGCTTACGACGCTCATGCGAGACGATCTCGCAGCTCGCCATCGGGCGGGGCTGCAGCGGTATCTCGAGACCGACGAACGGACCCTCGACTGGGACTACGTCGAGATTCCGGGACAGCGCGCCGACGGTTCGACGGTGTCGCTGTCGATCACGTTCAGCGAAATCGTCTACGAGAACGACCGCTACTTCACCGGCGTTATCCGGGATATCACGAACCGGAAAAAACGAGAACGACAACTCGAGCGAGCGAACGAGCGGCTAACACGGTCGAACAAACGCCTCGAGCAGTTCGCCCACGCGGCCAGCCACGACCTGCAAGAGCCCCTGCGGATGGTCTCGAGTTACCTCCAGTTGATCGAACAGCGCTACGAAGACGACCTGGACGCCGACGGGATGGACTACCTCGAGTTCGCCGTCGGCGGGGCCGACCGGATGCGGGCGATGATCGAGGGACTGCTCGAGTACTCCCGTATCGAGACGGGAGGAAAGCCGCTCGAGCCGACCGATCTCGACGCCGTCTTCGAGGACGTGCTCGACGACCTCGAGGTACAGATCGAACGGAGCAACGCCACCATCACGTCCGATTCGCTTCCCCAGGTCCGAGGAGACCGTACGCAACTCCGCCAACTGTTCCAGAACCTCCTGGACAACGCGATGACCTACAGCGGCGACGAACCGCCACAGATACACGTCTCGGCCGAACGAGACGGGACGGAGTGGGTCGTGTCCGTGTGCGACGAGGGGATCGGACTGGACCCGGCACACGACAGTCGAGTTTTCGAGGTCTTCCAGCGACTTCACAGTCGCGAGGAGTACCCGGGATCCGGTATCGGCCTGGCGCTCTGTAAGCGCATCGTCGAGCGTCACGGCGGCGATATCTGGGTCGATGCCGAACCCGGAGAAGGGGCGACGTTCTCGGTTACGCTCCCGGCCCCAGAGACGTGAGCGCCTTCTGCCGTACGCTGCGAGACGTCGGTACGGCCGGTGGACGCACCGATTTTTGGTCAGTGACCGCTCGAGTCAACACGACTATACCGTCTACGCCGAATGCACGCCCATGTCCACGACTCGAGGGGCGATCGTCGTCGGCGCCTCCTCCGGTATCGGAGAAGCGCTCGCCCGCGAACTCGCCGCGGAAGGGTACGAACTCGGCCTCGCGGCGAGGCGAACCGAACGGCTGTCGTCGATCGGCGAATCCCTGCCGACGAGCGCCTACGTCGCGACGATGGACGTCACCGACGTCGAGGACGCCAGGGCCGGCTTCGACGATTTGATCGAGGCTATGCCCCCGGTCGACCTCGTCGTCCTCAGCGCGGGCGTCGGTGGCCCCAATCACGGCCTCGAATGGAATCACGAACGGAAGACGATCGACGTCAACGTCCGCGGTTTTACCGCGCTGGCGACGGCGGCGATGGAGCACTTCGAGACTCGTCAGGCGTTCGAGAGCGAGCGCGACGGCCACCTCGTCGGGATCTCGTCGGTAGCCTCCCGGTTCGGGAACCCCAGTTCGCCTGCCTACAACGCCTCGAAGGCCTTCGTCTCGACGTACCTCGAGGGGCTCAGACACCGCCAGGCGACCCGCTCGGCAGACGTGACGATCACGACGGTCGAACCCGGATTCGTCGACACCGACCTCATGCTCGCAGACGAACCGTTCTGGATCAGTTCGCCGGGGACGGCGGCCGCACAGATCGCTCGAGCGATCCGCCGGGAACGCTCCCACGTCTACGTCACCCGGCGCTGGCGGCTGGTCGCGTGGCTGTTCGAGGCGTTACCCGAGCCGGTGGTTCGGCGAATAATGACCTGAGTCTGCGTCGAAGCGCGGACCTGCTTCCTCGAGAGCAGGGTCGGTAACAGGTCACTCGAGAGCGAAATCGAAATCAGAACCGATCGCAACTCACTCGAGACCGAGCACCGCGGGCCGCTCGAGTTCGAGGTCGTACTCGCCGACCGCCTTGACCTCGATGGTCGGCCAGTCGTCGTCGGTACCGGTTCCAGTTCCGGCGTCCGTCAGCGTCTCGAAACCATCGTCCGAGACCAGGACGGTGTCCTCGCTCTTGGCACCCTGGACGGTCGGATTCCAGGCGTAAGCCATCGGCGCGGTCACGAGCGCCTCGTGGTCCGGCGTCGCGATCCACTCGCGCCCGGTGAAGCCGGCGGCCCCACCCTGGTGGTGGCGTTCCCACTCGCCGGTGTGGCCGAGGGCGTCGTAGGCCGCCTGAATCTCGGCGAAGACGTCGCCGGCCGTGTCGCCCTCCCTGGCAGCGTCCCGGGTCGCGGCCAGCGCAGTCGTCTCGACGCGGGCGGCGTGACGATGACGCTCCGCGAGCCACTCCGGCGGGTCGAAGGCGACGGCGCGGGTGCAACTGGCGTGCAGGCCGTGGCGCTGGGTGGTCACCGAGACGAGGGCGTAGTCGCCGAACTCGACCGACTTCGGCGTGTAGTGGCGGTATTTCTGTGCGCGTTCGGAGCCGCCCACGAGGACGACCGGGGCCTCGATGTTTCGGGCGGCGAGTGAAACCGTGAGCGCCGCGGTGACCTCGTCTTCCGTGTCGTCGGGCTGGAGTTCCCGGCAGACGGCCTCGACGGCCGCCGCCGTCTCCCGACCGAGGTCGCGGTAGCGCTCGCAGTCGGTCGCGGTCAGGGGCTGACGAACCGTCGCGGGGTCGAGGTGCTCGAGGCCGGGGACGTCGACGTCTACGGCCGCGGGTCCCTCGACGGACTCCGCGAGGACCTCGAGCAGCGAGCGTTCGTACCAGGGAAACGCTTCGCGAGTTACCGATACACCTGCGGCCTCGAGGTCTGGCAGCTCTTCCTCGTACAGGCGGTCGATCTCGATGGTGTCAGCCAGCAGCGTCACCTCGTCGCCGTCGTAGCCGAGGGCCCCGACGCCGACGTCGCCCTCACGATCGACGACCGAGCTGCCGCCGCTCAACCACGCGAACGAGTTCGGACGGGCGAACCAGACCGACGCCAGGTCCTTCGCCTCGAGAAGTGCGTCCAGTCGCTCGAGTTTTTCCATGCCGGTGGGTCGGGTGGCGGGTTCTTGAATCCGACGAAGGGCGCGTCTCGGTGTCGCTGGCGCTTCGTGTCGATGGTGTTCGGCCCGGTTCCCACGCGGTGGGACGAACGCGGACGATTCAAATACGGGCGCACCTAACCCCCGCTGAAAGACCGTGTCGTACGATTCTCACACGTCCGATTCCTCGCGATTGCCGATCGACCTCGGCCAACGGGGGTTCTCCGCCCTGCTCACCGTGACGGTCGCGCTCGTGGCGGGAACGATCGTTCTCGGCGTCGCCACACGAACGACCGGTTCCGGACTGGCCTGTGACGCCAACTGGCCGGTCTGTGACGGCGGCTTCCTGAACCTGCTCCCGCAGGGACGGCCGAGCTTCTGGGAGTGGTTCCACCGTCTCGTTGCGATGTTCGCCGGGTTCGCCATCGTCGCCTCCGCGCTCGTCGGGTACTTCGACGAGGCAGTCGATCGACGGATCACGGGCCTCGTCGTCGCTGGAGCCCTGTTGACGCCGATCCAGGTGTTGCTCGGTCGAGAAACCGTCCTCACCTACGAGTACGAGATTCTCAACCTCCACTTCTGGACGGCCATCGTGATCTTCGTCTGCTTCGTCCTCGCGCTCGTCATCGCCCTGCACCACCGCCTTACGGGCCGGTACCTCGTCGCCGCGCTCGTCGTCGCGGCCCTCACGGTCCCGGTCCAGGTGACCTTGAGCCCGCTGTTCATTTCGCAGAACACGCCCACGACCCTGACGATCCAGATGGTATTGCTCCTGACGCTCGTCGGGGCCGTCGTGCTGGCGACGGTCGTCGGCCGCGCCGTTCTCGAGGGACGGCTCCCTCGCGTGGCGATCGGTGCGGGCGTCGTGTTGACCGTAGTAACGCTGTTTCTCAGCCGCGAATCCGTGATGACCGTCTCGTCGGCGCTCGACCTGCTCTACGTGCTCGCCGCAGGCGCCCTGATCGTGGCGCTCCTCGTCGGTGCCTGGGCGAGTCGAGCGGAACTGCGGGGCGGTCGGTCCGGTGCGCCGCTTTCGAGCTGATTCGTACCTCTCTCGTCCGAACGTACGAGTCTAGCGCGTCCGGATTTCCGCCTCGAGAACCCTTTTCCACCGCAATCGCTAGCCTCGAGACATGGACCTCTCCATCGTCGACCTCTCGCCCGTTCGCGAGGGAGAGACGGCAACCGACGCCTACGAAAACACGATCTCACTCGCGAAGCTGGCCGAACGAGTGGGCTACGAGCGGTTCTGGGTCGCCGAGCACCACGGAATGGCCGATTCCATCGCGGGGACGACCCCCGAGGTGCTGATCGGCCACCTCGCCGCCCGAACCGAGGAGATCAGGCTCGGGTCCGGAACGGTCCTGCTCAACCACTACAGCCCGTTCAAGGTCGCCGAGGCGTTTGGCGTCCTCGATTCGCTCGCCCCCGGACGGATCGACCTCGGCCTCGGCCGCGCGACCGGACTCCCGGCCGCCGACAGCGCACTCCAGACCTCGCGGGTGAGCGAGAATCCCGACCGCGATCACGCCGAGAAGATCGAAGCCGTCGCGAATCACCTCTACGACGGGTTCGGAGACGATCACGCCTACGCCGACCTCACCCTGGCGCGCTCCGGCACCGGCCCGCCGGATCTCTGGGTACTCGGCTCGAGTCCCTCGAGTGCGAAGATTGCGGGCGAACTCGGCCTCCGCTACTGCTTTGCGGCGTTCATCAGGCCGACACTCGCCGAGCGAGCGTTCGAGGTCTACCGGGACGCGTTCGAGCCATCTACAATTGGTGCCGGTCCCGACGACCCGTACGGGATGCTGGCGGTCAACGCCGCGTGCGCCGAGACCGATCGGGAGGCGGCCCGCCTGCGAGCGACTGCGGAGGCGTCGTACAAACGAATGCAGCGGGGCGTCACCGGCTCCCTGCCACCGGTCGAGACGGCGATTTCTGAACTCGGTGGGGTGCCCGAACCGACGCCGCGAGAACTCAAGGACGGGCAGTGGCCGCGAGCGATCTCCGGCGACCCGGACACGCTGGCGGGGCTCCTCGACCAACTGACCGACCGCGTCGGCGTCTCCGAGGTGATGGTCCAGAACCTCATTGCTGATCACGAAGACGTGCTGCAGTCCCACGAACTCCTGGCCGAGGGCGTCGGCCTCGAGTGACCGTCGCCACCGGCAGTGTGGTAGATCGTGGGCGCACACCTGTCAGGACACGGGATAGATGCCCGGAACGAGGGCAGGAAACCGACGCTCGAGACTAGCGCTTATCCGTCCGCGGGGCGGCGTTCGTCTACAGCACGCATCACGGGACTGGCCGCAAACCCGTGAACGAACACCGAGACGAGGACGACGAAGCCAACGAAGGCCCACAACCACTCCGCGGCGATGAGCAACTCGAGTTCCTCGAACGACGCGTGGGCCAGCGCGAAGGACAGGTAGTAAAACGAGCCGATACCGCGAATGCCGAAGAACGAGATGACGGTGCGGTCAGCCGTCGGCGCGTCGGAGCCGAGGAAGGCGATTCCACCAGCGAAAGGACGGATCACAAACAGGAAAGCGAGACCGAGCGCTGCGCCATCCCACGTCAACGGCGTCAGTAGGCCGCCCGCGATCGCGCCGCCGAACAGCACCAGCACCGTCGCCATGAGGAGTCGTTCGACGATAGCGGCGAAGTCGTGCAGGTGTTGGTAGTAATCGTGTTCCCACTCGAATCGGCGGAGTTCGAGGGCAGCGACGAACACGGCGATAAATCCGTACCCGCCGAGCAACTCGGCCAGTCCGTAGGCGAAGAGCGTCGCCGCGAGTGCCTCCGCTCCGGCCATCACTTCCTCTCGCCGCGACAGCGACGGCGCGTAGAACACCACCCGGGCCATCACGTGTCCAACGACGTATCCTACGACGAGTCCCACGCCGATCCTGTACAGCACGTCGACCAGGAACCAGTCTGTCAGCCAGCCATACCTGGCCGTGCTCGCCGAGGCGGTCGCGATCGCGAGGTACGTGAACGGAAAGGCCAACCCGTCGTTGAGGCCCGCCTCCGACGTGAGCGAGAATCGAACGGATCCCCACTCGTGCTCGTCCGACTGCTCTTCCTCGAGTTCGGTGAGCGGGGCGCCGGACTCGACGTCCGACGCCAGAACGGGATCGGTCGGCGCGAGGACCGCGCCGAGGAGAATTGCCGTGGGGACGAGCAGCCCGGCGACGTACCACCCGAGAGCGGCCAGCAGTGCGATGGACACCGGCATGGTGATCGCGAGGAGTCGCCAGGTCGATCCCCAACCCAATACGTCGAACGGACGGTCGATTTTCAACCCGGCCCCCATCAGCGCGATGATCACGACGAGTTCGGTGAGTCGCTCCGTCACGCCGGAGTTGGCGACCGGGTCGAGCGCCGGTAATCCGGGGACGATCCAGAACAGGGCCGCGCCGAACCCGACGTAGATCATCGGCAGCGAGAGCGGTTTGTCCGTCAGAAACCGCGGGAGCAACACAGCGCCCACTATGGCGAAGGCGACGACGATCAACGCGATTTCGTAGGCGCTCATCCAGCGTGTATTCCGACAACCGCGGTGAAAGGTGTCGGGGGTCGACGAGGAGTGGTCGTCACCGATCGTCGACGAGTCAGAGCACCGGAGCAAGCGACTCGACGAGGCTGTCCCGTCGGATCGGCTACCAGCCACCAGTCACGACGGCGATCGACGCGACGCTCGCGGCGATTCCGAGCGCGAACAGGGCGTAGTTGGCGACCGGATTCTTCGCGGTCGTGACTCGGAGCGAGACGTGGTACGAGGAGAGCGGCCAGAAAGGGGTAATTCCCATCGGCGTGAGCGCGTCGGCCAGCAGATGCGAGCCGAGCGATAGCGCGGTGACGCCGTAAATGAACCCCACGACGACCGGGTCCGGCGAACCCATCGTCACCTCGAGAGCTACGTAGGCCGCGCCAGCGACTACGGCCGGGACCAGGAGGACGAACCCGATCGTGTGCGTGATCCCGCGGTGGGCGACGAACGGCAGGCTGTGATCGCAGTCCGGAAGCGTCGAGAAAGAGAGACAGACGACGGCGCCCAGGAGGGCGACGAACTCCTCGCCGGCGAGACCGAGCCAGACGGCGACGGGCGCGTAGAGGAAGAGGGCGACGCCGTAGTGACCGAGTTGATACATGGACCTCTACTCGAGGGCACGTACAGCCGTGGCATAATCCTTCTGAACGATCCGTCTCGATGGCGATAGGCGTCCCGGAGCGATCCGTGTCCCGAAGTGTAGGGTTATCGGCAGACTCGAGGTGCCGTCCTGACGACTCGGACCCGGAACGTTTTCCTCGAGGCGCCCGTCCTCGAGACCATGACCGACGTCGATCCGATGACGCGATTTCCGGTGCCGAACGTCGAAGACCTGCCCGAAGACCTCCGAGAGCGCATCGAGGAGGAGACCGAACGCGCTGGCTTCACGCCGAACGTGTTCCTCGCGTACGCCTACCGACCCTCCCACTTCCGGGCGTTCTTCCAGTACTACGACGCGCTCGTCGAGGACACCGAACTCACGCGCCTCGAGATCGAGATGATCATCGTGGCCGTCAGCGGCGCGAACGACTGCTACTACTGCAACACGGCCCACGGCGCGCTCGTTCGCCTCTACGGGGACGACCCGCTGCTCGCGGATCAACTCATTTCGAACTACCGGAACGCCGACGTCAGCGACCGCCACCGGGCGATGCTCGACCTGGCAGTCGCGCTCACGACCGACCAGGCGACCGTCGAGGAGGCGGACTTAGAGCGCCTCGAGGACCACGGCTTCAGCCGCGAGGCGATCTGGGACATCGGCTCGGTGGCGGCGTTTTTCAACCTCTCGAATCGGATGGCTCAACTGGCCGACATGCGACCGAACGAGGAGTTTCACACGCTGGGTCGTGAGTAACGCCACGCCGTGTTCAGTGTTTGCCCACGTCTCTGTTGAATATCTTCAATCCCGACAGGAATCGCGTGATGGATACAGAGCACGAATGTCGCACGAGGAGTCGCTCGAGGTTCGTAGTGGTAAGCGGTTAATACAGAGAAAGTACAGATCAATGCCAATTGGCCGCAGCCTTTTCACTGTTCGGTCAAAATCATCTATAATGGCTTCAGACAGTGAGCAGGAGAATCGGCTGGTAACCATATTACTGGTCGAACCAAATCCCGGGGATACCCGTCTCTTTACGGAATCATTCAAAGACGCGAGACTCAAGAATAGTCTCTACACCGTCGCTGATGCCGACGCAGCCCTCGATTTCGTCAATCAGCGAGGAGAGTATGCAGATGAACCGCGTCCTGATCTCATCCTGCTTGAACCGAAGTTACCTGGAAGAAGTGGTACGGACGTCCTAGCTGAACTGAAGAACGAACCCTCACTCCGTGAGATCCCGGTTGTTGTCCTCACGAGTTCGGAGGTTGGAGCAGACATATTCAAATCGAAGGGAATCGACGTGGATCATTTCGTCCAGAAGCCAGTTGAACCAGAGGATTATATCGAATTCGTCCAGGAAATCGAGGGATTTTGGATGGCGCTCATTCAAGAGGAACCCGAAGAAGCCTGAGTTCCTACTGACGATTCGATAGCTGAGTGCTTCACGTGTGGCCTAAAAGAACGATATTCTGGCACGATCAGTACGCACGTGTAGGGTGCGGCTACCCGCACCGGTAATAGTCTCTGAATACAGCACAGCAGTGCAAACCTATCGGAGAGGGTTCAACAGAGCTTTCATATATACTCTGTGACCGGCTCGAGATCCCGCCCCGACTCGAGTTCGTCGAACAGCGCGATCACCCGTCGTCGGACGTCCTCGCGAATCTCGTGCACTCGCTCGAGTGTTTTCCCGTGAGGATCCTCGAGGGCCCAGTCGCGAACGTCGACCTCGGTATCGAGGTCGAGCGTCGAACAGCCCATCGTCGCCACGACGTCACAGGCCTCGAGTTCGTCGGTGGTAATCGACGTCGGCATCCGCCCGCCGAGGTCGAAGTCCTCCTCGGCCATGGCTTCCTGCACTTCGTCGTGGACCGCATCGGCCGGGCGGGTTCCGCCGGAGAGAATCTCGACCTCGTCCTCGAGCCCGCGGGCCGCCCGTTCCCGTTCGGCGTAGGCGGTCGCCATTTGACTGCGGCCGGCGTTCTTGACACACACCAGTGCGATTCGCGTCATGGTCGACGTCGTCGCTCGAGGAACCTAACGGTTCATATGAGTCGCACCGTGTGATACGATCACATACGGAGTCGATAGTGCGGCCACGTTTCGAAAGGAACAGTCGGGCGGTCCGGGGAATAGTACGGAGGCGGGCGCGACCCGTGTCCGGCGACTCACCGCGTTGACTCACTGCGAGAACAGGTTGCGCAGGCGAGCGAGCAGTCCGTTCGAGTCCCCCGGGTCGTCGGCTTCGCCGCTCGAGGGAGCAGGGTCGTCGGCCCGATTGGAAGTAGAAGCGGCGGTCGACCCGGACACCTCGGATTCGGACGGTTTACTCGTCTCGAGGTCGTCGAGCGAGAGGTCGATCTCGTCGATGTCCGGGGTTCGCTCGCGGCCCTCGCCGGCCTCTGCGGCCCGGACGTCGGCGCCCGTCACGGCTCCGCGCTCGACGCGACTCGAGAGGGCGTCCTGACTCGAGGTTCTCAGGGTTGATTCGTCGTTCGGCACCTGCTCGGTTTCCGGTGCTCGACCGTTTTCGTCGGCGGTCTCCGCTTGCTCGGTTTCCGCTTCTCTATCGCTGCCTTCGACGGCCCCCGTTCCCTCCTCTTCGACGGGACCCGTTCCTTCTCCTTCGGCCTCATCGAGGCTCGCCTCCTCGTCGAGTTGTTCCCTCGAGTCAGCGGATGGGTCGGGTTGAGCGCGAGTGTCGCCAGCATTCGTCTCGTTCAGCGAGTCGAGAATGTCGTCGACGCTCGTGTTCGAGACGACCCGTTTCGGCCCGCCGCCGGGTCCCTCGTGTTCACTATTGGTCTTCTCCCCCCTCGGACCGTCGTCTTCGCTTTTAGCCCCCTGCTCCCCCGAATCGTCGTCCGCCCCGTCGTGCTCGCTCATCGCTCACGTCTGGCGCTCGAGTCGGCATAAATTTTCCCCGTTTGGAAGGGACGAAATTCACCCCTCGCTCGCTTGCCGTTCCTGCGGCCGCGGCTACGTCGGGACGAGTCGCGGGCGGGAAAACACCACGTTGATGACCGCCCCCAGCAGGATCAGGATGCCGGCGAAGTAGAGCCAGGTGACGAACAACAGGATGGCACCGATCGCCCCGTAGGCCTCGTACTGCCCGGCGTTCGCGGCGTAGAGCTGGAAACCGGCCTGAAGAAGTACCCAGCCGATCGCTGCGAAGAACGCGCCCGGAATCACCTCGCGAAGGTCGACGGGAATTGGGGGCAACACGTAGTAAAGCGGCAGGAACACCAGGACGAGCCCCAGGAGTAAGCCGAGCCAGCTGAGGACACCGACGTAGGGAACCCTCCCGGCGAGGAGGCCGATCACCGCCCCGACCAGGATCATGAGCAAGAGTGCGAGGACGATCGTCAGGATGACCGTGATTCCGTCGCGAATCTGGTCGAGCAGCGAATCCTCGGCGACAGTATCGTAGACGCGGTCGAACGCGAGGCTCAGCCCGCGAAAGACCTTCAACGCCCCCCACGTCGAGACGGCGAGGGCGACGACGGTCGCCTCGGTTCGCCCCGACTCGGCGGTGAGCGCCTCGAGCACGAGGTCCTCGCCAGCGTCGGGGAGGAAGTCGCCGGCCAGCACGATCAGGTCCTCTGCGACCTGCTGGCCGCCGACGAGGGTCCCGACGACGAGCGCCAGCACGATCATCGGAAAGAGCGAGACGAACGCGTAGTAGGCGAATCCGGCGGCGAGGAACGTGATCTCTCGCTCCCGTGCGGTTCCGACGACTCCTCGTACGATGGTACGAACGTCGCGGTCCGACTGGTGGCTCATGCCGTCGGCTTCCACGAGGAGAACTTAAGGGTATGCGAAGTATCGACGACGAAGGTGTTACCAGTCGAAGGTTTTGCGCACCGTACAGAAGTTATGGGTCGCGAACACCCGCCCGTCGTCGGCGATGTAGACGCCGACGCCGCCCCGGTCCCAGCCCTCGATCCCGTCGCTCTCCTCGAGGATCGTCGCTCGGTGTTCGTCGGAGTGCATCCACTGCTCGACGAGCCCTTCGGCGAGTTCGTCTGCGGTCTGGTACTCGACGTGTTCGCCGTCGTGAGAGCGTTCGACCGTCGTGCCGACGCTCGTGAGCGCGATGTTCTCTCCATACGCTCGGCAGTAGTCGGCGACGTCGCTGAACCGATCGTACGGCGACTCGTCGTCGGCGTTCACGTGGGCGAATCGATCGTCCGCGTGCATGTCCTGGCTGTGGGCGCGGGACACCGAGGCGACCGTCCCGTCCCACGCGAGCGGCTCAAGGCCGTGTTCGGCGCGTCGTTCGTTGACGAGTTCGTGAACCCGGTCCTCGACGGCGTTCGAGTCGACCCGTTCAGTCTCGGTTTCGTAACTCGAGTGGCCGGGGTCGTCGGGATCGGTGACGGGCGGGTTTCGGTCGCCCGGTTCCGGCGGCTCGACGGAAGGGCCGAGTTCGTCCTCGACGAACGCGATGGCCTGCGGGGCGAGCACGACGCCCGCGAGAACGATCGCGCCGATCAGAACGGCGGTCATCACGAGCGACGTGAGGTTCAGACTCGCTCTGTTCGTCTGGCGCTCGCTTGACGACCTCGTTCGCTCGAGTCGGCGACCGCGTCTGCTCATGGGTGTACAGGTGTACCTCCACGAACGACAGTAACTAACTACCGATTGTGAGTGTCGTCTGGCGAGAGAGGTCGCGCCGAGGCGGTCGTTCGTGACGACGCGCGGACTACCGCTCGGCTGACGAGGGACCGTTCTCGAGAGGGGTGGCCGCACTCGAGCCGAAAATCGTCTCGTGGAAGGCAATGACGAGGCCAGGGACGACGGCCATGAACAGGTGTTCTTCGATCGGGATGCCGCCGACTTCGTAGCCCGTTCGCAACTGAATGTCGAAGACGCCGACCTCGAGCGTGTACCAGTCCCAGACGTACGCGATGGGGTACAGCGCGAGGATGGTCACGGCCGCTCGTTTTAGCGCGCCGGCCCGTCGCAGCAATACGAACGCGACGGCACCCCAGAAAATCTCCGTCGCGAGGTAGGTGTACCGGCCGAAGACGGAAATGTCTCGAGCCATGTCACGACCAGAACGGCGGTACATAAAAACACCCGGTAGTCACGGGGTACAGGGGCGGGCGGTACGTTAAATAGTCCAGCGAGAGAAGGGACAGATGGAACGATGAATATCGCCGATATCGCCACCACGGAGTACATCGAGGTCGACGTCGGGACGCGAATGGGGAAAGTCCGTTCGACGTTCGAGGACGGCAACCCCAAGGGCCTGATCGTAACCGACGACGGAGAGTACGCTGGCGTCATCAGCGAACGCGAGGTACTCCAGTCACACGTCGAAGACGACGCCAAGGTGGCGGCGTTGATCAAGCCGAGTCGCAACGACCCGGCGCCGAAAGTCGATCGGCACGAGGACGTCCGGGAGGTCGCCCGCATGCTCGTCGAGGGCAACACCAAGGTCGCGCCGGTGTTCGAGGGCGAGAACCTCTGGGGCGTCATCACCGAGGACGACTTGCTCACCGCCGTTCTCGAGAACCTCGACGCGATCACCGTCGGCGACATCTACACCACCGACCCGATCACGCTCGCGGAGGACGACGGCGTCGGCAAGGCGATCAACCACTTGCGCGAACACGGCATCTCCCGGCTGCCGGTGGTCAACGAAAACGGCTACCTGACCGGCGTCGTGACGACTCACGACATCGCTGACTTCGTCATCCGGGAGAACGAGCGCATGACGACCGGCGACCGCGTCGGCGACAACCAGCGGATGCTCGACGTCCCGATCTACGACATCATGAACAGCCCCGTGGTGACGACGACGGCCGACAAGACCGCTCGAGAGGCCGTCGAAACCATGCTCGAGAACGATTACGCCGGCCTCGTCGTTACGCCGACGGACGACGACCGCCTCATCGACGGCGTCGTCACCAAGACCGACGTGCTCCGGGCGCTGACATTCACCGAGGAAGAGCACATGGACGTCCAGATTACGAACATCTCGCTCATGGACACCATCTCCCGGGAGTCCATCGTCCAGAGCATTGAACAGGTCTCCGATAAGTACGCGGACATGCAGGTCCACCACGCCCACGTCCGGTTCCACGAGCACAAGGAGAAACTCCGCGGCACACCGCTAATCCAGTGTCAGATTCGCCTCCGGACGAACAAATCGCAGGTCGCCGGTTCCGGCGAAGGCTACGGCGCGGAGAACTCGTTCCGGGTCGCCCTGGACAAACTCGAGCGAAACGTCTTAGAACTCAAGGGCGTTCGCAGCGACGAGGAGTACCGTGGGCAGTTGCTCCGGAAGTTGAACGAACTCTAGAATCGGAGTACAGTAGAAGCTCGGACGGGGTCGGCAGACGTTATACATTTTTATCACGTTAGGGCTCGTCGTCTCAGGTAGCTATGCCCGCATTCAGGGATCAATCCTCCCTCGTCAGCGTTCTCGGCTTGCTCGTTGCCGTCGTCGCCATCGTCGGCACCCAGGTGCTCGGGTGGGAGTGGGGAGCCGGTCAGCTCGTGCCGACGATCATCGGCGTCGTCGTTGCCGCCATCGCCGTGCTCGTCGCCGCGCGGCGACTGGCATAAGCCGCTACGGCCGAGCGTCGTCGTCGCCCTCGAGACCCGACCCCGTGATCCGGAACGTCGCCGACTCACCCGCCGGTTTCGACCGGTGTTTCGTGAGCGTCGCCCGTCGATTGCCGCCGCGAAATCGCTCGAGGCGGACCACCACGCCCGTCCAGTGCTCCAGGGTGTTCCCGCCGAGCGGACGCGTCCGGTCGCTGTCGGGGTCGGCGAACACCTGGTTCGTGACGACCACCGCGAGGTCGTGCTTGCGCGCGAGCGAGAGCAGGTGGGTGATCTGGCTGGCCACCTGCCGGAGGGCGTCACCCGCCTCGCCGTCCTCGGCGCGCTCGATCCGGTAGAAGCCGGTCGCGCTGTCGAGGACGATCAGGTCGGCCTGGGTCGCGAAGTCCGCGGCGTCGCGGACGGCCTCGGCCTGTTCGTCGAAGTCGTAGGCGTCCTCGATGATGATCCGGGAGGCGACCGACTCGACGTCGTCGGTACGAGCGGAGAGGAGTTGTTCGAACCGGTCGACTGAAACGCCCTCGGTGTCGATGAAGACGGCTGTGCCACCGTCAGCGGCCGTCTCGACGGCGGCCGACAGCGCGAGGTTCGTCTTCCCCGACGCTGGCGGGCCGTACAGCTGCGTGACGGCTCCGCGTTCGAACCCGCCCTCGAGCAACGCGTCGACCGGGGGACAGCCGGTCGATATCGCCTCGTCGTTCACGCGCTCAGTTGGGAGGTAGCGGGCAAAAACCCCCCGGAACCGATCGCTGGTCCGGAGACGGAGCAATTTATTCGGTGGCGATCGAAGCGGGGGCATGATCGTCGTCGCTACTGCGGACTTCGAAGTGTACCACGAGGTCGTCGCCGATCTTCGCGAGCGAGGTGCGACGTTCACGACGATCGAACCCGACGACCCGCTCCCGTCGAAAACTGCCGTCATTCTCACCGGCGCGGAACACGCCGAGTCGTTCAGGGACGCCGACGCGCCGACCATCGTCGTTGATCCCGACGACAGCCGACAGGCGGTCGATCAGGCGCTGGCGACCATCCGCGGCGAGCACGGTCGAACCGTCGTCGGCGTCGATCCCGGACGCCAGCCAGGCATCGCCGTGCTCGCGGGGGAGACCGTCGTCGCCGCGTTCCAGGTGCCGCTGGGCGACGCCGTCGACGTCGTCCTCGAGGAGGCCCGTGGCGACGATGCCGTCGACCCGGTCGTCCGCATCGGCGATGGGTCACGCCTCGAGGGAGCCAAACTGATCAACGAACTCGAGGACGTCCGCGTCGAGTTGGTCGACGAGACGGGGACGACGCCGTACCTCGGCACCGGTGCCAGAGGAATGGGTGACGTCCTCGCGGCGGTGAACATCGCCCGTCTCGAGGGCGAGGCGATCGACACCCGCGAGATCGAACCGACGCCGGGAGAGCTCCAGGTGATCAAGGACCGCTCGCGCGAGCGGAGCGAGACGAATCGGGCGATCGACGAGACCCTGGCCAGGCGAGTCGCGAGCGGCGAGTTGACGGTCGAGGAGGCGCTCGCGGTGCATCGAAACGATGGTAACGACGGCGGCGGGGGAGACGTCGCCGACAGAAGAGACGGCAACGATAACGGCGATGTGAACTGATTTCGAGGTCGTGACTCGAGGTCGGGTGTAGTAGTGTGATGCCCAAAGCTATAGAAAACATATCATATTACTACGGCATATGCATCAAATATTATATAATTTATAGTTTTAGCATCAGGACGAACGCTCCGCCCAGAACGCCCGCTCCGCTCGAGCCACAACGGACTGAATCGGCTCACCTGTCTCGGCGGCGACGGCCGCGGCGTCGTCGTACTCCGCGCTCGCGTCGTAGACCTCGCCGGCCTCGTCGCTCGCCACCTTGACCGTTACCTCGTAGGCATCGCCGCCGACCTCGAGGGTCACCGTCTCGAACGTGCGCTGAGCGATCCAGCGGTGGGTGACGCCGGCGTCGCGGATGCCGAGGGTTCCCGTCTCTTCGGCGAGTTGCCGGGCGACACGTTCCCGGTCGGTGGGTCTGCAGATCACCTTGACCAGGTGGCCCGGCCGGGACTTCTTCATGGTGACTGGGACGATGGAAACGTCTCGAGCGCCCGCGTCCGAGAGCGTCTCCTGGAGGCCGCCGAGCACTTCGGGGGTCGCGTCGTCGAGATTCGTCTCGAGGACGGCGATGTCCTCGCGCTGGAGGCCCCCTCGAGTCGTCCCGACCAGCGCGCGGAGCACGTTCGGGTGTGGATCGAGGTCGTAGCCACCGGCGCCGTAGCCCGCGTTTTCGACGGTCATCGTCGGGAGAGTCTCGACGCCTTCGGCGACGTGAGCCAGGATAGCGGCACCCGTCGGCGTCAGGAGTTCCGCCTCGACCGGGCCGCCGGAGAGTTCCCAGTCGGCCCGCTCCGCGATCTCGAGGACGGCCGGTGCGGGGATCGGGTACTCTCCGTGGCTCATCGAGACGGTCCCGCCGCCAGTCGAGATGGGCGTCGTCACGACGCGGGCGATCTCGAGGTCGTGTAACAGCAAGACGGCGCCGACGATGTCTGCGATGGCGTCGTCGGCGCCCACCTCGTGGAAGTGAATCGACTCGAGGTCGGTTCCGTGGACGGCGGCCTCCGCTTCGCCGAGTCGTTCGAAGATGGCGAGCGCGTCGGCTTCGACTGCCTCCTCAAGGTCCAGGTCTCGGACGATGTCACAGACCTCGAGGTAGCTCCGGTGGGGGCCGTGGCCTTCGGCGTGGACGTGACCGTCGTTTCCGTGGTCGTGGGTGTGGTCGTGGCCGCCCCCGTGGTCGTGGCCGTGTTCGTCTTCGTGGCCGTGGTGATGGTGACCACCCGCAACCTCACTTTCCGAACCTTGCTCGTGCACACCGTCGTCCTTATGCTCGTCCCCGCGCTCTCTATCGTCGTGACGGGCCGCCTCGAGGTGGGCGTCCTGGCTGCTGGAGGTGGGGATCACGACGTCGACCGTCGTCGCGTGAATCCCACACTTCGAGGTGTGCCCGATGCGATACTCGACCTCGAGCGCGTCCTCGACGGGTTCGAGGGCCGCCCGGTCGGCACCGGCGGCGAGCAGGGCGCCGAGAAGCATGTCACCGCTGGCGCCCATCCGGCCGTCGAATGCGAGCAGTCTCCTGGTCATAACTAGGACGGCGGGCAGCGTGACCAAAAACCCACGCACTCCCACGCCGGGAAAGGCCCTCGTTCCGTCTCGGAAAACGACCGAGGCCGGTACATCTATGTAGCTCCCTGACTCAGTCTCATATGACAGGCGCTAGCACAGGTGCGTTCGCGAATCGATGCGTCTGCTGTGAGCAAAACACCTATCCGACACCGAGTCGGAGTCAGGAACATCCCCGTCTACCCCAAACCATGAACGAAGTGCAACTGGAGGTCGCGAAAGCGTACCCGAACGACTCGGACACCTTGCTTCACCTGAAGCTGAGTCCGGGCGACATCATCGAGATCGAAGGGTCGGAGACGACCGCTGCGAAGGTCTGGCGTGCGGACCGACAGGACTGGAACACGGACACCGTCCGGATCGACGGGTTCACGCGCCAGAACGCCGACGTCGGCATCGGCGAGCGCGTCACGATCCGGAAGGCCGAGGCCACGAAGGCGAACACGCTCGTGCTCGCTCCCCCCGAAGAAGCTTCCGTCCAGTTCGGCTCCGATGCCGCCGGCATGGTGAAACGCCAGATCCTCAAGCGGCCGGTCGTCGGCCACGATATCGTTCCCGTGATGAGCTCGACGAACCATCCGTTCATGCGCTCGCCGGGCCAGGCGATTCCGCTGATCGCCGTCGAAACCGACCCCGAAGGCGTCGTCCTCATCACCGAGGACACCGACGTCGAACTCCGCGAGGAGCCGATTTCGGGCTTCGAGAAGACCGGCGGCGGGATCACCTACGAGGACATCGGTGGCCTCCAGAACGAGATCCAGCGCGTCCGCGAGATGGTCGAACTGCCGATGAAACACCCCCAGATCTTCAAGAAACTGGGAATCGAGCCCCCGCAAGGGGTGCTCCTGCACGGCCCGCCGGGGACGGGCAAGACGCTGCTCGCGAAGGCCGTCGCCAACGAGACCTCCGCCAGTTTCTTCTCCATCGCCGGCCCCGAGATCATCTCGAAGTACTACGGCGAGTCCGAACAACAGCTCCGTGAAATCTTCGAGGACGCCAGCGAGGAGTCCCCCGCGATCATTTTCATCGACGAACTCGACTCCATCGCCCCCAAACGCGAGGACGTCACCGGCGAGGTCGAACGCCGCGTCGTCGCCCAGTTGCTGACCATGATGGACGGCCTCGAGGCTCGCGGCCAGGTGATCGTCATCGCCGCAACCAACCGCGTCGACAGCGTCGACCCCGCCCTCCGTCGACCCGGCCGATTCGACCGCGAGATCGAGATCGGCGTCCCGGACGAGGTGGGCCGCGAGGAGATCCTCCAGATTCACACCCGCGGAATGCCCCTCTCCGACGACGTCAACCTCTCGCATCTGGCCGACGAGACCCACGGCTTCGTCGGCGCGGACATCGAGAGTCTGACCAAAGAATCCGCGATGAAGGCCCTGCGGCGGTACCTCCCCGAGATCGATCTCGACGAGGAGGACATCCCACCGAGTTTGATCGACCGGATGATCGTCAAGCGCGAGGACTTCCGCGGCGCCCTCGCCGAAGTCGAACCGTCGGCGATGCGAGAAGTCCTCGTCGAGTTGCCGAAGGTTAGCTGGGACGACGTCGGCGGTCTCGACGAAGCGAAAGACCAGGTCAAGGAGTCCGTCGAGTGGCCCCTGCGCGAGCCACAGAAGTTCGAGCGGATGGGCATCGACCCGCCCGCGGGCGTCTTGCTGTACGGGCCGCCGGGCACCGGAAAGACGCTCATGGCGAAGGCCGTCGCCAACGAGACCAACGCCAACTTCATCTCCGTGCGCGGCCCGCAGTTGCTCAGCAAGTGGGTCGGCGAGTCCGAGAAGGCCATCCGTCAGACCTTCCGGAAGGCCCGGCAGGTCTCCCCGACGGTGATCTTCTTCGACGAGCTCGACTCGCTCGCTCCCGGCCGCGGTGGCGAAGTCGGGTCGAACGTCTCCGAACGAGTCGTCAACCAGCTACTGACCGAACTCGACGGCCTCGAGGAGATGGAGGACGTGATGGTGATCGGCGCGACGAACCGCCCCGACATGATCGACCCCGCCCTCCTCCGTTCGGGTCGCTTCGACCGACTGGTCATGCTCGGCGAACCAAACACGGAGGGGCGCGAACGCATCCTCGAGATCCACACCGACGACACCCCCCTGGCTGCGGACGTCAGCCTGCGCGAAATCGCCGAGATCACGGAGGGGTACGTCGGCAGCGACCTCGAGTCGATCGGTCGAGAGGCCGCGATCGAAGCCCTTCGCGAGGACGATGACGCCGATCTCGTCGAGATGCGTCACTTCCGGCAGGCGATGGAGAACGTTCGCCCGACGATCACGGAAGACATCCTCGAGTACTACGACCAGATCGAACAGCAGTTCAAGGGCGGCGCGAACCGGGTCGAACCCGGAACGGGTCGCCGGGGCAGTCGTATCGGGTTCCAGTAACGGACGATCGTACGGCCGGCGTAATTCGGATGCCCGCCGGTCGTAATCGGTTCTTTCTCGCGGGCATCGAATCGACTCGGGCCGGTAATCACGACTTACACGAGTGAACTGAACCGATTCCACTGAAACGCAGTATCCGATATTTACGCGTCCGCGGTGAAGGGATTGGCGATCAGGTAACCAATGCCAGGGCCTCGAGCGACACAGAACAGTCGCCTCGCAACCGACCAGGAAGCGCCCGGAGAAGCCGGTTCCACGCCCGAACAGGAAGGCGAGCGCAGATCCACGACCGAGAGTTTCATCGAGCGCCTCCGCGTCGCGAGTTTCTGGACGGCAATCGTACTGCCGATCGCGTACCTGCCGATACTGGCCATCGGTTCAGACGGGACACGAACGGGGTTGTTCGTCGCCCTGCTTGCCGTCCACCTGGTGGCGCTCTACGCGGGCCACGCGCACGAACTCGAGCGGTAGTTCGCACTGGCAGTTTCAAACGATAGTTTGGGCTGGCAATTTGCTCCGCTTTCGTCGGCCACCGTCCACTCTGCGTTGACCCCGGTTCCCGAGAATGTCCACCTACCACAAAAGTCATGGTAACCGACTCGAATTCTCTCTATCATGGTCAATATCGATCCAACGGCCCTCGGACTCGAGTTCGGTGGTGGTGCAGCCATCGGCGCTCTCATGGGCTTCGCCGCGAAGAAAATCGCGAAACTCATCGCCGTCATCATCGGCGTCCAGCTCGTCATCTTCCGGTACCTCGAATCACAGGGCATCCTCATCGTCGACTGGAACGCGCTGTCAAACGGACTGATCAAAACCTCAGAACACGCGGACCCGACCTACCTCGAGTCGTTCATCTCGACGATGTCCGTCGGGGCTGGCTTCACGGCCGGCTTCCTGATCGGATTCCGTCGCGGATAACTGTTCTTTCCAATTTCGCGCTTCGAATTGTCGCTACCGCGTGCTCAACTCTCCCTTGTCGCTGACGATCTGCGTTTCGGCCTCGCCGCTCGTGTTCTCGTTGACGACGTCGTAGAAGTCGTTCTGCAACCCCGCCGGGAACGTGATGACGCCAATCCAGGAGCCGTCGGGTTGCCACTCCTCGCGCTCGAGGTCGCCGTACTGACGGATCTTCGCCTGGGCGCTCCCGGCGTACTCCGGGGGAATCTGGACGGCGATGGTGATCTCTTCGAACCGGATCGGGATGACGGGACGGAGGGCGTCGAGGGCGTCGTCGACCTGCTCGCTCGCCGGTTCCATCGGATCGACCGTGAATCCGGCCTCCTCGAGGGCGTTCTCGATCCGCTCGGGGGGATGGGGCGCGTCGTCCATCTGTGGGTTGATGGCGTTTCGCGCGATGGTCGTGATCAGTTCCCTTCGCTTCTGTTCTTGCATCTCGCGGCGCTGATCGGCCGTGATCTGGATCTCTCCACGTTTGATGACTTCGGGGATGATCTCGAGGGGGTCCGTGGTGTCGAACACGTCCTCGAGGTCGTTCTCGGCCGGCCGGTCGCCCGTCGAGGCGTTGTCGAAGACGTCCTCCGCGGCGATGACGTCCTCGAGGTCGCCGTCGAACTCGCCGCGTTTGATCGCCAGTGCTGCGTCCGGGTCGACAAGCACTTCGAAGCGCGCGCCGTGTGACTCGAGTCGCGCGGTGACTGCCTCGTCGAGCGATATCATACCTGATGATATCCGCGGATGTTACAAGAGTGTTTCCCGTCGGGCGGTGACGGTGGATTCGTCGGCAGTGGTTGCAGTCGCAGTTGCGGTTGTGGTCGCGCTCGCAGTTGCAATCGCGATGCGAAGATTACTCGTCGGTCTCGTCTTCGTCCTCGCCTTCGTCGAGCAGTTCGTTCTCCACGAGGTACTCCTCGATGCGGTCGTCGTCGAACTGGACGAACGACTCCGTCTCGGCGTCGATCGTCGCCAGCCCCACCTCGGTGGGGAGGAGGGAGTCGTCGTTGACTGACGCGAGCGCCTCGAGCGCGAGCGCGACGCCGCTGTCGAGGTCTGCCTCCTCGTCGTAGTTGTCCTCGAGGAAGCCCTGGAGTTCGCCGCGTTCGGCACCGACGGCGAGAGCTTTCCACTCGTAGGGCGTTCCCGACGGGTCGGTCTCGAAGAGGCGGGGTTCGCCGTTCTCGATACCGCCGACGATGAGCGCGACACCGAACGGGCGGGCGCCGCCGACCTGGGTGTACTGCTGGATGTGGTCGGTGATCTCTTTGGTCAGGCTCTCGACGCCGATGGGTTCGCCGTAGCGGAGGTGGTTGACCTGCGCGCGCCGCCGGGCGAAGTCGATCAGCTGACGGGCGTCGGCGACGTGGCCGGCGCTCGCGATGCCGATGTGGTCGTCGGCCTTGTGGATCTTCTCGACGCTCGAGTCCTCGAGCAGCGGCGACGGGATCCGCTTGTCGACGGCCAGGACGACGCCGCCAGCCGTTCGGATGCCGATGCTCGCGGTGCCACGTTTGACCGCCTCGCGAGCGTACTCTACCTGGTAGAGTCGGCCGTCTGGCGAGAAGATCGTGATGCCGCGGTCGTACGCCTGCTGTTGGGCTTGTCCCTGCATAGTATCACGTTAACGTTAGATCGGAATCGAGGGGTGTCGTGGTGACGGTCGCGTCATCGAGTCGCGGTGAAACGGCGTCGGCACCGATTCCATTGGGCCGGGTGACTGCTCCCCGATAACCGCTATCGGCACCAGTCATCGCCACAGGATGGAAACGACGCTCGTTCGCCCGACGACTCGGTCAGCGATGTCGAACACGACGAATCTCTCTACCCGACCTTACCGGCGGCGTCCTAAATAGTTTTCTTCCTCCGGCCTCGCTTACCGCGGTCCGGGGGTGTATTCGTCTCGGGTATCCGTCCCGAGTATCCGTCTCGAGCGGCCGTCACGGAGGGTGGGAGTCTCGCGAATGGAGGGGCCGGACGTCGGGCTCGAAAACCAGGGATCTCGTCGACGAGCGGCCCGTCACAGGTGCGACTCGGCCCCCCGAATCGTCCCGCTCACCCCCCGAACGACCAGACCCAGCGGCGCGTCGTCGACGCTGTGGACGCAGGCGACCGCGGCTCGAGCGCGCTCGACCTCGCCGTGGCGGACACGGATGATCGCCTCCCCGCTCCCTGTATCGGCGTCGAATCGAAACCGGACCACCGCCAGGTCGGCGTCCGCACTCCCCGGGTCGCCGAGGAGGTTCTGGCCGGCGTACCAGACCTCCCGCTGGAAGGCTCGCCGACCGATGGAGACGTCGGGCCGGGTCTCGAGGGCGACGGCGAGGTACCGCCAGCGCGGACGGAGGTGTTTTGGGAGGTGTTTCATGGGCGGGTACAGCGGCTCACGACTCCTTTTTCTCGGCACGCTCGGCGACCAAGACGCCGACCTGGTCGTGAACGCGCTCGACGGCCGTCAACGAGAAGCCAGCGTCGGTGAACGCGTCTGCCAGCGTACCGACCGTCGCCGGGTCGTCGACCGATGGGTCGTAGAACGGCTCGCTCGGGTCCGGTTCGCCGAAGAACATCACGTCCCCGAGGACGAATCGTCGGGGCTCGAGGGTGGCGATGACGTCGATCGCCTCGCGTTTCTCGTCGTCTGCGAGGTGGTGCATGGCGAAATTCGAGGTGACGATATCGACGGAGACGCTGTCGACGTCGGGTTCGCGGAAGGTTCCGTAGTCGAAGGAGACGTTCTCGAGGCCGCGTTCCTCGACTTTCGCGCCCGCTTCGTCCATCATGCCTTCACTGATGTCCCGGCCGATCACAGCCTCGGCGTCGGAGGCGAGTGCGAGGGCGATGGCTCCGGTTCCGGCGCCGAGGTCGAGGACCGTCTCGTCGGATTCGGGGGCCGCGTGTTCGATAACCAGATTCGCGCACGCGCGATACTCCTCGCTGCTCGAGTCGTCGTACTCACTCGCCTTCTCGTCGAATCGAGCCGCGTGATCCGCCACGCTTCGTTTCATATCGTCCACGTTCGACCCCCGGTTCAATGAACGAATCGGACTGGATCCGTCGGTTGCGCGCCGCCAGTCGTCCCCACTCCGCGAGGCCGTCGACGATCCACTCGCGGTCGAAGCCGAGTTCGACGCCGAGCGCGCAGAGTTCTCTCGGCGCCCGTACCTCGAGTGGCCCCTCGGGATCACCACTGACGACGTACGGCGCGTCGTAGTAGTCCACGATCTCCCGGAGTTTGCGAAGCGACTGGATGGCCCGAACCCGGCGACCGCCCGTGGTTCGGAGAACGTCCCCGAAGGAGAAATCGAGGCGAACGCCGTTGGCCGCGGCGGCTTTCGCCAGGACGTGGTTGACGTCGCCGGAGCCGTCCATTGGATGGGCGAGCACGTCGACTTTGTCCGTTTCGACGGCGAACCGATTGAGCGCGTTCGTGCTGCCGTGGATCGCCAGGACCGTGTACTGCGGTCGGTAGTTCCCCACCGAACCGCTAGCCTGGTGCGGGTCGTCGGCCCGAATTTCGATGCCGTCGACGACGTCGATGCCGTGCTCGTCAGCCAAGTCCTGGGCGTCGAACTCGAGTCTCGAGTCGTCGTGATTTCGAACGACCACGCCCTCGAAGCCGTAGCTTGCGGCGGTTTCGACGACGCGGGAGACGGCCTCGGCGTCCGTCTCGACCCCATCGGCGTCGGCGTTCACGCGAACGGCCTCGTACATACGCGTCTCGAGGGACGGTGGTGACTTGTGGTTTGCGACCGTATACGTGGAGAATTGCCACCGATGAGAACAGCCCCAGATAACCGACGTGGCCGGACGCGGGGCTCGAGCATTGCGAGAGCCCCGCGTTTCAACGGAAACGCATGCGTTTCCGAGCATCGTGAACGCGTTGCGTTCGCTCAACGGGGAAAGGCAGGCGCCACACCGAGTTGCACCGCGAGTGAACGCAGTGAGCGAGCGGACCGACGACTGATGTGAAGGTGAGCGTGCTCACCGAACGGAAGGAGGAGTGTTTTTGGTCCAGCTTTTGCCGAGGGACGCTTCGCTGACGGCTTCGCCGCCAGCGAAGCAAGACCGCAGCGCAAAAGGTGGGTGCTCTAGTTCAGAATGCTCTGAGCGACCGTCGCGAGCTGGCCGTTGTTGGCCTCGTCGAGGCGGTCGTCACCGATCTTGAGGCGCAGTCGCGGACGACCGACGTCGATCGGGACTTTCTCGGTGTCGATCAGGCCCATGTCCTCGAGCTTGGTCTTCGTTCGGCTGAACGTCGCCTTGCTGGCGATGCCGACGTCCTCGCCCCACTTGCTGATGTCGTAGAGCAGGGCCTCGTTCTTCGCGGCCACGAGCAGCGAGATGGTCACTTCGTCCAGGCCGTCGCCGTCGCCGCGGGCGGTCTCGAGCGAGTTGAGGATCGCCGTGAAGTCCTCCTCGGCCTCGGGACTGATCTCGTCGGTGAGCGTCTCGCGGACGCGCGTGATCGGCGGCGTCCGGAGGTTGAAGTCGTTGGCTTCCTCCCAGCGACCGGCGTAGGTGTCGAACGCGGCCTCGACGAACTCCTCGTCCTCGGTGACGAGGCCGCCGACGCGGTCGCCCGCGTGGACGACGGCGACGACGCTGTCCTCGGTAATGAGAAGGGAGTTTTCGGGTGCTTGCTCGAGGGTTCGCAGCTCGAGGGCGCCGTCGGCGATGAGGTCGGCGGCGTTCGAGGCGACGATGAAGTCGTCCATGACGTCCTTGAGCGTGCGGTCGTCCGCGAGCATGTGGACGGTCGGGAGATCGCCGTCGAAGGCCGTTGCGACGGTGACGAACTCGTCGATGGCGTCCCAGGACGGGTTGATCATGTATACGTCGCCTGTCGTCTCCTCGAGAACTGACTCGAGGATATCGTCAATCTGGTGATTGAGTAAATTCGATGCCATGCGTATACACAAGTAATTGATCGCCAACTACTTAATATTGTTGGCCCCAATTCCGCCAAACCTTGTGGTTAACGCCCAGATGAGGTGATTTTTGTCGCTTTTCTCGGCATTTCTCCCGATCGGCCGAGAGTTTAGCTAGCAAACCGCATTCAGAAAGCCATCCGGCAACAACCCGTCCTGCGCTCCGCCCCTCAGTGACGGATAGAGACATATCCATGCTAGATAGTCACACAATAGCAACAGTTAACTCCCCTGAATGCCATTCCTGTTGTCGTATGGGTGTCACGGATACGCGACCGTGGGGACGAGACCAAGGAGCCTTCGAACAGCCGGTCCGAGAGTACGAGACGACGACCGACACGTCCAGCCGGATCAGCACTTACGGAGGCCCCTGATCGCCGAACTCGCCGGCGAGTTCGGTCGACCAGTAGACGTCACCGTCGTAGATGACCGCGACGTTCGATTCCGCGAGAAACGCCGCTAATTCTGCTCGGTCGAGCGTAAACGTCGCTGGCGACCCACAGAGGTAGCTGTAGTCGTTGTCGGCCGCGTGCGGGAAGTAGTAGAGGCCGTTGACCCGCGTGGAGTAACACTCGAGTTCGAGCAGGTACCGGCCGTCCTCGAGTCGGTCGATGGTCGCCGTCGTCGGCAACTCGAGGTTGCCGCCCGTCAGCGCGTGCGTGCCGTCGCCGACGACGGCGTAGTCTTTGCCCATCATGATTCGCCGGCGCGCGAGTCCCATCGCGCGCTCGAAGCTAAAGCCGTGGACGAGGAGTTTCGCGAACGTTGCGCCGACTTTCAGTGCGTGGTCGTTGAGTACCTGCGTGAACGTCACCGCTCCCGCGACGCTCCCACGCTCGATGAGCTCCATTCCCTCGTAGTAGGAGCCACAGGCGTTCAGGAAGAACGTCTCGACGCGACACTGTTCGAGGCTCGAGACCGAGAGCGATCCGTCGGGACACCGGAATCCGCCGGTCTCGCAGTGGCCGATGTAGTGGACGAACGCGTGGTCGTCCTCGAGCAGTCGCGCGAGCGCGTCGGTCGTGAGGTGTTCCTCGACGCGAACGTCGAGGGAGAGTTCCTCCGCTCGCTGTTGATAGATTTCAGCAACCCGTTCGCGTTCACCGGCCATTTCGGGATCGTTCAGGACGACGCGAATCGACGTCGACTCGGTGTCGCGCTCGAGGAACCGGAGGCGGTTCCGGTACGCGCCGACGGTCGATTTGAAGACGTCGATGGGGACGCCGTCTGCGAGCCAGCCGTGGACGCGTCCACCGCGGAGTTCCGGTTTGACGATGTTGACAGAGGCGACCTTCCCGGTTCCTGACGACCCGCTGCGGTAGAAGTCGGTGAGCGAACGTTCGACCAGTTCTCGCCCCTCGAGCGTCGACGTCCTGGGCGTGAAGATCAGGCTAAGGCGGTCGAGCAGGTAGGGCATCGCTTCGACGCTCGCGGCGTTCGGCTCGACGTACGTCGAGAGGTGCCACTCCGGCAGGCGATGTTTGACCGCGGCGTACGGAACGTCGAGATACGTCGACAATCGCTCCTGGGGCGTCGCGTGGTACAGTCGCTCCGCGTCGAGGTCGAGGACGTCGAGCAGGCTCGATTCGGCGAGCGTAGTGCCGTAGGGGCCGGCGTTGCGAACGAGACAGTCCAGGAAGAACCACTGCCGCAGGCACTGTTCGACGTCCCGCTCGAGGTCGGGCATCGGCGCGAGTTCGTGTTCGCGGGCGACCGACGGGAGGCGAATGCGTGGTGTCGCGTCGGGTTCGGTCCTGACCGTCGCCTGCAGGTAGTACGCGAGTGGCGCCGTCACGAACAGCGTGTCGTAACACGGCGGGACGACGAGTTCGATGTCGGACTGGGACGCCTGCTCGAGGACGTCATCGGGTGCCGAAAACGTGGGGCCGGTCTCGAGCAACGGCGGATGACCGCGGAGTGTCGGGTACGTCCGATCGGGTGAGTCGGTCTTGATCGACGACGAGAGCGCGGAGAGGCCGCGAGCGAATCCGGCGGGCGTATCGGGTATCGTGATCGTCTCGGCCGGCAGTTCGTGACGGCTCCGGAAGCCCAGGATGGTTCGCGTGCGCTCGGGGAAGGAGACGACCAGCGAGGAATAGTCCGGTGCGCGCTGGACGACCGCCTCCCCCGAGAACCGGAGGTAGGTCTTGATGCCCGTGTCGATGTCGAGGACGTACTCGCCGGGCGGGAGCGTCATCGAGTGTTGATCCGGCTCGAGGTGGAATCGTTCGTCGCGGCCGAGCGAGAACGCGTAGACGACGGCGTGGGGGAATCGGAAAGCGGTCGCCGTCACCGCGACCGTGTCGTCGACCGGCCGTGAGATGTCCGGGCCGGGGCCTTCGACGTCGAGTCCGATTCCCTGCACGCGGAGTTCGGCGTTGTCCGCGTCGACCACTCGCAGGTGGGTGTCGTCGGCTACCTCCCACTCTATCATTCGGTTTGATGAATCTTCGCCCGAGAAGTTAGTTGTATCGCCGTACTAGTTGTATAGTTTATGTATTCGGCGTCGCCGCCCGGTAGCACGCTTTCGAGGCACGGCCCTCGAGATCGGTTGCGGCCCACGTTGCCGGGGAAAGGTACACTTATACAGCGTCCGGGCGCCACTGGAAATATGGACCACGACCACGTCCGAGGGGTCGACCCCGCCGTCGCCGACGCGCTCGAAGGTGAGATCGAACGACAGCAGGACACGCTGTCGATGATCGCCAGCGAGAACCACGTCAGCCGCGCCGTTCTCGACGCCCAGGGGAGCGCGCTCACGAACAAGTACGCCGAGGGCTACCCCGGCGCACGCTACTACGGCGGCTGTCGGTACGCCGACGAGGTCGAACAGCTCGCCATCGACCGCGCGACGGAACTCTTCGGCGCCGAGCACGTCAACGTCCAGCCCCACTCGGGCACGCAGGCCAATCAGGCCGTTTACTTCGCGATGCTCGAGCCCGGTGACAAGATCCTCTCGCTCGACCTGACCCACGGCGGCCACCTAAGTCACGGCCACCCGGCGAACTTCACCGGCCAGCTCTACGAGGTCGAGCAGTACGAGGTCGATCCCGAAACGGGGTACCTCGATTACGACGGCCTCGCCGACCACGCCGCCGAGTTCGAACCGGACGTCATCGTCTCGGGGTACTCCGCGTATCCGCGCGAGGTCGAGTGGGAACGCATCCAGGACGTCGCCGAGGAAGTCGACGCGCTCCACCTCGCCGACATCGCCCACATCACGGGACTCGTGGCCGCGGGCGTCCACTCCTCGCCCGTCGGCATCGCGGACTTCGTGACCGGCTCGACCCACAAGACGATTCGTTCCGGACGGGGCGGCATCGTCATGACGAGCGAGGAGTACGCCGACGACGTCGATTCCGCCGTGTTCCCCGGCGGCCAGGGCGGCCCGCTCATGCACAATATCGCCGGCAAGGCCGTCGGCTTCGGCGAGGCGCTCGAGCCCGAGTTCGAGACCTACGCCGAACGGACGGTCGCCAATGCGAAGGCCCTCGGCGAGACACTCGCCGACCACGGCTTCTCGCTCGTTTCGGGCGGCACGGACAACCACCTCGTGCTCGTAGACCTCCGAGAGTCCCACCCCGATACGACCGGTGGCGACGCCGAAGAGGCGCTCGAGGATGCCGGCATCGTCCTCAACGCGAACACCGTCCCCGGCGAGACCCGCTCGGCGTTCAACCCGAGTGGCATCCGGGCGGGGACCCCGGCGCTGACGACCCGTGGCTTCGACGAGGACGACCTGCGGACCGTCGGCGACCTCATCGCGCGCGTGATCGATTCGCCTGACGACGAGGACGTGATCGCCGACGTGAGCGAGTCGGTCGACGAACTCTGTGCGGCGAACCCGCTCTACGAGTAGGTCGCCGGAGGAGAGGAGGGCGTCCGAGGAAGCCACGTTTTGTCAATTCGTACTGGGTCCTCGAGAGGGGGCGATCGGACGTATTTTTGGCTCCGTAACTCGAGAGAACTCACGGATTGATCTCACGGATCGATCTGTGAGACGAGTAGAAGGCAGGTGAAATGATTCGCGGTTCTGGCGACTCGACGATCAGCTCAGGATCGCGTTTTTGAAGCGGAGATACCCGACGCTGACTGGAACGATGATCCAGAGGGCCACGATGATCCACGCGAACCAATTTTCGAGGTAAAATGGGACGTCACCCGCGACACGACCAGCAGCGGTGAAATCGAGACCCTCCGCCCCTACAATCTCGATGAGGGTCAGCGCGATCGCAGTCAATGCCTGTCCGGGGCTTAGCCGAAGAACGAAGAGGTACCAGACAGGTAGTCCGTCGAATCCAGGCAAGCTTCCCTCGAGGACCCAGTACGTGCCCATCAGGACGAACTCCCACAGGAAGTCGAAGAGGACGAAGAACACCAGAACGCCCGCCAGTGCTTTCGCTCGAGAACTGACGCTTGCCGAAATACCTACGGCCACCGACACGTAGACAAGACCCATAACCAGCGAGAAGACCAGGAGGCCGAGGTAATCTGCAACGACGAAGCCGTCGTACAGCGCACCGATTACGACCGCGCCGACGAGGAAACCGATCAGGGTCGGAACTGCGACGACGCCGGCGCGCCCGATAACCTTCCCGAGAATCACGTCGCGACGGGTATTTGGGAGACCAAGAAGGAAGCGAATGCTCCCCGATTCGCGTTCGCTCACGATCGCCTGGTAGCCGACGACTAATCCGATGATCGGGATGAGCAAGCCGATCGGCGTAAAGAGGAAGTAAAGCGCCTCCGCGAACGTCGGCGTCGTCCCTTCGGCAAGCAGGTACGGGATCGCCGACACGCCGGCGACGAGCAGGACTAACAGGACGGTGAGCGCCCACAACATCATCGACCGACCGGCGTCGGCGAAGTCCTTGCTGGCGACGTGCATCCAGGTCATGCGTTGACCTCCGCCGAATTGGCGTTCTCGAGTCGGCCGGAATCCGACGTCGTGAGCACGGCGAACAGTTCCTCGAGCGACGGTTCCTTCGAGGTGATGTCGGTGATCTTCACCCCTCGTTCCTCGACGGCGTTGATGATGGCCGCTTTCTGGTCCGAGTCCCGCAGGCTGACGACGATGTCGGTTCCCGAGACCCGTACGTCCGAGACGCCCGCCATGGAATGAAGGGAGGAGAGGATTCCGTCCGGCACCGTATCGACGGTGAGGACGAGCCGTGATTCGGCGTCGAACTGATCTTTCAACGTTTCGATCGTATCCTCGGCGACGAGCTGACCGTCGCGCATAATCCCGACTCGATCACAGATCGCTTCCACCTGTTCCATGATGTGACTCGAGAAGAACACCGTCGCCCCGCGGTCGACTTCCTCGAGGATGATCTGGCGCATCTCCCGGGCGCCGTTCGGATCGAGTCCCGACGAGGGTTCGTCGAGAATGAGGAGGTCGGGCTCACCGACGAGCGCCATCGCGAGGGCCACGCGCTGTTTCATCCCGGTCGAAAAGCCACCCGCCTTCCGGTCAGCGGCGTCCTCGAGTCCGACTCGCTCGAGTAGTACGTCAGGGTCGTCACTCGCGCCTTTCGTGTCGATCGCGAACTGGACGTGCTTTCGCGCGGTCAACCGGTCGTACATGCCGAAATCTTCCGGGAGGACCCCAGTCGCCTGTCGGATAGCGAGCGATTCGTCCACGATGTCGTGACCAAGAACCGTCGCGGTTCCGGATGTCGGCGGGGTGAACCCGAGGAGCATGTTGATCGTCGTCGACTTCCCGGCGCCGTTCGGACCGAGAAAGCCGTACACTTCACCTCTCCTGACCTCGAGGTCGAGCTCGTTCACGGCCGTGACGTCGCCGAATCGTCGTGTGAGCGAATTTATTTGAATTGCGACCATAGTATCGTCAGTGTCTAAACAAAGTACATGGACAAATAGTTTTAGCTATCGATCGCTGAATTTCACTTCAGATACCGTGGTTACCGTTTCATCCCCCCTCCCCCCATCCCCCATCCTCCCGTCCTCTTTTGGAAGCAGTCTCGAGTTCGTTCGGTCTGGGAGTGTTTCTACCGTCTTCGCCTTTCAATCCGTCGAGCAAACGGTACCGTCGTCAGTATCTCGAACGAAAAAAGGGAACGGGCCGACTCGTGGAATCGCATACGCCCCTGGTCGCTCTGACCGTCCACTCCTCGGCTGTCGAAGCACCAAGACGTTTGTACACGCTCGTTGAACCGTCTTCGAGTGAACAGTCTCGAGATCGGTCTCAGGTTGCTCGCCGGGGCTGGATTGATTCTGGTGAACGCCTACTTCGTCGCCACCGAGTTCGCGCTCACTCGCGTCAGGCAGTATCCTGAGTCGGAGTTCGACACACCGGGGCTTCGACGGGCGTGGGAGATGACGGAGGACCTCGAGTTCTACTTGACGACCTGTCAGATATGGATTTCGGGGACCAGTATCGCGCTCGGAATCGTCGCCGAACCGGGCCTGGCGGCCATCTTCGAACCCGTCTTCCAGAACTCGTTTCTCGCGTCCGTCGGCGCCGGTTCCCTGCTGGCGTTCTTCATCATCAACATGATCCACCTCACCCACGGCGAGCAGACGCCGACCTACCTCGGCGTCGAACGCTCGAAACAGGTCGCACGGTACGGAGCCGGGCCACTGTACTGGTTCGCGTGGGTGATCTCCCCGCTGATCGCCGTCGGCGACAGGACGGCGAAGGCGACGCTCAAACTCTTCGGGGTGGAGATGACCGGTGCCTGGCTCGAGGCCGAAACCGAGCGAATCGAGACGCGCGCCGAACTCCACCGGGAACTCGGCTCCGTCCTCGAACGTGGCGAACTGTCCAGGGAACGCCGAGAGGAGGTCTTCAACGCCCTCGCCGTCGACGAACTGCGGGTGAGCGACGTCATGACCGACCGAGGGGACATCGTCTTCCTCTCGACGGACGTCTCGGTCGCCGAGAACCTCGAGCGGATGGGATCGAGCCCACACACGCGATTCCCACTGGTCGAAGGGGACCTCGAGCGATACGTCGGGATCGTCTACGTGCCGACGGTCGTCGATCGGATCGATTCGCTTCGCTCGGGCGAAACCTCGTTCGAGGACATCTCCACGCCGCCGATGTCGCTCGCGCCCGACACGCCGGTGAGCGAGGCGATCGACGAGTTGCAGGCCGAAAACCAGGAACTGGGCCTCGTTCGGACGGTTGTCGGGGCCGATGAAGAGTCGGTCGAGGCCGGCGCATCCGCGGGCGACGAACGCGCGTCTCGAGAGAGCGACTCCGTCGGCGGCGGGAACGGTTCCGAGACGGACCAGCGGATCATCGGCCTGATGACCGCGACCGACGCCCTCGAGGCAATCGTCGGGGCGTTCGAGGATCCGCTCGAGACGGAAGAGTTCCAGGCCGGCGACCCAGATTCTTCGCGTAGACGCGAATCGAGACGTGAGTAGTGGCGCGAATAGCGTCGCTGGATTTGCGGTGGTCCGGTCGCTCTAGCGGTTCAGTCCGCCACACGCCGATAGCCGTTCTCGGACATCGGTAGCCGTTCGTCGGATCCCTGCAGCAATTCCCGGACATCGGTTAGTAGTTTTCGGACTTCAGTAGCCCTTCGTCGACGTCGATCCAGAACCGGTCTGGAAACGCCTCACAATTATGGCCGTCCCGGTCGAACTCCGCCCCATGTACGACTTCCTCCTCGTCCCGGTCGACGGGAGCGACGCGTCGACCGTCGCGCTCGAGTACGCCCTCGAAATCGCCGTCGACCACGACGCGACGGTCCACCTGTTGTACGTCGCGGACACGAACGAACCGAGTCTCGTTCGATACGAGGGCAACGTCGTCGACGTGCTCGAAGAGGAGGGCGAGGACGTGCTCGAGGACGCACGCGAACGGGCCGAGGCCCGCGGCGTCTCGACCGTCATGGACACGATACAGGGACAACCGCGGACGGTCATCACCGAGGTGGCCGCCGAGGACATTGTCGACCTGGTCGTGATGGGGACGAGCGGTGAACGCAGTCTGACCGAACACGTCCTCGGGAGCGTCACCGAACACGTCGTCAACGCCAGCGACAAGCCGGTTCTCGCGGTTCGATCGGCCGGCAACGCGAGCCAGCCGTACCCCTACGAAGACGTGCTCGTACCGACAGACGGCAGCGAACACGCGGAACGAGCCCTCGAGTTGGCGGGCGAGATCGCTCGAGAGCACGGTGCGACGCTCCACGTCCTCTCGGTCCTCGAAGACTCGCTGTTCGGCATCGGAACGGACTCGCCGGCCGAAACCGAGACGGCGTCGCGTGATCGCACTCGAGACGCGCTGGCTGAAACCGCCGAGACGATGCGAGCGACCGGCGTCGACGAGGTGACGACGGCGGTCGAATCGGGATCAGTCCCGCGAGAAATTCGCTCGTACGCGATCGAACACGGGATCGACCTGATCGCGATGGGGACGCACGGGCGGTCCGGGCTCGACCAACGCCTGCTCGGCTCCAGGACCGAGCGCGTGCTTCGGATCACGCCGGTTCCGGTGCTCACGACGTCACGACCGGGCTCGATCGACGGCCAGTAGACACAACAGGTACGTATCTGCAATCCGAACCGATCACCGACGATGAGTCTCCTCGAGAACCTCACGCTGGTGTTCGTCGCCGGATTCGTGACTGCTCTCGCGACCGGACTCGGGGCACTCCCGTTTTTCTTCTTCGACGAGATTAGCGACCGGCACAACGTCGTGCTCTGGGGACTCGCATCCGGGATCATGGTCTCGGCGTCGGTGTTCGGCCTCATCGAGGAGGGGCTGGCCGAGGGGACCGCCCTCGAGATCGCGGTCGGAATGGCGGTCGGCGTCGTCCTCGTCGTCATCGCTCACGACGTGCTCCTCGACGCGGATCTCGACCCTCGAGAGTACGAGGAAGCCGACTACAAAAAGCTCGTGCTCATCCTCGGCATCTTGACGGTACACAGCTTCCCGGAGGGAATCGCCGTCGGCGTCTCCTTCGCGGATCTCGGCCTCGAGGGCGGGTTCGGATTCCTGGGATTCACCGTTCCGCTGCTGGCGGTGTTCATGACGATCGCCATCTCTATCCACAACATCCCGGAGGGGACGGCGATTTCGATCCCGCTGAAGGCCATGGGCGTCGATCGCTGGAAGATGGTCTGGTGGGCCGTCTTCTCGAGTCTCCCCCAGCCAATCGGGGCCGTCATCGCCTTCGCGTTCGTCCAGGTAGCCCGGGACTTCCTCCCGTTCGGATTCGGGTTCGCCGCGGGTGCGATGATCTACCTCGTCGTGAGCGAATTCATCCCCGAGGCGCTCGACATCGGCTCGGCGTTGCCACGCGGCGGAAAACCGGAGCTCGCTGGCGGGATCGTTGCGGGGGTTCTGGTGATGTTGCCGCTGGCGTTCATCTAGCGGTGGTTCGTCGAACACGAACGCCGGGAGGGTTACTGGGCCGAGTATTTTATAGAATTGGGTAAATAATACACAACCATTCCTGATACGGGTAACGAGAACGAGCGAGCACGGCAGCCGCCTTCGGCTGGGACGTCGTCGTCTTCCACACGCTCTGGGGTCTCAACATTCTCCACGAGGAGAAGTCCCAGAACCTCAAGTTGAGCGCCGTCGGCAACCCGAACATGCCGATGCCGAACGCCCTCGCCGCGCTCCCCGGAATGGACTCGATGGCGACGAAGATGATGCAGAAGAAAATCGACGAGAACGGCACGGCCACCATCGAGGAACTCATCGACCTCTCGCTCGAGAGTGGGGTCGACCTCCAGGCTTGCCAGATCCTTCGAGCTGATGGACTACGACGAGGACGACTTCTACGATGGCGTGACGACCGGCGTCGGGGCCGCGACGGCGCTCCAGCACATGGCCGAGTCGGACATCCAGCCCCTGGTCTAACCATGTACGTGGCACCAGACGACGCACCCGATTCGTGGGCGACAGATCCGAGCCTTCGGGTTGTCGAAACCGTCGCCGAGGCCGATGGAATCGATCCAGAAGCCTGTTATCCACCGCTCAACGACGTCGTCGATCCGGCAGCTCTCGACCAGATCTTCCTAGAGACTGGACCAGCGGCACCGTTCAGGCAGGTGAGCTTCGAGTACCGTGGCTACGATGTTACCGTCCACTCCGATGATCGCGTCACGCTCGAGTGAGAACTTCGTTCTGTGACTGCATTCGTTCCGTGACTGCGTACGTGCTCGAGACGTTTCGTTCGCACCGAACTCGAACGTTGAATCGGGCACGCGTGAGGCGGTGAGAACGGTGAGGAAGTGAGAACGGTAAGGCGGTTAGAACGGATACTCCCGCCGGTCGTGCTGGAGGGAAATCCACTTCTTCTCGGTCATCTCGTCCATAATGTCAGTGCTGTTGTAGCCGCCGACGCCGGACGCCTTCGTTCCGCTGAACGGAACGTGGGCCTCGTCGTTGACTGGTTGGTCGTTGACGTGAACCATGCCCGTCTCCATCCGTTCGGCGATTTGCATTCCCGTTCCGATGTCGCCGGCGTGGACCGATCCCGAGAGGCCATACTCGGTGTCGTTGTGGACCTCAATCGCCTCATCGACGGTCGAGACGCTGATCACCGGCGCGATGGGACCGAAGTGTTCGTTGCACGCGGCAGCCATGTCGTTCGTGACGCCGGAGAGCACAGTCGGGGCGACGAACAGGGAGTCGCTGGTCCCGTTTTCGCGCTCGTCAGATCCTCTATCGCCACCGCTATCCATCGGCACCGTCTCGCCGCCTGTCTCGAGGGTCGCCCCGGTTTCGACCGTCTCCTGGACGTAGCCCAGCATCTCATCGCGCTGGGATTCGTCGATGACCGGACCGACCACCGTATCTGGGTCGTGGGCGCTTCCCACCGGGAGCGACTCGGCGCGGTCAGTGAGTCGGTCGACGTACTCGTCGTAGATGTCCTCGTGCACGATGTGGCGGTTAATGGAGATACAGACCTGCCCCTGGTGGACGAACGTCCCGAAGACGGCCGAATCGACCGCCGCCTCGAGGTCGGCGTCGGCGGTCACGATGTGTCCATTGTTTCCGCCCAACTCGAGGGCGATCACGGAGAGGTTCTCGCCACCGGTCGTCGCGACGCCGCGACCGACGGGGGTCGAGCCGGTGAAGGCGACGACGTCGCTCTCGGGGTGGCCGACGACGGCGTCGCCGATGTCGGAACCGCTTCCGGTGACGACGTTCAGGAGGCCCTCCGGCAAGCCCGCCTCTTCGTACAGTTTCGCGATCAGGAGCCCGCCCGTGATCGGCGTGTTGGAGGCGGGTTTGAGCACGACGGCGTTGCCGGTCGCGATGGCGGGCGCGACGGCCCGCCCCGAGAGATTGAGGGGGAAGTTCCACGGCGAAATCACCGTGACGACGCCCTGCGGTTCCCGCCTGACGAGGTTTTCCTTGCCCGGAACGTTCGAGTCGACCTGCTCGCCCTTCATGCGGCGGGGGAGCGTCGCGGCCTCCATCGCCTGATCCGCGGCGATCTGAACCGACGTTTCGCCCATGATCCGAGAGCCGCCAGCCTCGTGGGCCAGGAGGTCCACGATCTCGTCTTCGTACTCCTGAAGCAGGTTCGCCACCTCGAGGGCGATGCGTTCGCGCTCGATAGGTGGGGCCTCTCGCCACTCGGCCTGTGCCGCTGCCGCGGCCTCGAACGCCGCGTCGACGTCGGCTTCCGTTCCCGCGGGGACGCGGGCGATTTCCTCTCGAGTCGAGGGATCCTGGACCGAGAATTCTTCTCCGCCGTCTGAACCCGTCCATTCGCCGTCGATGTAGAGTGCGTTCCAGTCTGCATCGATCGAGAAGGTATCCGGCATACCCCATCCCATGGGAAACCGTTGTGTAATACCCCGGCTTGCCTCTTCAGCCGTGGTGAAATTGCTGGTTGGGTGCTTCAACTGCTACGCAGACATGCTGCTGTGCAGGTACTGGTTTCGCTGACCGTTACTCACGGCCCACACACCGTTACGAGCTTGATCAACTCCAACTCGAGGTGGGTTCGTCGCCGTTACTGGTCCAGCGCTTCGTCTCCGGTCTCGAGGCGAAAGTTGAGTTTCGTCGCCTACCGAGACGAAGTTACGCTACCATCACGATCACGCGCTGTCGTTCCCGTCACCTCCGTTGGAGTCGGTCTCATTCCCGTCGTCAGTCTCGTTTCCGTCGTCAGTCTCGTCGTCCGTTCCATCGTCCTGCTCCGTATCGTCACTCGCATCGCTTTCTTCGTCGTCCGCTTCGCTTTCGTCTTCTTCTCCCTCACCGCTTTCTCCTTCGCCATCCTCTCCCTCACCTGTTTCCTGTGCGATCGAGTCCTCGTGGGGTTCGATCTCCTCGCCATTTTCCTCCGAGACGATGCGGAACACTTCGCCAGGTTCGCCGTCGGTGTACCGTGCCGTCGTCAGGATGTACAGTTCGCCGTCGTGGTCCCGACCGAACGAGAGGATGAATCGGTTGATCGCGTTATCAGGGGCGTTGGCAACCGAAAGACGGTTGATGTCCCACAGGTCCTCCTCGCTTCGATCAGCCATCGGCTCGTACTCCTCGAGCGGCGACGCGAAGAGCGCCCCCGAAGGTCGTTCGAACGCGTCGCTCCAGTCGCCGAAGACGTAGTGACCCTCGAGCGCCGGTGCCGCCTCACCCTCGTAGACGTAGCCGCCGGTGATCGAGATCCCGATGGTCTCCTCGCCGACCTGGTGTGGGTAGTGGATGACGGGATCGAGCAGCGATTCGCCGCCGCGAACGTCGTCGGGAGTTTGCGACGGGCACTCCGAGGGCGGAGCGTTCGGATCGGCCGTCGAGAAGCACTCGATGCCCTCCTTGACGTTCCAGCCGTAGTTGCCGCCGTTCTCGACGATGTTGACCTCCTCGTACAGGTTCTGGCCAACGTCCGCGACGAAGAGGCGACCCTCGCCGTCGAACGAGGCACGCCACGGGTTGCGAAGCCCCCAGGCGAAGTACTCGTCGAAGCCGTCCTCGCTATCGACGAACGGGTTGTCGTCCGGGATGGCGTAGGGTTTGTCGTCCTCGCCTTCGTTGTCGACGTCGATTCGGTGGATCCCGCCGAGCAGCGTTTCGGTCGTGTTCTGGGCGTTGCCGCCCTCGTTCTCGTCGTACCAGTCTTCCAGGTGGCCGAAGCCGATGTCGTCCGCTCCGCTGCCGTCGCCCAGTGCCCAGTACAGGTAGCCATCCGGCCCGAATACGACGGGGCCGCCGTTGTGGTTGAACTGCGGTTGGTCCACCTCGATGAGAATTCGCTCCGAATCGAGGTCGACCGACGCGAAGTCCTCCGTCGCCTGGAACTCGGCGAGGACGGCCGTGTGGTCGTAGGACTCTTCCGCTTCGTCCTCGTCGCTCGAGTCTTCGCTGCCGTTCTCGTCGTCGGCCCCGTTGTCGTCGGTCCCGTCCTCTTCGCTCGCGTTCTCGTCGGTAGTACTGTCAGTCTCGTTGGCCCCGTCACTCGAGTCGTCCCCGGTTTCGGCTTCGTCCCCGCTCTCGGCGCTACCGTCGCTCGAGTCCTCACGCAGGGGCGCGCTGTAGTAGACGAAGAGCCGACGGTTCTCCTGGTACTCGGGGTGGAACGCGAGGCCGAGGAGGCCGCGCTCGTCGAACCCCGCATCCGTCGCGGCGCCGACGTCGACCATCCGGTCGGTGAGGTCGAGGAACTCCGTCGGTTCGCCACCGTTGGCGTCGACGTGGTAGATCTGACCCGGTTGATCGAGCACGTAGTAGCAATTCTGCTGCCCAGGTGCCACCTCGAATCCGACCGGCGAGACGAACCCGCCGGCGACGCGCTCGAGGCCGATCGTGGGGCCCTCGCCGATGACGTCGGTCACGTCCTCCTCCGATTCGTCGTCGTCGGCACCGTCGGCTGGTTCGCCGATCTGGATGTCGCCGCGCATCGATCCCGGATGGACCGAGCAGTAGTACTCGGCCATCTCCTCGGTCGCCTCGAACTCGAGGGTCTGGGTTTCGCCCTGCTCGCTCATGATTTCTGTCCCGACGATATCGTTCCCGTCCGCGTCCAGGATGATGATGTCGTGGGGCAAGCCGTCGACGTTCTCCCAGGTTATCGAATACGTCTGTCCGGCCTCGAGCGTCAGCGTCGGGTTCGTCTCCCCTTCAATATCGGATGGCGACCGCCCCTCCTAGCCGGAGGTGACGCCGCCGAGTTCGATCGTCGTTTCTTCCTGGGCGACGGTGAGTCCGCTGAGGCTCGCCACAGCGCCCGCCGTAGCGGTCGCCCGGAGAAACGTTCGTCGTGACGGCCACGTTCGTCGTGGAGTGTCTGTTCGCTGGCTCGCTCCTTCGTGTGATGCCCCTTCGAGTGACATCCGTTCGGCGTCGGCTGCCCGACCGTCGTCAGGTGCCCGTCCGTTGTCGTGTGGTTTCATGTCCCTTCGAGAACAACTCCTGACACCGGAATAACGTGAAACGACTGTTACGGCGGGTAATCGAGGCTTCGTCGAGGTAGTGATCCTTTCTTCGAGAAACGGTCTCGAGCCGTGTCGGTGATCGAGCAGGAAATGGAGAACGAAATTGAGATGTGAGCCGAACTCGAGGATAGGTCGATACAGGAAGAGGGGAGAAGCGAGAAGGCGAGAAGCGAGAAGGCGAGAAGCGAGAAGGGGAGAGACAGGAGAGCGCGTCTGAGATTGGGCCGCGGCTCGCTCAGCCCTCGTAGCCTGCGTACCCCATGAGGTTGCTGAAGATGTCGGTGTCCATGACGTCTCGGTAGACGATTGCACTGACCATGCCGCCAGGGTAGAAGTTCCTGTTCATTGCGTGGTCGACCTTATGACAGTGCATCAGGTAGATGCCGGGATCGGCGTTCGCCTCGAACTCGATCGTGTGGCGCTCCGCGGGCGCGACGTTGGTGATGTCGCGCTCGTACTGCGCCGCTTCCGGGATCTGGCCGCCGTCTTTCTCGACCAGACGGAAACGGTGGTTGTGCGTGTGCAACGGGTGAGACATGTACCCCGCGTTGACGAAGTGGAGCCTGACCGTGTCGCCCGAATCGACGATCATCGGCGAACCGTCTTCGGGGTGGAGCGTCCGGGGCAGGCTCTTTCCATTGATCGTGAACACGTCGGGATTACGCTGGCGAGGGCTGTACTCGACGTCCTCGCCGTTCATCTGCCTGGGGACGCGCGAGTCCCAGTCCTTGACCGTCATGAAGTACTCCTTGTCGGCGGGTTCGTACCCCTTCGGATCGACGCGGAAGATTCCGTACATCCCCATGTCGATGTGCCTGTTCGTCTGGTAGTGACAGTGGTAGAGGTGTGTCCCCGGAACGTTCGCCGGGATCGTGTAGGTGTGTTTCTCGCCCGGGTCGACGCGAATACCCGTCGTCGTCGGCACGCCGTCGTTCTCCCAGGTCTTGTGTGAGCCGTGAAAGTGAAGCGTGTGCGGGTGACTCCCGTCCGCGTTGTCGAGCGTCACTTCCATGTCGTTGCCCTCGGTCGTTCGCAGGATCGGCCCCGGAACGCTGGGTTCCCTGTCGTCGGCCTGGAACGCCCAGACCTGTGGGAACTCGATTGGACCGCCCATCGACTCGAGCGGGTGCACAGGGTGTCGGGAGGTGACGCTTCGAAGCGTGACTTCTCCGCCCTGCTCGTCGACCTGCACGACCGACGGTGGACTCGTCGTCGGGAGGTCGGACTGGGCAGCGGCTTTCGAATTCAGGTTCATCGGTGATTGGCAGCCAGCGAGGACGGCAGCGCCAGTTCCGCCGGTTGCAGCCAGATATTCCCGCCGCGAGATACCAGTTCCAGGGGCTCCGATGTGATCAGTCATGTACACCCGAACGTATGAACTCCCGTAGTATAGCGGGTCACGCCAGTTCTTAGCCGCTGGGAATACGAGCGAAGATGTTCGTCCAGATGACTTAAAGCAAGAGGACGGCCAATTCGAGGTCTGTCCGGTCGGTCGGCATTTCGTGAGGTGTCCCACCCCACCGTGTCGAGTGTTTTTTGGAGTGGGCCGGCCGTCGACTGAGGGGCGGTAGGGTGAGAGACCCCACTTTGTCGAGTGTTTCGAGTTAGGGGGTGGTGATGTCTGCAAGGCGAGCAAAGTCGAGGCGTCGTCGATGAAGGAGATCGGGTGGGTGAACTCGAGGCATCTTTGGGAGGAGTGGTCTGAAAAAGGACGGCGCCTCGACGGTGCGTCTCCTGGCAGAGGAGGGTGAGAGTAACGTCACCGACGAAGAAAATCACGACGACATCGTAATATCGAAAAGATAGTCATCGTCGAACGCAAACTCCCACTAACGGAACGCAACGAGCGACTCACTCGGATGGCTCATCGGAACCGGCAATGCAGATGAGAGATCTGAATCGAGCGTACGTCACCGGATGAAGTGTCTCCCGGTACGCATACGGTGGAAAACTCGAGGGGTGAACTCGGCTATCGAGACAGCCTATCTGGCGTCTCGATACGATCGCTCGCGACGCGACATGGGTTGACTCAGAAAGGCGATCAGTTCGACCTCCTGGGAGCGGTCCGAAACACTCGACACGGTGGGGTGTCCACCTCATCGAGGGGCGGTAGGGGCGACCGGAGACGATCCGTCGAACACTCGACGCACTCGACACGGTGGTTTTATATATCTTGCAGCGAGCAGTCCAACTAATGCCGCTGTTCGATCGGGACACGTCGATTTTCTCCGACGAGGACGTGCTACGGGAGGACTATCAACCGGAGTCGATCCAGGAACGAGACGAAGAAATCGACACGTACATGGCTTCTCTCCAGCCCGTCATCAACGGAGCACAGCCACGAAACCTCTTTCTCTACGGCAAGGCCGGCGTCGGGAAGACGGCCGTCACCCGCTATCTCCTCTCTCACCTCGAGCGCGACGTCGACGCCTACGACGATGTCGCACTGACCGTCGTCTGGCTCAACTGTAACAATCTCTCTTCTTCCTACCAGGTCGCCGCGAATCTCGTCAACGAACTGCGACCGCCAAGCCAACAGATCAGTACGACTGGCTACCCGCGACAGACGGTCTTTGACATGCTCTACACCGAACTCGAGAGCATCGGCGGTACCGTCCTGATCGTCCTCGACGAAATCGACCACATCGGCGACGACGACGGCATCCTCTACGAACTCCCGCGCGCTCGAGCGAACGGCTATCTCTCGTCGGTCAAACCCGGCATCATTGGCATCAGTAACGACCTGAGTTTTCACGACAGTCTCTCCCCGAAGGTCAAAGACACCCTCTGTGAGGAGGAGGTTCACTTTCCACCGTACACCGCTGGCGAGTTGCGCTCGATTCTCGAGCAGCGAGCGGAGAACGCCCTGTACGAAACCGCCTACGAGACGAACGTGCTCTCGCTGTGTGCGGCACTCGCCGCCCAGGACACGGGGAGTGCCAGGCAGGCACTAGATCTGCTCTACAAGGCCGGGGACATCACGCGTGCGGCGGACGAGACGACCATCAGAGAATCTCACGTGCGCGACGCCCAGCAGGCGCTCGAGCGCGGACAGATCCGCCAGGGAATGATGGAGTTGACCCGACACGGTCACCTGGCGCTGGCGGCGGTGCTCAGCATCGCAATCGGTGACGAGACGCCCGCCCGCGTTCGCGAAATTTATCCGGAGTACTCAGCGATCGCCGAACGATTCGGGACGAAGCCTCTCGTCCGTCGACGGATGCACGACCACCTCTCCGATCTGGCCATGCAGGGAATTTTGAAGCGGTACGCCCGCAACCACGGTCGGTCTGGTGGGCAGTACTACGAGTACGATCTCGACGTGACACTCGAGTTGGCCCTCGACGTCGTCGACGAACTCGAGGACGTCGACATCTCGCTCGAGGCGGTTCGTGGTGCGAAACTGCGGGGGTTACGGTGACGATGAGGATTGCAGTGGTAGAGAGTCACCTGGTCGGTAGATACTCAATTTCGGTATAGTCGACCGTTCGAGTCGTTGCCGACATCCATCGATCCCACCAGTCGAGCCGTCGCCGTCTCTACTGACCCTCGAGAAACTTCTCTAATAGACCCTCGTACTACTTCCATTGCAGCTCCTCGAGGAGTTCCCTAACAAACCCTCCACTAGCTTTGGCAGAACACTCGACACAATGGGGTGGGGGTGTAACCTGCACACCAACTCCCCTCAGCCGACAGATATTCACTCACGTTCGTACCCACGGGATCGGAGACGGACGGTCGCCCGGCTGAACACTCGACACGGTGGGGTCGGTCACCCACATGTCCGAATTTTCTGGACGCCTTCTCCTATCCTGACCGTTTCCCGCCACCGCAGATAAACACTCGACACAGTGGGGTGGGTGGGCTACGGATACCCGTTCGCGTCGCTCCCAATCGATCCCATTCGACACAGTCTCATTGAGGAATCCTCGTCTCACCTCACTCGCTACGTTACCCTCTCACACGTTTATCGGCCGGACTGGACCGAATGGCAACCCTTAAAACTCGAGCGAGGATTCATTCGGGTATGGCTGGAACCATCGAAGCGCTCGTCCCGGGTGGCCAGGCCAATCCTGGCCCGCCGCTCGGTCCCGAGCTCGGACCGACGCCCGTCGACGTACAGGCGGTCGTCAACGACATCAACGAACAGACTGCGGCCTTCGACGGCACCGAAGTGCCGGTTACCATCGAGTACGAGGACGACGGCAGCTACTCGATCGACGTCGGTGTCCCACCGACGGCCGCTCTCGTCAAGGACGAGGCCGGATTCGACACGGGAAGCGGCGAACCCCAGAAGGACTTCGTCGCCGACCTCTCGATCGACCAAGTCAAGACGATCGCCGAGCAGAAAAAGCCCGACCTGCTCGCCTACGACACGAAGAACGCGGCCAAAGAGGTCGTCGGCACCTGCGCCTCGATGGGGGTCACCATCGAAGGCGTCGATGCTCGCGAGTTCAAAGCGAAAGTCGACGACGGCGAGTACGACGACGTTCTCGTCGAGTGACGACTCGAGAACCAAACTGTCACCCACTTCTCAAACGTTCGGTGGTTCGAGTAGTAGCCGCGATTGTCCTCACTTCGTCCTGTCACGTTCAATTCGCGACGTCCCGTCACGGTACGTCCAACTCGTCGCGTCCGAAACACTGACGCAAACACTCGAGAGCCTACACCTTGTTCGCCGGTGGAACGACCCGCTCTTCTGGCTGTCGGACGCCACCGTTCCCGACGAGTACGCGAGTCCAGGAACCGACCCCCAGCGCGGTGGCTATCGTGACGAGTGCGAGACCGAAGGCCGGGATGAGCATGGCGACTCCTCCGAGGAGGCCACCAGCAATGACCCAGGCAGGGGTCCGAGACAGGCCGACTCGCGTCGAAATCGTCGCGCCAATGGCGACGTAGCCGAGTGCCGCACTCACCGGAAGCACGATCACGCCGATGACGACGAGTGGAATTGCAAAGAAAATCCCGACCGGCGAGGACGTAAGCAGGATGCCGGTGTAAAATAGGCCGCCGAGGACGAGCGCGCCTGGCACCCCAATACACAGGGAGATAACTGGGCTCCGTCTGGAAACCTCGAGTGTTTTCCTTCCTGAATACCGGAGGATTCCGAGAGCGACCCCACCGATTAGGACGATTGCGACGGCCTGTATCGCGGCTTGCTCGAGCGGCGACAGTCCGGTAAATGCCGCGACCACCTGTTCGTAGACGCGAGCGGATTCGCTCTCGCCCCCTCCCCCGAGACCTCCAACGACACCATATAAATCTATCGGCCGCATTGTCGCGTTCTACATCTGCCACGATAATGTATATTTCGGTCAGTTGCACATTCACAATTTCTAATCGATCGGTTTGGCTAAATCAGCCGGGCGAACCGCACGCTCGAGTGGCGTCCAACTGGATCAAATCGAGGCCACGAAACTCCTCGATCCTCGAGGCGCGGAGTTCGACGGGTTTAAGTTGGCCATGACACTTTCTCAAAGCGAGACAGGCATGGCCTGTTTCACTGACCCGTAGGAGCATACCCTGCGTACTACGGAGGTGAACGATGGCAAATTCGGATATCGAAACAGCAGTCACTCGCGCACTCGAGGACGCGCCCGATCGGAACTTCACCGAGACGGTCGACCTCGCGATCAATCTGCGCGATCTAGACCTCAACGAACCGTCGAATCGTGTCGACGAGTCCGTCGTGTTGCCGTCTGGAACCGGCCAGGAGACCCAAATCATCGTCATCGCCGAAGGTGAGACCGCTGTCCGCGCCGAGGAGGTCGCGGACCAGGTCCTTTCGGGGAGTGACGTGGCCGATCTGGACGACGACGACGCCAAAGATCTGGCGGACGAAACCGACTTCTTCATCGCCGAGGAGGCGATGATGCAGGACATCGCGCGGCACCTAGGAACGATCCTGGGCCCGCGAGGGAAGATGCCGGACCCACTCTCGCCCGACGACGACGTCGTCGAGACGGTCAACCGGCTGAAGAACACCGTGCAAGTTCGCTCGCGGGACCGACGCACGTTCCACACGCGCGTGGGTGCCGAGGACATGGGCGCCGAGGACATCGCCGACAACATCGACGTCATCCTCCGGCGCCTGCACGCCGACCTCGAGAAGGGCCCCCAGAACATCGACTCCGTCTACGTGAAGACGACGATGGGGCCGTCCGTGGAGGTGGCCTGAAATGAGCGCCGAAGCACAGGCGGAAGCCGAGCGCAAGACCGAGAACCTGCCCGAGTGGAAACGCGAGGAGGTCGACGAACTCGAGACACTCATCGACGAGTACGAGAGCGTCGGCGTCATCGGTATCACCGGCATCCCCTCGAAGCAGCTACAGGACATGCGTCGCGGCCTCCACGGCACCGCCGTGGTCCGCGTCAGTCGCAACACGTTGCAACGACGCGCGCTCGAGTCCGGCGGACTCGACGACCTCGTCGAACACGTCGACGGACAGGTCGGCCTCGTCGCGACGAACGCAAACCCGTTCGCCCTGTACAAGGAACTCGAGGCCTCGAAGACGCCCGCGCCGATCAACGCCGGCGAGGTGGCCCCGAACGACATCGTCATCCCCGAGGGTGACACCGGGGTCGACCCCGGTCCGTTCGTGGGCGAACTCCAGCAGATCGGTGCCAACGCTCGGATCGAAGACGGTTCGATTCAGGTCATGGAGGACTCGACTGTCCTCGAGGCCGGCGAGGAGGTCTCGGCCGATCTCGCGAACGTCCTCAACGAACTCGGCATCGAGCCCAAGGAAGTGGGTCTCGACCTGCGCGCCGTCTTCTCCGAGGGCGTGCTGTTCGATCCCGAAGACCTCGACATCGACGTCGAGGCCTACAAGAGCGACGTGCAGACGGCCGCCGCTTTCGCACGCAACCTCTCGATCAACGCGGGCTACCCGACGACCCAGACCGTGCCGACGATCATCGCGAAGGCGACGGGCGAGGCGAAGAGCCTCGGCCTGCACGCGGCGATCGAAAACGACGACCTCATGCCCGACCTCGTCCGCAAGGCCGACGCACAACTGCGCGCGATTGCGGCCCAGATCGACGACGAAGAGGCGCTCCCGGAGGAACTCCAGGGCGTCGAGGCCCCCGCTGCGGACGCGGGTGCGGCAGGAGCTTCGGAAGAAGAATCGAGCGACGACCAGAACGGCGACGAGTCCGAGGCCGCTGACGAAGACGAGGACGATGACGACGATGACGGTGACGGCGCAGAAGGACTCGGCGCAATGTTCGGATAACACAGATACAGACACAGACACACTACGAGGATTACACCAATGGAATACGTTTACGCAGCACTCATCCTGAACGAGACCGACGAAGAGATCAACGAAGACAACCTGACCGGCGTGCTCGAGGCCGCCGGCGTCGAAGTCGAGGAGTCCCGCGTCAAGGCGCTCGTCGCCGCGCTCGAGGACGTCGACATCGACGAGGCCGTCTCCGAGGCCGCCGCGGTTCCCGCTGCCGGCGCTGCAGCCGGCGGTGCGGCTGCTGCTGGCGCTGAGGAGGGTGGCGAGGAGGAAGCCGAAGAGACCAGCGACGTGCCAGACACGACGGACGACGACGATGACGAGGAAGAGGAGGCCAGCGGCGAGGGCCTCGGCGAACTCTTCGGCTAAGTCGGGTTTCGACGTTTCACAGTCACATCGATTTTTTGGCGCGATGCGCGACACGTAACGAGAGTCGCAACCGCAGTCACAGTCGAGCTACTGCCACTGGTGAAACACTTGCGCTGCCACGGAGTTGGTCGCCTTTTTAGTGAGTTGGTCAGACTGGCCATCTCACCTATTGTTAAGTTCTCGCCTATTGCACCTATTTTGACTATTGACTGCTCTCGCTCGAGCAACCATTGTACACTCCTCGAGTTTAAGTACCGAAACGCGCCCAGACGCGACCAATGGCACAGGCGTTCCTCGAGGTGACCGTGAATCCGACGTTCACGGCCGCCCTCCTGTGCTGGATTCTCGGCGGTGCCGCCCTTGGTTCGGTGAGCGGCCTCATTCCCGGGCTGCACGCGAACAACTTCGCTCTCTTGCTCGCAGGCGTCGCCCCCTCCGTTCCGGGGCCGACGCTCTTCGTCGGCTGTGCGATGCTCTCGGCGGGCGTCGTCCACACCTTCCTGAACGCCGTTCCGGCGATGGCCCTCGGAGTCCCCGACGCCGAGATGGCCGTCACGGCGCTACCGGGCCACCAGCTGGTGCTCGAGGGTCGGGGCTTCGAGGCGATTCGGCTCTCGGCGGTCGGGAGCCTGCTGGCCGTCCTCGTGGCGATACCGCTCGCGATTCCCGTAACCGTCGCCGTCACGGCCGTCTACCCCCAGCTACGAGCCAATCTCTCGGTTCTGCTCGCGGTCATCGTTCTCGCCCTCGTGGTCTCTGAACCCACGTGGCGGCGTCGCTTCGCCGGTCTCTTCTCGTTTTCGCTCGCAGCGACACTCGGCTGGGCGACCCTCGACCTGTCGCCGGACGCGCCGCTCGAGGCCGGCGGGATGCTCGCGCCGCTGTTCGCTGGCCTCTTCGGTGCGCCGGTGTTGATCGACGCCGTTCGGGGCGGTGGCGTCCCACCACAGGGAGGAACGATTCTTCGAATGTCCCGACCGCTACTTCTAATGACGGCCATCGCCGGCTCGCTGTCCGGTGCCGTCGTCGGCTACCTCCCCGGCATCTCTGCCGCGATCGCCGCAGTCGCCGTTCTCGTTCTCCTCCCCGGTGGGGCCACTGCGCGGAGCTACATCGTGGCGACGAGCGGCGTCGACACGGCCAATACGATCTTCGCGCTCTTCGCGCTCGTCGCCATCGGCCAGCCGCGTTCGGGCGTGATGGTCGCCTTTCAGCGCGTCGACGCGCCGCTCGAGCTCCCGATTCTCATCTCGGGAATCGTGCTGGCGGGCGTCATCGGGTTCGCGCTGGTGATCGTCGTCGGCGACGCCTACCTGGAACTGGTCGGTCGACTCGAGTACTGGCGGATTTCGGCGGTAGTGCTCTCCTTGCTCGTCTGCCTCGCCTTCCTGTTCACGGGGCCGGTCGGCGTTCTCACGTTCGGCGTGGCCACTGTCGTCGGGCTGGTTCCCGTTCGCCTGCGGGCCAGGCGCGTCCATCTGATGGGCGTGTTGATCGGCCCGCTAGCTCTCGCCGGACTCTGAGAAGGAACGACCACGGAGACCGCTACCCACGGCGGTAGCGCGAAAGACAACCGTTAAAAGCGACGGGCGGGAAGAAGCGGGTATGAGTTCCACGGACCGACGGGAGACTCGCTCGTGCGTCTCCTGTGGGATCAACATCGCGGGCACGAACGCCGCGTCGTTCAAGTGTCCCGACTGTGGCGCACAGATCTACCGCTGTGCCAAGTGTCGCAAACAAAGCAACCTCTACGAGTGCCCCGACTGTGGGTTCCTCGGCCCCTGATACCATGGGAAAAGTAGCCGCCAAGATCAAAGTCATGCCGCAGAGTCCCGATATCGACCTCGACGCGCTCCAGGAGCGCCTCGAGACCGCTCTCTCGGAGGGCGCGAAGATCAACGGCGTCGAGCGCGAGGAAGTCGCGTTCGGCCTCGTCGCGCTCTACCCGACGGTGATCGTCCCCGACGGTGCCGGTGGCACCGAGGGCGTCGAAGAGGCCTTCAGCGAGGTCGAGGGCGTCGAGAGCGTCAACGTCGAGAACGTCGGCCGTATCTGATCGGGTCCGATCGATTTTCCGTTCCGCCACTGCCGCCTCGAGCGACGGCCGTCGCACGTCAATCGATCGTCCACCGGTCCGCTGCCTCGACTCGACCTGCTTTGACGGCGTTGAGGACGACTCCGGCGAGCAGCGCCAGCGCCCCGACGTACAGCCAGGTCAAGAGCAACATTACGGCGCCGGCGGCGCCGTACAGCTCGACGCTTTCGGAAGTCGTGAGGTAGAGGCGAAAGCCGAGCGCACCCAGGGTCCACGAAACGGCCGCGAGGACGACGCCGGGGAGCGCTTCCCGAACCGTCACGTCCGGGGGCGAAAACTGGTAAAACATCGGGAAGAAGATAGCGAACAGCGCCCCTGCAAGGAGCGGGACGCTCGCCAGCAGGGCGACCGTCTGTCCAGCGACGGCCACTAACCCGACTTGCACGACGACCATCGCGGTGACGGCGAGGGCCACCGTCACGAGGACCAGCCCCGTGTCTCGAGCGGTCCGACGCAGCGATCGTTCTGCCTGGACCCCGTAGACGTGGCCGAACGCGCGATTGACCGACTGGAACGTCGTGAACGAACTCCAGGCGAGGATGGCGGCGGCGATCGCCGCGGCTCGGCCCCGACCCGACCCTTCGCCAATCATCCCGTTCATTGCCGAGACCAGCGATTCCGGTTCGGCTCCGAACGCGGGTGCCGCGAGCTGGAGGGCGTTCTCGAGCCAGCCGACGGTCGTCATCCCGATGAGGACGAAGATGACCAGCGGGATCAGGGCGTTGAAGATGTAGAACGCGACGCCCGCGGCGACGAGAGCGAATCCGTTCTCTCGAGCGACGGCGACGACGCGCCGAACGGTAGACTCGTCTACGGGGAGTGATCGATCGAGTTGGCTCATTCGTATTGACTCATTCGAACGCCGCTTCGATCGACTGCTCGAGGTCTCCGATCAGGTCGTCGACGTGCTCGATGCCCACCGAGACGCGGATCAGGCTGTCGCTGAGTCCGGCCGCGATGCGTTCTTCTCGTGGAATAGCGGCGTGGGTCATCGGCGCCGGCTGTTCGATCAGGCTCTCGACACCGCCGAGGCTCTCGGCGAGGGTGAACACCTCCGTGTTCGAGACGACGTCGCTTGCCTGCTCGAGCGTGCCGTCGAGTTCGAAGCTGAGCATGCCCCCGAAGTCGTCCATCTGCCGGGCCGCGATCTCGTGGCCGGGGTGGCTCTCGAGGCCGGGATAGTAGACGCGGTCGACCTCGGGGTGCTGGTCGAGCCACTGAGCGATGGCGCGGGCATTCTCGCAGTGGCGGTCCATCCGGACGGGGAGGGTCTTGGTTCCGCGGAGCACGAGGAAGGCGTCGAACGGACCGGGCGTCGCGCCCACGGAGTTCTGGTAGAAACCGAAGCGCTCGTCGAGGTCGGGGTCGTTCGTCAGGAGCGCTCCGCCGACGACGTCGGAGTGGCCGCCGAGGTACTTGGTGAGCGAGTGACTGACCACGTCTGCGCCCAGGTCGAGCGGGCGCTGGAGGTACGGCGTGGCGAAGGTGTTGTCGATGGCGCAGATGGCGTCGTGCTCGTGGGCAATCTCGGCAGCGCCCTCGATGTCGACGATGGACATGAGCGGGTTGGTCGGGGTCTCGAGCCACAGGAGTTCGGTGTTGTCCTGAAAGGCCGCATCGATAGCCTCGAGGTCGGTCATGTCGACGAACGTGAACTCGATCTCGTACTGCTCGTAGACCTGGGTGAAGATGCGGTGGGTGCCGCCGTAAACGTCGTTCCCGGTGACGACGTGGTCGCCTGACTCCAGCAGGTTGCAGATGGTGTTGATCGATCCCATGCCGCTCGAGAAACAGCGGCCGTAGTCGGCACCCTCGAGACTCGCGAGGTTGGCCTCGAGGTCGTCGCGCGTGGGGTTGCCGGTGCGGGAGTACTCGTAGCCGCGGTGGTCGCCGGGGCCGTCCTGTTCGTACGTCGAGTTCGCGAAAATCGGCGTCATGAGGGCGCCGGTCTCGGCGTCAGGCTCCTGACCTGCGTGGATCGAACGGGTCTCGAAGCGGAAGGCCCGTGCGCCGCCACTGTCACCATCAGCGTCACCGTCGTCGGTACCGCGATCGTCGCTCATACGTACGGAGGCAACCGCCGGCGGGATTACTGTTCCCCTTCGCGCCGGAGGCTCGGGGCTACTCGGTCACGAATAGCCTCACCTATGTCTTACCTCGAGCGGCCGCCGTGACTCGAGACGAGACGGGTCGAGAACGTGCGTTTTATAACCGTCACCGGTCAAGAGCGTCGTACGACTATGCCGAACTCGAACGGACCTCGTCAGGGAACCCGGCGAAAGCTCTCGAACGATCCCCGAGACCGCGGGACTTCGCCACCGCAACGTGCGATTCAGGAGTACGACGTGGGCCAGAAGGTCCACCTCAAGATCGACCCGAGCGTTCCGAAAGGGCGCTATCACCCGCGATTCGACGGTCACACCGGCGAGGTCGTCGGCAAACAGGGCAAGGCCTTCAAAGTCGAGATCACCGACGGCGGGAAGGCGAAGACGCTGATCGTCACCGCTGCCCACCTCCGCGCCCAGGAATGACGATCTTCAAAGAGATCGTCGACGAGGAGTACCTGACGGTCTCGGAGACGAAGGACCTCCTCGAGGACATCGAAACCGAACGGGCGCTCGACGACGAGCGCGAACTGCGATACGAACTTGCGCGTGCTATCGAACACGTCAACCGCTTCGCCATCCTCGAGACCGAGGACGCGAACGCCCTCGTCGAGGATCTCCAGGATCTCGAGAAAGTGGATGAGCCAACGGCGTACAAGATCGTGAACTTGCTCCCGCGGGACCGACAGGAGCTTCGAACCGTGTTCGCCCAGCAGCGCTACTCCGTCTCCGGTGACGAACTCGACGACATCCTCAACGTCATCGCGAAGTACGTCTGAGGGCGGTCCCATCGAGGGCGGCGTCGTGTTCGATTTCGGGTCGCTGTACGTCGTTCGCGCGAACCGTCGCTGAGCCGACTCTTTAAGTATTCCGTCGCCGTACTGCGAGTCAATGAGCGAAGCCGACAGCGATGAGACGGACGTGGACGTGCGCCGAGCGGTCGTGCTGGATTATCTGGCCCACGGGCTCTCGGGTGGCCGCCGTCGCTACCAGCAGTCACCGGCCGGCTACGCCCTCGGCGTGGACGACTTCACGCTGTACCAGGTCGCCTTCGACGAGGACGCTCGGCTCACGATCGGTACCCGAGTCGTCGTCGAGCCGCCAACAGCGCGCGACGTCGTCGAGGAGTGTCATCCCGTCGAGTACGACGACCTCTCCTCTGGCGCCCAGTCCGAACTCGAGTACGTCATCGCCGACCTCATCGAAGAGAACGAACAACGATTCGTGGACTTCTACAACGATGCGCAGCCGATCACGCTTCGGCTCCACCAGCTCAACCTGTTGCCGGGCATCGGGAAGAAACTCCGAAACAACATTCTCGACCAGCGAAAGCGAAAGCCCTTCGAGAGCTTCGAGGACCTCGAGGATCGAGTTTCGGGACTGCACGATCCGGACGAGGTGCTCGCGAATCGGATTCTCGAGGAGTTACGGGACGAAGACCTCAAGTATCGGACGTTCGTGGGCCGAGACCAGCGCGACGAGTAGCGTGCTCTCCTTTTCGTCTTCACTGCCGGTTGCGAGCGACGGCTATTCACGCGACGACCTCACGCAACGACTATTCACGCGATAGCTTTTGTCCAACGACTATTCACGCGAGTGACGCGCTCTCGAGACGGTGCGTTTACGGCCCCCTGCCCCCTACGCCCGGGCAATGAGAGATCCAGACGGGTTGATCGCGAGGGCGGGGGTTCGCGGTGATCCCGACCGCGATCAACACTTTCTCGTCGACGATCGCGTCCTCGACCGGTTGCCGACGTATCTCGAGACGATAAACCGCGACGCGTCGCCAGGTGAGGGCGAGGAATCGACTGAGTCGACCGAACCAACCGAGCCCACTCGCGAGGTAACGAGCCACCTCCTCGAGATCGGCGGCGGGACGGGCGCACTCACCGACCGACTGCTCGCCGTTGCCGACGAGGTGACCGTCGTCGAGCGAGACCGACGGTTGGCCGCGTTTCTCGAGGAGGAGTTCGCCGAGGAGGTCACGGCTGGCCGCCTGACCGTCATCCAGGGCGACGCCCTCGAGGTCGACCTGCCTTCCTTTTCGGCGTCGGTCTCGAACCTTCCCTACGGCGTCTCGAGCGAAATCGCGTTTCGCCTCCTCCCCGAAAAGCGCCCGCTCGTCCTGATGTTCCAAAAGGAGTTCGCCGAGCGCATGGTCGCCGAACCGGGGACGTCCGAGTACGGGCGGCTGTCGGTGTCGGCCCAGCACTTCGCGGCCGTCGAAATCGTCGAGACGATCCCGAAGGAGGCGTTTTCGCCGCCGCCACAGGTCGAGAGTGCAGTCGTCCGGTCGATCCCGCGGACGCCCGACTACGAGGTCGCAGACGAGGCGTTCTTCCTGCGGTTCGTCAAGGCGGTGTTCACACAACGTCGGAAGACGATGCGAAACGCGATTCGAAATACGGCTCACATCTCGGGGCTCGAGGATGCGGACGCCGTCGTCGAGGCGGTAGACGAAGAACTGTTGGACAAACGGGCCGGAGCCGTCACCCCCACCGAGTTCGCCGAACTGGCGACGCTCGCCGATGAGGTAGGCCGTTCGGATGAGGGGTGAGAATCCGTGGTAGACGCGTTTACTGGGCTCGAGTGGCTCGAAAACACGTTCCACACGCAGTTCCAGAAGGGAGTAGCGACGGCCGTCGTTACGGGACTGTTTCTGCTCGTGTTGATTTCCCACCGACGACTCCAGTCCTGGGTTTCCGACCGCTCGAGGGCGCTGTACGCCGATATCGTCGCGACGATTCTCCTCTTCGGGACGGGAGGATTGGCGCTGTACGTGGCCGTCGGGGTCTGGGGGGCGACCGAGGAACTGTCAACGGTCCTCTCGCGGTTCGATCCGGAAGGGACGTTCCTCCCTCGAGTGACCGCGTCGTTCGTAATGGTCGTGCTGACCTACATCGTCTGGCGATTCGTGAGGCGGCTGTTACACGACGTAGTGGCCTCCTCGACGACGGTCACGAAACACCAAGAGGAGGTGTCGAATCGCGTCATCCAGGTATTCATCTGGTCGGTCTCGATCGTTGTCGTCCTCAGCATCTGGATCGACGACCTCAGCGGGCTCCTCGTCGGAGCCGGATTCCTGGGTATCGTCGTCGGGATGGCCGCCAGGCAGACTCTCGGTGCGTTGCTCGCCGGGTTCGTCCTGATGTTCTCCCGGTCGTTCGAGATCGGCCACTGGGTCGAGATCGACGGCCGGGAGGGGACGGTCACGAACATCTCGATCTTCAACACGCAAATTCAGTCGTTCGACGGGGAGTACATCGTCGTCCCCAACGACGTCGTCACGACGAGCATCGTGACGAACCGCTCGAAGAAGGGCCGTCTTCGCATCGAGGTCGAAGTCGGCGTCGACTACAGCGTCGACGTCGATCAGGCGGCGACCCTCGCTCGAGATGCCCTCGAGCCGATCGAGGAGGTGATGGACGTCCCAGAGCCGATGGTGGTCACGAAGCACTTCGGCGACTCGTCGGTCGTCCTGGGCGTCCGCTTCTGGATCGATCGGCCGAGCGCGCGACGTCGCTGGACGGCCCGGACGAAGGCCATCAGCGCGATCAAGACCCAGTTCGAGGAGGCCGACGTCAAGATCCCGTACCCACAGCGGGAGTTGAGTGGACGCGAGGAAACTGACGGTTTTCGAATGCGACTGGACGAACCGGTGAACGAACCGACGGCTCGAGGGACGGCGTCCAGACGACCCTCGGAGGACGATTGATGGGAAAGGATCTTACCGAGCGTCGCGGCCTCGAGACCGACGTCTATCAGCCGGCGGAGGATTCGCAATTGCTCGCGGACGCGGCCTGTGACCGACTCGAGACGGAGGATTGGGTCCTCGAGGTCGGCACCGGGTCGGGGTACGTCGCCGACCGGATCGCCACCGAGGTCGGGGCTCGAGTCGTCGCCGCCGACGTCAACCCACACGCCGTTGCGAACGCGCGCGAGCGCGGACTCGAGGCGGTGCGAGCGGATCTCGTCTCGCCGTTTCGGTCGGGCACCTTCGACGCCGTCGCATTCAACCCGCCGTACCTGCCCACGGACCCGGACCACGAGTGGGACGATTGGATGGAGCGCGCGCTTTCGGGCGGCGAGGACGGCCGGGCGGTGATCGATCCGTTCCTCGAGACAGTGTCCCGGGTACTGGCCCCCGACGGCGTCGTCCTCCTCCTGGTCAGCAGTCTCACGGGGGTCGACGCGGTGGTCGAACGTGCGGGCGAGGAGGGATTCAGTGCAGTCGCCGTCGCCGACGAGTCGTTCCCGTTCGAGACGCTGACGGTACTCGAACTAGTTCGGTAATCGGGTCCGGAATTTATCTTCTGTGGCCATTCGCGTTACGGAGTGAGCGCCTCGAGCGAGACTCCCGCCGTTTCGACGCCGTCTTCGAGTGGACTAAACGCCTTCTCGACTCCAGATCAAATAACTCGTAGGCATACGAGAGTATGGAAAATATTAAGCACCGGCATAGCCTAGCCCTGCCTACGCATGACCGAGTACGTATCGACCACACCGGGGCTGTTTCCACTCCCGGACTGGGCGAAAGAGGACTTATCCGACGCGAAAGGGCACCAGAAACACGACCTCATCAGCGGCGATGAGGGCGAGGCAGTCACGAGCATCTACGACGAGGCGCGCGCCGAAGTCGTCGAGACCCAGGTCGAGGCCGGACTGGACCTGATCTCGGAGGGCCAGCTTCGCTGGGACGACATGCTCGCGCACCCGCTGACCGTCCACGACGCCGTCGACACGGGGGGCATCGTCCGCTACTACGACAACAACAACTTCTATCGCGACCCCGTCGTCACCGACGAACTGGGCTTCTCGGGCGACGTCGCGGGCGAACTCGAGGCCGCCGCTGCCCTGACGGAGGAACCGCTTCAGGCGGTCCTCCCCGGCCCGTACTCGCTTTTCGACCTGGCCACCGACGACCACTACGGCGACGAGGAGACGTTCCTGTCGGCCGTCGCCGATTTCCTGGCCGGCGAGGTCGAGGCGTTCCCGGCCCACGAGACGCTGTTCCTGCTCGAGCCGTCGCTCGTCGAGAACGCACCGAGTGACGGCCTTGACGAACGCGCGAGCGAGGCGGTCGACACCGTCGCGGGCGCGACCGACGCCGAGGTCATTGTCCAGCCGTTTTACGGCGCGCTCGAGGAGAAGGTCTACGCCCACCTGCTCGACGCCGACTTCGACGCGCTCGGGTTCGACTTCGTGACCGAACAGGAGCAGAATCTCTACAACCTGCAGGAGTACGGCGCGACCGACGACGTTTCGCTGGGACTGGCCGACGGCCAGAATACCCTCCTCGAGGAGCCCGAAGCGATCCGCGAGCGGGCCGACTGGGTGTTCGACCAGATCCCAGTTACCGACTTCGAGACGACGTATCTGACGACGAACACCGAGACGTTCTACCTCCCGTACGCGAAGTTCGAGGCGAAACTCGAGGCCCTCGCGGAAGCCGCCGCGCTCGCGGAGGTGACCCACGCATGAGCCAGCACCAGAACGCGAACAAAGACCAGTTCCGATCCAAAAATCACGCGGCCGATCACTTCCTGCTGACGACGGTCGTCGGTAGCTACCCCAAGCCCAAGTGGCTCAACCGGGCGAAAGAGCTGTACCAGGACCCGGAGCACGGCTTCGACGCCGATGACTACCAGGAGGCCAAAGACGACGCGGCTCGCCTCATCACGAACGAACACGAGCGCGCGGGCCTCGACGTGGTGGTCGACGGCGAGATGCGCCGCAACGAGATGGTCGAGTACTTCGCCCACCGGATCGACGGCTACGAGTTCAACGGCCCGGTCAAGGTCTGGGGCCACAACTACTTCGACAAGCCCTCCGTCGTCAGCGAAGTCGAGTACGACGAGACGTGGCTGGTCGACGAGTACGAGTTCACGGCGTCAGCGACCAACCGCCCGGTGAAGGTTCCCATCACGGGTCCGTACACCCTCGCGAACTGGTCGTTCAACGAGGCCTACGACGACGAAGAGTCGCTCGCGTACGACCTCGCGGACCTGGTCAACGAGGAGATCGAAAAACTCGTCGAGGCCGGCGCGCGGTACATCCAAATCGACGAACCCGCCCTTGCGACCACGCCCGACGACCACGCCATCGTCGGCGAGTGTCTCGAGCGCATCGTCGCCGACATCCCCGAGGACGTGCGAATCGGCCTCCACGTCTGCTATGGCGACTACTCCAGGATCTACCCCGAAATACTGGAGTTCCCCGTCGACGAGTTCGACCTCGAACTCGCCAACGGCGACTACGACCAGCTCGACGTGTTCAAAGACCCCGAATTCACCAAGGACCTGGCCTTCGGCGTCGTCGACGTCCACGACGCCGAGGTCGAATCGGTCGAGGACATCGAGCGTAACATCGAGAAGGGCCTCGAGATCGTCCCCCCAGAACAGCTCGTCGTCTCGCCCGACTGCGGCGTCAAACTCCTCCCACGTGAGGTCGCCTACGGTAAGATGAAGAACATGGTCGAAGCGGCTCGTAACGTCGAGCAGCGTCTCGACGACGGCGACCTCGAGGTACAATCGCGAGCGGCACCGGCGGACGACTGAGCGGCCCGACTGTCTCGTTCTCAGCCAACTCGTTCTCGGCGAATTTCTGGGCCTCGAGCGACTGCCGTCCGCGTCACGAGTCCTCGAGTTACTGCACACGGTGACGCCTCTCGAGCGACTGCAAACCGTGACACCATCCAAACCGTTTTGCGCGCCCGGTTCCCAGGGCCGACAATGACCGTACGAGCAGGCATCCTCGGCGCAACCGGCGCCGTCGGACAACGACTCATCCAGCTCCTCGAGCCCCACCCCGACTTCGAAATCGCAGCACTCACCGCCAGCGACTCGAGCGCGGGCAAACCCTACAGCGAGGCCGCGAAGTGGCGCGTCGACACGCCGATTCCGGACGCCGTCGCCGACACGACCGTCACCGAAACCGACCCTGACGCCGTTCCCGACGACGTCGACCTCCTCTTCTCCTCGCTCCCCTCGAGCGTCGGCGCCGCCGTCGAACCCGGCTTCTGCGAGGCGGGCTACGTCGTCTCCTCGAACTCCTCGAACGCACGAATGGCCGACGACGTCCCCCTGATCATCCCCGAGGTCAACGCCGAGCACCTCGACCTGCTCGAGGTCCAGCGCGACGAGCGTGGCTGGGACGGCGCCCTCGTCAAGAACCCGAACTGCTCGACGATCACCTTCGTCCCGACGCTCGCCGCGCTGGCCGAGTTCGACCTCGAGCGCGTCCACGTCGCCACCCTGCAGGCGGTGTCGGGGGCCGGCTACGACGGCGTCACCTCGATGGAGATCATCGACAACGCCATCCCTCACATCGGGAGCGAGGAGGAGAAACTCGAGACCGAGTCGAAGAAGCTCCTGGGTACGTTCGACGGCGCGGAACTCGACCTCCACGGCGTCGACGTCAGCGCCTCGTGTAACCGCATTCCGACGCTGGACGGCCACCTGGAGAACGTCTGGGTCGAGGCCGGCGACGACCTCACGCCGGAAGCCGCCGCCGAGGCACTCGAGGCGTACCCCTCGCTCGACCTCCCTTCCTCGCCGGAACCGCTGATCCACGTCTTCGAGGACCTCGAGCGACCCCAGCCTCGCCTCGACCGTACCCTGGGGGATGGAATGGCAATCTCGGTGGGCGGACTCCAGGAGTCGACCTTCGGCCTGCAGTACAACTGCCTCGCTCACAACACGATTCGTGGGGCGGCGGGCGCGAGCGTGCTGAACGGCGAACTGTTGCTCGAGAACGGGTACCTCTAGGTTTCGACGCCGACTGCGGGCCGACTGCGAGCCAACTCACTCCTCGACCGGCAACACCAGCACCGGGAGCGTCGCCTCTCTGATCAGCCGTCGGCTCGTATCGCCGCTCACCATCTCGACCAGCCGGTTCCCCTTCCGCGGGACGAACGCGACCCCGTCGGCCCCGCCGTCGTCGGCGGCCTCGAAGATGGCGTCGACCACGTCCGTCCCGTACAGGACCTCCGTCTCGACGTTGGCACCCGTTTCCTCGAGCGGGCCGCGCGCTCGCGAAAAGACGTCGTCGGCGAACTCCCGGCGAGCCTCGAGCGGCGCCTTGTCGGGCGCACCGCCTGCCTTCTCGACGACGTGGACGACCAGGACGGTATTTTCCGGGCCGATACGCGGCGCGAGTGCCCTCGCCGTTCGCTCGGCATCGTCGGGGTCGGCCGCCGGAACGAGGATGGGGCCGTCGAACGTAATCGCCATTAGTACGCCTCCGTCGTCGCACGTGAATTCGCGTCTCGACTCGGAGCGAACGGGCTCGAGTTCGGGGCCGTGGCTCGTCGCATACGTTTCGATTCGTTCTCGGAGACGATAAATGTCGGTCGGCGCACGCTCCGGAATCGAAATCGTCGGTGCCGACTCGTAGGCTTACACTACAAAAGATATAGTATAGTGCGCAGCGTCAGCGAGGCGCGTCAGGGATGCGAACCTCGTGTGCGAGCGTCCCCACGCCCTCGACCTCGATTTCGACGGTATCGCCGTCCTCGAGCGGCCCGACGCCTTCGGGGGTGCCGGTCGCGATCACGTCGCCGGCCTCGAGTGTGAGATAGGTCGTGATCTCCGCGATGAGTTCTGGAATCGAGAAGATGAGTTGGGAGCGCGAGCCGTCCTGTTTCAGTTCGCCGTTGACACGCGAGCGAACGAACGCGTCCGCGGACACTTCGTCGGGCGTCGCGAGCACGGGGCCGATGGGCGCGGCGCCGTCGAACGCTTTCCCGCGGACCCAGTTTTTCTCCTGGCGCTGGTCGTCGCGGTTCGAGAGGTCGTTCACGCAGGTGAACCCCTCGACGACGTCCATCGCGTCCTCTACTGGGACGTGGCGACACTGCTCGCCGATGACGACGCCGAGTTCTGCCTCGTAGTCGATTCGCTCCTTCCCGCCGGGGACGGTGACGGTATCGCCGTGTGCCGCCAGCGTGTTCGGCGGTTTGAGAAAGAGCAACGGGCGATCGGGGACGTCGGAGTCCATCTCCGCGGCGTGATCCGCGTAGTTGCGCCCGATGCAGACGACTTTCGAGGGGTCACACGGCGGGAGGACGTCGATTTCGTCGCTCTCGAGGTCGTAGCTGTCGGACCCGAACTGGACGTAGCCGTTCTCGAGTCGGCCGCGTCGAATCGCTCCGGCCGGGTCGCGGAATCTGACGAATTTCATGCTGTACGTGCGTGCTCGCGCGCCTGGACGAAAAGCGTTGAGAAGGTGGCGAAGGCTCCCGTCGGAAGTGGGACTCGAGGCGCCAGCAGATGATTCGACGCGCTAGCGGAGGACTCGAGCCGTTCGTCACGGGCTATCACCCTCGCCACGGAACGGAACGCTTTTTACTAGCCCCGGGAAACGATTGGATGCGACCCGCTCCGTTGGTGTAGTCCGGCCAATCATTTCGGCCTTTCGAGCCGATGACCTGGGTTCAAATCCCAGACGGAGCATTTTTCGTCGAGCGGGCGTGACGAAGCAGACGACTTCTGTGGAACGCCGTGACGAAGCATAACCGACTCCGGCGCGTCTCGCCGTTGTCACACGTGACGTAACATTCCCGCCCGGTAAACGGCGGGATTCTCTCGCTGGTCGACGATAGACGGGCATCTACCTACGACGGTAGCCGTGACTACTGCTCTGTAATTCACGTGACCAACGCGGACGAAGCGTCCGCAAGGCCATCTCGAGCCCGATCTACTGCTGGGCCGATATACTCATTTACCCCATCTACCGACTATAGATGATGAAAGAAGGCGAACCCTCGGCCCACATTCTCCTCGTCGAGGACAACCCGGGTGACGTTCGGCTCGTCACCGAGGCGTTCGCGACCGGCGACAGCGAGAGTACGCTGCACGTCACGAAAGACGGAATCGAGGCGCTCGAGTTCTGTCACCGCCGCGGTGCGTACGAGGACGCGCCGCACCCGGATCTCGTCGTGCTCGACCTCAATTTGCCCCGAAAACACGGCGTGGAAGTACTCGAGGAACTCAAATCAGATCCCGACCTCATGACGATTCCGGTAATCGTACTCACCAGTTCGGAGAGTCGCGAGGACATGCGCAAATCGTACGAACGCCACGCGAACGCCTACGTCACCAAACCGGTCGACCCCACCGAGTTCATCGAAACGATCCAGTCGCTCGAGACGTTCTGGCTCTCAGTCGTTCGATTGCCGACATGGGAGCGGTAATCGGCGACTCGCGTTCTACGCCGACTCTTTCTCCACGACGAGATCTTCGAGGACGAGCACGTCCAGTCCCATTCCGTAGAAGTCCTTGATCGCGTGCGTCGGGGTTCTGACGATCGGTTCGCCGTGGTCGTTGAACGACGTATTGAGGACGACGGGAACGCCCGTGATGTCGGCGAACTCTGAGATGAGCCGATGGTACCGTGGATGCTGGTCTTCGCGCACCGTTTGCGGGCGCGTCGAATCGTCGGCGGGGTGTAAGACGGCCTCGAGATCCTCGACCGTCTCCGGGTTGACGTCGAACGCGTCGATCATGAACGGGGCCGGTTCCCCGTTGACCAGGTACTCATCGGCGGCCGACTCGAGCATCGATGGCGCGAAGGGACGCCACTCCTCGCGGTGTTTGACGAACCGATTGACTCGGTCGCGGGAGGCTGCCGTTTGCGGATCGGCGAGGATGCTTCTAGCGCCAAGGGCCCGCGGCCCGAGTTCCATGCGACCCTGGAACCAGCCGACCAGGTCGCCATCGGCGATTCGTTCGGCGACGTAGCGCTCGAGGTCGTCGGGTTCCGAATAAGTGAGTTTGTTCGTCTCGAGGGTCGACCGGATCTGCTCGGTTTCGTACTCGGGGCCGAGGTAGACGTGCGTCTGCCGGTCGACGTTGATCGGCCGTTGTCGCGCCCAGCCGGCCCCCAGCGCGAGGCCGGCATCGTGAGCGACTGGCTGGACGAACGTCTCCTCGACGGCGGGCAACTCGCGAACGCGCTGGTTCAGTTTGCAATTGAGCGCGACGCCGCCGGCCATGGCGACTTTTCCCGTCCCGAGGCGGTCGACGGCCGCTTCGACGATGTCGATAACCGTCTCTTCGAGCAACTTCTGGGCCGTGTGGGCGAGGTCTTTCTCCCACTGGTCGAACTCGCCGGACGTCTCGCTTCGGGGGCGGTCGAACGCCTCCTCGAGCGCTTCCACGCCGTGACCGGTCCCCCAGCGTTTCGTCAAGCTGGTCACGTCGTAGTCGACGCCCGTTTCGATCAGCGTACGGAGGGTGTGTTCGATTTCGGTGTTGTCCTCGCCGTATGGTGCCAGTCCCATAACCTTACCCTCGCCGTTGAACATACGGTAGCCGAGGTACTCCGTGATGATGGCGTAGAACAGTCCGAGGCTGTTGGGGTGTTCGTACGTCCGAGCCCGCCGGAGGCCATCCTCGGTGGCGTGCCAGACGACCGTCGAGTCGTACTCACCTTTCGCGTCGATCGTGAGAACGACCCCCTCGTCGAACCCCGAGGGATGGAATGCGCTCGCCGCGTGGCAGCGGTGGTGAGCGATCGTCTCGACCGGCGGCAAGGGGGTACCGAAGGCCTCGAGTCGACGCTCGATCTGTCGCGTCGGCAAGAACCGACTCCGGACCTGCGTGACGAGCGCCTCCTCGAGTGCAGAAATGGTCCGGCCGAATCCGGGTGCGCGGATCGCGTCGGTCACGTAGTGAGCGGTGATCTTCCCGCGAAGCGTGGGGTCGTAGGGCAAGACGATCCGGTCGAGGTCCGTTATGTCCAGCTCTCGGTACTCGAGACACGCCTCGATGGCACTGGAGGGGAACGTTTCCGTCGCGTGTTTCTCTCGCGTGTAGCGTTCTTCCTCGACGCCGAATACGGGGACCCCGTCCTCGAAGAGGACCGCACTGGGATCGTGCTGGCCGTACAGTCCGATCGCGGGTTTAAATGCGAGTAGATAATCCGTCATGGTGGCGACTGGTTTCGATACTCGTACCGAATCGAGAGATACACAAAACACCCGTGGTCTTTTGCTGGACTGGAAAATCGCAGCTTATTTGCCGACGTTGGGTGACCGATTGGCCGTGAACCAGGAGGCAATGGCAGATTCGTCGGATATGTTTCAGGTCCTGGCGGACGACTACGCCCGTCGAATCCTCGTCGCGGCTGACGACGGGCCAATGACCGCAAAAGCGCTCAGTGACGCCTGTGACGCCTCGCTCGCGACGGTGTACCGTCGAGTCTCTACACTACAGGACCACGGACTTCTCGACGAGCGAACGTCGATCGATTCGGACGGAACGCACAGACGCGAGTTCGAAACCGTCCTCGAGGAACTCCACGTCGACCTCTCGGATGGCGAGTTTACGCTCACCGTCGATACCTGCGATACGTTGGCGGACAACTTCACGGAACTCTGGGACGATATGCGAGTATCACAATGATCGGGCCGTCGCTCGTCGCCGCGAAACTGATCACGTTCATCCTGGGGCTGGCAGTCGCGTTGCTCGCCTACCACGGCTACCGTCGGAACCAGAGTCAGCCGATGCTCTACGTCTCGGCAGGATTCGTCTTCATCGCCGGTGGGGCAATCTGTGAGGGGCTCATCTATCACACGTTCGGCTTCTCGATCCTCTCGGCCGGACTCATCCAGTCGGCGATCGTCTCGAGCGGACTGGTGCTCGTGCTCGTGTCGCTCGTGAAGTAACGGGCGCAGTACTCTCTGTGCTGTCAATACTGGTGCCGTCGATCGACAGACGACTCGAGCCTCGATTCAGGTGCGTTTATGTTCTGCGTCTGGTGCATCGCTCCTCGAGGTTGCCACCAGTACCCAGTAGAAACTCGCCTATTCGTTGAGCGCCGTCGTGGGTTCTGGTCGCACCACGTTCTCGATGTCTCGTCCGAGGACGTCGAGACCGTTGCCAGGACAGTACTTCGAATGTGACGGAAGAAGATACCAGGTGCGCGAGATGCCCGTCGAGCACTGGTGTGGAACCTACTCGTCGGGAGCGTAGCGAAGGCGCAAAGAAGAGACCAGCCGTAACAATAGTCTCGTAGAGAAATTGTGTATTACATGGCTGATAGTACCGTTTTCTGTCGTTTGACGGCAAATATTTCCCGCTGAAGTCGCAAGTAGATGCATGGGGGGTCACAATGCGGATGACGGTTCGGTACGGGAGGAGTACGACTGGTCGGTGACGAGGCCGAGCATCGCCGTAATCGACGCCGTTGCGCACGCTGAAGACGTCGAAATAACCGACGTTTCGGACGCTCTCGATACGACGTTGTACGATCAAGTCGATCCGGACGCTCTCGATAAACTCGTCTCCGCTTCTGATCACGTTTCGATCGCCTTTGCTGTCGACGGTTACGACGTCCAGATCGAGGGAGACGAGATCGTCGTCAGTGACGAATAGTCACCCTCTCGTTTTTTGCCCGTTCCACGTCTGGCGAATAGTTGATTCGACGCGGGTGGGTCGATCGAATGTCATTGTACGAGAATAACGTGAGAGAGTGGTGGTGGAGAGCGTTAAATGCTAACACGGCAAATATTGCATATGGTTACGTTGGACGAAATCTTTGAACTGTTGGAAGATCAAAGACGACGATATGCTTTATATTGTCTCTACGAAAAGGATGGCCCAGTAGCCGTTTCTGAAGTGGTAGAAAAAATAGAGACGTGGGAAGACGACCCTCCAGAGGCAGATGGGAGTCTTGATAGATTCGAAGAAATCGCTCTCGACCTGAAACACGTCCACCTTCCAAAATCTGCTGAAGTGGATTTCATCCAGTACGACCGGGAACAGGGGCTCATCCAGGTCCAGGGGTCACCCGAAGAGTTCGACGCCCTGCTCACTATCGCAAAGATAGTGGAAGAACCGGAAGAATGAGACGAATTTCTGGCTCAAGCAGACACCAGAGTTATCTCCTCCTCACCACGGTGGAAGTAGATTCTTTAGCTGGGGACGTCTCTATCGTCGACGGCGACACAAGGCTCGTTTTCGGGTTCTCGACGTGCTCGCGCCAGTAGCTCAACGCTCGTGCGTAGAGCGTCCCACGTTCACCAGCCGGCTCTCGTCGATTCCGTGGATCGAAGTCGGCGAAGTGACTCATATGCCGGCACCGTGCGCTCGCGGTTCGGGAAACGTCTCTCGGCTGGTACCGGTGACGTTGCTGAAATCCTCCGGTTCGACCGGGTTATCGACGCTCACAGCGGCCCACCTCGAGCGCGGCGAACCTCTCGAGTACACTCGGGACAAAGGCGGCGGAGACCGCTGATGGATTCTTCACAGCGCTTGCACTCGTTGCTCTCGACGAGTCGGCTCACCGCTGATCTCCCCCTTCGTTTCGCGTAGAGTTCTCAGTTATTGAGAATGGTCGATCAATATCAGGAAGTAATATAACCTTGGAATTGCCGGCTTGCGGTATTATTAGAGACTGAACTCACCTCTGTATCAGGGACCGAGAGTGTAACGATATGAGTAAATCAAATAAAGGGAAGAACCGGATACTGGCACTCTGTGTTACCTGTAGATCGATATACGCTGCGCACGAGCTACTGGATGGAACGATCCTCCCAATCGGTCGGAACGGATGCTCGTGTGAGGAGCAAGAGTTCAAAAAAATAGAGTTAGCTTTGAGTCCCGAGTACGACGAGGCGGACCCAACTGGCGAAGCTGACTGATCAGTAACGCCCAAGCAGCGATCGTTTTCGCTCATGCCGATCCCTCCTCGAGGCGATCCTCTGCTCGAGCGAGCAGGTTCCCGACCGTCCCTGGCCGCCGATCGGTCCGGCGAGCGAACTCGCGAACGCCAACACCGTTCTCGCGACAGGCGACGTAAGCTTCGCGTTCGGCCTCCGTTAACGGCGAGAGATCCGGCCCGAAATCGACTAGGCGGGCTTATTCACTCGACATCGGATACCTCCTGTTCCGGCGTCGGAACGTGGCGAACGTGGCCGTCGACGAACTCGACCTCGAGGCCGATCCAGCCGTCGATCATGCCGGACGCCGATGGGCCGTGGGCGTGGGCCGGCATCACGACTTCGTAGGTATGGCGCTCGCACGACCGCCCGAACGTGATCAGCCGGTCGACGCCGTCCAGGTCGTCGTCGACGAGCGTCGGTTTCTCGATGGACTGCGACCCTTTCGAGTTCGCGACCGGATGGCCGCACTCCGCACAGATCGGAATTTTCTGTGCGTCTCGAGCGGGTTCGCGGACGATCGTCGGCGTGACGACCCCGAAGCGCTCGAGGCCCTTCCGGGTGCTCACGCAGTCTCACCTCCATGGTGACCGGGCGCTATCTCGGGATCGGGAATCGCGACGTCGACGCCAGCGCCGGTCCCGCGACTCAGGCGACGGAACGAATCGAACTCGCCCCAGCGGTGGGCACGGTCCGACGAGTCGCCGTAGGCCCGCCGGAATTGCTCGCTAACGTGGGCGCCACAGTGGTCACAGGTCGACCGATCGACCGGCGTCCAGGGCGTGGAACTCACGCAGACCACCTCCGCTCAGAAGTATGTCGAGAAGGCGAGAGAAGGCTCTCCGTGCCTTTTATTTCAGATGGGGTCGGAGGGATTTGAACCCCCGATCGACTGATATCTCCGGTGCGCCTCGGAACTCCAGAGGGTCATCACACGGACACTGATCAGGTGCCCGATCAGTATATCAGTCTGGAGTGTCGTCCCGGGCGCGGGACCTCTGGAGTCAGTCGCCATGCCTGGCTTGGCCACGACCCCTCGAGCAATCGTTGGGTGATCCAACCTAAAGCAGTTACGATTCAGGTGAGAGTCTGCGGGCGGCCGAACCAGCGACTCGAGCGCTCGGCGGTAGTCGAAACTCCGCCTCGGGCCTAGAGCCAGGGGGCGCGTCCAGCGGTCGACGTCGTGTCGTCGCCCGGGTACGGATCGGCCTCGCCGTTCGAGTCGTCGACGGTCACGTCCGCGTCCTCACGATCGGAGTCGGTCGCTTCCGCCGACGATTCCGAACTGACGCCGCCATCGGCTCGCGTTCCGGAGCTGGTCGACGGGTCGGACGCTTCGTCATCCGTGTCCGGATCCAGCGCGAACAACGCGGCGACGACGAGCGCAGCCAGCGGGGCCTGCCCGAAGGCCATCCCCATGATCGAGAGCGGCAACAGACCGAGGGCAACGGCGCTCCCGAACCGGAACCGGTTGAGGTCCATGTACTCGCGCAGGTACGGCCCGCTGACGGCCACGGAGAGGGCGAACGCCACGCCGATCACGGCAGCCAGCGTCGCGTTGGCGACAAGCTGCGGATCGTCCATGAGCGCGAACTCCGCACCCGTGGGCTCGAGGCTGGCGACAAGCCCCAGTCCGATGATGACGCCGGGACTCGGCAGGTACTCGCCGACGGTGGCGCTCGCGGTCTTGGCGGCAATTGCCAGGATGACCAGCGCGGCGAATCGCTCGAAGGTCGCCGTCTCGATCACGCTCTCGATCGCAGGCGCGAGCGCGGCCTGAATAGCCGCGAGCACGATCAACGGGATGCCGACGATCAGTACGACGCGAACCTGCTCGCGGACGGTCCCCTGCATCTCCGCGAGGATGACGGCGAGGGTCGCGCTGCCACCGAAGATGAGGAGGCCGACCTGGACGGCGCTCGTCGGCGTCTCGAGGGCGCCGGCCAGGATCAGAGCGACGAAGATGCCGTCGACGAGCGGCAGGGCCATCACCAGGGCGAGGAGTCTGGCGTCACCGCCGACTAACCGCTCGAGGCGGAGGGCAACGGGGTGTTGTGACGTGCTCATCGATTACGAACGATGGCCGTGACCCGAGGCCTGGGGATGGGGGTGAGGGTGACGGGGTGAACGGTCCCGCAGCAACTTCCGGAGCGGAAGCCAGTCCATCGGCGTTGGCGTCGGCGCCGACATCGACGTCGACGAGGAGCATTTCCGCCTGAACCGAAGACCTCGCGCTGTGAGTGGGCAATTCCCAAAGAAAATCGCGGCTACGGAGTCGAACGTCGTCCGGCCAGCGAGTCGGGAATCGCGGAAGTTCACAGCGTGCATACTCGAATCGAGTGGACCTGTATTATTAAACGTTGTGTGAGATGGCTGAACACGAACCGTGAAATCGTAACTGAAACGCGAGTAGTATCGACGAATAGCTCCTGCCACGGGTGATTGGATGAGAATTTTCAACACAGGCAGGCCTCGAGGTTCGTGAACGTTGTCCGGAACTCGTTGGTACTGACGTTGCGTCGGGCGTCCTCCGATGAGAGGTAGCGGGGCAGGACACAGGCAGCGTCCTCGGACGTCTCGACGAGAGTGTAAGTCATTGCGACGACCTCGAGAGTTGGTCGGAGTCCGAGAAAGGACGCGCCGGCGGGTTTCGTTGTAACTAAATTAGTCAGGTTCCGAGCGAACGTCAATCGCAACGCCGAACTCGCGAGCGTCCTCGTGACCCTCTTTGGGCGATTCGAGACGGCCGCGAAGCGGTTCCCCTAGCTTTGACGGATCGAGTCGGCACCGTCTAGCGATCCACTAGAGTTCAATTATCAGACACTCCACGTGCCGACCGGTTTAGATCGACGAAGTATTCACGGAATTGTTCTTTGTTCATCTTCCGTTGTGTGTCCTCTTGGATACGTTCTTCATCCAGTTCCTCAATCTCAATCACTTTGAACTGCTCCCGTGAGTTCTCATAATTGACCAGAATTAACTCACCATCTAAGTCAGTCGCAAGTCGCCATAAACTCAAGAATTTCTGTTTATTTTTGTACCAATATCGGTTAGGATGGCTATTAAACGGCCGTACAGTATCACATTTTAAAAATTCCATCACCACCCACCCACGGCCATTAATATAGTATATAGAATCTACGTCGAATCCTCCAGAGGGCTCATCACCCATCAACTCAATAATTAATTTTTTAGCTTCCTCATCAACGTCACTGATTGGCTTTGACCCATCCGGCATACCCTTCATTCATAAGTATTGATAAAAATATCTTTCGCTAGTAAACACCATAAGGTGACACGAGGAAGTTATTGCATAATATGGGCTCAGACTAAGAAATATTTGATAAATTGTGGTTCATCCCAGTATTACTATCTCAACTCAAGTACCAGTGATAAGATTGATAGGATGCGCTGGAAGAACTCAGTCGGGCATCTGTTCTTTATATAGATGGTGATACCCCCATGGCTGGACACGGAAATCATTATTAGCGCTTAGGCGAGGAGGTGTTATGATGGCTGAACTTGCGGATATCGCAGAACTTCGAGGATTCGGTCCGTCTAAGATAGAGAATTTCAAAGATGCGGGCTATAAGGAACTCGAAGATCTCCAAGGCATCACGTGGGATGAATTAGGAGAAATTCGCGGCATTAAATCACCCGCCAAGCGACGAACGCTGCTGACGTTTCTGGAAGAAAACGGGCTGAAAACCAAGCCCGAGCGGACCGAGAACTACGAACGATTCCAGTCACTTCTTGAGGAGCTTTTCCAGTTCGAGAGCGCCGACCTTGACTTTGGAATCTACCGGGTCATGAACGAGAAACGCGACGAAATCCAAGCGTTTCTCGATGAAGGGCTCCTTGAACGTGTCGAGAACGAATTAGATGCGTTCCAATCCACCAAGAGCGAAGAAGCAGAACGCAGATTTAAGGAAATCAAAGACGATATCCAAGACGAATTCCCGAACTGGGTCGACGACAATGGGAATATCGACGAGGAGGCGATTCCAGATGACGCTCAAGGAATCGTCAAAGAACGAAAAGACGTCTACTACGAGGCCAAACGAGAAGTTGAGCAGACCGAGATCGCCGAACGCACTGAAGCCGCCATCTATCAGGACCTCTACCGCTTCTTCAAGCGTTACTACAAAGACGGAGACTTCGTCCCACAGCGTCGTGCAGCCAATCAGGAGAAGTACGCGATTCCGTACAACGGTGAGGAGGTAAAACTCCACTGGGCAAACCGCCAGCAGTACTTCGTCAAAACAGGCGAGGAATTCAAGGATTACACCTTCCGCAAAGACTCATACACTGTCACTTTTAAAGTCCACGACGCCGAAGTCAAACAAAACAATCGAAAGGACGACGGGAAATATTTCGTCCTCCAAGAGTCCAACCCACTCACCCAAGACGGTCGTGACGTCACCGTACACTTTGAATACAGATCGCTAACGGCCGAAGACTACAACAGATACGACCTATCGGAAGGCTCTCGAACAAAAGGACGAGACATCCAGAACGTAATTGAGGAACGAATCCTCTCCCATGCGAGCACCCAACTCGAGGAAATCTTTCGCCAGAATTCTGACGTCGACCAGAGCGATAGTACAGTCCTTCAGCGTCACTTGCGGAACTACCGAACGAAGAACGAGAGCGACTACTTCATCCACAAGGATCTAGAAGGATTCCTCAAACAGGAACTCGAGTTCTACCTGAAGAACGAGATCTTCTCATGGAAGGAGATCACCAACGAACAAGGTGAAATCCCGTTCGACGTTCGGGCGAGGATCAACGCTGTCGAGAATATCGCTAAGGCGATTATTGAGCTCGTCGCTGTAATTGAGGACTACCAGAAACGCCTCTTCGAAAAACAGAAATTCGTTGTAAAGAGTGAATACTGCATCACCATAGACCATATTCCTAGAGAGTACTACTCACGGATCCTCGAGAACGGCGAGCAGATTGAGGCATGGAAGGACCTGTACGCGATCGACGACAGCGAAGACGAAGGATTATCGCGATTCACTGGCAGCGGGGTCATCAACGAGACTTTCCTCCAAAACAACCCGTCGGTGATGCTGGATACGCAGTACTTCGACACTGAGTTCGTATTTGAGATTCTAGCAGAACTCGAACCATTAGATGAGACGGTTGATGGCCTGGCTATTCAATCCGAAAACTTCCAGGCGCTGAACCTCCTTAAACCGAAGTTCGGTAACAGCATCGCTGCATCGTACATCGACCCACCGTATAACACCGGTGACGACGAAGGGTTCGTTTACAAGGACAACTTCCAGAGCTCCAGTTGGTTATCGATGATGTACGACCGGACTTCCCTCGCCAACCAACTCCTCAGTGAGAACGGCAAACTATTCGTCTCCATCAGCGACGACGAAATCTCAAACTTAAAGAAAGCTCTTGACGAAGTGTTTGGCCGTGAAAACTTCGTCTCGGACATCATCTGGAACTCGACGAAATCGGTGACGAACCCGGCACCAATCTCGAACGCCCATACTCACAACCTGTTCTTCGCGAAGAACAAGGAGACGTTCAAAAACAATAAAGACCAATTCCGCCTCCCCGCAATTACGGAAGGTTTCACTAACGATGACGACGACCCACGTGGACCATGGAAAGCGGATCCATTCGAAGTAGGTGGCGAACGACCGAACCAGCGATACGAAATCACGAATCCAAAAACTGGCGATACCTTCACCCCGAAGGAAGGCAACAGTTGGAAAAATGACTACGAGACATTCCAGCAGTTGAAAGAGGATGACCGTATTGTCTTCGGGAAGACTGGAACTGGTCGTCCAAAGCGGAAGCGGTTCCTAAGTGAAGCCAAAGATCGAGGTACTACGCCCACCACGCTCTGGGATGATCTCGACACGACGACCAATGCCACGACTTACCTCCGGAATATGTTCGGTGAGCGTGGCTTGTTCAACAACCCAAAGCCGGTTGATCTAGTCAAACGATTCGCCAAATTGGGTACCCAGTCCGACGATTACGTTCTGGATTTCTTTGCTGGGTCCGGGACGACCGCTGAGGCAACGATTCGCCTGAACGAGGAGGAAGGCACGGATCGAAAGTACATCGTCGTGGAAATGGGCGAGCACTTCGAAGAAGTATTGAAACCGCGAATCATCAAGGCCGTATACAGTGACCAATGGGATGATGGCGGACCGTCGACAGACGACTCACAAAACATCTCTCACGTCTTCAAATACTTCTCCCTCGAACAGTACGAAGACACACTCGACAACCTCAAGTCTAGTGATCAACAGAGCCGCGTAGACGAGTTCACCGGAAACTATCTCAAATACTTCCTCGACTTCGGACTTGACGGGGCCTCACTGCTTGACCTTGCCAAGTTGCGTACCCCCTTTGAATACCAGATGAAGATCCGGAAGCAGGACGAACTGAAAGACAGGTCTATCGATCTGGTTGAAACTTTCAATCTCCTCCTCGGGCTGCAAGTCTCCCGGATCCGCCGTTACGAGCGACTCAACCGCGAGTACAGGATCGTGCGCGGAGAAAACGAAGAGGGGGACGTGACCGTCATTTGGCGGCCGGTCTACGATGACGACGACGAACAGTTCTTTGACAGCGAACGGGACTTCCTCATGGACGAGGTCCTCTCTGACGAAGACGTTGTATACATTAACCGTGATAGTGCACTCCCCAATACAAGTTCGATTGAGAAAGCATTCGAGAACAGGATGTGGTGACTAATGGATAACTTCAGCCAAAAACTTGTCTTAACCGAATATCTGTATAGCAAGTTCGGCGCAGACAGTTTCGACAAATTCCGAGACGCGCTCAACGAGGCCGAGGAAGGATTCAAGGCCGATAATCGGAGCCGGTTCGTCGAACAACTCACGACCGAACTAGAGCCAACTGAATGGCTCTGGCAGCGCATCGAGCAGTACGACCAAAACATTGCTGAGTACGAACACCGGTTAGCCGAAACCCGTGAGGAAGACATCCGCCTCAAATATTTCCAGTACCTCTCACTGCTGTTCACCGAGATTTATCTGGATCTCTACTACAACTACGAGGAGAAACTGCAGAAGGAACTCGGCGCCCTAATTGAAGACAAACGAACCGAACTCGATGTTGAGGACCTCTACCCGCTGGAAGAGGACAATCTCAGCAAACTCGCCTACTGGATGGCAACTGGCTCCGGAAAAACACTCATCATGCACGCGAATCTCTGGCAATTCCAGAATTACAGCGACCAAGAGCCAGAGAACGTCCTCCTGATCACACCGAACGAGGGCTTGACCGACCAGCACCTAGAGGAGTTCGAAGAGAGCGGCATCAACGCACGACGGTTCATTCCGGAACGGAACCCGACGTCAGAGACGACGATCAGCGTTCTGGACATCCACAAAATCAGTGACGAAACCGGGGAGAAAACGTACTCAGTCGATACGTTTGAAGGAGATAACCTCGTCTTCGTTGACGAGGGGCACAAAGGTGCCCAAGGGGATCAGTGGATCAAGTACCGCGAGCAAGTAATCGGTGATGACGGGTTCTCCTTCGAGTACAGTGCCACGTTCGGACAAGCACTGAGTTCCATCAAGAACGAACAACTCCAAAACCGATACGTCCAGTCGATAATCTTCGATTATTCGTTCCGGAACTTCCACATCGACGGCTTCGGAAAGGAATACGACATCCTCAACCTCGCCGAGGAAACTCAATCCAGGCGCGACAAATACCTCACTGCAAACCTCCTCTCGTTCTACGAGCAAAAGAAGTACTACACGGAGAACAAGGATGAGTTAGAGCCGTTAAACCTCGAGGACCCACTCTGGATCTTCGTCGGCCAAACAGTTAACGCCGTCAGCGGTCGTGCAATTACGAAGAAAGATAAAGCCTCTGACGTCGAGACGGTCGTCCGGTTTCTTGATCGGTTCCTCCAAGAACGTGATGCAGTTACCGACGAGATCGAGGCCGTGTTGTCCGGGACGGAGTTCTTGGATGAGGAGGGGCGTAACCTCTTCGAAGACAAGTTCGACTACCTCAAAGAGTCCTCACTGTCTGCGTCAGATATGTATGATGAGATCCTCCGCTTAATATTCAATACCTCTACTGACGCTGAATTGAGCGTCGTTCACTTAAAGAACGCCGAAGACGAGATTGGCCTACGAGTTGGTCGGAATGAGGACTACTTCGGTCTCATCAGTATCGGCTCAACGCGGAAGTTCATCAATCGAATCGAAGAAAACACCGAGATAACGACCGAAGAACAAGAGTTCAAGCGGGCTCTTTTCTCGGAACTGAACTCGGATAGTTCGGAGATTAATGTCCTTATTGGAGCGAAGAAATTCACTGAGGGTTGGGACAGTTATCGTGTAGCGAGCATGGGACTAATGCGTGTTGGACGTAGCGAAGGTTCCGAGATCATCCAGATCTTCGGCCGTGGAATCCGTCTTCGGGGGATGAACAACTCTCTCAAGCGAACCTCCCACTTAGACGTCTCTCAATCTGACCTTCCAGAGCACGTTAACGTTCTAGAGTGTTTGAACATCTTTGGCATTAAGGCGGACTACATTAAGGAATTCGAGACACAACTCGAGAAGGAAGATATCCCAATTCGGTTCGTCGAACGGACAGTCGAAACAGATGTCAAGACGGATCTCGTAAACAACGAGCTGAATGTCCCCCGGAGACAAGAGGGCGTAGAGTACGTCTCGTCGACTATCCTGAAACTCCCGATCGCAGAAGAACACGCCCCAGCCATGGATCTGTATTCTGAAGTCCAGACACTTCGAAGTTCAGATACATACGCACTCGCTCATGAGAAGTACACGGTCCGGAGTCACGACTTAGAACTGGATCTGGTCGATTGGGATCAAATCCTGATCGACCTTATTGACTACAAAGAACAACAGGGTTACTCCAATCTTGTGCTTGACTTACCTCGTCTCAAAACGATCATTCAGGACGACCATTTCACGCTGAAATGTCCGGAATCCCGTTTTTCCGTCACTGATCCGATCGAGGCGAAAGCAGAGACAGAAGAAATCGTCCGTATCATCCTTCGATCGTACGTTGACAACGCGTTCAACGCCAAGAAGTCTGACTGGGAGGACAAACGCCGAGAGTACCAACTGCTTCAGCCGGATGATCCAGAGCTAAACTTCGAGCTGACGTTCCGGGTACCGGATGATCCAGATCTCCTCGAGGCTGTTGACGAGATCGTCTCGCGGGACGACTCATTGTCTGACAATTATATCGTTGAGTTCGACCGGAGTCTCTATGAGCCCCTCTTCATCAAAGAAGAAATCGAGGCAGAAGACTCCCAAGGTCAGTTGAAAGCGCCAGCCCAATCACTCAATAAAGATGAACGTCGACTCGTTGAACGGCTGGACGCGCTCGTTAGCGCGGGCCACCTCAAGCGACAAGATGTCTATTTACTAAGAAACCCTCGAGGCCGAGGAATCGGCTTTGAACAGGGTGGATACCCTGACTTCATTCTCTGGATCAAGTCTGGTACCCAGCAAAAGATTCTCTTCCTGGACCCACATGGGATGGTCTTCGAACCGGAGGACATCGAGAAATCGAACAAGGTGAAACTTAACGAACGAGTCAAAGTTCTCGAAGACCAGTTAGACGACCCTGATATTGAGATGTACTCTTACGTCATCTCTGTCACGGAGGAGAGTAAATTACGGGAGTCAAGGGAAGTAAACGTGGAGACGTATGAGGATCACAATGTCTACTTTCAGCGCAAGGGATATCTGAAGCGGATTCTCCAAGATGCGGGCTTAGAGTAGATCGATAGAATTTCTTCCAAGTAACCCACCAATTATCTCTGATTATCGCTTACCGGCGTGGATTTGCTAAACATGTGCTGTTGTCGTCGATATTCCGAACTACTCCAAACTGGGATTTCTATCCTTCCACAGGGATTCGAAGTAGAGATATTCACCAACCTCGAAGAATGCATAGTTCGGGCTGACCGAGGTCACCGACGTGCATATATTTTCGATAACTGGGGATGATTAGATAGAAATTCTTCCGGATGATAAGCTTCTGAACGTACTCCCTTCGAAGAGGTATGTCGACCGACCATCGTGAGAACTCTTACCCGACACCACCGACCAAATATCGAGCCCCGATATCCGGCCCAATAGATGGTGAACCCCTACCCTTTCATATCCGAATGCAGCCATTTCGACCGGCTGAGATGACGTTTTTGCCGACAAAAGAGGCGACACCCGCCAGACGCGCATTTTGAGATCTTGTTTCCGCGTACAGACAGTGGTAAAATCCGGTAGCTGATCCACCGAAAGACCGAGTTTCGCGGCGATTCCGGGCATCTCGTGCAGAATGTCGAGCAACCGGCGGTAGGGCTGGTTCAGGTACTCTCGGAGGCAGTGGATCGACACAATCACCCAGTCAGCGTAGCCGCCGTCACCCTTCTCAATCGCCGGCGCTGGCTTGCCGATGACAGCATCTTGGGACAAAACGACGCATCGGTCGGTGAAACGGGCGAGTTGAGGCGGCATACTCGCCACTCCCTCGCTCAACTCCACATAATCCCGGTCGAGACGTCAACTGAGCGGCGTCTAAACATGGCCGGCGAATTGTGTTAGTACCGGTGTCGGTGTCGTGTCAAGCGCCGAGCGTCGACCATCGAGAACGCCATCGAGTACCACACACTTGAGGGAGTCTCGGAACGCTTTTTACCGACGGTTCCGGACAGTTTACATGGCGAACGACGTTCCCGAGCACGAGCCGTATTCTGCGAAATTGCGCGTACCGGAAGCGCTGACGTTCGACGACGTCTTGCTCCGTCCCAAGGAGAGTCGTGTCGAGCCCGACGAGGCGGACCTGACCTCACGAGTGTCTCGAAACGTCGAGGTCTCGGTTCCGATCATTTCGGCGGCGATGGACACCGTCACCGAAAGCGAGATGGCGGTCGCGATGGCCCGTCACGGCGGACTCGGCGTCCTCCACCGGAACATGAATATCGACCAGATGGTCGAGTTCATCAGCCGTGTCAAGCGAGCCGACGAACTCATCATCCCCTTCGACGACGTCGTGACGGCCGACCCGGAGATGACCGTCCGCGAAGTCGACGAGATGATGGTCAAGGAGGGCGTCGGCGGCGCCCCCGTCGTCAACACCAACGGCGAGGTGCTAGGCATCATCTCGAGTACGGACATCCGCCCGCACCTCGAGGTCGGCGAGAACGACCCGGTAACGGAGGCGATGACCGACGAGGTCATCACGGCGCCCCAGGACATCGACGCGCGCGACGCGTTCGACCTGATGTACGAGCACAAGATCGAGCGCGTGCCCGTCGTCGACGACGAAAACTTGCTGGTCGGCTTGGTCACGATGCAGGGCATCTTACAGCGCAGAGAGTACAAGGAAGCCGCTCGAGACGAAACCGGCCGCTTGCGATGTGGCGTCGCCGTCGGTCCGTTCGAAACGGATCGGGCGGTCGCAGCCGACGAGGCGGGCGCGGACGTGCTCTTCATCGACTGCGCCCACGCGCACAACCTGAACGTCATCGACGGGGCACGCGAGATCAAAGCGTCCGTCGACGCGGACGTCGTCGTCGGAAACGTCGGCACGCGAGAGGCTGCGGAGGATCTGGTGGACTTTGCCGACGGCATCAAGGTCGGTATCGGCCCAGGCTCGATCTGTACGACGCGGGTCGTCTCCGGCGCTGGTATGCCCCAGATCACCGCTGTCGCGCAGGTTGCCGACGTGGCGAGCCAGCACGGTATTCCGGTGATCGCCGACGGCGGGATTCGGTACTCCGGCGACGCGATCAAGTCGATCGCCGCCGGTGCTGACGCCGTGATGCTCGGATCCTACTTCGCGGGCACTGACGAGGCTCCAGGTCGCGTCGTGACGATGAACGGCAAGCGCTACAAGCAGTACCGCGGGATGGGGTCCGTCGGAGCGATGAAGTCGGGTGACGGTGACCGTTACCTGAAGGACGATCCGAAGGACGACGAGGAGTACGTGCCGGAGGGCGTCGAGGCGGCGACACCGTACAAGGGGACGCTCCAGTCGGAACTCCACCAGCTCGCGGGCGGGATGCAGTCGGGAATGGGGTACGTCGGCGCGGAGACGATCCCCGAGTTTAAGGAGCGAGCGGAGTTCGTTCGGGTCTCTTCGGCTGGCCAGACCGAGAGTCATGCCCACGACGTCGTGATTACGGACGAGGCGCCGAACTACTCGCCGAGCGAGTGACGGCTACGGCTGCGTAACGCGGGTTCTCGCGTTTCGATTTTGACGCGCTTTCGAGACTACTTCTACGATCTAGTACCCCAAATCGGCCGATACTATCATATTGATTGATTATCGAGTACGCGTATGAGCGACGACGCTGACCACGGAGACGATACGGCACTGCCGAGCGGATATTCCCGTGGACAGGCCGAAGTCATTGCAGTTGTTGTTCTACTCGGATTCGTTATCGTTGCCGCTGTCGGTGTCGTTGCGGTTGGGCAAACCGCACTCGCACAACTCGAGTCACAGAGTCGCGACGAGGCTGCAACGCAGTCGCTAGAACAAGCTAAGGTGGAGCTGGCTTCGCTCGAACCGGGGGAAGGTCAATCCATAGCGTTCAGCGAGTCGATCGAAAACGACGTTCACGTCAAACCAAACGATGGCACCCTTACTATTGCTGCTGGTGGCGAATCGACAACGTACGGTCTCGGTACTATCATTTACGAACGTGATGGAACCCATTTGGCCTATCAGGGTGGCGGACTCTGGGAATCGACGGACGATGGAACGCTGCTTCACAGCGCCCCTAATGTGGACGTGATTACGGACGAGAACCAGGTAACCAACCTTCGAGTCCACGTTACGAGCCTCCAGGGGGCTGAGCGACGAGGACAGGATTTTTCCGTTCGTTCTGCAGGCACGAACACGTCTACCGACTCGCTTCCTGAAGAGCTTCCACCTGGGAAGATGGAGATCACCATCCAATCGTCGTACTACGACGCCTGGGCGGCGTATTTTGCCGAACAGGAGGGTATCGAAGTTGGCGACAACGATGGAGAGGTCGGGACGGTGTCCGTCGATCACACGAACGAACGGATGCAACTCGTGATCGATGTCCCCTATGAATTCGAAATCGACGCTGGAATCACCTCACCACCGAGTGGAACGAGTCTCGAGATCAACAACAACGTCGATATGGAAGCGTACAACTCTGCAGACCCGGATGAGGATGTCGACGACCTCGAGATTCGGTTTGCAGACGACGTCGTTATCAACCACAATACCCAGATAGACGCTGACATCATTATTGACGGTGAACTGACGCTCGATCAAGAGAACGCGGAGATAAACGGCGACATCTACTGTGTCGGCGAATCTGCGGATTGCCTTACGATCAAGAGTGGCTCTCACAATGGCGAAATGAATACCACCGACATCGAGTTGACTCCACTCTCGTCGACGCTCGAGATAGACCGTCAACAGGAGCGGATCACGTCGACCGAGAACGATAACGAGAAAACGGAGGCAATCGACGAGGACGGGCATTTGACTGGAAAAGCAATAACAACTCCCGGCGAGTACTACCTTGCTGAAATTTCCTCGGACGATACTCTCGAGGTCGATCTCGAAAACGGTGGCGAAGTCGATATTCTCGTCGATGGCGATATTGTCTTCGACGAGGAGGTCTTGCTCGATAGCGAGAACGGACATCAGGTAAACCTCTACATGACCGGAGATTCGCTAACAGTCCGTGATGACGTCAATATCCACGAGAACCCAGACATGGATGCCACCAACTTCTGGATTCTTGCCCGGCCCGGTTCGGATATTTCCTTTGAATCCGGAGGTACGACTTTCGTCGGTGTAGTTTACGCCGGAAATTCCGATGAGGAACCACCCGCTCGTGTCACGTTCAACAACAAGGTCGAATTCTACGGTGGCCTCGTTGCATCCGTTGAAAGTGTCGATCAGAATATCGACTTTCACTACGATGCGGCGCTGATCGAAGAGTCATCAGGAGGGGGAGCGAAACGGACGGTGACCGATACGACGTATCTACAGGTGACCGTAACGGACATTCTCGTCGACGAGGACTGATTTGATGCAGATTAGATATCGATAGAACCGATTTATCGCTTAGAGAATTTGTCAGTGCTGTCTATCTCAGTTCCAGGGAGCCATATCCGGATCGACCTCTCGATGCACTTCGTCGAGCCCATCGATCCTCTCGAGATCCTCTTCATCCAACTCTACGCCTAGCGACGCCCAGTTGTCCGAAATGTGATCTTCGCCGGTCGCTTTCGGAATCGCGGTGACGCCCTTCTCTCGGAGCCAGGCGAGACTGACCTGGGCCTCGCTGGCGTCGTGTTTCTCCGCCACGGACTGTATCTCGGGCACGTCGAAAACCTCGCCTCGAGCCAGCGGCGAGTAGGCGACGAGTTCGACGTCGTGGTCGGCACAGACCGAGCGAACCTCCTCCTGGGGAAGTAGCGGGTGACACTCGACCTGGTTTGCAAAGAGGGGTGCGTCGAGGAGGTCGATCGCTTCCTCGAGGTGGCGCGGTTCGAAATTGCTGACGCCGACGTTACGGATCAGGCCGTCGTCGTAGAGTTCGTCGAACGCGGCCAGCGTCTCCTCGGCGTCGTAGGTGTTGACCGGCCAGTGGACGTACAGCAGGTCGACGGCGTCGACGTCGAGTTTCTCGAGGCTCTCCTCGGTCGTCTCGAGGACATCGTCGTGGGCGAGGTTGGAGGTCGACACCTTCGTCGCCAGGAAGACGTCCTCGCGGTCAACGTCGGCGTCGGCGATCCCTCGACCGACGTACTCCTCGTTGTCGTACCCCTGTGCGGTATCGACGTGGCGGTACCCCATCTCGAGGGCGGTTCGAACCGAGTCCGCACACTGGTCCGGATCGGTGTTCTGCCAGGTGCCGAGGCCGAGCATGGGCATGCCGTTCGCTGCAGGGCAGTCAGCGGGTGTCAGATTGGTGCCGGAAGCCATACTCGAGCGCTAGCGGACGAGTCGAAAAGGCGTTGGGTTTGCGGGTGCCACCTCTCGTGACGGGCCGACTGGAGGCGTCGGTTACTGATACATCCGCAACGGCTGGGCCTGCGTGCTCTCGGCGGATTCGACCTCGCGCATCCGTTCGGCGAACGCCTGGCGCTGTTCCTGGATTTCCCCAGCTCGTTCGATCAATGCCTCGACGTCGAGTTCGACATCGGCGATGGGACAGATGCCGTCCTCGAGGAGGACGCTTGCTGCCTCCGGATCGGGGAACTGGGGGCTGCATTCGACGACGAGGCCGAACGAATCGGTCCCGAGTTCGGCCGCCCGGTTGAGCAGGGCGCCGGTTGGACCGCTGATGACGCCGTCCTCCGTCGGGCTATCGATGCCGTAGGTGTCGACGGCGTCGGCGTCGCCGGTCGTGACGCCGAACAGTTGAGGCGGTTCGTCGCGCTGGGAGGGCAGGCCGCTGAGGTACACCGGGGTCGCGTCGTAGTCGACCGCCCAGCTCGTCAGACAGCCGGCGACCGACTCGAGCGCCTGCGTGCTGATGGGAACGTCGCTCTGGAGGGCGATGACGTCCTCGTCCTCGCTGACGTAGAGACGAACGGGCGGCTGGATGGTCGTCGATCCGCCGCGGTAGATCCCGATTCGTGGGAGTCCGTCGCAGTGGACGCTCGCGTAGTAGCGCATCTCGAGCTGGTCGATCAGGTGGTCGGTTGCGATTTTCCCGACGAGACCGATGCCGGGAAATCCTTCGACGAGCACTGGCTCCTCGAGTTCGGCTTCCGGTCCCTGTCTACGAATCTCTGACATAGACGAGGTGACGCCGTCCGTCGACTTAAAACCGGCCGCAGCAGGCGCCCGCGGCCGTCGATCCCGTGGCGCCGACCCTGCAGCTGTCGAGTTCGTGGCGCCAACCGCTTCGAAACCCACAAGCGAAGCGCCCTCGAATCACGTTTCAATGGAGCCACTCGAGCGGTACCGGTCGATCGTCGACGACTTCGAGGCGTTTCGGGCGGCCTGTGAGCGTCCGCTCGGAATCGCCGTCCGAGTGAACACGATCAAGGCATCCGTGGAGCGAGCGATAGCGACGCTCGAGCACGACGGTATCGAGTACGAGCAGGCCGCGTGGAATCCGCGGGTTCTCCGCCTCGAGACCGACTCGCCGGGGTCGACGTGGACCTCGTTTCACGGGTTCGTCCACACCCAGGAGGAGGTCTCTGCGGTGCCGCCCGTCGTCCTCGACCCCGACCCTGGCGAGACCGTGTTCGACGCCTGCGCGGCCCCCGGCGGCAAGGCGACCCAGCTGGCCGCGCTGATGGACGACCGGGGCACGGTCGTCGCCAACGACAGCAACCTCGGTCGCCTCTCGGCGCTTCGATTCAATGCTGAGCGTCTCGGCGCGACGTCGCTGGCGGTCACCCACCAGGACGCGCGAAATTTCTCGTTCGCACCGCTAGCCGTCGACCAGTTCGATCACGCGCTCGTCGACGCCCCCTGTTCGTGTGAGGGGACGATTCGAAAGAACCCGACGACGCTCGAGGACTGGTCCGAGGACCACGTACACTCGGTGGCGGGCATTCAGAAGGGCATTCTCCGGCGAGCGGTGCAGGCGACTCGGCCAGGCGGAACCGTGGTCTACTCGACGTGTACGTTTGCGCCGGAGGAGAACGAAGCGGTCGTTCAGCACGTCCTCGATGCCGAGGACTGTCGCGTCGTTGACGTCGATCTCGACCTCGAGTACGCCCCTGGCATCACCGAGTGGGACGACGAGACCTACGACTCGAGCCTCGAGCGGGCGATCCGCATCTACCCGCACCACAACGACACCGGCGGCTTCTTCGTCGCGAAACTGGAGGTGGGCGCCTGATGGCCGACGACCTCGAGGCGAACGTCGGCCAGCAGTTCGATCGGCTCCCGGCGACGGACGCCGACCGAACCGTCGAGGGTCGGGCCTCGCGGGAAGCGGTGCTCGAGTACTTCGAGGACCGGTTCGGCATCCCGCCGGAGATGTTCGAGGAACACACGTTCTGGGAGAAAGGGGCCGGGAAAGTCTGGATCTACGGCGGGGAGAGCCCGTCACCGGCGGAAATCGAGGCCCTGGGGATGACCTGCCTGCGAACGCGGCAGGAACACTGGAAACCGACGACGGATTTCGTACAGCGGTTCGGGCGTCACGCCACCCGATGCGTCGTCGACCTCGCTAATGAGGAAGCGACCCGGTTCGCCGATGGCGAGGACCAGTCGCTCGAGTGGGATGGCGACTGGGGATATCTCATCGCCGCACACGACGTCGATGGCGACCGCGAGCCGATCGGCGTCGGTCTCTACCTGCACGGCGAGCTCAGGTCGATGATTCCGAAGGGGAGACGGCGGTCGCTCTGAAGGCTGTGGTTTCGTTTTCGAAACGAGAATGGAATCCGGTCAGCGAACAGCTGCCAGTTACTCTACTCGTCCGATTCGTCGTCCGCTCGCCCGCGGTGCCAGACGTTCGTGACGGACTGTCCCGCTGGCGGGGTGTGGCTAACGTCTTTCATCGTCTCGGTCGTGGGAGTCTTTGATGACATGGACTCACGTAGCGAGACGTCCTATAAAGACGTTGCCTATGGGGAATGAATACAATATAGTGTGTTAATATCACACTATATTTGAGCGTGGGCAGATGCCCGCTAACTGCTGGCGCGACTCGTTTCTCGTCACTTGCTACGCGCTTCTCGGCATTCGTTATTCGTTATACGTTATTCGCTATTCGCGACTTGCTACTCAGTACCCGCTCACGAAGAACGACGGCGTCGCTCCCGGCCCATCAACTCGAGAAACTCTAAAACCAATCAGTCGTCGAGTGACTCGACGTCGATTTCGCCGCCAGCGGAGACGGTCACGAGACACTCGTTGTATGCAAACGAAACTGTTCCGTCGGATCGAAGCCCATTCGCGCGGGGCTCGAAGAGGCGCTCGAGCGCGTCGGCGTCGATCGCGTAGTGAAGCGGGTCGAGTTCCGTGACGTCGAGTCCAGTAAACGTCGCCACGGCGTCGGCGACGGTGACGCTCAGCGGTTCGTCGTCTAGTCGATCGAATTGAACCGAGTACGATTCAGTCGTTCCGGTGCGAATTTGTGGCGAAGATGTTTCAGTCATCGTATATTTAACCCCCCGTAGAGATGGGAAGACAGGTGACCGTTTGCAGGTGTAGGTAAAGAGTCTGGCTGTTAACTTTGTAATGGAGCCGTGGGAAAGGGGTTAATCAGTTAACCCTGCTCCACTCGTGGTCGAAAACGGCGGTGAAGAGCTTTCGCTCGGCTGATCGCACGTGGTTGTGAAACGCCGGTGGCGAGATATCGAGCGACTCGGCGAGTTCCTCGCCCGTGGTCTCTCGCGGCCACTCGAAGAAGCCGCCGTGATAGGCGGTCTGGACGACTTCCCGCTGGCGGTCTGTCAACAGCGACAGGAACTGGTCACGTTCGCGCGTCCTCGAGTCCCCGGCCAGGCGGTCGTTCTCGCCCGTGCGCTCTCGACGGGCAACCATCGACGCCGAGAGTCCTCGTCGGTTCATCTCGGCGAGAACCTCGCGGACGGCGACGGAGTTCGGAATCTCCAGCGTCGTTCGCGTTCCCGTATCGGGGTGGGTCGTAAACGATCGGAGCAGACCGCCGTGACTGTCGACGACGGCGGCGAGGAACGGCTCCGTCAGTTCGAGCTGGATCACCGTTCGGTCGTCGGTTCGACTGATGATCGTTCCGTCGGTGACCGTCTCGATCGAGTCCAGGACGTCGGGTTCGACGTCACAATCGACGCTCGCGAAGACGGTCGATGTGCCGTCGTCCTGTTGAATAATCCCCTCGAGCTCGACGCGGGCGTCCGCGACGCGCGAGAGGGCTGCCAGCGGCGTCTCGCTCGTTACCTCGAGTTCGACTTCGGTCGTTGCACCGCCCAAGAGGGCCTGTTTTCGCTGTACGGCGTTGATCGCGTAGGCGACGGTCTCGCCGAGGTCGTCCAGGACGGATCGGGTCGGTTCGTCGAACCCCGTTCGGTCCGTACTGTAGAGCGTCAAGACGCCGTACAGGAAGTCGTCGTAGACGAGTGGCACGGCATAGACGCTCTGGAAGTCCCGCGAGAGGGCTTCAGTTCGCCAGGCGCCGTGACGGAGGTCCTGGGCGACGTTGTCGACGTTCGTCGGCTCGAGCGTGCGAGCGGTTCGACCCGTCGGTTCGGCGGCCGGGTCGTCGATGGCCGTCACCGCCACCGACTCGAGATAGCCGCGGCCGTACCCCGCTTCGTGACGCGCCAGTATCTCGTTACCGCCGGGGTCCGGTTCACCGATCCAGACGTACGAACAGTCGTCGAGGTCCATGAGCCGGTCGCAGAGGCCGGTCTCGATTTCGTCCCTCGAGCCCGCACGCAACAGGAGCGACTCGATCTCTTCGCGGAGGGAACTCGCCTCGTTCAGGCGCTCGAGGTACTCGTTCTGGCGTTTGAGTTCCTGTTCGCGTTCGTGGAGTCGCTGGGTTCGACTGATCCGGTCGAGGGCGGCTTCGGCAGTCGCGCCGAACACCTGCGCGAGGTCGGTCGTTTCCTCGGTGAACTGGCCCTCCTCGGTCGACAGCGTCGCCAGCACGCCGTGTTCGCCGAGCGGGACGAAGAGTCCGCTTCTGACGGCGGTCTCCTCGTCGTAGACGTGTGTCGACGTGTGAACGTCGTCGAAGACGTTCGTTTCACCCTCGACGAACGTTTGCCAGACGATGCTGTCGTTCGGTCCAAACCGGGGTGGCGAACCGATGTCGGTCAGGAGGTCCGTCGTGTACGCGGCCGGAACGAGTTCGTTCTCCCGATCGTCGAACCGAAACACGACGACGTTTTCCAGGTTCAAAACGTCGGTGGCGACGTCGACGATGTACTCACAGGCGGTCTGTTTCGATTCGACCGTCAGCAGGTGCTGGGTCGCTTCATACAGCGTGTTGAGCGTTTCGTCGTACTGCCGTCGTTCGGTGACGTCGACGCCAATTCCGATGATCCGCTCGACCGTCCCACCGGTGACCACCGGTCGGTACCACGTCTCGAATATTCGACTATTGATCCGCTGAAAGCTGTGGACCGACTCGCCGCCAAGTGCGCGGTTGACGTCGCCGATGACCGACGGATGCTCCGCGTACACGTCGTATATCGACTGGCCGACGACCGCCCCGGGTTCGACCCCGATTCGCTCGAGACCGCGCCCCTCCGAGAGGGTGAACGTCCCGTCGTCGTCGATGACGAACAGGACGACGGGGACGTTTTCGACCAGTACCTGGAGCCGCTCGGACCGCTCGACGAGCGCCCGTTCGCGCCGAACTCGTCTCGACACGTCTCTGAAGTAAATCGACAGCCCCGTCGGTGACGGATACATTCGAGCTTCGATCCACCGATCGAACGGTTCGTAGTAGCTCTCGATCGTTCGCGCCTCCTGTGACTCGAGGGCTGCGATCGCCTCACGCTGGAAGTCACCGCCCTCGGCCTCCGGGAAGACGTCGACGAACGACCGACCCAGGACCGCCTCTTTCGACGTCTCGAGGAGCTCTTCGGCCCTGTCGTTGAGGTACGTGAATTCTCCGTCCGTGTCGAGTGAAAAGAACGCGTCGGTGACACGGTCGAACGACTCGTTCAACTCTCGCTCGATCCGCCGGTAGTCCGTGATGTCTCGCGCCGAAACGACGATCCCGTCTACGGCCGAGTCCTCGAGTCGGTTCGTGAGGACCGCCTCGTGGACGCGCCAGGTTTCGTCGGTGTGTCGATACCGATACTCGCAGGTTTTCGACGTGCCGGCGTCTGCCTCGCGGACGGCCTCGAACGCCCGGTAAAACGATTCGCGGTCGTCGTAGTGAATCCGTTCGTCGAGGGGGTGGTCGACGAGTGCATCGGGGTCGGCGCCGACGAGGTGGGACGCCGACGGCCCGGCAAAGGTTACTCCCCCACCGTCGTCCAGGACCAGAAATAGCGACTGTGACGTTTCGATCAACGTCCGGCACCACGTGTTCACTTCTTCTGCAGCCGTCGTCGCTCGCTTGCGCTCGAGAACGGCCGCGAGGCGTCGTCGGAGCAGACCGGGGTGGTCGGCCGTCGTGACGTCGACGACGTCGCTCGCCCCGGCGTCGAGTGCAGCCTCGAGGTGTGCCGCCAGCGGGTCGTCGTCTCGGCTCCGACCGCGGTCGAGAGCGGTCGATCGATCGACTGGTGGACCGACGACCACGGGCACGTCCTCGAGCGTCGCGGAGGCGGCCGAAACGGTCTCGACGTCGTCGGTGAGGACGCAATCGACCGCTTCGAGCGACTCGAGTCCCGGCGGCCGCTCGTCGACGGCTGAAACCGGGCCGTAGACGGTAACGGGGGAATCGGATCGCTGGATTCCGTCTTCGCCAGCCCACGTCCGTCCGTTTTCGGCGTTTGCGGATTCGTCCGGTGGGCCGACGCCCCCGAGCCAGGATGCAGTGCCGACGGCCAGCACCGTTCCCGTCGCCGCTTCCATCGCGTGGCGCATAGACTCCATTGCGCGTAGATCACTAAAAGGGCGCCGCCCCGTCGACCCGACGGTCACGGCTACGACCCGATGGTCCCGATTACGATCCGGTAGCCCCGGCTACGATCGGACGATCGAGCGCCAGAACCCGCACTATACGAAATCCGTACGCACGAAACCCGTACGTACAAGAACGAACGGCCCCTCCCTCGAGACGTGCAACTCGAGTGCGTCTTCTTCGGACCGTTTCGCGAGGACACCGGCGAGACGACGACCGAGTGGAAACCGAACGGCGAGACCGTCCGCGACCTGCTCGTCGAACTCGAGGCCGCCTATCCGGCTCTCGAGGGCCGCCTGCTCGACGACGAGGAGGGATCCCTCGCCGGGAAGACGGTCGTGACGAAGAACACGCGGGACGTCAGACACCTCGACGGCCTCGAGACGGAACTCGAGGACGGCGACGTGTATCGGCTCGTGCCGTCGGTGTACGGCGGCTGACAGCGAGACGTTGATGACGACTACGACCCGAACCCGGCCCAGTCAGTCCGCGGCGGGAGCGACCGAATCGACTCGCCCCGCCGGAATCGTCCCGTCGTCGTTCCAGCCGCGAGCCTCGTAGTACTCGCTCACCGCGGCCTCGAGGTCCGGCAGGTCGTACGGAGTCCGATCGTCCTCGACGCCGAACCCGCGCTGGTTGTTGAAGTGACGCTCCCGCTCGACGGTGCGAGCGCCGACTGCCATGAGGTCCTCGTAGTCGGCGTCGAACAGTTCCTCGAGTCGCTCGTCGGTCACGTAGTCGCCGCCGAACGCGCAGACGATTCCCGTGTCGCGAAACGCCGACGAGTTCTCCTCTTCTACCAGTGTCTCGGCCTTGCCGAGCGTACCCTCCGGGTCGAGTTCGCCGCTGTACTCCAGGCTCAACATGCCGGCGTACATGTGATCGCCGCCGCGGTTGGCGACCGCGTAGGAAAGGCCCTGCCCGTGGAGGACGCGGCCGTCGTGAGCGGCGAACTCCATCCCCTTGACGGTGTAGTCGTCGACGCCCAGCTCGTCGTGACAGCGGTGGACGCCCTCGGCGAGGACGTCGCCGATTCCGTCGCGGTAGGCAATTTGCTCGGTAATCTCGTGGGCGAGGTCGGCGTCGCCGAAGGCGTCCTCGCTCTCGAGGTAGGCGGCGACCGTCACGCCGGCGGAGATGGTGTCCATCCCCAGCGTGTCACAGAGTTCGTTCCCCTTCATCACGTCGACGACGTCGCCCATCCCCTGCAGGGAGCCAAAGGAGTAGACCGTCTCGAACTCCGGGCCCTCGGTCTCGAGGTCCGTCTCCTCGTCCCTGGTCGGGAGTTTACAGCCGTAGGCGCAGGCCGAACAGGCCGCGCGTTTGTACTTCTTCGCCTCGACGGCGTTGCCGCCGATGTCGGCCACGTGTTCGAACTCGTAATCCTGGAAGTACCGCGTCGGCAGGGAGAAGTTGTCGTTGATGAATTCGGTGCCGCCAGTCGTCCCCTGGCGTTTCATCAGGTCGTCGGACTCGGCGGCTTCCCTGTGAACGTCCATCTGGACCGGCGGGAACTCGACGTCGGGCGCGGAATCGCCCTCGAACGTGACGCACTTGACGTTCTTCGACCCAAGCACGGCACCGAGGCCGCCGCGGCCGAACGCCCGCGAGTCGAAGGTCATCACGCTCGCGAAGCGCACGAGGTTCTCGCCGGCTGGACCGATGGCGATGCAGTGTTCGGGGCCGAGGTCTCGCGTGCGGTCCATATAGTCGGATACCTCGGGCACGAGCGCGTTCTCGAGTTCGGGCACTGCTTCGAACGCGACTTCGACGCCGCCCTCGCCGTCGCTATCGCCGTCCGTGACGTGAACCGCGAGCAACTCGTCGCTCTCGCCGACCACCTCGAGGACGCTGATTCCCGTTCCCGCGAAGTTCCGGGAGAGGTAGCCGCCGGCGTTGGTCGAGACCAGGCCGTCTGTCAGCGGTGAGAGGCCGGTCATGTTCATCCGGCCGGTGAAGGACATTCGGCTCTGCTGGAGCGGCCCCGTCGAGAGGTAGGCGCGATTCTCGGGGCCGAACGGATCGGCGTCGAACGGGATGCGGTCGTGAGCGAGGGCAGTGGCGGTCGCGCGGCCGCCGACCGTTCGCTCGAGCACGTCGTCGATGTCGGTCGTGGTTGCGGTCCGGTCGCTCACGTCGACCGTGAGCAGGGGACCCCGTGCGTGGCGCATACACGTGGGGTCGGACTCGAGTCTCTTATACTATCGGCTACCGGGTGGTTCGGGTCCCCCCGTTCCGGCCGTGTCCGGTCGATCACGCCGTTCCTGGACGGGGAAGACCAACCGCTCTCGATGCGGTCGGGGTCCACGAAAAGTATTGTATCGCACTCCGTTCCCGCACGTGGTGCGATAAGGTGTGTCTGTGGGGGATCGCGTCTGTTGGGGATCGCGCGTGTCCGTGTGGTCGCCTTCGAGATCGCTTCACTCGCTCGCTGTCTCTCGAGTCGATACACGATCTGCCTCCGTGGTTCCATCTGTACCAGTTGGAAGCAGATCATCAGTATGTGGGGCAGTGACACGGAAGCGTGTTGTGCCGTCGATAGCAGGCATCGCCGCCTCGGTGGATTCGTCGTCGGACGGGACCGGTTCGTCGGGCGGCGAATTCCTCACCGATCGTTCGAGCCAACCTCGCGGTTCTCGGTCTCGAACTCAAGAGAAGATACCGTTTCGCTCGGCCCAGTCGTCTCGAGTCAGTACGGGATGAACGTGAGCGCGAGCGCCAGGAACGGCGTGAGCAGGAGCATCATCGCGATCGCGTAGCCGAACATCTCTCGCGCCTTGATCCCCGTGATTGCGAGCAGTGGGAGCGCCCAGAACGGGTTGAACAGGTTCGTGTGCGCGTCGCCAACCGCGTAGGCGATGGTGGCCTGGCCGATGGGGACACTGTGACCCTGCGCCGCTTCGACGACCGACGGACCGAGGACGATCCACTCGCCGCCACCGGAGGGCACGAAGAGGTTGACGATGCCGCCGGCGATCCACGCGATGATTGGGAACGTTTCGGGCGACGAAATGGCGAACAGCCCCTCGGCGATCGACGAGGAGAGCCCGGAGGCGTTCATCATCCCCTGGATACCGGCGAAGAACGGGAACAGCAGGATGATGCCGGCGGCGGCTTCTGCCGCCTCGCCGAACCGTTCGCGGTAGTAAGCAGGACGCAGGAAGACGAGCAGACCGGCGAACAGGAACGCGAAGTTGACGAGGTTAAGGTTCCAGGCGTCGAGTCCCTCGGTCGCGAGGAGGTAGCCGACCATGAACACGCCACCGAGAGCGATCAGCCCACCGAGGAGGCGACTGTTGTCGATCTTTTCCGCTGGCGTCTCGTACGTGTCGATGCCGCCGTCGGGAACGGTGTCGCTACCGGCCCCCGACTCGTCGAACAGGTTCTTCTCGTCGACGAATTCCGTAATCGAGCGCGTCCGCCCCGCCCCCGGCGCGAGCAGGTACAAGAACGCGGCAGCGACGACGATCGAGGAAACCGTCAGCAAGAGGGCGTAACTGCTGAAGATGGTCTCGCTGGCCGGGACGATTCCGTCGATGTAGCCTCCCTCGATGAACTCGTTTTCGGGGGTGTTGAGCAATAGCGGTGCCGACGCCGATAGTCCCCAGTGCCAGGTCAGGCCGAGGCCCATGTACCCCGCAACACACAGTAGCGGGTAGTGGACCGGCATTCCGTTCCGGTGCGCCGTCTTTCCCATCTCTCGAGCGAAAATCGCCCCGAGGATGAGGCTGAATCCCCAGTGAATCCACGCCACGGCCATCGAGAAGACGCCCACGAGGACGACGGCTTGCTTCCCGGAACTCGGGAGCTGGGTCAACCCTTTGAGCAACGCGTTCACTCGCGGGTGATACGCGAGCACGAACCCCGTCATCAGGATGAGCGTCATCTGCATCGCGAACGCGAGGAACGCCCAGAACCCCTCGAACCAGTAAGTGGTCATCTCGAGCGGACCTGATCCCTCGAAAACCATGCCGGCGACGAACACGATGTACGACAGGAGGATCGCAAACAGGAACGGACTCGGCATCCACCGTTCGACGACGTCCGCGAGCCCTTTCCCGGCCCGTTCAAAGAGTCCTGGTTTCGAGTCGCCACCGCGGTTTGCCCCTCCGCTGTCACCATTGGCTCGTGTTGCCATGATCCGTGGTATTTGGTAACTGTATTAAATATTTATATGTCGAACCGACCAATTCGGGGACAGTGACGGGGCCAGGTTCGACGAATGGCGGCTACTACTACGGCTGGGTCGTGACGACAGCCTGCTTCATCGGCACCTTCGTCATCTTCGGCGTCTCGTACTCCTTCGGCGTGTTCTTCGAACCGCTGGCGAGCGATTTCGATCTCTCTCGAGGGGCGACGTCGCTCGTGTTCTCCGTACAGACCCTGATGATCTACGTCGGTGCGGCGCTCTTCGGCGGCGTTGCCGACCGCTACGGCGTCAGTCGAGTCATGGGCGCTGGCGTGGTCCTGCTGGCGCTCGGGTTGCTCTGGACGAGCGAGTCGACCTCGACCTTGACGCTCGGCCTCGCCTACGGCGTCGTCACTGCTCTCGGCATGGGACTGATCTACGTCGTCTCGTACGCGACCGTTCCCCGCTGGTTCGAGCGCCGTCGCGGCTTTGCGAGCGGGATCGCCAGTGCCGGCCTGGGCGTCGGCATGGTCGCCGTCACGCCCGTCGCGACGCTCCTCATCGCCCGCTACGGCTGGCGGCGCGCCTACCTCGCCCTCGTCGCGGGGCTGGTCGCCTTGCTCGTCGTTGCCACCGTATTGATCGAGGACGACCCGCGAGAGCGAGAGGTTCCGGCGAGCGAATTTCCCGCCGGCTACCCGGAGACGCGCTCGCGGTCGAGAGGGTGGCTCGAGCAGGCTCGAGACGTCGTGTCGATCGCCACCGGCCGCCGATTCCTCCTGGTACTCGTCGGCTGGATACTCATCTACGGGACCCTGTACGTGACGCTGGTCCACCTGGTGGCTCACGTCACTGACCTCGGGCTCGACGCGCGAATCGGCGCGCTCGCTCTCTCGATCATCGGCGCCACGACCGCCGCCTCGCGACTGGCGATCGGATTCGCGTCGGACCGCCTCGGCCGGAGTCGGACGTTCATCGGATGTTCGATCCTGATGGCGCTCTCGATGTTTGCCTTGCCCGTGCTGTCGTCGCCGGCCGGGATCGTCGCCTTCGCGGCCGTCTTCGGCACGGCCTACGGCGGGAACGGGGCACTCCTCTCGCCGCTCACCGTCGACCTGTTCGGCCCCGACGACGCCAACGCCCTCTTCGGCGTCGTCTCGCTCTCGTTCGCGGTCTCCGGACTGCTCGCCCCGCCGCTGGCCGGCGCGAGCTACGATCTCTTCGGGACGTACACGCCAGCGTTCGTCGCCGCCGGGGTCGCCGGTCTCGCGGGTGCGGCGCTCACCGGTCTGGCGACGTGGAGAACGGAAACTCGATCTCGAGCAGCCTGACCGCCCTACCGGGCGTCCTCGAGCGCCTCGAGCGCGTCCGGATTCTCGAGACTCGAGAGGTCGCCGAGGTCCTCGCCGGTGTAGGCGGCCTCGATCGCCCGGCGGATGATCTTGCCCGACTGCGTCTTCGGGAAGGCGTCGACGAAGAGGATTTCTCGGGGTCGGAACGGTTTGCCGTGTTCTTCGCCGATCTGTTCGCGCAGTTCCTCGCGGAGTTGCTCGGACTCTTCGACGCCGTCCTCGAGGATGGCGTAAGCGACGACTGCGGTGCCGGTCGTGTCGTCGGGGACGCCGACCGCCGCCGCTTGATTGACGGCCTCGTGATCGATCAACACGCCCTCGATTTCGGCGGGGCCGACCTTTCGGCCGGCCACGTTGAGCGCGTCGTCGGCCCGGCCGTGGAGGAACCAGAAGCCGTCTTCGTCCTGCTGGGCCCAGTCGCCGTGATCCCACAGATCGTCAAAGGTGGACCAGTACTCCTCGAGGTAGCGCTCGTCGCCGCTCCACAGCGATTTGGTCATGGAGGGGCACGAATCGCGGGCGACGAGGAAGCCGCGCTCGTGATCGTCTTTCACCGAATTACCGTCGCGGTCGACGATGTCGATGTCCATGCCGAGGCCGGGGCCGCCCAGGGTACACGGCTTGAGTGGTTGGTCGGGCATCGGCATCAGGAAACAGCCGCAGATCTCGGTGCCTCCGGAGATGTTGACGATCGGCGCCTCGCTCCCGCCAACGTTCTCGTAGAACCACTGCCAGCTCTCGGGGTCCCACGGTTCGCCCGTCGAGCCCAGAATTCGAAGCGAAGAGAGGTCGTGGCCCTCGAGCCACTCGTCGCCGTGTTTCCGAAGCGCGCGGATGGCGGTCGGCGAGATGCCGAACTGGGTGAGTTTGTGGCGGTCGATCATTTCCCAGAAGCGATCCGGGTTCGGGTAGTCGGGGGCACCCTCGTACATGAAGACGGTGCCGCCGAAGGTGTGGACGCCGATCAGTGTCCACGGCCCCATCATCCAGCCGATGTCGCTGACCCAGAAGAACCGATCGGCGGGCTTGAGGTCGAATCCGAAGTGGAGTTCCTTGGCACACTGCGTTTGCACGCCCGCGTGCGTGTGGACGATTCCCTTCGGCGTTCCCGTCGTGCCCGAGGAGTACAGCAGCATCGACTCCTGATCGGACGGGAGGGATTTACTCTCGTACTCGTCGTCCTGGTTCTCGACCGCGTCGTGCCACCATGCGTCCCGGGCGTCGTTCCAGGGGATTTCGACGTCGACAGTCGAGCCGTCGTCGCCGGCGCCGCTCCCTGTGCCGTCGGAACTCGAGTTCGAGCTCGAGCCCAGCCGATCGAAGACGACCGTGTGCTCGACGTGGCCCGCCTCTTCGATGGCGTCGTCGGCGCTCCCCTTGAGCGTGATCGGACTGCCTCGCCGAAGGAAGCCGTCGCCCGTAAAGAGCACCGAACACTCGGCGTCTTCGATGCGGGTGGCGACGGCGTCGACGCCGAAGCCCGAGAAGATGGGGACGGCGATGGCGCCGACTTTGAAACAGCCGTACAGAATCGACACCACTTCCGGCACCATCGGCATGTACAGCCCGACGGTGTCACCGGTTTCGATCCCCTCCGACTCGAGGTAGTTCGCTACCCTGTTAGCCTGTCGGTGGAGTTCGTGGTAGGTGATCTCCCGGACCTCGCCGCCTTCGCCCTCCCAGATGGTGGCGACCCGGTTTCGGTTCGCGGCCTCGAGGTTGGCGTGGCGGTCGACCGTGTTGTGGGCGATGTTGAGTTCGCCGCCGGGATACCAGTCGGTGAACTGCGGGCCGTCGCTGTCGTCCCGGACCCGGTCGTAGTCCGCGTAGAAGTCGATGCCGAGGTAGTCGACGAGCTCGTCCCAGAACCACTCGACCCCGCTCTCGCCGTCGCCCCGGTCGGTCGTGGTGCGCTCGATCAAGTCGTCGTAGTCCTCGATGCCGTACTCGCGCATGAACGCCCGGACGTTGGTGGACTCGGCGAACGCCTCGTCGGGTTCGTGGACCACCTCGTCGATCAGGTCCCCTTCCATGTCACTGGCACGGTTTGCTGTCCCGTGTCATGAACGTTACCGTCTCGAGACGGGCCGAAACCTGCCAGTACCCCACAAACGCTTTTGGCCGCGGCGGCCCTAGCTCGAATCATGTACGTACGGGACGCGAAAAACCGGGAAGAGGTCTGGCTTCTCGACCACATCGAGGCGATGGGGCTCGACGACACGGCGTTCCGGTCGCGCGACTACGTGGTCGCCATCGACGAAGAGTCGGGGGAGAAGGCGGGATTCGGCCGTATCCGCATCCACAAACCCGACGACGCCGACGACGTCTGCGAATTGACGAGCATCGGCGTCCTCGAGGAGTGGCGTAGCCAGGGCGTCGGCGCCCACGTCGTCGAACGACTCGTCGAGTACGCCGGCGACGAGGGCTTCGAAACGGTCTACACCCTCACCGGAGAAGGGGCCTACCTCGCGCAGTTCGGCTTCAGTCGCATCGAGGAATCGGCCCTCCCTGCCGTGTTACAGGAGCGACTGGCGGACAAACGGGAGGGCGTCGATCCGGATGCGGTCCCGCTCGCGATCGACGTCGACGGGTTCGAGATGCCCGAACGGCTGCGGGACGCGTTCAAGGAGGCGAACGAACCGGAGCCCGGCGACGGCGAGGAGGAATCCCCCGAGGACTTCGGTATCGACCCGGACACGGCGACCTACAAGTATGACACTGGGCGTCGATGACGCTCGAACCCCGTACGGCCGTCCGATGAAGAAAGTCACTTAGCCCTGCCGTGAGTGGAAGTCGACAATGAGCGACGACGACGATTCCGCAGTGGAAATTCCACAGCGAGCTGAGAGCGGCGCGCCGGCGTACGGGACGGTCATGCCGGACCGGTTTTCGTCCGACGAAGTCTTCCAGCGCGTCGTCGCTGACGCCGACCACGAGATCACGTCTGGAACGCGCGAACTCTTCTTCAGCGCGCTCGCCGGCGGCTTCGCGATCACGCTCACATTCCTGATATACGCCTCGATGTCGACGAAGACCGACAGCGAGATCGTCGCCGCCCTGCTCTACCCGCTGGGGTTCATCTACATCATCATCGGCGGCTACCAGCTCTACACCGAGAACACCCTGCCGCCGGTCGCGCTGGTCCTCGAGCGCCTCTCGTCAGTCCCGACGTTGCTTCGCCACTGGGTGATCGTCCTCGCCGGAAACTTCGCCGGCGGCGCGCTCGGGGCGGTGGCTCTCGCCTACGGCGGCGTCTTCGACGCGCCATCGGCGGAGATGGCGGTCTACCTCGCCGAGAAGGGGATCGAAACTCCGGCGACGAGTCTCTTCTTCAAAGGGACGTTCGCCGGACTGGTCGTCGCGGGCGTCGTCTGGATCAACTTCGCCGTCCGCGACACCGCCTCGCGGTTGCTCGTCGTCTATCTGGCCTTTCTGATGATCCCGCTTGGCAATCTGTTCCACGTCGTCGTCTCGTTCACCGAGGTGGTGTACCTCACCCTCGCCCTCGGTGACGTTGGGGTGATATTTCCGGCGATGACCCAGTTCGTGATCCCGGTGTTGCTCGGAAACACCCTCGGCGGCGTCCTGCTCGTCACCGTCGTCAACTACTACCAGACCAGCGAGCGGCGACTCGACATCGACCGGTACGAGAACACCAGGCGACTCACCATCCGGGAGTGGCTCCTCGGCTCGCTCTCGGGGCGTACCTACGTCCCAGTCGTCGACACCGTCGAGACGATCGTTCGCGACGAGGACTCCTATCGAATCCTCGTTCCCATCGCCAACCCGCGAACCGAATCCCAGCTCGTCGAGTTTGCCTGCGCGCTGGCGGAAACGAAAGAGAAGGGACAGGTCCACGTCGTCCACATCGTCCAGGCCCCCCAGCACGTCGCGGACAGTAGCGGCCATCACGACCGAATCCTCCGCGAGTCAGACCGCCTGCTTGAGGACATTCGCCGAATCGGCGACGGCTACGACGTCGAGTTCGGGACGTCGACCATCGTCTCTCCCCGGTCGTTCGAGGAGATCTTCGACCGGGCCAGGCGGACCCGCCCCGACCTCGTGCTCATGGGGTGGGGACAGGACCAGCTGTGGACCTCCGCCCGCGCCGAGAGCCACCTCGACGAACTCACGAATCGGCTTCCGACGGACTTCCTCGTGATCAAAGACCGCGGGCTCGATCCGTCGCGGGTGCTCCTCCCGACCGCCGGCGGCCCCGATTCGGACCTCAGCGCCGAAATCGCGCAGGCCCTCGAGAACGGTGCCGACGCCGAGATCACCCTCTTACACGTCGTCGACGACCCGGCCGATCGGGCAGCAGGCGAGGCGTTCCTCTCCGACTGGGCGAACGATCACGGACTCGACGATGCAGAAATCGTCGTCGACGATTCGGGCGACGTCGAGCAGGCGATCTGTCGCACGGCCAGGGACCTGGACGCCACGATCGTCATGATGGGCGCGACCGAGCGTGGCCTGCTCTCTCGGCTCGTCCGGGACTCGCTTCACATCGACGTTGCGCGCGTCGTCGAGGGATCGGTGCTGCTCTCGGAACGGCCGTCCCAGCGAACGTTCACCGAGCGGCTGTTCGGGTCGGGTTCGAGAGAAGATCGTCGCCTCGAGGAGTATCGCAATCGGGAGCAAAACGCCGAGGCGGCCGAGCCCAGAACGTAGCGTAGCGCCCGACGAACGCGGCCCATTGCGTTTCCGTCGACCGACTCGTTTGTCAACCTTCAAGCCACATGAAACCGTCGTCATCGATAATGTTCGATGCCGAGGATCTCGAGGCGATCCGCGAAGGGAAAGAAACCTGGCACGACGAGCAGGTCGAACCGGTGATCGACCGCTTCGGTGAACGCGAGGAGACGTTCACGACCGACACCGGCGGCCAGGAGGTCGACCGACTGTACACGCCGGCAGACGTCGCCGACCTCGAGTATCAGGAGGACCTCGGTTTCCCCGGGGAGGCGCCCTACACCCGCGGCGTCTACTCGACGGGCTACCGGGGGCGGCTGTGGACGATGCGCCAGTACGCCGGGTTCTCGACGCCGGAGGACACCAACGAACGGTTCCACTACCTGCTAGATCAGGGCCAAACCGGGCTCTCGATGGCGTTCGACCTGCCGACCCAGATGGGCTACGATTCGGACGCCGAGATGTCCGCTGGCGAGGTCGGCAAGGCCGGCGTCGCCATCGACTCGCTCGAGGACATGGAGACAGTCTTCGACGGCATCCCTCTGGACGAGGTTTCGACGAGTATGACGATCAACGCGCCCGCGTCGGTCCTGCTGGCGATGTACATCGCCGTGGGGGACCGCCAGGGCGTCGACCGCGCCGAACTCAGGGGAACCATCCAGAACGACCTCCTCAAGGAGTACATCGCCCGGAACACCTACATCTACCCGCCCGAGCCGTCGATGCGGATCATTACGGACATCTTCGAGTTCTGCGCCGGAGAAGTGCCCAAGTTCAACACCATCTCCATCTCGGGCTATCACATCCGCGAGGCTGGCTCGACCGCCGCTCAGGAACTCGCCTTTACGCTGGGCAACGGCCTCGAGTACGTCGAGGCCGCCATCGACGCCGGCCTGGACGTCGACGACTTCGCCCCGCAGCTCTCCTTCTTCTTCAACGGCCACAACAACATCTTCGAGGAAGTCGCGAAGTTCCGCGCCGCACGGCGAATGTGGCACGACCTGATGGAGGAGCGATTCGACGCGCAAAATCCCAAGTCGAAGCAATTGAAGTTCCACACCCAGACGGCGGGCTCGATGCTCACCGCCCAGCAGATCGAGAACAACGTCGTCCGGGTGGCCTACCAGGCGCTGGCGGCAGTGCTGGGAGGGACCCAGAGCCTCCACACGAATGGCAAAGACGAGGCGCTCGCCCTGCCGACCGAAAAATCGGTCCGGACCGCCCTCCGAACCCAGCAGATCCTCGCCCACGAGTCCGGCGCGGCGGATACCGTCGACCCGCTCGCGGGCAGTTACTACGTCGAGCACCTCACCGACGAGGTCGAATCCGAGGCCTACGACCTCCTCGAGGAGGTCGACGAGCGCGGCGGGATGCGGCGAGCGATCGAACAGCAGTGGGTCCAGCGCCAGATCCAGGACACCGCGTTCGACCGCCAGCGCGAGATCGAAGACGGCGAACGCATCATCGTCGGCGTCAACGAGTTCGAGGTCGACGAAGACCCCGAGATGGACGTCCAGGAGGTCACCGAAGAGGACGAGCGCCGGCAGATCCGAAGCCTCGAGTCCGTCCGTGAGGAGCGAGACGAGGAGGCCGTCGAGGCGGCGCTCGAGGCCCTGCGGGAGGCCGCGCGGGGCGACGAGAATCTCATGCCGGTCATCGTCGACGCGGTGAAGGCGTACGCGACGGTCGGGGAGATCTGTAACGTCTTCCGCGAGGAGTTCGGGGAGTACACACCGGGCAGCGCGGTGTGAGAGGGTAGCAGCAAGTTTCTGTTCTGGACGTGACACGGTCACTCGCCGGTCGCTAGCGTGCTGCTCGACGGCACTCGTCGGATGCTCGCCTGCCGAACACCTGTCGGCCACTCGCCAACCGCTCGCTGAACACCGTCTGTCTGAATCGAGCACGCAACTGCCGGGCCGGCTAGTCGAAGCCCCCGTTTCTTAACCCGGAAGGGTGACCGGCTACCATGTCGCAACTGACCATCGACTCGACCGTTTCGGCCGGCGATGCGTCGATCCCCGCCCTCGGCTTCGGCACTGCCCGGATCACCGGCGAAGACTGCTCGCGAGCCGTCGAATGGGCCCTCGAGGCCGGCTACCGCCACCTCGACACGGCGACGATGTACGACAACGAATCGGCCGTCGGCGACGGCCTCGAGCGCGCGGAGGTCCCCCGCGACGAGGTGTTCGTCGTCACGAAGATCGATCCCGAAGATGCGGCCTTCGACGACGCGCTCGAGTCGGCGCGAGGGAGTTGTGACCGACTGGGGATCGAGACGATCGACCTCCTGTTGTTGCACGCGCCGAGCGACGAGGTGCCCCTCGAGATCACCCTCGACGCGATGAACTACCTCCAGGACGAGGGCGTCGTCGACCACGTCGGCGTCAGCAACTTCTCGGTCCCGCAACTCGAGGAGGCCGTCGACCGGTCGGAGACGCCCATCGTCACGAACCAGGTGAAGTACAACCCGTTCAACCGCCAGGACGCGTTGCTCGAGTACTGCCTCGAGGCGGGCGTCTCGCTCACGGCCTACTCGCCACTGGCGAGGGGAGACGTCGCCGACGACGAGCGCCTCGAGTCCATCGGCGAGCGACACGGCAAGTCGGCGGCGCAGGTCGCACTACGGTGGCTGCTTCAGCAGCCGTCGGTGGTCGCGATTCCGAAGGCGGCGAGTCGCGATCACGTGGAAGCGAACGCCGACTGCTTCGACTTCGAACTCTCCGAGGAGGAGATGCGCGAGGTGTTCGAGATTTCGGGAGAAGCGCCGGCGTTCGCGATGGAAGACGAGGGCGGGGGTGGGGACGACGACGGGTCGTAATTCGGCGAGTGTCCGAGCGAGTGAGCGGAAGAGGAACCGAGACCGTCACCGAAGCCGAACGGCCGTCCCGTAGGCCATGACCTCCGAGCCACCGTCGGTAATTTGGGAGGTCTCGAGACGGACGTTGACGACTGCGTCGGCCCCCATACGTTCGGCGTCGGCTTCCATGCGGTCGACGGCCTCGTCACGCGCTTTCGAGAGCAGTTCGGAGTAGGCCTTGAGCTCGCCGCCGAAGATGTTGCGAATGCCCTGGGTGATGTCGCGGCCGACGTTTCTGGCTTCCACGGTGTTCCCGCGGGCCACGCCGAGGACTTCGTCGATTTCACCGTCCGGAACGGTTTCGGTGGTAGTAATCTGCATTCGATCAAGTATCTGTTGTTTTCCTACTAACACCTTTGGATTCGGTCGCCCCTCGCGTTCGCGATGTAGCGCCCGTCACGGCGTCTGCACAGCGATTTCGCGAACCGCAACTCGAGCGGAACACTGACGACGCTGGTCGGTTCATCTCGAGGCATGATGCGCTTCGACCACGCGGGAATCGCGACCGAGGACGCCCAGGCGCTGGCCGACCTGTACGCTGACCTTTTCGACGTCGAAATCGTCCACGAGGAGACGTTCGATGGGATGACCGTCGTCTTCCTGGCGTTCGAGAACGGCTATTTCGAGCTGCTTGAGCCCCAGGAGGAGGGCACCATCGCGACGTACCTCGAGCGAAACGGCCCCGGAATCCACCACCTCGCGGTCGAGACCGACGACGCGGCGGCGGCCCTCGAGCGCGCTCGGGACCTCGGCATCGAGTGTATCGACGACGAACCACGGCCCGGCGCCTGGGGCCACGACGTGGCGTTCCTGCATCCCCGGGATACAGGCGGAATCCTGCTCGAGTTCGTCGAGCACTAATGTAGCGATCGTTTTCGTCGTTATCGTCGTCTCTACCCTATTCGTCGTCCGAACTTCCATCGTTCTTCACACCGTTACCGTCGCCCTCGTCGCTTACGGCCGGCCACTCGAGGCTCAGAACTGTCCGGGGATCAGCGAACGATTCGTGGACCAACCTGAACGCGTCGGGGCGAGCACCGGGATCGGCAAACGTAACCGACAGGCAGTAACTCACGGCACCGACGCACTGGATACAGGCCTCGTCGACCGGTTCGCCGGGACGGAGACGAACGACCAGTTCGGTCGTGCTCCGGTCCGGGTTCCTATCGCCGTCGCCATCGTCATCGTTGCCATCGACCTGGCCACCCTCGTCGTCCGGACAGTCGTCGCCACCGCGCTCGCGAACGGCCGCCGACTCGAGGACGACCTCGTGACACGGCGACGGCGTCTGGAGCGCCGTCTCGACCTGCAATCCGCCTTCGAGCAACCACACCGCTGGATAGGCTCCCGTCCCGTCGCTCAGACACTCGCCCTCGAGGGTTTCGATGTCGATGTCGATCCCGATCGAGTCCGGCAGGTCTTCGTTCTGATCCACGGAATCGTCCCCGTCCTGGTCTCGAGACTCGCACTCACCGTCGCTGGCACCCACTACGCCGGTGGCCGCACCCGCGCTCCCCAGGCCGGCCAGCAGTGTTCGACGTCGCATACGATCACGTCACGACGCGAGTGAAAACCACTTTTTCACGGTTTCGAGACGGTCCGTCCCACCGACCGGTCAGCGCTCGAGGCGGGCGAACCTGTTGAGCGCGTACACCGTCCGCAGGACGTCGACGCTCTTGCCGCGGTCGAAGACGAGTTCGTCCGACCCGAGGACGTGCTCGAGGACGTCCTCCGAGGCGTGCTCCGGCGCGGCGGCGATGCCGGCGTCGTTCCTCGCGACCCACTCCATCACGCGCAGGTCGCTCTTCGAGTCGCCCATGACGAGCGCGAACGGATCCTCGACGTCCAGGACCGAGAGCGCGCGCTCGACGCCGGCGACCTTGTCGAGTTCGAGACTGCCGATCTCGGCCGCGTCGGCCTCATAGTAGGCGACGTCGATGCGCTCGAAGACGTCCGCGAGCGCGTCGGGCACGCTCGAGCGGTCGACGTCGGGGTAGGCGCCGCACTGCTCGAGGACGCTCCTGATCTCGGGGTCTTCTGCGGCGTAGAACGCGCGAGCGTAGTCGGCTGGCTCGGTGGCGCCTTCGTCGCCCGCTTCAGTGGTGCCTCCGTCGGGCGATTCAGTTGTCTCGGCCCCGTTCCAGCTCACCGCCTCGGCGACGGCCCCGCCCAGCAGGTCGATCATGTACACGAGCGCATCGTCGATGATCTCGCGGGCCCGACTCGATCCGGTCTCGTAGTTCGGTTTCATCGTCACGTTGAACTCGTTGCCCTGCAGGTGACAGCCCCGGCGGAGGTTCTCGGGGGCGTCGGGGAGGACGCGCGCGCGAACGTCGTCGAAGACGTCGCGAATCTCCGCATCGAGGTCCTCGTAGAGCAGTTGCTTGGTGTCGGCGCCGTGGCCCGGCGTGAAGACGCCGTTGCCTGTCTCGTAGACGATCGAGAGGTTTCCCGAATGGACGATCTCGCTGCCCAGCCCCTGGATGGCAAACCCCTTGACGTTCTCGAGGGTCTGGCCAGTGCAGATGACGATCGGGAGTCCCGCCTCGTGAAACTCCGTGAGCACGTGGAGGGTATCACGCGGAATCTCATTGTCCGTGCCGCCCGCGGAGCGAAGCGTCTCGTCGACGTCGAGCACGAGGACGTTCACCGCCCGGCCGTACTTCGCTTCGAGGTCGAGCGCCGTGAACGCCTGGTCGCGCGTGGTTCGCGAGGCGACTTCGGCAAGCGTCTCGCCGGCGGCGAACGACGAGCGAATCTCGTCTTTTCGGGACTCGAGTTCTTCGCTCGCGTCTTGCCAGTGCTCGAGGGCCACCCGAGAGTCGATCGGCGGGAAGACGTCGACGAACTCCTGGTACTCCCGGAGCGTCTTCGTGTCGAACTCGTCGTAGAGTCGGTAGACGAGGTCGTATCGTTCCATGTCACGGCATGGTGCGGCGGCGGGTTAATCGTTTCCGCTGGCGCAACGGTGGCCGTTCATTGGGGTAACAGTGACCGTTCCGTCGGCGCAACGGCAGTCGTCTCTGCTGGCACGACAGCAGTCGCTCTCTGGCGGCCCCTGCGATCTTTACTCGAGATAGAATAAACTTTTAGTCGTCGGGGGACGAAGGATCGGTATGAAAACGATCGCAGTCGAGCCGGGCTCCGGCGAGCCAGTGATGCTCGAGAAGCCGGTTCCCGACCCGGCTGACGGCGAAGCCCTCGTTCGAACGCTCCGCGTCGGCGTGGACGGGACCGATCACGAGGTCATCGCGGGCGAACACGGCGGCGTCCCCGAGGGCGAGGTCCACCTCGTGCTGGGCCACGAAGCCGTCGGCGTCGTCGAGGACGCGAACGGGACCGACCTCGAGGAGGGACAGATCGTCGTCCCGACGGTTCGACGGCCGCCGAACGGGTCGAATCGCTACTTCGAGTCGGGCTATCCCGATATGGCACCCGAGGGCGAGTACCACGAGCGCGGCATCGTCGGCGCTCACGGGTTCATGGCGGAGTACTTTACCAGCCCCGCCCAGTACCTGGTTCCGATCCCGGCGGAACTCGCGCCGCTGGGGTTCCTCGTCGAACCGATCACCATCTCCGAGAAGGCCATCGAACACGCCGTCGCCAGCCGGTCGGCGTTCGACTGGCAGCCGGAATCCGCGATGGTCCTCGGCAACGGCTCGCTTGGCCTCCTGACCGTCGCCATGCTCGCGAAAACTCTCGAGTTCGATCGCACGTACTGCCTCGGCCGGCGTGATCGGCCGGACCCAACGATCGACATCGTCGAGTCCCTCGGAGCGACGTACGTGGACTCGCGCGAGACGCCGGTATCCGAGGTGCCCGACACGTACGAGGGAATGGACTTCATCTACGAGGCGACGGGGTACGCCCCGCACGCGTTCGAGACGATCGAGGCGCTCGCGCCCAACGGCGTCGGCGCCCTGCTCGGCGTCCCCTCGAGCTGGACGTTCGAAATCGACGGCGGCGCGCTTCACGAGGAGTTCGTGCTCCACAACAAGGCGCTCGTCGGGAGCGTCAACGCCAACCGCGGCCACTTCGAGGCCGCCATCGACACGCTCACGCAGCTACCGTCGTCGTTCCTGGACGACCTCGTGACCGGGATTTACGACGTCGACGCCTTCGAGGCGGCATTCGTCGACGACGACACGACTATAAAAACGGCGGTCGAATTCGATCGTATATGAAGAACGTCGACGACCTGATCGAGAGTGCGGCCGACCTCGCCGAGCGCGGCCTCTCGAAGGGCGAGATCGCAGACGAGTTGAACGTCTCCCGCGAGACGGCGAGCTGGCTGGTCGAACGTAGCGGCACCGCACCGCAACCGTCGGCCCCCGAGACGGCCGATACCGCCGGATCGGCGGACATACACGTCGACTGGTCGGCCATCGGTCGGGACTCGAAGCGGATGGGCTACGTCGCCAGCGCGATGGCAGACCTGCTCGCCAAACACGGCGAAGACGTCGATCTGACGATCGGTATCGAGAAGGCCGGCGGCCCCATCGCCGCGCTGGTCGCCCACGAACTCGAGACCGACCTGGGAACGTACACGCCAGCGAAACACCAGTGGGAGGAGGGCGACATCGACGAACTCGGCGGGACCTTCTCCCGAAACTTCGCGACGATTCGGGGCCGGGAGTGTTACGTCGTCGACGACACGGTCACCAGCGGGACGACCATGCGCGAGACCATCGACGCCATTCGGAAAGAAGGCGGCGAACCACTCGCATGCGTCGTCCTCGCGGACAAGCAGGGCGTCGACGAACTCGACGGCGTCCCCGTCTACTCCCTGTTGCAGGTCATCAGCGTCGGGAAAGACACGGACGAGTGACTCCCCGCCCGACGCTTCGTTTCGTCCTCGGGTAGTCCGTTTTCGTCCGAACGCGGGTTCTAATACTATATTTACTATAGTGTTGGGAAGGAGTCCGACGCCATCCGTACGGCGCAAACGCTTTCCATCCCACGCCCCTATGGTCCCCTATGACGTTTCAGCCAGAAAGCAGCCTCGAGCAAGCGGAGGTCGACGAGATCGTCGAAACCACCCTCGACGAGAACGACGTCGTTCTCTTCATGAAGGGCAACGAACTCATGCCCCAGTGTGGGTACTCCCAGCGCGCCCTCGAGTTGATCGGCAAGCACCGAAGCGATATCGAGACGGTAGACGTACTCGAATCCTTGCCCGAGTTCCGGGAGGCGCTCTCGGAACACAGCGGCTGGGAGACGATCCCACAGACCTACGTCGACGGCGAGTTCGTCGGCGGGTCGGACGTCCTGGCCGAACTCGACGAGCGCGGCGAACTCGAGACGACGCTCCAGGCGAGTCCCTGAACGAGCACCCCGAATCGTGACCACCCGGCGGGGCCGCCGTCGGCGAGCTCTGCGGCGACCTGTTCGCGAACACCCATATGAATTCCAATACGTCACCCGGGGAGATAATAGCAGGTCATATATGGGGAGCGACCGTACTAGGAACCAGACGACTATCGCCCACCCCCTTCCAGATATGTCAACAGAGGAATCCAGACACGTGTATCGGCTCCACTCCACGCTCGAACTCCCGCTCGAGGACCTCGAAGAGCACCTCGAGACGGCGACCTACCCCGACGGCGTCACCGACGTCGAGCTCACCCGCCGAAACAACACCCTCATTCTCAAAGCCGTCTCCAACGACGAGACGGTCAGCAAGTACACGCCGACGGCCCAGTTGAAAGCCAGCGTCACGGAGAACCGCGTCTACGAAGAGGATCCGGAGGAACGCCGACAGAACTCGTTCCGCTGGGACGAAGACGAGGAAGAGGAGATCGAGTCGGAACTCGTCGAGTTCGCGGCGTTCAAGGGCGACCGCGAGACGGTACTCCAGAACTCGCTCCTGCAGTACGAGATGTTCCAGGTCCTCTGTGACATCGCCCTCCAGACCGAGAAGGGGACGCTGACGGCGATTTCCGAGCGCGACGGCGACCTCGAGGCGACCCGGATCGTCGACGGCGAGGCCAGACCCGCCGACGTCGAGGTCGTCGAGGGACCGCGCGAGCGCAAGTCGGCCTCGAGCGGGGTCAACTGGCGGGACAACAAGTTCATCAGCGACTGAGGGGACGGTTTCGACACGATTCGTCAGTGTGACGATTGTGCCGCGATTAGAGCAGGTCTCGAGGACTCGACAGTAGGACTTCGAAACGATGAGCGGAGCGGCGCGTTCGTCACCGACCGCTACTCTCGAGCCACCCCTCCAGGCGGCAGATTACGATTTTCGCGATCGCGTCGGCGACACGCTCGGACGACTCCGAGAGGTTCCACACGTAATCGCCGACGCGGGTGACCCCCTCCCACTCGACGTAACCGTGGCGGTCGAGTTCGATGAGCACCCGCTCGAGGGCCATCTCGTCGAGCCGGTAGCCGATCTGTTCTTCCAGTCGATCGGCGAGTTGTGGGGTCGTTAGCACGGCTCTATCCTGGGGAGACGAGTCGCCGGTCGGAACGACTGACGGCTTCGATGCCGGCGTCTGCGGTGACGGCGGCCGCTGGGTCATTGTCGATGTCCGGTTGTGGTTGAGACGGCATAAGAACCGGCGTGAACAGACGCGACCATCAAGTACAGATCGTCGAAACGGGTACGTCGTCGGTCCTATTCACGAAGTAACACCCACTCCGATCGAACGATCGGGTTCGACCGCCAAAATGTGCTAGCACTTCCCGCGTGACGACCGAACGGCGGCGACAGCACGTTCCGCCGGCGTAAGGACTTTAAGCCTCGTAATTATATGTAATTACACCGTATGCCCGACGATTTCCCAACGTACGTCGACGTCGATTACGAGGACGGCACCGACGAGGACCCCGAGGACTACCCGCAGATCCAGGACAAGATCGAGAAGGCCATCGAAGTCACCCGACAGGGTCTCGAGCAGTACGAGAACCCGGCCGTGATGTGGACCGGCGGCAAGGACTCGACGCTCGTCCTGTACTTCGTCAAGGAGGTCGCGGACCGCTACGACCTCGAAGTACCCCCGGCGATCTTCATCGACCACTACCAGCACTTCGAGGCGATCCACGACTTCGTCGACCACTGGGCCGACGAGTGGGACCTCGAGGTCATCTACGCGCGAAACGAGGACATCGGCAGCTACGTCGAGGCGAACGACCTCGAGCCGGGTGACGACATTCCCATCGACGAACTGTCCGAACACAACCAGCACCACGTCGAGAACATCCTCGAGTACGAGGAGGACACGTTCCCGTTCCTGCTCGACACCTACGCCGGCAACCACCTGCTGAAGACAGTCGCGCTGAACGACGCGCTCGAGGAGTACGACATCGACGGCATCCTCTCAGGCGTCCGCTGGGACGAACAGGAGGCCCGCGCCGACGAGACGTTCTTCTCGCCGCGCCACGACCCGGATATCTACCCGCCCCACGACCGCGTTCAGCCCATTCTCCAGTTCGACGAGGCGGCCGTCTGGGAGGCGTTCTGGAACTTCGTCGTCCCGGACACCGTCGAGGCATTCCCGGACGAGGGCTACGTCCCGCAGAGCGCCGACGACCTGCCGAACGACCTCGAGCCTAGCGATACCCCCGTCTCGCCGAAGTACTGGGAAGGCTTCCGCTCGCTCGGGAGCGAGATCAGCACCGAGAAGACTGAGGACGACCCCGCCTGGCTCCAGGACCTCGAGGGAACGACCGAACGCGCCGGTCGCGCCCAGGACAAAGAGGACCTGATGGAGCGGTTGCGGGACCTCGGTTACATGTAGGAGACGGCGGAAGCGACCGTCGTGGTACCGCGACCCTCGCAAGGGTTATCCGTGTCCCGGGTGAACGTTTGTTTGCAATGGCAAACGGAAAGGTTGATTTCTTCAACGACACAGGCGGCTACGGTTTCATTTCGACGGACGACGCGGACGATGACGTATTCTTCCACATGGAAGACGTCGGCGGCCCGGACCTCGAAGAAGGCACAGACATCGAATTCGACATCGAACAGGCCCCCAAAGGCCCCCGCGCGACGAACGTCGTCCGCAACTAAGTTCTGACGCCGGACCGTCGTCACCGACCGTCCGGACGAGTACTTCGTTTAGAATACGCTCGTGGTGAGCGCCCGCTCCGTTGCGACTGGTCGGAAGCGACGAGTCGGGGCGGGGTTCGTCACGATTCGAGACTCACAACTCGAGATTCATCGCTCGAGCCTACTGGTTGACACCCGTCACTTTCTCTTTCTCATCACGTGACAGTCACTGCCCGAACCGCTCGAGAGACGCTCCAAAACGGGTGACTCGATCAGCGCATCGCCCGGTACTCGCCGTGTTTCACGCCGATCGCTAGCATGATCGCACCGAAGATCGCCATCGACGGCATGACCATCGTCAGGATCGTTCCAGTCGTCATGCCCGGCATCATCGTGAGGGCTGCGGTCCCGGCGGCAATGATCGCGACGAACGCACCGACGGTCTTGACGAGGTCGAACTCGAGTGCCATATGCGAACGTCGGTTGCGAAGATTCCTAAGAATACCGAAACGACGCGCCAGTTTTCGTCGGTTGCTGGATTTGCCGGATAGCGAGGACTCGGTTACTCGCCCGACGGCCGGACGACGTTCGCCAGTGAGACCATCGTCCCGAGGAACCACCCCATCGGGAACGAGAACCCGAGCCACATGGCCGCGTAGGCCGCGCCCTCGAGCTGGTAGTTGTCCCGCAGGTACTGGTTGAGGTCCCCGACGACGAAGACGGTGTCGAGGAGCCACGCGGCGAGGTCGTAGCTGGGCTCGAGGACGTAGGGCTCGAGCGAGGGGGTGACGAGCGCGGCGACGACCGGGGGCAAGAACAGGGCGGTCATCGCGAAGGGGTAGGCGAGGATCACCGAAAGTGCTCGCCCGCCGAATTTCGAGCAGGCGGCTGCGAGTGCGGTCGAGATCGTCGCGACGCCGCTCGCTGCGGCGACGGCGTAGACGGCGTCGAGCGGGACGTCGACTTGCTCCATGTACGACATCGCACCCCAGGCGATGGTCAACAGGCCCCAGCCGAGCAGGGCGATGGCGGTGACGCCGACGATGCCGAGTCGGGTTCGCGTCGAGTCGAGTTTCGCCGCGTAGTAGCGGGTCGCGAGACCGATTACGGTGAACGGATACACGAGTAGAATGCCGAGGGCACCGACGAGACTCCAGAGATAGTAGCCCACTTTCTGCGGGAGCGATTCCGGTTTCCACTTTCCCATGACGGAGTGGCCCCGGCCACGCTGGCGCGGGAAGACGAGCTCCATCCACGCTCCGTGGAGCCGTGCCAGGTCGACTTTCACCGCGGCGACGAATCCGCCACCGCCACGGGAGTGTGCGCGCGTAGACATACTCAATCCAAAATACTGTGATACCGTAAGTTTTCCTCCTCGAGACCGTCTCGATTTCGCGATCGTTTCGCAATCGTCTCGAAAGCGGTTCGCGACAGTCCCGACGGTCACACGCGATCCCCATCGTTTATGCGCCATCCCGAACCATCCTCGAGTATGGACATCGAGTCTTTCTTCGAGGAGATGCCGTTCGCCGACCTGCTGGGCGTCGAGGTCACCGAAGCCGCAGACGGCCACGCTGAAGGCCGCCTCGAGATGCGCGAGGAACTGTCCTGGAACGCCGATCGGCTGATGGCCCACGGCGGGGTGACGTTCACCCTGGCGGACACTGTCGGCGGGGCGGCGCTCGTCTCGGAGGTCGACCAGCCCGTTCCGACGATCGACATGCGCATCGATTACCTCTCGGCGGGCACGGGCGACCTCTACGCCGAGGCCGACGTCGTTCGCTGTGGCGGGGACGTCGGTGTCGTCGACGTCGAGGTCTACAGCGAGGACGACACGCTGATCGCGGACGCTCGAGGCGTGTACAAGACCGGGTGACACTCGAGGCGACGAATCAGCACGCTTAGGAGAGTCCACTCCCTAGCCGGCGGTGTGAACCGTCGGAACGTCCTCCAGACGATCGGTGTCGGCGCAAGCGTCGGACTCGCCGGCTGTTTTCAGGGTCTCGGTGAGTTCTTCACTGGCGGTGGAATCCAGCCGAACGTACCGATACAGCTCTTCAGCGAGGCCGAACGTTCGTACAACGTCGCGATCGAAGCCCAGGAAGTCGAGACCGGACGCAAGACGCACGACGATGGAATCAACATGGTCCCCGGCGAGCGGGCCGTCACCGGCCGCATCGAACGAAGCCCGCAGCAGTTTCGCGTCACCCGGTACGGACACGACGGCGAGGAAGGTGGCCCCGGCGAGGATCTCGTCGAGACCGGCCGGATCACGGAGGACACTCAGCTCGTGAGCATCCGGATTTACGACGACGATCTCGAACTCGAGATCATCGAGGACGAGGACGAAGCGGAGGCCGAGCAGGAGGAACTCGAGGAGGAGGCGAACGACTCGAGCGAGAATACGTCGGGCTCGACCGATAACGAGGACGACTCGACCGAAAATACGTCCGTCGACTGATCGTTCGATCAGCGCCGCCGAGACCCAATACGGAACTACGGATAGGGGTGAAACGCCCGATCGAGCCGCGGTTCGAACCCAAGTTCGTCGGGAACCGTCTCGGCTCGAGGCGCGAAGTACGGCTCGCTCGTGAACAGCGGCTGGGCTTCGGGGACGACGACGCGCACGGCCTCGAACCCGATCCGCTCGACGTCTCTCGTCGTGAGTCGGGCGGCGTACGGCGTCAGTCCGGTGTCGATCACGCGCTCGAGGAGCGCCTCGAGTCTTCCCGCACCGGTTGGCACGGGATCTGGGCCGACGGACGAGGCCGAAACCCGCCGCGCGTCGCCGACGTCGACGAACTCCCTGGCCCGGTCGGGAAACGATCCGTACTCGCCGATGGCGCCGCTCGCATTTTCGGCCTCGTCTGCTCCCATCCCTCGGAGCTCCATCCAGTTCTGGAGGGCCTCCTCGAGCGCGCCCGCCGCGGCGGCACCGGCATCGAGTCCGGCGGCCGAGCCGACGGCGAAGTGGGGCCATGGCTCTTCGTACTCCTCGGTGGGGGTGTTCAGGTCCCGATGGACGGCGACCGCGACCACGGGGACGTCCACGTCTTGCGAGCAAAGCAACGGGGTCGTTTCGAGTCCCTCGCTCCTCGCTCGCCTGGCGAGCGTCTCGTAGGCCTCGGCTTCGGCATCGACTTCGAGGGCCAGCGGTTCGAACGTGGAGTACCACGCGAGCATCGTGGCGTCGCGTTCGACGACCTCCGTCAACCCGGAGCGGAGCGCGTCGACCGTCGACGACCCGAGGCCGAGTCCGGTCGTGATCGACGGCACCAGCGAGTCGCCGGGCTGGGGGAACTGGACCGCTGCCGCTGGAAGGTGGACGGACTCGCCGCTCTCGAGGTCGACGCCTTCGACCCATCGACGTTCCTCACCGGAGTCGTACTCGGGGGCCGAGTCCGGCCGAACGAGGTCGGTCGGCGAGACGGCGTGATCGAGGTCGGCCTCGCTGGCGTGAACGAAGTTTGCATCGCGGTAGGTCCCTGCACAGTAGCGTTCGAGGCCTTCTCCGACGGCCTTCATCAGCGCCGCGTTCCAGTCGATGGCGACGCCGGCGGCCTGGGTCGGCGCGCTCGCGTCGCTGTAGGCCGTCGTGTCGGCCACCGTCGCGAGGTAGTAGGGAGCCGGGAACGACTCGAGTTCGCCGATGGATTCGACGATGCCGACTCGTTCGTCGATGGCGAGCTCCGCCCGGCCGACGGCCGCCTCGAGGTCGAGGGACTCGTCGTCCGCGAGGTCGAGCGATCGATTCCGCTCCGACGGCTGGCACGCGCAGCCTGGAACGGGAAGCAACTGTCGCCTGGCGTGGGGAACCTCACGAACCTGACCGACGATCGTCGATTCCTCCCCGCTGAACAGCCGAATGCACTCCCGGCCGGCGATGGCCCCCGCGAGCCTGGCCGCGCTCCGGTTTGCGCGCGGTTTCTCGTCGCTACCGTCCTCGAGCGTCGACTCGACGCGCGCCTCGAGACACGAGAAGCAGGCCGTGTCGGCAGCGAACCCCGAGATTGCGGCGTCGACCGTCTCGAGCGGGTGGCCACCGACGCCGCCGACTTCGACGGCGATCCAGGGCGTATTCCCCTCACGAGCGGCCGCGTTCGCGCGCTCGAATGTCTCGGCGCCGACGACGTCGCTCACGACGGCGAATCGGGCGTCGCTCAGATCGTCGGGGGTTGCGTCGATGGCCGATACCGAATCCACGTCGTCGAACGCGGCGACGACGGCCGCGCGAACGGGGTCGTCACCGACTACGTGTACGTCCATACGCGAGCGTCTCGCGCCGGCGGCAAAAACGCGCCGCTCGAGGTCGAGGTGGAGATCAGGTACGAGCTCGAGAACACGATTCAGGCGAACTCGAGACCGTGGCCGCGTCCGAGAAGGGTCCAGGCCAGGACGAACGCAGACTCAGTCTCGCTCGCCGAACGTCCGCGGGGCGCCCTCGTTCGGCGTGGCCCACTCGACGGCGTTTCGGATCACCCGCTGCACGTCCTCGTTTTCGTAGATCGGGATCGTCTCGTGACCGGGCCGGAAGTAGAAGATGCGCCCGCTCCCACGCCGGTAACAGCAGCCGCTGCGAAACACCTCGCCGCCTTCGAACCAGCTCGTGAAGACCAGGCGGTCGGGTTCAGGTACGTCGAAGGGCTCGCCGTACATCTCCGTCTCGGGGAGTTCGATGCACCCGTCGAGGCCGTCCGCGATCGGGTGACCGGGGTCGACGACCCACAGGCGTTCCAGGCCGTCGTCCTCGCGCCACTGGAGGCTACAGGTGGTTCCCATGAGCCGCTTGAAGACCTTCGAGTAGTGGCCGGAGTGGAGCACGAGCAGCCCCATCCCCTCGAGGACGCGTTCCTGGACCCGGTCGACGATTTCGTCCTCGACCTCGTCGTGGGCTGTGTGTCCCCACCAGAGCAGGACGTCGGTCGTCTCGAGCACGTCCGAGGTGAGCCCGTGTTCGGGTTCGTCGAGCGTCGCCGTGGTCACCTCGTGATCGGCCTCGAGGAAGTCGGCGATGGTCGCGTGGATCCCGTCGGGATAGACGGCGGCGACCTCGTCGTTCTCCCGTTCGTGTCGATACTCGTTCCAGATCGTGACAGTGGCCATCGTGAAGCGGTTCGACATCGAGACTGAAAGCGTGGGCGGTCCCGGCGGCGGCTGACGGGGTCGTAAGCTGGGACTAGCGGTAGAGAAGATGACATGTGTCGGCCACCGACAAGAATTCGAACTCAACTGGTACGAATATATGGGCGATATGGGTCACAACCCTTATTTTGATCGCCACCCCGGGTTTCTCTATGGGAGCGTTCTTTCGCATTCGTTTTCAGATGAAATCGGGCATTACCCGAACACGAGCCGGTAAATCGGGGGTTACTCGATGACCGGAGTCGGCACCGGAATCGGCGTTGGTATCGTTGGCCTCGGTGGGATGGGGCAGCTTCACGCCTCGAACATGCGTCAGGAGGGCGCCGATATCGTCGCCGGTGTCGATCTTATGGCAGAACAGCGCGAACGGTTCGGTACCGAGTTCGGCGCCGAAACGTACGACTCTCACGGTGCCATGCTCGAGGACGAGCGCGTCGAGGTCGTCGTCGTCACGACGCCAAACAAGTTCCACGAACCAATCGCGGTCGCCGCGCTCGAGGCCGGCCGCCACGTCTTAGTCGAGAAGCCACTCGGGCACACCCTCGAGAGCGCCGAACGCATCGCCGAGGCGGCCGAGCGCGCCGAGGGGGTCTGCATGGTGGGATTCCACAACCGCCACGCCGCGTCGGCGGCGATGTTCGACGCGTACAAGGCCCAGGGCCGATTCGGCCGGTTGACCCACGTCGAAGCCAACTACATCCGTCGGCGCGGCGTTCCCGGCCCCGGTTCCTGGTTCACGAACCCCGACCTCGCTGGGGGCGGTGCGTTACTGGACATCGGCGTCCACGCTATCGACCTCGCGCTCTACATGCTCGACTTCCCGGACGTACTCGAGGTCTCCGGTACGGCCCGGAGCACGTTCGGCACCCAGGAGGAGTACGCCGACCCTGACGGCTTTGGCAACAACTGGGACGCGCAGTCAGAGGCCTACGAGGTCGACGATTCCGTCAGCGCGTTTATCCGCTGTGCCGACGGGCGAACGATCACCCTCGAGGCTGGCTGGGCGACGAACCGCGACCCCAGCCAGGAGTTCCACGTCCGGGGGAGCAACGCTGGCGCACGGTTCGAAATCGGCGATTCGGACCTCGAGTTGCTCGAGGCCGGCATCGCGGGCTGTGACCACTACGCGGACACCCAGCTCACCGGCGACGCGTCGGTAACCGGCCACTACGAACAGGATCGGGTCTTCCTCGAGACGGTTGCCGCGGGCGAGGAAGCGACGGCCAACACGGTCGACGAGGCCCTGGCCGTTCAGCGGGTCATCGACGCGATCTATCGCTCGAGCGAGACGGGGCGCGCGATTCGCCTCGAGGACACGCCCAGGGCAACCCGTCCGCTGGACTGATTCAGGTCAGCCCGACAATCTTATCATTCAGAGATACTTTTCATCCTGTATTCAAGAGTGGAGCGTATCGTAATGAATGATGCTGGCCGAAGACGGTTGTTGCAATCGCTAGCCCTCGGTGGAGTCACCGCGGTCGCGGGGTGTCTGACGTCCGATTCTCGAGACGGTGACCGCGACGCGAACGACGAACGCTCGAATTCGACCGTTGACACCGACGGCGTCGATGACGATGGGTCCGAAACCGACGACCAGTCCAACAACGACGACGAGCCCGAGGAAACATTTGAAGCACGTGACGAACCGCTCTTTCGCCAGTGGACGCCGGCGATGGATACCTACGATTACGACGAAACTCCAGGATTCCTCGAACTGGACGTACAGGCCGCCTACGACCTGGCTGACACGGCCTCGAGCGTCGACCGTGCAGAACTCGAGAAGGCTGTCGAAGTGTACAGTGCACTCGGCATCTCGAGTGAAGAGTTGGACCGGTACCTCAATCTACACGTAGGTGAGATTCTTTACGGTTCGTTCGATCCGAGTGTCGTCACCGACGCCATCGAAACGGCGGGGTACGCCGACGCGAGCAGCCACGGAGCGTACGAAGTGTACGACGGCGTCTCCGTACAGGACGGCAATAAGATACTGCTGGAGGACTCGGCCGTTGCCGTCGGTCCGTCCACCCTCGTTGTCGCGCCCACAGCAGGGCTGATCGACGAGAACGCTGCTAATTCGTCGACGTTGTCGGTTGGGTCGCTCCTGGAAACGGGAGGGGCGTCAGGCGCCACACTTCCCGAGACGCACGACGACGTCGGCACGCTCCTGGAGGTGCTCGAGGAAGCGATCGTCCCGAGCGGGGAAAGTTCGTATTTATTTTGTTTCGCTTCTGATAGTACCGGGCGACCATCGTACGAACCGGGTGGGTTCGTCGTTTCCTGGTCGTTTGGGGCCGGACGCACGGAGCTATCGACCGCCTGGATATACGAGGATCTGGAAACGCTCCACGAAGAGCGCGTACGCTCCCATATCGAATCGTGGCTTCCACTCGAGTACTACAACGAGACGTCGGTGTGGGCGACCGATCGCGTGGCCGTCTACGAGGGGTGGATCGAGACGACGGCGTTCAACTATTTCGAACCGCCAGCAGACGTGACGCGCCATACCGGACCACAGGCGGGCCTCAGCCTGGACGAAGAGGACGGCAAGGCCGTGATTACGATCACCGTGATCGAACACCTCGACGGTCTGTGGATCGAACGAAACGGAGAGACGGTTCGAGTCGACGACGATCCCTCGGTCGGCGTAACCTACACGATCTCAGTCGAAGCGGAAGACCGAATCGTCGTCATCGGTTTGTACGAGGGGACGGAGTCGATCCTGCTCGAGCACGTCGCCAACGGGTACTGAGTCGCATCGGCTTCGGGTTACGGATCGATCGACACGACCACTCGAAGAGACGTTCAGCACGCCTCAGGAAAGACGCGATGGTCGAACCCGTCGAGGACGGAAAGATGGATTCGGTCGTTCAGATGACTTCTTCGAAGTCGTTGTGCCCGTGGATCTCGACGCCGTCCTCGGTGATCTCACAGAGGAAGACGCCGTTGCCGGAGCCAGTGTCGCGCTCGGCGGCGGACTTGATACTCCGGGCGGCGATGGTCATCGCCTCGTCGTTCGAGAGGCCCTCCTCGTAGGCCTGCTCGAGGTGGCCGTAGGCGAGTTGCATGCCGGAGCCGGTGACGGTGTAGTCGTCCTCCATGACGCCGCCGGCGGGGTCGATGCTGTAGACGTGGCTCCCTTCCGCGTCGACGCCGCCCAGAATGGGATGGATGGCGAAGAACGGGCCGCCGCGGGCGAAGTTGCCCGCGAGGGTGGCGAGGGCGTCGATGCTCATCTCATCGCCGCGTCGGGCGCTGTAGAGGTTGACCTCGGCACGGAGGCTCTTGATGAACGACTGGGCACCACCGACGCTGCCGACCATCGTGAGCGCAGCGGTCGGGTGAATCTGCTCGACCTTCTGGACGTTCTTGTTCGAGACGAAGCGACCGCCGAGGCTCGCGCGCATGTCGGTCGCGATGACGACGCCGTCGGCCGTCGTGATGCCGATCGTCGTGGTCCCCGTCTTGTTCACGTTGTCCAGTTCGGCCTGCGAGAGGCCGTTCTGGGGGAGCGAGCCGAGTTCCGGCTCGTACGGCGAGGGCTCGTTCGCCAGCTGGTCGACGGTGCGAGAGAACTCGGAGTCGTGGGATGGCGTTCGCATTATCCGCATGTTACGGCCGACAGGGTATAAAACATCGGCGGTCACCGTGCCTCGTTCCGGTTTCGCCGCGTCGTGTAACGCGGTGGCTCGAAGTCAGTTCTTCACGACGGCTCGAGGTCGGGCCGTTCACGACGGCTCGAGGTTCGAGGTTCGAGGTATGTATGGACAGAAAAGGTTGCGTTCAGGGCTCCGGCTGGGCGTTCTCGTAGGCCTCACCAACGCTGGCGAGGACCTTGTGGACCGGGATCGAAATTCCGGCCTGGCGGGCGGCGACCGCGAGCGGCATCATGACGATGCCGGCTGCGATGCACAACTGGTACAGTGCGAACAGGGACGCGTGGTACGCGCGGGATATCATCGGCGTTCGGTCGATGGTCAGACCAGGTGCATATATAAGCCTTGTTGCCCCGACAGCGAGTTGATGATTAATCAGGAAGATTTGAAGTCCGCGTCGTCTTGCGATTCAAGTACGGTTGTGGGGAGGGAAACTTGACCCGCGTTTCCGCTCGAGGGATGGGTATCCAGACGCCAATTCACCGGGGCAATTTCCATAACTTATGGCCAACGTAGGCCAACCGTGCGCGATGATCGGCCGTACGAGCACTCGGCTCGATGCTCAGTTTCGACGACGATCGGAGCGCGGCCAAACCGCAAAGCAGGAAACCCCGGGGCCCGACCAGGGAGTATGGCCAACTATCTCGTCGCGATGGAAGCCGCGTGGCTCGTTCGCGACGTCGAAGCGATCGACGACGCAATCGGCGTCGCCGTCAGCGAAGCCGGAAAGCGACTCAACAACGAGAACATGGAGTACGTCGAGGTCGAGGTCGGCGCGACGGGCTGTCCCGCCTGTGGCGAACCGTTCGACTCCGCGTTCATCGCGGCCGAAACCGCGCTCGTCGGGCTCGCCCTCGAGATGGACGTCTTCAACGCCGACAGCGAGGAGCACGCCTCCCGGATCGCAAAGAGCGAGATCGGCGGGGCGCTTCGGGACGTGCCACTGTCGGTCGTCGAAATCTTCGAACTCGACGAAGACGACGACTGATCCCAACGGCGGGTTCTCGAGGCCGTTCCACCCAAACACATTTCTATAACCCGCGGTTATGTGCCGGTATGGACCTGCCGACGCCGACGGACCTCAGACAGCGCCGGAACGAACTGGAACTCACCCAGAGCGAACTGGCAAACCGGGCCGACGTCTCCCAGCCACTGATCGCCCGCATCGAGGGCGGCGACGTCGACCCGCGACTCTCGACCCTGCGTCGGATCGTCAACGCTCTCGAGGACGCGGAAGGCGACATCATTCGCGCGGACGACCTCATGCACGAGGACGTGGTCAGCGTCGCCCCCGACGATCCGGTCAGCGAGGCCGCCCACCAGATGGAACGGGAGGCGTACTCGCAACTGGCGGTCATTCAGGACGGAATTCCGGTGGGATCGATCAGCCAGACTGAACTGGTACATCTGGATGAGGACGACCGCAACGAACCCGTCGCCGAACACATGGCCGAGAGCTTTCCGACCGTTTCGAAGGACGCGACGCTCGACGAGATTAGCAACCTCCTCGAGCACTACAAGGCCGTCATGATCACCGAGGCGGGGCAGACCGTGGGCATCATCACCGAGGCGGATCTGGCGGCGCGGCTGTCCTGATCGTTGTCTTTACCGACTTATCTCTCCGGTGTCTCTCCCGGTTCGTCTCTCCGGGCATTGTACGCGCGAACCGAAACGACCTTTCCCGACCGCTCTCCTTGTCTCGCCATGACGACGACCGTCTACTTCGACCTCGACGGCACGCTCCTCGAGTACACGACGCCGTTCGACGACCTGCTCGCCGGCGTCCTCTCCGAGGACCCGTCCCCGGAACTGGCCGAGTACTTCTCCGATCAGGTACTCGAGGGCATTACCGAGATCGAACCGGATCCCTACGAACGGGCGTTCGAAGCTGCCTGTGATCGCTACGGGGTTTCGGGTGATCCACCGTCGCTCGCCGCCGACTACGTCGCCCTCGAGGCATCGTCGACGACTATCGACCCGGCGGTCCGACGCCTGCTCGAGAGCGTCGCCGATCGGCATCGGACGGGCATTCTCACCAACGGCGACGGGCCCATGCAGTGGCGCAAGATCGAGGAGCACGGCCTCGACGAGATCGTCGACGAAGTCATCGTTTCGAACGACCTGGGTGCCCGAAAGCCCGATCCCGAGATTTTCGAGGAAGCGAAGGCGCGCTTGCCGGCAGACGCGTACCTCTACGTCGGAGATACGTACGAACACGACATCGTCCCGGCCCGTGAGCAGGGGTTCGAGACGGTGTACGTGGGCGACGAGGAGCGACCCGAGGCGTCGGTTGCCGCCAGCGGGACGGATGCCCTCGCCTCCCTGCTCCTCCCGCTACTGGAAACCACCGACGACCGGTAATTGCTGGGCCAGACGTTACGACTCGATCCAGGGTGACTGTTCGAGATCCGCCAGCGACTCGAGCGTGTAGTCCGGGCAGGGCGTCGTCTCCGCGGGAACGTCTGGCTCCGGGGGCACCCAGACTGATCGAATCCCGGCCGCTCGAGCACCCGCGACGTCGCTCGAGAGGGAGTTCCCGACGTACACCGCGCGCTCCGGATCCGTCTCGAGGGCCGCGAGCGCCCGCCCGAACGGCTCCGGATCGGGCTTCGGCGCCGTGTCGTACCCCGCAAAGACCGTCGTCTCGAACGCGTCGGTGAGGCCGATGGCGTCGAGTTTCTCGCGTTGCATCTCGGGGTCGCCGTTGGTGACGAGGCCGAGACGATACTCCTCACCCAGCGTCTCGAGGACGTCGGGAACGCCCGAGAGCGGATCGACCGCCCGCTGGTCGCGCTCGGCGGCGAACGCCTCCGCGACGGCGACGCCGGCGTCCCGATCGAACCCCGCGTCGACTGCCAGCTCGCCGAAGCACCGCTCGCGCAGGTCGGCGACGCTCGTGCTCTCTGCGAGGTAGTCGTCGTACCGGTCGAAGTACGCCGACGGCTCGAAGAGTGGGTCGACGCCGGCGCGCTCGAACGCTCGCTCGAGGACCGTCGCCGGCGACCGGCGGTAGCGACAGAGGGTGTCGTCCAGATCGAACAGCACGGCGTCGACTGGCGTCGTGGGCGCGGTCATTCTTCCCCTCGACCGCCGTCTCGAGCGTACCCCTCGGGCGTTCGCTCGGCGAGGTCGAACAGGACCGCCCACTCGAGCAACCGCTGGACGCGTTCTCCCCAGATCTCCTGGAGGCGGGTCCGGTGTTTGTGTTGCTCGTAGGCCGGGATTTCGTCGCGGAACGCCTCGAAGACGGCGTCGCCCGAGCGCGGTCCGTCGGCGGTCTCGAGAATATCGAGGACGACGGGCACGCCGTAGACGCGCTCGCAGAACGCCTCGCGGAGGTGGGCCGGGTCAGGGTCGACCCGTTCTCGGTAGAACCCGGCCTGTCCCTCTCGAGCGAGTTCGAGCGCCCGGAGGAACGTCAGCCAGGTCCGGGCCTCGTCTCGCGGGCCGATCCCCGTCTCGCGCATGATCCGGGCGCAGCAGTCGTCCTCGGTACCCGGGACGAGGGGGACGGCTCGCTGGACGGTCTCGACGTACTCGAGATCCTCGGGTGCCTCGGGGACGAGTTTGAACTGCATACGGACCTCAGCGGTCGGCGTCGAGGCCGAAGGAGTCGACCAGGACGTCCTCGTCCGTCTCGCCGTAGACGTACGTCGGGCCGCCGAGGACGTCCACGGTCACCTTCGCCGGGCCGAACAGGTCGGCCGACGTCTCCTCGAACGACCAGTCTCGATCCTCGAAGATGTCGGCGAACGGCGCGCCGTACTCCTCGCGCGCGTTCGAGACGACCGCGTCGAAGGCGTCGAAGTCCTCCCGAACCACGAGGTGGGCCGTCCCGCCGTAGGCGACGGCGTCGTTCGTCCGGCCGATGGCCGTCTGCTCGTCGCCGGCGACCGGCGGCACCGGCGCGCGCCCGGTTGCGGAGACGACGTCGAGCGGGTCGTAGCCGAGTTCGACGAGGTTGAACGTCGCGTGCTCTGCCACGCGGGCCGCGTTCGTGACGCTCCCGACGACGCTGGCGGTGGGGTAGGCCAGCAGGAAGACGCCGCTGGTCTCGACGCCCGTGAGGGCCGCCACCTGCTCGGATGCGGCCTCCGTCGGCTGCTCGTCGGTCTCGAGCGCGAGCGCCGTCAGGTCGAAGGCGTCGGTGTAGCCGATGCGGCGGAACTCCGTCTCCTCGGCGACGAGTGCGCGGGCTGGACCGCTCCCCAGTGCCTCGAAGTCCTCGGTTGCGAGTTCCCAGCTCGCTTTCTGTGAACAGAGCAACGCCAGCCCGGGTTGGTCCGTCGAGAGTTCGACGTGCGGGACCGGTGCGCCGCCGATCTCCGTGAGGTCGCGGCTCGGTGTCGCGAGTCCGGCCGTCTGGATCTCCGTACACAGCAGTCCCGCTTCGATACCGCCGTCGAACTCGAGGCCGAAGTCGAGCACCGTCGTCTCGTTCTCGAGTTCGTACGCGCCCACGTTGAGCTCCTCGGTGAACTCGAGGGCCTCGTCGACGAGTTCGATGGCCATCCGGTTGAGACTCTCCATGGCTCGGGCTACTCGCTCCGCCTTCAAACCGTTTGTTAGTTGTGGTCAGGGACGACTACTCGCGATTACTCGCGACTTCTCGCCGGCCGCTCGAGGTGGGACTCGACGGCGTCGACCTTCGCCGCCGCCGATTCGTCGCTCGTCCGCTTGTCGTCGATCTTGAGGAAGGTGCTGACGCGGTCGCCGTCGACCGCCTCGTGGGCCGCCTGCGCCGCGGCGAACAGCTCGCCGATGTCTTCAGCTTCGATGGTCGTTCCCATCGGTCCGGTTTCGTACTCGACGTCGTAGTCCTCGAGCGCCTCGACAGCGTTGGCCACTTCCGACGACATGCTGTCCTCGACGACCGGTGCCGTACTCAGAAAGCCGATTACCGTCATGGTCGATCCGATACCGAGCGGATAGAAATAGCTGTCCGTTGCGCGGGACTGTGAGCTGGCGCGACACGGAGATCGGTGCCTCGATGACGAGATGACGATGGCGGTGACGGTGACGAATCGGGGACGCTCGTGTAGCTCGTGTCAGGTACCGACGCGTACGGACGCGTAGACGGCGTCGGGGAGCGGGTCAGCGAAGCGGTGACTGGCCGCTGCCGGTCGGCGGATAGACGAAGATGTCGCCGTTGGCGAAGACGTACACCTCGTGCTCGAGGGCCCTGAAGCACACGTGGCCGTCGAGTCGTCGTTCGCCGTCGTTCTTCCGGCTGAACAGTTGCTCGAGCGCGTCGGGGTCGATGCTGTCGTACAGGGAGAACTCGCCCTGGGAGACGTCGACGTTTGCGATGCTCGAGAGGGCGTGCACGATCGTCGTCGTCAACGTCGCCGTGCCGTCGGGGTCGTAGCGAAAGACGTACCGATCGTTCGCCTGGTCGTAATTCGAGTCGTGCGTGCTGTCTGGGGGAGGAATTTCAGTTTGCATATCGGTACAAAGGGCTAGGCAGTTGCGCAGGTGTCCGTATCGTGCCCGGACACAAAAGTCAATCGGCCCGAGAAACGGTTCGACGGCCTGTATTGCTCTCGAGAGACACCGTCAGTACCTCGTGATGGTTTCCTGAACCGACGCGAAAGACTGCGACCGGGCTTTCGGATTCGGCGGAATGTGGGTTCCTCGAGTCCACGCTGCCCCAACGAATCGCCAGCAGACGGTGCTCGCGCTCGCCTGGCGACTGGTCACCGGAGGCTCTTGTGAGACAGCGCCGTCGCTCGAGTTAGTGGTTCGTCGGAAAGGATTATGCGTGGGTGATGTCCGCGAAGGGAAATCACCTGCATCGTCTCGCTCGGCGGCGTTGCCGCCTCACGTTTCGCGGTCGTGATACGACCGCGCATGCGATGCGTGGGACCGGATTTGAACCGGCGGACCCCTACGGGACAGCGCCCTCAACGCTGCGCCGTTGGCCTAGCTTGGCTACCCACGCTCGCGGCGTCTTTCTGCACTTTCCGATATCCAACGGGCATATAAAAGCCCTTTCTTTTGCCGCGGACTCTGGGGGGCAGTCACACAGAAACGAGTGTTGTGTCAAGACTGATGTGATGAGACGAACCGATACCTCGTGTCCGGTTCGTCTCATCGATAGACGCTTGACGGAACACTAGTAATCGACGGGCAGTGAACGGTGCCTTGAAATGTCGGACCGGCCAATGGTAGTCATGGCAAAATACTCGACCGGCTCGTCGTCCGGCGGCGGCGGGACGAACTGCGAGCTCTGTGGCGCAGAAAGCGACTCGCTACGTCGAGCGACCGTCGCTGGCGCCGACCTCGAGGTCTGCCCGAACTGTGCCCCCCACAGCGACGAGCAAAAGCAGCGTAGTCGTCGATCGGGTGGCTCCGGCTCCAGCTCCAGCGGCTCGCGATCACAAGACGAACCCAGCCGCAAGAAGAAGGCCGCCCAGAACGTCGCCCGGGCAAACCCGATCTGGGACGGCGACTCCGAACACTGGGAGAAGGAGGGAACGAACTACAACGACGACCCGCTGCCGTACCTCGTCTCCGGCTACGGAGAGCGTGTCGAGGCGGCGCGCCAGGAGGCCGGCCTAAAGCGCGAGGAACTCGCCGAGGAACTCGGCTGCCGGGAGTCCGACCTGCTGGCCGTCGAACAGGGGCGAGCGACCCAGGCCGGCGTCGGCGGCGGGCTCATCACGGCTCTCGAGTCGGTTCTCGACGTCGAACTCGCCGAATAGTGCCCGGACCGTGCCAACACGCCCCCCAGACCGGGAGACGCCCCGGCGAGCAGACTTTTATCGGAGGCCGACGGAGTTCCACCAATGAGCGGTCAACGGGCAGCGGCCGAGCCCTACACAACGCGATTCGAAACCGAGGTGACGGCAGTCGACGGGAGGCGCGTCTGGCTCGAGACGACGTACTTCTACGCGGAGGGTGGCGGTCAGCCGGCCGACCGCGGGCGGATCGGTGACGTTCCCGTCGAGGACGTTCAGGTCGTCGACGGCGAGCACGTCCACGTCCTGGCGGATCCACCGTCGTTCAAGGCCGGCCACCGCGTCATGTGCTCGATCGACTGGTCGTTCCGGATGTACTGCATGCGCGCACACACCGCTAGCCACGTTCTCTACGGAGCCGGGCGCCGCCTCCTCGAGGACCTCGGCTACGGCGGGTTCGACATCGGCGAGGAGAAAATCCGCGTCGACCTCGAGACGACGACCGAACTCGACGACGACGTGCTAATCGAACTCGACGAACTGGTCAACCGGGCGGTCTGGGAATCACGGCCGGTCTCCTGGGAGGACGTACAGGTCGCGGACGCGCGCGAACGCGACGAGATTGCGTTCAACGAAGCCACGGAGGAGGGCGCCTTCTCCAGGGGGCAGGTCCGCGTCGTCACGATCGGCTCGAAAGACGACAACGGCCGGACGACCAATGGCTCGAGCAACCCCTGGGACGTCGCGGCCTGTGGCGGAACCCACGTGCGAAACACTCGCGAAATCGGGCCCGTCACGGTCCTGGGTCGGTCGAACCCTGGAGAGGGTCTCACGCGCGTCGAGTTCGCTGTCGGCCCGCGAGCGATCGAACGCCGGGCAGCCGAAAAGCGAGCTGCGTTCGCGGCGAAGCGGACGCTGGGGGCGGATGTCACTTCGATATCGGACGCCCTCGAGGAGACCGTCGAGCGTCAGGACGCCCTCGAGACCGACAAGCGAACGCTCGAGGCCGAACTCGTCGAACGAGCGCTCGAGGCGGCCGGCCCCGTCGAACGGGACGAAGAGACGTGGCTCGTGACGAGCGTCGACGGAATCGAACCGGACGCGCTCGCCGACGCCGTTCGCGACGCCGCCAACCCGCGCGCGGACGTTCTCGCTGTGGTCGGCGAAACCGACTACCCGTTCGTCGTGATCCGGAGCGAGGGTGGTGCCGACGCGGGTGCAGTGGTCGAGGATCTGACGGCCGAGTTCGGCGGCGGCGGCGGCGGTTCGTCGTCGTTCGCTCAGGCGGGTGGCTTCGACGTCGCTGCCGAGGACGTCCTCGAAGCGCTCGCGGACGGATGCTAAGGACCACTACGCACTCGAGGGCGGTACTCCGAAGTGCCCCGTTGGTCTCGCTCGAGACCGGGGAATCGGTTATAGTCTCGGCCGATAAACACTCGATATGAGTATGACTCGCACGGAACTCGCGGCTGCCAGCGACACCCTTCGGGAGGCCGCTAACGCGGCATCCGCCGATCTGGCGACTCGACTCGAGGAGCAAGCCGAGACGGTGGCTGACCTGGCGGAACGAGCAACCGGCCCGGATCACGGTCGCCTCGCCCGACTCGAACACTCCCTGCGCGATATTCAGCGTGCTGCAGACGAGAACGTGTCTCGCCGGATCGACACCGCGCTCGAGGAAATTCGGGCCTATCGAGAGACCGTCGAGGGCGTCTAACTCCTCGTAATCACGGTCGATTCGATACCGACGCATGGTCCGGGTCGGGGCTGACGAACCGTCGAGGGTGTCGACACCGAATCCAAATCCGAATTTCGATCCACTCGACCGACGCACTCGAGAGAGGCGCGCTTGCAGAGACAGGGATATCATTTTTCCTCCCTGAGGGCCGAATGAGTGCAGGTACGTTCTCTCTGCTCTTGCGGACAGGATAAATGTAAGCTTTTACTACTATGCGAGTCAATGGTGGCGCATGGGTATCGATTACTCGCAGCTACACGATCCGAACGCAGAGTATACGATGCGAGAATTGTCAGCGGAGACGATGGGCATCGCGGCGAAACGCGGCGGCGGCCGGGACGTCGAGATCACCGACATCCAGACGACGATGGTCGACGGGAACTTCCCGTGGACGCTCGTCCGCGTGTATACCGACGCGGGAATCGTCGGCACCGGCGAGGCCTACTGGGGCGCCGGCGTCGCCGAACTCGTCGAGCGGATGAAACCCTTCCTCCAGGGTGAAAATCCGCTCGACATCGACCGACTCACCGAGCACATGGTCCAGAAGATGTCTGGCGAAGGGTCGCTCGCGGGCGTCACCGTGACGGCCATTTCGGGCATCGAGATCGCCCTCCACGACCTCGCCGGGAAGATCCTCGAGGTGCCGGCCTACCAGTTGCTGGGCGGGAAGTACCGCGACGAGATGCGGGTCTACTGCGACTGTCACACCGAGGAGGAAGCCGATCCGATCGCCTGTGCCGACGAGGCCGAACGCGTCGTCGACGAACTCGGCTACGACGCGCTGAAGTTTGACCTGGACGTGCCCTCCGGACACGAGAAAGACCGGGCGAATCGCCACCTGCGCGACGTCGAAATCGAGCACAAGGCGAGCATCGTCGAGGCCGTCACCGAGGCCGTCGGCCACAAGGCCGACGTCGCCTTCGACTGCCACTGGACGTTCTCCGCCGGTAGCGCGAAGCGACTGGCCAGGCGCCTCGAGGAGTACAGCGTCTGGTGGCTCGAGGACCCCGTTCCGCCGGAGAATCACGACGTCCAGCGCGAGGTCAGCCAGTCGACGACGACGCCGATCACAGTGGGGGAGAACGTCTACCGGAAGCACGGTCAGCGTCGCCTCCTCGAGGGGCAGGCCGTCGACATCATCGCGCCCGACCTGCCGAAAGTCGGCGGGATGCGCGAGACGCGCAAGATCGCGGACCTGGCGGACATGTACTACGTCCCCGTCGCGATGCACAACGTCGCCTCACCGGTCGCGACGATGGCCGCGGCGCACGTCGGTGCGGCCATCCCGAACTCGCTGGCCGTCGAGTACCACAGCTACGAACTCGGCTGGTGGGACGACCTCGTCGAAGAGACGGTGATCGAGGAGGGCTACATCGATATCCCCGAAGAGCCGGGACTTGGCGTCACCCTCGATCTGGACGCTGTCGAGGAGCACCTGGTCGACGGTGCGGAGTTGTTTGACTGAGTAGCGAAATCAAACTCACCAGGCTCACGTAGCGTCGTTCGTCTGAGTCGGCAATCGAACTCCACCGGAACTCGAGCCCGACTCCTCGACGATTATACTATAGATTATATAGTATTAATCCGAAGCGGCCGTCTCTCGAGAGACGGCTGCTCGTGCTGGGGGAGCTGGCACTGTCAGGTTCGCTCTCGTTCGAGGTTCGGAGGTTCGGACGCCCGGAGCCTTGAAGTCCGGAACGCCGATGGGAGTGCACGACCGTCGCCTCAGCCGTCAGGACTCGTCGTCCGCTCGACGCGGTGTACTCTGCTTGCCGAGGTCACTCCCCTCGTCGACCTCGTCGGGGTCGCGATCGATTCGCTCGAGTTCGTCCTCGATCTCTGCCTCTCGTTCGGCCTCGTACTCGTCGGATCGGTCAGTATCGTCTTCGGCCATACGCGAAATTCGCCGTCCAGGGTCAGGAAAGCGCGGCCGTCATCTGCAACGTGGGTGCGCCCCGGTGGGTGGAAGGCGGCTATCGACCCCCGGAAGAGAAAGACAGATAAAAGGCCCCGCATTGTGAACACACAGATATGGACGTTCCCTACGATCTCACCTCGTACGTGCGGGTACTGAAGATGGCGACGACCCCCACGCGAGAGGAATTCGTGCAAGTGTCGAAGATCGCCGGGGCGGGAATCCTGCTCGTCGGCCTGCTCGGATTCCTCATCGGCGTGGTCATGCTGTTCCTCACCGGTGGGGGCTTCTAATGCCGATCTACGCAGTCAAAACGACGGCCAGCCAGGAACAGACCGTCGCCGACATGATCATCAACCGCGAGGAACCGGACGTACACGCCGCGCTCGCCCCCGACTCGTTGACCTCCTACGTGATGGTCGAGTCCGACGGCCACGCCGTTCTCGAGCGAATCTTAGAGGACATTCCCCACGCTCGAACGGTCATCCCGGGCGAGTCCGACATCTCGGAGGTCGAGCACTTCCTCTCGCCCAAGCCGGACGTCGAGGGCATCGCCGAGGGCGACATCGTCGAACTCATCGCCGGGCCGTTCAAGGGCGAGAAGGCGCAGGTTCAGCGCATCGACGAGGGCAAGGACCAGGTGACCGTCGAATTGTACGAGGCGACGGTGCCGATTCCGGTGACGGTTCGTGGGGACCAGATTCGCGTCCTCGACTCCGACGAGCGGTAGCGAGTCGGTTGGCTCGGCGGGAGCGAAGCGAGCGCCGAGGACGTTTTGGACTAAATTTTGCGAGGAGCGGTAGCCGATGCGGAGCGAGGCTATCCGACGACGTAAAATTTAGGTGCGCGACGGTGCCGATTCCGGTGACGGTTCGTGGGGACCAGATTCGCGTCCTCGACTCCGACGAGCGATAGCGTTTGGCGTTTTTGCTGGGACAGTCGAGTCTGGGTCCCTCTGACTCGAAGATCGCCTGTCGAACCTAACGGCTCGTGAGCAGGTAGCGTCTGATCGATTCGGTAGCGCTCGAGGGTTCGTACTTCAGGGGCCCCTCGAAGGACACCTAGCTCTCGAGATGGTCGGCCAGCCGTTGTTGATCGACGACGTCGTCGATCTCCTCGAGGAGGTCCTCGCGCTGGCGCACGTCCTCTGCTCCGGCGCCGTACGCGCGGACGTACTCCGCGCGGCTGTGTTCGGAGAAGACGTGGCGAATCGCCAGGTAGCCGTCGGGAACGATGGTTCCACAGACGCCACACTCGAGGCGTTCGTGGGCGGTCACTTGGTGGGCGATGGTCGACTCGACGTCTTCGAACACCGAGCCGCAGTCGTCGATCCCACATTCCCAGGCCGTGTCCATTCAATCGTGATACTCGGGCGGGTCATAAAGGTTCTTTCGGCAATAGTTCGCTCTGCGAGCGCTCGTCGCGATACGATCGGTGGTGCCAGGGGGGCGGGCTGCCGGGGAAAACGCGTCGCTGGCGACGATTCCGGGGAGCCGACAAATCAGAATTCATAACTCCTCGGTTGGCGTATCGCGAACCGTGAGCGACGGAGAGCAGGTCCGAGTCGACCTCCACGTCAAGGTGTTGAACGACCGGGTTATCGAGAACGCCCGCCGGGCGGGAATCGACGTGATCGTCTACGCCCCCCACTTCACTCGCCTCCCCGAGATTCGAGAACAGGCGAACGCCTACAGTACCGACGACGTGACCGTCGTCCCCGCACGCGAGGTGTTCACCGGTTCCTGGAACGACCGAAAGCACGTCCTCGCGATCGGACTCGAAGAGCCCGTTCCCGATTTCATCACCCTCGAGGGGGCGATGGCGGAACTCGAACGACAGGGGGCCGCGGTGCTGGCACCACATCCGGAGTACCTGACAGTGTCGCTGACCGAAGGGGACCTCCGGCGCTTTCAGAACGGTATCGACGCGGTCGAAATCTTCAATCCGAAACACCTCCCCACGCACAACCGTCGAGCGAGCGACCTGGCCGACCGTCTCGACATCGCCCCGTTTACCTCGTCGTACGCCCACCTCCCGAGTTCGGTTGGCGTCGCCCACGTCGCATTCGAACGGGCGATCGAATCCGAGGACGACCTCGTTTCGGCGCTCAAAGCCGACGCTCCCCGACGGGTCGTCTTCGCCAACGGCCTCCGGCGCTGGCGGACGACGGCGGCCGAACTGGCTCACCTCGCCTACGAGAACACCTGGAAGAAGGTCGATCGGCTGTACCTCTCTGGCACGGAGCCGACGCACCCGAATCACGTCTTCTACGACGGGCGGTTCGACGACGTCTCGGTCTACTGATCGATGCCGTGTTCGTCACCCGCGGAGTCGCTTTGGTTTCCCGTAGGGCTGTTTTCGTCACCCGGGGAGTCGCGTTCACCCGACGACCTCTCGCTTCGCACCGCCTCGAGCGTTCGCCGCACGCGATCCCAGTGGCTTCCCTTCCAGAAGTGCTGGCCACAGTCGCGACAGGCCCACACCGCTACCTCGCTCGAGTCGGGCGCGTACGGCGGAGTGTCGACTGTTTCCGTTCCCGTTTCCGCCTCGGACACGCGCTCGAGCGGGCCGTTACACCGGCCACATCGGCGCGGTTCGTCGGGAAGCGTCAGGTCGATTCCGTGGTCGTGGAGCGTTCGCAGTTGCCCGTGCGTATCGCGTGACTCGAGCAGGATGGCGCGTTCGCCACGGGCGGCCAGGTCGACGTCTCGCGTGACGATCGTTCGGCCCTCATCGGCGGCGACGTCGAGGAGTCGATCGTCGGCCTCGAGGTCGCGGTCGCCAGCGTACACGGTGTCGTGGCCGCACATCCGACAGTAGGCGACGATGCCGCCGCACATGCCGTCGACGAGGAGTCGGTCGCTCACGGTGGATCACAGGTCAGTGTGTCAGTGCAGTAACGGAATCAGTGCATCAATGCAGGAACTCGCGCAACTCCTCGAGCTCCCAGGCGTTGATCACGTCCGCGGGTTCGGCCCACCCGCGGCGAGCCGTGTGGACCCCCCAGCGGACGTACTCGAGGGTCGCCGGGCTGTGCGCGTCAGTGTTGACAGCGATCACCGCCCCCTCGTCGATCACGGCCTGGACGGCGCTCCCCCACAGGTCGAGTCGGTGGGGGTTGCTGTTGACCTCGAGGGCGGTGTCGTTCGCCGCGGCGGCCTCGCCCAGCGCGGCCGCGTCGATCGCGAGGCCCTCACGCTGATTGAGCAGTCGGCCGCTCGGGTGGCCCAGCACGTCGACGGCTGGGTCCTCGATCGCGCGAATAAGGCGCTCGTTCGCCGCGTCCGAATCCTGGTCGAGCGCACTGTGGGGGGAGGCGACGATCACGTCCAGGGCGTCGATGACGTCCTCGGAGAGGCCGATTTCCCCCTCGGCGTCGACGTTGGCTTCGATCCCCGCGAACACCTCGAGGTCGGCCTCGGCGCCGACCTCACGGATCTCCCCCACCTGCTCGAGAATCTCGGCGTCCGTGAGTCCCATGCCACCGACGACGCCCGGCCCCTCCGCGTGGTCCGCGATCGCGTAGTAGTTGTATCCCCGTTCTTCGGCGGCGGCGACCATCTCGTCGATCGAGTTGTTGCCGTCGGACCACTCGGTGTGGGTGTGCAAGTCGCCGCGGATATCCTCGCGCGTGAGGAGTTCAGGAAGCGTCCCCGAGGCGGCGGCATCGATCTCGCCGCGGTCCTCGCGCAGTTCCGGGGGCATCCACTCGAGGTCGAGCGCCTCGTACATCCCTTCCTCGCGCTCGCCGGCCACCCGGTCGCCGACGCGCTGGCCCGCCTCGTGGTCCTCGACGTCTCCGTCGGACCCCGTCCGACTCTCCGAGGCCCGTTGCGCCTCGCTGACGTCGAAGGCGCCGTACTCGTTGAGTTTCAGCCCGCGATCGATCGCGTAGTTCCGCAGGGCCACGTTGTGAGCCTTGCTCCCCGTGAAGTACTGGAGCGCGGCACCGAACTCCTCGGGCACCACGACGCGCAGGTCGAGGCGGACCTCGCCGACGCGGACGCTCGCCTTCGCCGGCCCGGACTCGATCTCGTCGTCGACGGAGTCCCAGGAGACGAACGAATCGACGACCTCCTCGGCCTCGTCGGTGGCCGCGAGCACGTCCACGTCCCCGATCGTCTCGCGCCAGCGACGGATGGATCCGGCGACCTCGCAGCGCTCGACCGACTCGAGCGACTCCAGGAACGCGAGCACGTCGTCCGCGAGCGGGCGAGCCTCGCCGAGCAGTTTGCGCTCGCCGATCTCGCGGGCGAACGGGATGTTCTCGAGGATGTTCTGTTCCGTCTTGGCGCCGAATCCCGACACCTCGCGGATCTCGCCCGCCTCGGCGGCCGCCTCGAGGTCGTCAAGCGTCCGGATTTCGAGTTCGCGGTATAGCGTGCCGACCGTCTTCGGACCGACGCCCTCGACGCGGGTGAGGTCGGCCATGTCCACGGGGAGGTCCGCCCGTAGCTCCTCCAGTTCCTCGATCTCCCCCGTTTCGACGTACTCGATGATCTTCGAGGCGATGGCGTCCCCGACACCGTCGATGTCCTCGATCGCCTCCTCGTTGCCCGCGCTCACCAGGTCGGCGATCGGCGCGGGGTGGGCGCCGATCGCGTCGGCCGCCCGCCGGTAGGCCCGAGGTTTGTACTCCACGTCGTCGGCCTCGAGCAGATCCGCGAACTCCTCGAACCGGGCGGCGAGTTCGGCGTTGGTCGCCATCAGCGACCCCTCCGCGTGCCCGCGTCGGTCTCCCGGCCGAGTGCCTTCTTCAGGAAGGACATCCAGCGCTTCTTGTCCGCCGTGTTCTGTGCCTGTTGCTCGCGCTCGAGGTCCGTCGGCCCGAGGTTCTCGAGGGCGTTGAGCGCCCGGTCGATGCCGACGATCGACCGAACGAGTTCCTCGCCCTCCTCCCGACTGATGTCGCCATCCTCGATCAACTCGAGTCGCTCGAGGCGCTCTCGCCTGAGGTTTCGTTTGGCCTGCTCGACGCGTTTGCGTTCGCCTGCCGGCACCGTCTCCCGGCGCTTGATTTCGAAGACGAACTGTCGGAGATCGATCGACTCGTCCTGGATCGTGATCTCCTCGGGAATGTCCGCGCCGATCGTCGCGCCATCCCGGTTGACGCGCTCGAGCAACTGTTTTCGCTCGTAGTCTTGCACACGTCGTCGTGGGACTCGAGGGGGCAAAAATCCTCGTTACGCGCTCGCACGGTTGCCAACGTCCGTCCCCGGTTCCGAAGGCCGGGAGACCGGGGACAGAGGACGGGAGAAACCCCAAACCCCATAGCGACGCGCCACATACGGGGCGCCAATGGCAACGTGTGACGCGTGTGGGAAAAACGAAAGCATGCCGTACAACTGTCGGCACTGCGGGGGGACCTTCTGCAGCGAACACCGCCTGCCGGAGAACCACGACTGTACGGGGCTGCGGAACTGGAACGATCCGCAGGGGGTCTTCGACAGCGGGTTCGACGATAGCGTCGATAGCCGGGGGAAGACGGCCTCGAGTCTGAGCGACAAATTGCCGTTCAACACGGGCCCCGGCGGGCCGCTTGGCTACTTCCGGGGGAACATGACGTACACGTTCCTGGCACTCATGTGGATCACGTTTCTGGCGCAGTGGATCGTGCTCTTCGTCGTTGGCGGGTCCGCTCACCGCGCGATCTTCATGCTCTCGACTGCGAACCCGGAGTACGTGTGGACGTGGGTAACCTCAATTTTCGCCCACTCACCGATCAACATCTTCCACATCGTGTTCAATAGCATCGTGATTTTCTTCTTCGGGCCACTCGTCGAGCGCTACGTCGGCTCGAGAAAATTCGCGATCCTGTTCGTCGTCAGCGGCGTTCTCGCCGGCCTCGGTCAGATCGCAATCTCTGCTTACCAGGGCGTTCCCTCGAACGTGCTCGGAGCGAGCGGGGCCGCACTCGCGATCATGGGCGTTTTGACGATTCTGAATCCGAACCTCAAGGTCTACCTGTACTTCATCCTTCCCGTGCCGATCTGGCTCCTTGCGGCCGGAACCGCTCTCGTCAGTATCTTCTTCATCGGCGGCGGAAGCGCTGGCGGTAGCGGCGTTGCACACGCAGCCCACCTCGTCGGCCTCGTGGTCGGTCTCGCCTACGGCGAGTACATCAAACGGACCCAGAACGTGCGAACGGCGAATCAGTTCCAGCTCGGCGGCGGAGGTCCAGGAGGCCCGGGCGGGCCCGGTGGCCCCGGCGGACCAGGCCGCAGACGGTTCTAACGCGTTCCGCTCCGGAGCGTCATCATGCTCCCCGCTTCCAGCCGGTTCACGACGTATACACGTCTCCCTTCACACACATTAGATCTATGACACGCATCCATCGTCCTGACCTCGTCCCCGACCCCGCGCTCTCGAGAGCCGACATGGAAGCCATGCAGCACGAAATCGCCCGCAAGGCCCTCTTCGAGGACGACTTCGCGTTCGACCTCAAGACGTTGACGAATCCGCTGGCGGCGACCTCGAGCGGGAGCGGAGGTGGTAGCGCTAGCGGCAGCGGCCGCGACACCAGGACGACCACCCAGCCAGTCGTCGCCGGCGTCGACCAGTCCTTTCTGCTCGATTCCGAACCCGAACGCGCACTCAGCGCCATCGTCGTCACGCAGGGCGAGGAGGTCCTCGAGCGTGTCTTCGCCGTCACGCCCCTCGAGATCCCTTACGTCCCGGGCCTGCTCTCGTTCCGTGAGGGCGGTCCGATCCTCGAGGCCGTCGAGACCCTGACGACCGACCCCGACGTGTTCCTGTTCGACGGGAGCGGCCGCATCCACTTCCGGGAGGCCGGCATCGCGACTCACATGGGCGTCGTGCTCGACGTCCCCAGCGTCGGCGTCGCGAAGAGCTTGCTCTGTGGCGAGGCGACGGGTGACCTCGAGGATCTCCCAGCCGGCACCCGCGTCCCAATCGAAGCGAACGCGCGCGTCGAAACCGATCCGGGAACGCTCCTGGGGTACGCCGTCCAGACGAAGCAGTACGACTCACCGAACCGCTACATCAATCCGCTGTACGTCAGCCCCGGTCACCGCGTCGGTCCCGAAACCGCGGCCGACCTCGCGCTTGCGCTCGCTTCGGGGTACAAGCTCCCGGAGCCGGTTCGTTTGGCAGACAGCTACGCCGACGAGGCGAAAAGCGAGCTGGACTAACCGCCTCGAGTCGGCGAGCGTGTCGTTAAACCGGGGATAACGGGTGCTTCCTCCAACCCTGTAAGTTATCCGCCAGAACAGAATACGTCGGCTGATGTCGGTACGCGACGACTGAGCGCCCGGATCAATGCGACCGTCCACTTCGCGATCATCGGTGGCATTGCCTGGGCGACCTGTCGGTCGTTCCTGTTCCCGAGTCTTGGTCCTTCGAAGTACCTGTGAGTTCGGTGGCGAGGCAGGGGCTCGAGACGTGACCCACGATCACTCGACAGAGTGGGGTGGGTCGTCCCGTTCATGCGTCGTCTCCGCCTCGCCGTCGCTTTCGTCGGTGGCCGCGTCGAGTCCGCTGTCGCCGTCGGCTGCGAGCCCTTCGTTGCCGTTGGTTGCGTCCTCGGCGTCGCTTCGCTCGCTCGAGGCCGAATCCGAATCCGAGTCAGTCATCGTCGTCGCCGGTACCCCTGCCACGATTTCGCCCGGTGGAACGTCCCGCGTCACGAGCGAGTTCGCCGCGACGCTGGCACCGGCACCGATTTCGACACCGGGGAGAATGATCGCCCCGGCGCCGATCATCGCCCGCTCGCCGACGACGACCTCGCCCGTTCGATACTCGTCCTGCAGGAACTCGTGACAGAGAATCGTGGCGTCGTAGCCGACGATGGCGTGGTCCTCGAGCGTGATGAGGTCAGGCCAGAACACGTCCGGCGTGGCCTCGAGACCCCACGAGACGCCCTCGCCGACCGTGACGCCGAGGCGTCGCATGAGCCAGCGTTTGCATTTCAGGCTCGGCGAGATCCGGATCAGCCAGACGACGACGTAATTGATCGCCACGCGGAGGGGATGACGAGCGCTCGTCCAGTGTCCCAGGGAGTTCGTCGGGCCGGGCGTCGGGTGGCGGCGTACGCGTTCGTGTCTGCGTGTCTGGTCGGACTCGTGTCTCGAGGGGTCGTCGGTCACTGCCACGGCGTTCGTTCCAATCCTACAAGAAACCAACTGAACGGGGGAGCGGGTCCGATTTCTGCTCCGTCACCTCCCCCGTTACCTCCCCGTTACCGACTCGTTCAGAGCCGCTCGAGTCGGATCTCGTCGTCGCCGATATGGTCGACGTTGCCTGCGTCGAGTTCGTACGTTTCCTCGCTGGCGTCGCCCCAGCCGAGTTTGGATTTGATCGTGTCGGTCATTCCCGGATCGGGATTCACGTGCGCGGTATCGCCGTGGACGGATTCGACGATCCCGATTCGTTCGCCGTTTTCGTTCACGACTGGCTTTCCTTCGTCGTCGTCCGTGAAGCGTGCGGACATACACCTCACTCCGCCGTTCAGTCGAATATAACGCGGGCTTGAAACTGCGCGGGGATGAGTACAGTTGCGATGTTACTTCTCGCGAAGTTCGTCCATGTGGTCGATCCGGCGCTGAACCAGGTCGGCTTTCCCGATGTCGTGACGCACGTGCAGCCCTTCATCGCCGGCGTCGGCGAGCGCGTCTTCCGCGATTCTCTCGGCCTCGGCGATGGTATCCGCGAGCCCGACGACGGCGAGCGACCTCGAGGTGGTCGTGTAGATGCCGTCGTCACGTTCGTCGACACTGGCGTAGTAGAGCAGGGCGTCGCCAGCGCTCTCTCGCGGCTCGTCGCCGTTCGAGTCGTCCGTGGCCCGCGCCGCGCGCGCCACGCTCTCTTCGTCCACCTGCACCTTCGCTCCCGCCTCGGGATCGGTTGGATACCCCGCAGGAACCGCGTACTTACAGACCGTGGCCTGTTCGGCGAACTCGAGTTCGGGCAACGGATCGCGGTTTCGGGCCCTGGTGAGCACTTCGAGGAAGTCGGTCTCGAGGACCGGCAGGGTGTTCATCGCCTCGGGGTCGCCGAAGCGAGCGTTGAATTCGACGACCTTCGGGCCCTCGGCGGTGAGCATGAACTGGCCGTAGAGGATGCCCTTGTAGCCCTCGAGGGCCTCGACGGTCTCTTCAATGATGTCGACGGCGGCCTCGTAGTCGGCCGCCGTCATGAACGGAAGTTCGCGCGTCGCGTCCGAATAGCTCCCCATGCCGCCCGTGTTCGGCCCCTCGTCCCCCTCGTAGGCGCGTTTGTGGTCTTGCACTGCAGGTGCGGTGCGGACGTCGCCGTTGGCCACGAACGCCTGGACAGTGAATTCCTCGCCGACGAGTCGTTCCTCGAGGACGAGTCGGTCGTAGTCGGACTCCCGGATGTACTCCTTGCCCTCCTCCGCGGTTACCTGGTCCCCGATGACCTTGACGCCCTTCCCGCCCGTGAGGCCGGCGGGCTTGATCACGAGGTCCCCATCGTAGCTGTCGATGTAGTCACAGGCGGCCTCGCCGTCGTCGAAGGTCTCGAAGTCGGGACAGCCCGAGATGCCGTTCTCTTGCATGAACCGGCGCTGGAACGCCTTGTCCGTCTCGATCCGGGCTTCGTCCTGGTTCGGCCCGAACGCGTAGACGCCCGCGTTCTCGAGCGCGTCGGCCACGCCGGCCTGGAGCGGCGCTTCCGGGCCGACGACGGCGATGGTCGCGTCGACGGACCGGGCGTACTCGACCACCGCGCCGGGATCGGTCGTCTCGAGCGACTCGAACCCGCTCGCCAGGTCGGCGATTCCCGGATTTCGGTTCCCCGCGCAGGCGTACAGGTCGGCCTCGCTGTCGGCCAGGGCGCGCGCGATGGCGTGTTCGCGCCCGCCGCCCCCGATCAGCAGTACGTGCTCGCGCATGATCGAAGTCGGTACGCAGGAACCTGTAAAGGTTGCCCTTTCTCGAGACCCGTCTGTGCACGAACGTGCCGTATAGGGCGAACCGCTCGTCGATCGTGTCCCGGGTCGACCGACTCGCCGAGCGGTCAGACTCGAGTCGGATGGATCACGATTATAGGCATCCGCTCGAAACCCAGTCTCAATGCACCAGTACCTCGACCTCGTCGATGCAGTCCTCTCGGAGGGCGCCTACAAGCCCAACCGGACCGGCGTCGACACCATCTCCTCGTTCAGCCAGCACTACGAGATCGACCTCCAGCGAGGCTACCCGCTCCTGACGACCAAAAAGATGGACGGCTACCGCTGGAACTCGATGATCCACGAGATGTGCTGGTACCTCTCGGGCGAGGAGCACATTCGCGACCTGCGCGAGGAGACGAAGATATGGGACGCGTGGGCCGACGGCGAGGGCCAACTCGACACGGCCTACGGTCGCTTCTGGCGGCGGTATCCCATTCCAGAAGCAGAGAGTCGGCTCGAGGGCGAGACCTGGGCGGACGCCGCCCCCGACACCGTCGCCAGCGGAGGGCCCGCCGGAAGCCAGTGGGTCACTCGTGAGGCCGACGGCCGCCAGACCTTCGACCAGCTCCAGTACGTGATCGACCAGCTTTCGGACAACCCGAACTCCCGCAGACTCGTCGTCAACGCCTGGCACCCCGCGAACGCCGCCGTCTCGACGCTCCCGCCCTGTCACTACTCCTTCGTCTTCAACGTCCAGGGCGACCGACTCAACTGCCACCTCACCCAGCGCTCGGGCGACGTGGCCCTCGGTATCCCGTTCAATATCGCAGCCTACGCGCTGCTGACGAACGTCGTCGCTCAGCAGACGGGCCTCGAGGTGGGCACCTTCGGCCACACCATCGTCGACGCACACGTCTACTGTGGGACCGGCGAGCGCGGCGCGTGGTACGCGGACAATCTCGAGGCGTTGCAGACCCGACTCGACGACGTCGACCCCCGAGAGAATCGCCAGGGATACGCCGACGTGCGCGAGTGGCTCCTCGAGGAAGCCCCGGACGAAGCCGAGGGCGAGGAACGATACGATCACGTCCCCAATCTGCTTCGCCAGTGTACGCGCGAGCCGCTCGATCGCCCACAATTGAAGCTCGCGGACGTGACGATCGACGACCTCTCGGCCGACGACGTCGAACTGGTCGACTACGAGTCCCACGACGGACTCCGGTTCGCGGTCGCCGAATGACGGGGTCGTCGCCTGATCCCGACTCGGCCCTCGAGACCGACCTCGAACTCGTGGGTATCGTCGCCGTGGCCGAGAACGGGATCATCGGGCGCGACGGCGAGATGCCCTGGCACGTCCCCGAGGACCTGGCTCACTTCAAGCGCCGGACGACGGGCCACCCGGTCATCATGGGTCGAGTGACCTACGAGGGAATCCTCGAGGGACTGGGCGAGCCCCTGCCAGGGCGGACCTCCATCGTCCTCACGGGCCGGGACCTCGAGACGCCCGAAAACGTCACCGTCGCGCACGGACTCGAGGCTGCGCTCGAGGAAGCCGAGCGCGCGGCCGAAGACCGCCACGGCGGCACCGACCGGGCGTTCGTTGCAGGGGGTGCGACGGTCTACGAACAGTTCCTGCCTGCGCTCGATCGACTCGTGGTCACCGAGATTCGGGACCGCCCCGAGGGTGACACCTTCTTCCCCGAGTGGGGCCGCGAGGAATGGACCGAAGTCGAGCGCGAAGACTACGAGGGGTTCTCGTTCCTCGAGTACGTCAGGCGGTCCTGAACCGCCGTCCGAGGCCGTGGTCGGCGGCGTTCGAAGGTCCGCGCCGCCCGAGGATACGCGGCCTTCGAGAGAAGCGGTGCTCGTTCCCGACGAATCGTCGGCAATATGGCCACTTTCCGACCATGTTCGGCAAGATTTGCACCGGAATATCGATAGGTTCACACCCGCCCATTTCCTCAGTTTTACCAATATCGATGACGAACGATTCCACAGCCGATCCGTTCGGGGCGATTCGCGAACTCGAGCGAGACGGCGAGACGTACAAATTTGCCGATCTCACGGTTCTCGAGGAGGAAGGACTCTGTGACCTCTCGAGTCTGCCCGTCAGCATTCGCGTGCTGCTCGAGTCGGTGCTCCGCAACGTCGACGGCGAGATGGTTACCGAAGACGACGTCCGAAACGCTGCGTCCTGGCAACCCGACGTGCCCGACGCCGAGGTGCCGTTCAGTCCCTCTCGGGTCGTTCTGCAGGACCTGACTGGCGTTCCCGCCGTGGTCGACCTCGCTGCCCTCCGCTCCGCGGCCGACCGCGCGGGCGAGGACCCCACCATCGTCGAACCCGACGTGCCCTGCGACCTCGTAATCGACCACAGCGTCCAGGTCGACTACTTCGGCAGCGAGGACGCCTACGAGCAGAACGTCGAACTCGAGTACGAGCGCAACGAGGAGCGCTACCGCGCGATCAAGTGGGCCGAACAGGCCTTCGACGATTTCAACGTCGTGCCGCCGGGAACCGGTATCGTCCACCAGGTCAACCTCGAGTACCTGGGTCAGGTCGTCCACGACCGTGAGGTCGACGGCGAGCAGTGGCTCCTGCCCGACACCCTGGTCGGCACGGACAGCCACACGCCCATGATCGGCGGTATCGGCGTCGTGGGCTGGGGTGTCGGCGGTATCGAGGCCGAAGCCGCGTTGCTCGGTCAGCCGATCACGATGACCCTGCCCGACGTCGTCGGCGTCCGCCTCTCCGGCGAACTCCCAGAAGGCGCAACCGCGACCGACCTCGTGCTCCACATCACCGAGAAGCTCCGCCAGGTCGGCGTCGTCGACAAATTCGTCGAGTTCTTCGGCCCCGGCGTCTCCCAGCTCTCGGTCGCCGACCGGGCGACCATCTCGAACATGGCACCCGAGCAGGGTTCGACCATCTCCATGTTCCCCGTCGACGAGAAGACGCTGGACTACCTCGAACTCACCGGCCGCGACGACGAGCATATCGAACTGGTGAAGGAGTACCTCGAGGCCCAGGGTCTCTTCGGCGATCAGGACCCCGAGTTCACCGACGTGGTCGAGTTCGATCTCGGCGAGGTCGAGCCCAGCCTCGCGGGCCACAAGAAACCTCACGCCCGCATCCCGATGGGCGACCTCGACGAGCACTTCCCGACGCTGCTCGAGGAGGAGGGTGTAATTGATTCGGGAGCCGCTGAAAGCGACGGCGGCCTCGTCTCCAAAAAACAACCCAACCTCGAGGAGAAGGTCCCCGTCACTCTCGAGGACGGGACCGAGGTCGAGATCGGCCACGGCTCCGTGCTCGTGAGCGCGATCACCAGCTGTACGAACACCTCGAACCCCTCCGTGATGGTCGCCGCAGGCCTGCTCGCACGCAACGCCGTCAAGGCCGGCCTCGAGGTGCCCGAGTACGTCAAGACGAGCCTCGCGCCCGGCAGCAAGGTCGTCACGGAGTACCTCGAGCAGGCCGACCTGCTCGACGACCTCGAGGAACTGGGCTACCACGTCGTCGGCTACGGCTGTACCACCTGTATCGGCAACGCCGGCCCGCTCGCCGAACCCATTGAGGCCGCCATCGACGAGTACGACCTCTGGACGACCAGCGTCCTCTCCGGGAACCGCAACTTCGAGGCGCGAATCCACCCGAAGATCCGTGCGAACTACCTCGCTAGCCCGCCGCTCGTGGTTGCCTACGGTCTCGCCGGCAAGATGGACATCGACCTCGAGACCGAACCCATCGGCACAAACGCCGAGGGCGAGGAGATCTACCTCGAGGACGTCTGGCCGGACCCGGAGGAGATCCGACAGACGATCCACGACAGCGTCTCCCCCGAAATGTTCGGGTCGAAGTACGCGAGCATCTTCGAGGGCGACGAGCGCTGGGAAGCCCTCGAGGCCCCCACGGGCGACGTCTACGAGTGGGACAGCGACTCGACGTACATCCGCGAGCCGCCGTTCTTCAAGGACTTCCCGCTCGAGGAGCCGGGCGTCGAGGACATCGAGGGTGCGCGCTGTCTGCTCACCCTCGGCGACACGGTGACGACCGACCACATCAGTCCCGCGGGGCCGTTCAGCGAGGCCCTCCCGGCGGGGCGGTGGCTGGCCGCCCAGGGCGTCGAACCCTACGAGTTCAACACCTACGGCTCCCGCCGCGGCAACCACGAGGTTATGATGCGCGGGACGTTCGCGAACGTGCGCATCCAGAACGAGATGCTCGACGGGAAGGAAGGCGGCTACACCATCCATCACCCCACCGACGAAGAGGTGACCGTCTTCGAGGCGTCCGAGCGCTACCGCGAGGAGGACACCCCGCTCGTCGTGATGGCCGGCATCGAACTTGGCACCGGCTCGAGCCGCGACTGGGCCGCCAAAGGCACCGACCTGCTCGGCATCCGCGCGACCATCGGCGAGAGCTACGAGCGGATCTACCGCGACAACCTCATCGGCATGGGCGTCCTGCCACTCCAGTTCGAGGAGGGAGGGGGCTGGAAGGAACTCGGTCTCGACGGCTCGGAGTACTTCGAGATCCGGGGGCTGGAGGACGGGCTCGAGCCCAATCAGGAACTCACGGTGATCGCCGAGGCAGAAGACGGTGAGACGACCGAGTTCACCGTGACCGCACAGGTCAGCACGCCCGCCGCGGTGAAGTACATCGAGAACGGCGGCGTGCTCCACCTCGTGCTGCGTCGTCTGCTGACGGAGTAGACTCGAGGCTGAGGAACGCGTCGTTCGGCGACGTAACCGTTTCCCGACCCTGTTGCATTCTTTGAGGAGTGAAGATGAAGTGTCTGCTGAATATAGAGGATGAGTGCAGCACGGTGGCACTATTTATTTCACCATATCTGGGAAGAACCAACCGATACACACAGCTGCGTACTGATCAAAAGCACTCGAGGAGAGTACCATTTTCGACCGGATCGGGCATCTCCTTATCACTCACACTGTACTTGGTTCCTGCACGGACAATGCCTGTCTCGTCAACGCCGTACGCGGCAGCTCCAGCACCATCACCGGCAGCGGGGTACTTCCCATCCGTGATAGTGCCCGTACCGTTAAAAAATCGGATATAAATGATTGTAATGCCATCCTTTGTCTTTTCTATCCGTGTCTCGTCCTCCTCAACACGGAGTCCAGCATGCGTTAACTCATCCCGGTATTTTTCCACCATCGAGTTGTGGAAATACGAACTCTCATACCTATAGACGTATGATACGACCGTGTCTTGATCGAATGAGTCCGGTGGATCCGGGTATGGTTCAACGCCATCGCTGTGAATCGTGCGTTCTTCACCACTTATTACGGGTGTGAATGTCGTACAGACATCTCCAGTCGGCTCTGGGCGCCGAGCACTCGAACAATCATAGCGACCTGCAATAGATGTTGGATCTGGATTCTTCGGACCTTTGTCAATATCGCTATTCCATTCATCCTTTTGCATACAGTCCGGGACATCATCTTCACTGTTACCAGAGTTATCTCCTAGCCACGAATTGCCAGTTTCAAGACAGCCACCAACCCCGAGAAAAACACTCGTGCTGATTCCTGTTAAGAGCTTTCGGCGGTTCATTATTTGATTTCTAGTTAGTATATTTATATATCTTTGCCTCCAGCAGAATCGGGATTTCTCACCCTCAAGACCTTCCTTCCCGATACTGAGCGATACACGATTCCTCGGACTGAGCGATCACCCCCTTACGCAAATCGAGCCAGATTTCGTGCCACATTCGCGCGCTGTATTCAGCAGCCATCCAGAAACTCATCACCGAACTATGGATTCAACGAGCTGTTTTCCGGTATTCAGTCTTGTTGATCCGATAGCCACGGACTCGAGGCGTACGCCGCGCTTTTACAGCGCCCGCGCGTAGACGACGGCAATGAGCACACCCACCGAGCGCAACCGCCTCGAGGACGCGGCCAGTCCCTACCTGCGCCAGCACGCGGACAACCCCGTCAACTGGCAGCCGTGGGACGACCAGGCCCTCGAGACGGCGAAGGAGCACGACGTCCCGATCTTCCTCTCGATCGGCTACTCGGCGTGTCACTGGTGTCACGTCATGGCCGACGAGAGCTTCGAGGACGACGGCGTCGCCGAGTTGCTCAACGAACACTTCGTCCCGATCAAGGTCGACCGCGAGGAGCGCCCGGATGTCGACAGCATCTACATGACCGTCTGCCAGCAGGTCACCGGCCGCGGCGGGTGGCCGCTGTCGGCGTGGCTCACTCCTGACGGCCGCCCGTTCTACGTCGGGACCTACTTCCCGAAGGAACCTCAGCGCGGGATGCCGGGCTTTCAGGACCTGCTCGAGAACATCGCCCACTCCTGGGAGGTGGATCGCGAGGAGATGGAGAACCGTGCCGACCAGTGGACGGCCGCGGCGAGCGATCAGCTCGAGGCCACGCCCTCGCCCCCGGAGGGGGTCGAAACGCCGGGCAGCGAGTTACTCGAGTCGGCCGCCGGGACGGCCCTTCGCGGGGTCGACGAACAGTACGGCGGCTGGGGCTCGAGCGGTCCGAAGTTCCCGCAACCGGCGCGGATCCACCTCCTGCTCCGGACGGCCGACCGCACGGGCAGAGGGCAGTACCTCGAAGCGGCGGTCAGGACCCTCGACGCGATGGCGGGCGGTGGCCTGTACGATCACGTCGGCGACGGCTTCCACCGCTACTGTGTCGACCGAGACTGGACGGTGCCCCACTTCGAGAAGATGCTCTACGACAACGCCGAACTGACGCGAGCCTACCTGGCGGGGTACCAGGCTGTCGGCGACGAGCGCTACGCCGACGTGGCCAGGCGAACCCTCGCGTTCGTCGAGCGGGAACTGACCCACGAGGACGGGGGCTTCTTCAGCACGCTCGACGCCCAGAGCGAGACCGAGGCCGGTGAGCGCGAGGAGGGCGCGTTCTACGCCTGGACGCCCGACGAGATTCGGGACGCAGTCTCGGGCCTGGACCGCTCAGAGGAAATCGACCTCGACGACGAGACTGTCTCAGATCTGGTCTGTGACCGTTACGGCGTGACATCCGGCGGTAACTTCGAGGGAAAAAACGTGCTCACGATCTCGGCCTCGCGATCGGACCTGGCTGAGGAGTACGACCTCGAGCCGTCAGCGGTCGAGACGGTACTCGAGGCCGCCCGGGATCGGTTGTTCGAGGCTCGCGAGGAGCGACCGCGGCCGAATCGGGACGAGAAGGTACTCGCCGGCTGGAACGGCCTGATGATCGCCTCATTCTCGGAGGCGGCTATGGTCCTCGGAGACGACGCCTACGCCGAGACGGCCACCGACGCGCTGGCGTTCGTGCGGGAGCACCTGTGGAACGCCGACGACGGCACTCTGAACCGGCGGTACGAAGACGGCGAGGTCGGCATCGACGGCTACCTCGAGGACTACGCCTTCCTCGCTCGCGCGGCGCTCACGTGTTACGAGGCGACGGGCGACCTCGAGCACCTCTCGTTCGCCCTCGAGCTGGCTCGAGCGATCGAATCCGAGTTCTGGGACGCCGATCGGGAAACGCTGTACTTCACCCCTTCGAGCGGGGAATCGCTGGTCACGCGTCCACAGGAACTCACCGACGCCTCGACGCCCTCGTCGACCGGGGTCGCCGTCGAGACGCTGCTCGCGCTCGAACACGTCGCCGACGAATCGTTCGGTGACGTCGCTGAAGCGGTCCTCGAGACCCACGCCAGCCGGATGCGCTCGAGTCCGCTCGAGTACACCTCGCTCGTGCTCGCGGCTGATCTGCTCGCGACCGGTTCGCTCGAGCTGACGGTCGCCGCGGACGAGGTTCCGCGGGACTGGCGCGACGAAATCGGCTCGACGTTCCTCCCGGACCGCCTGCTCGCCAGGCGGCCGCCGACCGACGAGGGACTCGAGGCCTGGCTCGACGCCCTCGACCGCTCGGAGGCACCGCCGATCTGGGCCGGACGCGAGGCGAGAGACGGCGAACCCACGCTCTACGCGTGCCGCCAGCGGACCTGCTCGCCGCCCAGCCACGATGTCGGCGAGGCGCTCGAGTGGCTACTGGGGGATCCCGAAAACTGACCCACGTCGCGACTCGGGTCCGGAGGGTGAGTCAGTCGTCATCATCGCTCGATTGTCACTTCCTTCGTTTTCGTTCGATCGAATATCCTCACGATATCTTATAGTTCGTATATAAAAGACGAACATTTTCATACGTGTGTCTTTGACTACTATTTTTGATGGGCGATTGTTCACAAAGTATTTACCGACCGACCCGCGACTGCCGGACGAATGCCCTCATGACACTGACTACTCTCGCGGCAAACTGGATCAGGCGAACCTGGGACCGTCATCGCCAGTCGTCTCTCTACCACGAGTGCCGTCGATGCGGGACGTCACTGAGCCAACCCCAACACTCCTGCCCACAATGCGGATCGGGTGACGTCGCTGCGATCTCTTTGCGGTAGGTTGTTTTCGCGTCCTTCTGATAGCGTCTCAGACCGTCTCGTGTCTGCCTGATAGCGTCTCAGACCGTCTCGAGTGCACTTTCGATCTGTTCTGCGAGGTACACCGATGGGGGAAGCGACTTGCTCTCGACGAACCGGGTAACTTCGGTCCCGTCGTCGTCAAGCACGACGACCGTCGGAATGTACTCGACATCGTACTCGTCGACCTTCGGCCCCTGCTTGTCCGTGTCGACCGCGAGTTCTTCGATCCGGTCGTCCGGAATTTCGGCGCCCTCGAGCGCCGCTGCGAAGTCGGGCAGGAGCGCTCGGCAGTCCTTACACCAGTCGCCGCCCCAGACGAGGTACGTCAGGTCCTCGCGGTGGGCCGCGAGCGTGGAAACGGTGTCCTCGTAGGCGGCGCTGTCCCAGGTCGGGTTCGGTCGCATCGTCTCGAGCGTCACGCGTGATAGTTTCGACGCGAACGGCTTAACGGATTGGTTCGTGGCATCCCGTTCTATTTCGTCACCGGCACGTCCTGCCGGGGTCCGCCACGCGTATACCGATCGAGTCCCTACCGATGGACGATGAAAGGCAGTATCCTGGACACGATCGGGTCACCGCTGGTCCAGGTCGACTCGCCCGAGGGGGCGACGGTCGCCGCCAAGATCGAGTCGTTCAACCCCGGCGGGTCGGCCAAAGATCGCCCCGCGCTCGCGATGGTCCGGGCCGCCGAGCGCGACGGACGGCTCGAGTCGGGCGACCGCCTCGTCGAACCGACCAGCGGGAACACGGGCATCGGCCTCGCGCTCGTCGCGGCGGCCCGAGGCTACGACCTGACGATCGTGATGCCAGCCTCGAAGTCCGAGGAACGGCGCCGGATCATGGCCGCCTACGGGGCCAACCTCGAGCTCGTCGACGGCGACATGACCGACGCTCGCGAGCGTGCCAACGAACTCGAGGCCGAAGGCGCCGTCCAGTTGGGGCAATTCGAGAATGCGGCGAACCCCGAGGCACACTACCGGACGACCGGAGAGGAAATCGTCGACCAGGTCGGCGAGCGCACGGTCGACGTCTTCGTCGCCGGCGTCGGCACCGGCGGGACGCTCTCTGGCGTCGGCCGCCGACTCCGTGAGGAGTTCCCCGACGTGGACATCGTCGCCGTCGAGCCCGAGCGCAACGCCGTGCTCTCGACGGGGGTGGCCGGAAACGACGAGTTCCAGGGCATGGGTCCAGGATTCGTCAGCGACAACCTCGACACCGACCTGATCGATCGCGTGGAGACTGTCGCACTCGAGAACGCCGAGGACGAGTGTCGCCGCCTGGCTCGTGAGGAAGGGGTCCTCGTCGGACAGTCGAGCGGTGCGACGAGTCTGGTCTCACAGAAAGTGGCTCACGAGGTGGCCGATCCCGATCTCGAGTGTCCGGAACTCCCCGACGCGTTCGACGGGCCGCTCACGCCGGCGACCCAGACCCGGGCCGACGGCGGTCAGACGGAGGACGACTGCCCGCTGGTCGTCACCGTCTTCTGGGACAGCGGGGAACGATATCTCTCGACGGGGCTGTTCGACTGACGGTTCCGATTTCTGCCAGGATTGGCACCACGAACGTCGCTGCGCGCGTCTTCGAGGCGTCCATCTTGTCGGTCGAATTACGTGTCGATGTGATGGACTGCGTCCGGGGAGAGGAGTCGACCGGTGGGAAGTTCGACCCATCCGTTCGCCAGCAGTCGAACGTCCCCCTCGTGCAGGATCGTTTCCTGCTCGAGATCGCCGTACACGACCGCGTCCTGATACTCCCGTCCGAGTCCGTCGACGAGTTACTTCCACGCTGGCTCGGTCGAGATGACCATGGAGCGTGTTTCTCGAGCAGAGTAGTGAATGTTCGGTCGTTGTAGGTCTCCACAACGAACCAACGAGCCGACGAGCCGACGAGATCCGCTCGAGCGACGGATAAGCTCGAGCTATGGCGAAAATTCGGATTCGGTGAGTCGCACGATCAGTGTCTCCTCGACGTCCCTGAGGTCGTACGTGGGCGTCTCCCCGTCCGTTCGGCGGACGTAGAGCGGTTCGACGAGTTTCGGCGGGCCGCGTGGCTCGACTCCGTTGCCGGCCAGACGCGTCGTCGCCTGTGCGGGCCCGGAAATCGAGTCGGCGTCGGTCGCCTGTTCGTCTCCGGCGCCGGGTTCGTCGTTTCGTGTGTCGGTCGCACGCTGTCGATCGTCGGGCTTCCCGCCGTCACCCGTCGAAGTCTCGAGCCCTGGCTCTTCGGGTCGCTCGAGCCCGAATATCTTCAGGTGCTCGCCGGTCTCCGCGGGCTGGAGGTCGCCGTTTCGAAGGGCGACAGCGAGGTCGCGCGAGAGCCACTCGTCGTCGCTCACGCTCGGTTCCTGGATCAGGACCTCGTCGACGAACCGGACGAGGTACCACTGGAGGTCGTTACACAGCGAGACGGCGGCTCCGAGGCTCACTGTCCGAACTGACAGCGAGTTCTCGAAGGGGCGAGCCAGGTCGTACGTGGACAGGGCCTCCCGAGACGTCTCTCGAGAGAGGAGTTCGTACTGGAGTGAGACGTCGGGCGAGCCGACGAGGCAGACGCGCGTCACTGTTCGTTCGTTGGTACTGTCGTGCGTCCGGGTAATGTGGGTTTCGTCTCGGCACCCGCGTACTTTCGTCTTGGTGCCCACGTATTCTGTACCCATCTCGAACGATGCGGATTTCGACGCCGTCACAACTATTTTAATCAATTGGAGTAATCACGAGATATGGCCGATTCCGTTCGATCAGACTTTCCGATACTCGAGCGCGACGTCGATGGGCAGGACCTCGTTTACCTCGACAACGCGGCGACGACCCAGACGCCGCGACAGGTTTACGACGTGTTCGAGGAGTACTTCTCGACGTACAACGCGAACGTTCACCGCGGGATTCACACGCTGAGCCACGAGGCTTCGATCGCCTACGAACAGGCCCACGACAGACTGGCCGAGTTCGTCGGCGCCAGCGGCGGGCGTGAGGAACTCATCTTCACGAAGGGGGCCACCGAGAGTATCAACCTCGTCGCCTACGGCCTGGGGCTCAACGAACTGGGGCCCGGCGACCAGGTCGTGACGACGGAGATGGAACACCACGCCTCGGTCGTGACCTGGCAACAGGTCGCGAAGAAGACCGGTGCCGACATCGACTTCGTCCGGGTGACCGACGACGGCCACCTCGACCTCGAGCACGCCAACGAACTCATCGGTCCGGACACCGCGGTCGTCTCGGTCGTCCACGTCTCGAACGTCCTCGGGACGATCAACCCGGTCGCCAAGTTGGCCGAGATGGCCCACGAGCACGACGCCTACGTCGTCGTCGACGGCGCCCAGTCCGCACCGAACCGTCCCATCGACGTCGAAGCGATGGGGGCGGACTTCTTCGCCTTCTCGGGCCACAAGATGGCCGGACCGACGGGCATCGGTGCCCTCTACGGTAAGCGAGAGATCCTCGAGGAGATGGAACCATTCCTCTTCGGCGGCGAGATGATCCGTCACGTCACCTTCGAGCACTCGACCTGGAACGAACTCCCCTGGAAGTTCGAGGCCGGCACCCCGCCCATCGCGGAGGGGATCGCGCTCGCGGCCGCGGCAGACTACCTCGAGGAGATCGGGATGGACGCGATTGCGGCCCACGAGAACGACCTCGCTCAGTACGCGCTCGAGCGACTCGAGGCGCGCGAGGACGTGACGACCTACGGGCCGCCCGCGGGCGAGGAGCGATCCGGCCTGGTCGCGTTCAACGTCGACGGCGTCCACGGCCACGACCTCTCGTCGCTCCTGAACGACCGCGGGATCGCCGTCCGGGCGGGCGACCACTGCACCCAGCCGCTGCACGACGCCCTCGACATTCCTGGTTCAGTCCGGGCGTCGTTCTACGTCTACAACACGCGCGAGGAGGTCGACGCCTTGCTCGAGGCGATCGACGACGCCCGCGCGAAGTTAGACGCCTACCTGCAATCCGACCGGTACCACGACGTTCTCTACGACCACCACTGCGACCCCCGGAACGCTGGCGGTCTCGAGAACCCCGACCTCGTCAAGTCCTCCGAGGAGACCTCCTGTGGCGACGACGGGGAGTTCCACGTCGACGTCGCTCCCGACGGCACCATCGAGGCCATCGCCTTCGAGAGCGAGAGTTGCGCCGTCAGCAGCGCCGTCGCGAGCATCCTCTCAATGGAACTCGAGGGAATGACCGTCGAGGAGGTCGCCGCGATCGACGGCCTGATCGCGAACCGTCTCGAGGGCCAGTACCCGGCGCTCAGGCGCGATTGCGTGGAGGGCCCCGAGGACGTGATCCGGATCGCGGCCCAGGACTACCTCGAGAGCGTCGGAGCCGACTGACCGGTGCGAACGACTGCGTTGACCACGTCGACGAAACTGGCTCGAGTGAGTGACGTGAGGCTTAACCGGTCGCGGTCCGAAGGGGACTACCAATGACCACCGTGACCCTCCTCGGGACGCGCCTCGCCGACCCCGGCACCGAGTTCGTCTACGAGGGCGAGGCCGACGGCTGCGCGGGCTGTCCCTACCGTAGCCAGTGTCTCAACCTCGAGGTCGGCCGCCGCTACCGCGTCACCGACGTCCGCGAGAACGCCCAGACGCTCGAGTGTGCGATGCACGACGAGGGTGTCCGCGCTGTCGAAGTCGAACCGGCGACCGTCGTGGCGAACGTCCCCTCGAAGGGCGCGTTCAGCGGGAGCAAGGCGAGTCTGAGCGGTCCCTGTCCGTACATCGACTGCCCGAGCCACGCCTACTGCGAACCCGACGGCGTCGATTTCGACCGCGAGTACCGGATCCAGCAACTGCTCGGCGACCCGCCACACGAGGTCTGTCACCTGAATCGCTCCCTCGAGCAAGTCGAACTCGATCCGGCGGAGTAGTCGACTCGAGTCCGTAGTTCTTACCGATTCTGTCGCGTGCGTCCCCGAACAACGGTGAAATCGTTGTTTGACCTTCCAGAGAGCACTTATCGTCTCCAGCGAGAGTATCGCGTATGGACCCCTCCAGACGAACGATTCTTCGCTCGGGCGCACTCGGTGTCGGGCTCGCCGTCGCCGGCTGTCTCGACGCCAGTTCGACCGGCTCGAGCCCCGGCGACGAAAACGATGAGGACGACCCGAACGGCGGTGACGGGGCGAACGGCACTGACAGTACCAACGGCACCGACGACTCGAAAAACAATGACGGCACTGGTTCGAGTCCTGAAATCACTGGCGTCGAAACCGTCGCCCTCGAGCCCCGAACCGACGAACCGCCGTGGGCCGCCGACGGTATCGGCACGGTTGCACTGATCACCGGGCCCGACGTCCTCGAGCGGCTGGACGCCGTCGCGACGAACCGAACTGCCGAAACCGTGGATCCATTCCTCGAGGAGACCGACTTCGAGACGGAGGTGCTCGTGCTCGTCGAATCCGGTGGCCCGACGATCTGTCACGACAGCATCGAGGTCGACGACGTGAACTTCGACGCCCAGGAGAGCGCGATCACGGCGACGGCGACGGTCGTCGACTCGAGCGACGGCGGCTGTGGAGAGGCGCTAGCCTACCCGTCGTCGCTCACGCGGATCTCGTTCGACGGCGACGGGGTATGGCTTCACAACGCCGTCGTCACGCTCACCGATGGCTGGGGGAATACCGAAACCGTCGAGGCGGCTCGCGAGCGCGTCATCGACCCGTCCGGACTCGAGGGTGGCGTCGAACCGGACGGTGATCCGGCGACAATTCCCGAGGCGCTCGAGTGCTCGAACGACGACTTCCAGCGTCTCTCGTCCGCGCAGTCGGTTCGCTGGGGCGACGCCGACGCGTTCGCCATGCGCGTCGACCCCCTCGAGATCGCTCACGGCGAGTCGGTGTCGATCACGATGGCTAACCTCACCAGCGTCGAGCAGGGGACCGGCAACGACCGGAAGTTCTCGCTCGAAGTTCGGACCGAGTCCGGCTGGCAGGAAGTTCGCGGCCACCGGTCCGAACATGGCATCGGCTACACGGACGAGGGCATCATTCACCGTCCCGGCGAGGGCTTCGACTGGGAGATCGAGCTATCCGAGGCGGCCGTCCAGGAGCTGTACTCGGGACTCGAGGTCTGTCCAGGGCTCCCGGCCGGCCGGTACCGGTTCGTCTACCGGCCGCTCGACCTGGCGGTGGCGTTCGACGTGCTCGAGTGATCGGTCTCTAGTTGGAAAGGAGCTACCGGCCGAATTCGTTCTCGAGACGCTGTCAGTCACGTACTCGTGGAATAGCATCTTTGTCGGCGCCACCTTTGGGAAGATTGGATTCACATGAGCGACGCGAACACCCGACGGCGTTTTCTGCGCCACCTCGGAGCGGGCAGCGCCCTGACCGCAGCACTGACCGACAAGGTTGGTGGGGCGGTCGGCAATCGATTCCAGGACGAGGGAAACGGTGATGGAACGGAGGACGAAGGTGAAGGCGAAGACGAAAGCGATGGCGACGAACGGGACGGAACCGACGGCGAAGACGACTCGAGCGACGACTCCGCCGTTACGCAGGTCGTCGCCGGCCCCGACGGTGCCTGGCGGTTCGAACCCGAGGACGTCGACATCGGTCTCGGGGAGGCGGTCGAGTGGACGTTCGCCAGCGCGGGCCACAACGTCACCTCCCTTCCCGGGGCGTCGGACAAGAATCGAAACCCGCCGAACGCGGAGCCGTTCGCCTCCTACGAGGGCGACGCCCACTTCTCGGTCGTTCCGGAGGGTGAGACGTACCGTCACGTCTTCACCACCCCCGGCGAGTACGAGTACGTCTGCGTCCCCCACGAGAACACGATGGTCGGTACCGTCGAGGTCGACGCCTGCGCGGACGAAACGATCTCTGTCGCCCCCGACGGCGACCGTCGATTCGAGCCCGACGCGCTCGAGATCGGGCTCGGGAACACGGTGGAGTGGAAGTTCGAGGAAGAGGGGCACAACGTGACTGCGCACCCGGACGCCTCCGACAATACGTCGGTGCCGGAGGGGGCCGAGCCGTTCGCCTCCTACGAACTCTCGAGCGGCGAGGGCGAGACCGAGGGAACCGAGGAGGAGGAGGAAACGGACGAAATAGACCACGAGGCCACTCGCGAGGCCGACGAAACGTACGCCCACGCGTTCGAGATCCCCGGGACGTACGAGTACGTCTGTGCGATCCACGACGAGGAGATGGTCGGCACGATCGAGGTTCTGGACGAACCGGACGCGACCGTCACCGTCGCACCGGACGGCGAACTCGCGTTCGATCCGGCGTCGCTCTCGCTCGAGGTCGGCGACGTCGTCCGCTGGACGTTCGAAGATGAGGGGCACAACGTGACCGCCCACCCGGACGCCTCCGACAATACGTCGGTGCCGGAGGGTTCCGAGCCGTTCGCCTCCTACGACCTCTCGGCCGGTACGGACGGAAACGGAGAGGGGACACACGAAACGGACGACGGAGACGAAGAGGGCGACACCGACGAAATCGACCACGAGCAAACCCGCGAGAGCGGGGATACCGACGACCATCGGTTCGTTGCCGTCGGGCAGTACGAGTACGTCTGTGCGATCCACGACGAGGAGATGGTCGGCACGATCGAGGTCGAACCGTGTAGCGACGGTGACGACGAGTCGAGCGAAGCGACCGACGACTAGCCGTTTTCTCGACCTCGAGCGACGTTTCGTTCCGAACTCGAGGGGCCGAGAGCCGGTCAATCCGCACGATTTTCTATTGGAGTGATGGGTAGACGTTTTATCGAGCGGGATTCGATACGGCAGGATTATGTTAGCTATATCGCCACCTGTGGTGTGCGTGGGTTTGTCATGCAGAGACAGTCAACGAGCGGCGGGGACGAGCAGTCGGGCGAGACCGAACGACGACGACGGCGGTTGCTCGACCGGCGAAAGTTCATGATGGCATCGGGCGCACTCGCGGGACTGAGCGTAACCGGGTCGGCGGTAGCGAGACAGGAGCAAGAGGAGACGGAATCCGACGAGAGCGAGGGCGACGACGACGGCGGACCCGAACGGGGGACGCCCGAGTACCTGGAGGAACACTATCCAGGATTGCGCATCTACTCACCAGATCCGGAGAACGCGGAGGCGGCGGCCCGCGAGACCTACACGAGTTACCTCACGCCGAAGGAGGAACACTACATCCGGAACCACTACCTGTCGCCCCAGATCGACGCCGAGGAGTGGGAGATCGAACTCAGGTTGGGCGAGGAGACCGTCTCGCTGTCGATGGAAGCCCTCGAGCGCGAGTACTCGACCGAGTCGGTGGCCCACACGATGCAGTGTTCGGGCAACGGTCGATCTTACTTCGACCCCGAGGTGGCGGGCAACCCCTGGACCTTCGGCGCGGTCGGCAACACAATCTGGACCGGTGCGCCGGTGAGCGAGATTCTCGAGGCCCACGACGCCGACACGAGCGACGGGAAGTGGCTGATGGCCGCTGGCGGGGATCACCCGGAGGGCGAGCGAATCTTCGCGCGCTCCATCCCGATGCAGAAGGTGATGGACGACTGCCTGCTCGCCTACGAGATGGACGGAGAGCCGTTGACCGCCGAACACGGCCACCCCGTTCGACTCCTCGTTCCCGGCTGGATGGGGAATAACAACGTCAAGTGGCTCCGCGAACTCGAGGTCATGGACATGATGATGATCGGCGAGGAGTGGGAACAGTACCTCCACTGGCAGCAGAACTCCTACCGGATCATCCCCGAGGGCGAGGAGGCCGAGCACAACGAGACGATCGACGAGTTCGACACCTGGGCGCAGATGGAAGCGGCCGCGAACGGGGAACTCGACTACCTGCCGTACATCTACGACCAGGTCGTCAAGTCGATCATCGGCTATCCCGGCGAGGAATCGACGGTGTCGCCGCGCGCCCAGGACGGCAGCGTCGAGGTGCTCGGGGTCGCCTGGGCTGGCGACGACCGCGTCGAGTCCGTGGAAGTTTCCACCGACGGTGGCGAGAGCTGGGAGGAAGCGGAGTTCTTCGGCCCCGACCTCGGTCCCGGCGGCTGGCGACAGTTCCGCTACCTCTGGGAGGCCGAACCGGGCGAGCACGTCCTCTACTCGCGAGCGACGGACGAGAACGGGTACACGCAGTTCGGCCCGATATCCGATCCCGAGGCGGGACTCGAGGCCATCTCCGACGAGCAGTTCCCGTGGAATCAGGACGGGTACGCCTGTAACGCCTACGAACCGCACGGGGTGACGGTGACCGTCGAGGAGTGAACCGATCTCGAGGTCGAAGCGTCAATCCGCCTTTTCCTCGGCTGCCTCGTTCGCGTTCGTCTCGTCAGCACTCGCCTCGTCCGCATCGACCTCCTTCGACCTCGAGAGCAAGCGCTCGTCAGCGACGAGTTCGTCCGTCGTCCCGCTCGAATCGTCGCTCACCGCCAGCACGTGGAGGTCGCACTCGATCGGCGTCCCGGCAAGTTCGTGGTTGAAGTCCACGACGGCCAGGCCGTCATCCTCGACCGCCTGAATCCAGCCGGTTTGGCCGTTGTCGTCGCGAACGAGCGTGCCGGGCTCGAGATCGGACGGATCAGATGCCAGCGTTCCGGCAGGCACCTCGAGCACGCGCTCCTCGCTGTAGGCCCCGAACGCCTCCTCGGGTTCGAGTTCGACGGTTCGTCGCTCGCCGACGGCCATCTCCTGGAGTGCGTGGTCGATGCCCGGGAGGATCTTCCCCTCGCCGACCCTGACCTCGAGTGGCTTGTAGTCGCGATGGTCGTGGTAGATGCCCTCCTCGAGGGCGACGTCGACGTCGGTCGTGTCGAAGACCTCGCCTGCGGCGTCCCCCTCGGCGATGCGGCCGGTGAAGTGAATCGCGGCGACGCGTCCGGGGGCTACCATGGACCGAATAGTGGGTAAAGGATCATCGTTCGTATGTGAGCGTACCGCACGTCTCCCACCCGCGGCGTCATCAATCATTTCGTCAGCATCCATGATCGACTCGAGTGTCGACTCGTTGTCTGTCAATGACCGGCGAGAGGACGGCTCGAACGGGAACGACGTCGTGTTCATAGAATCGTTGAACACGCAAGGGACATACCAATTTTCCGACTCGATGAATTTGCCCCCATGACCGACTACGAAATGCACGAACCCGACTTCTCGGGAACGACGACCGAGGACTGGGACGACCCCCAATTAGAAGACTTCGACACCGACGACTTGGGCGAGGTTTCGGACCACTTTATCCTCTCGTCGTCGGGCTTTCCGCCGGAGAACTTCACCGACCTCAAACTCCCCGTAGTCGATCCCGACGGGAACCTGAACAAGAACGCCCTCGCTACGGCGAAAAGCGGCGGCCGCGGTGTCGGCGCAGTCGAGGACCTGGACGATGAGACGGCGGACGAGGTCACGGAGCTGATCGACGACTTGGCTAACGAACACTTCGACGACGCCGATTTCGGGGAGTGACTCGTTCGGCGGTTATTCAGCAGACCGCTGCCACCATCGCAGTCGCGGTCGCGGTTCGGTTAGCGGTCTCGACAGGAGCTACTCGTCCCCAGACGCCGACTCCTCGAGCCAGCTGCCTGCCCAGCACTCGATTTCGTCGAAGACCGGCTCGAGCGACCGCCCCTTCGGGGTCAAACTGTAGTAGGTCGCGATCGGCGCGTCCTCCTCGATCCGCCGGTCGACGAATCCGAGTTCGCCCAGGTCCTCGAGCACTCGCGAGAGCGTCCTGGCGTTCGCGTCGGTCGCGCGCTTGAGTTCGTTGAAGCGGTACTCGCCGTTCTGGAGTTCGTGGAGGACAGCGAGTCGCCACTGGGAGCCGATCTGCTCGATCGAATCGATGACGGGGCAGGGCGAGTCCTCGGGTTCGGATCCGACGGCGACGTCGCCGTCAGTGGACGTATCAGCGGGCTCGACCTCGAGTGGAGTGGATTCGGATGACATCGTGGGTATCTGGTTTCTCTTCGTCTCGAAAGCCTATAGCAGTTCGGTATCGTACCAGCTAACACGAGGCAATCACTAACGATGATAGCCGGCCCAACCAAGCCACCGACGACGGAACTGCACCATGTCACTAACAGCTGTACCGACGTTGAAACTACGAAGGCGTTTTGCGAGGACGTTCCTGGAAGTAGTTTCGTCGATCCGCGAAACGAGAGCCGCGGCGGAGGTGCTGATCGGCAGTGATCGATCCCACGACGTCAACCGACGCGATCGAAATCGACGTCGACGAACGGGAGGGGTCGCTCTATCGAGTCCTCTCGAGCGCGGTCGTCCCGCGCCCGATTGCGTGGGTCAGCACCCAAAGTGAGGCCGGCGTCGACAACCTCGCCCCCTACAGCTTTTTCACCGTCGCCTCGGTCGAGCCACCGGTCGTCGTCTTCGCGCCGGTCGACGGTGCGGACGGCCCCAAGGACACGCCGCGGAACGTTCGCGACACCGGCGAGTTCGTCGTCAACCTCGTGACCGAGGACCTCGCGGAAGCGATGAACGAAACCAGCGCCACCCTCGAGGCCGGCGACAGTGAGTTCGAGCACGCCGGTCTCGAGCGCGCCGAGTCGACCGTCGTCGCACCGCCGCGAGTCGCGGATTCGGAGGTTGCCCTCGAGTGCACCCGCAGAGACCTGCTCGACGTTGGCGGGTCCACGCTCGTCCTCGGCGACGTTCGCTACGTCCACCTCGACGAGGAGGTGACGACCGATGGGAAAATCGACGTAGCGAACGTCGACGCCGTCGGACGATTGGCTGGGAGCTGGTACGCGAAGACCGACGAACGATTCTCGCTCGAGCGACCACCGTAGCCGGGTTCGACGGACTCGAGCTTCGCGAACGGTCCCGGAAGAAAGCTTTTCGACGTAACGGGGACAATCCCCGAGCAACGTGAGCGACCGACGAGGCGATGCTTCCGGCGAGACGGTCCCTCGAGCGGAGTCGTTGCCGCTCGTCGACGTCCTCGAGACGGTCGCCGTCGGTGCCACACCGCCGCTGGCGCTGGGGCTATTCGCGCTGGTGGTGCCGTCGGTGCCGGTCGGCCAGGCGGTCTTCGTTGGCGTCCTGGTCGGCGCGATCCTCGCGTCGTACCGACGAGGGATCGAGGCCGTCCGAGCCGAAGACGGAGACGAGGACGGGATAACGCGTCGCCTCCGCGTCCCCGACGCCGACGACCCCTGGAGCGACGGATCCGCGCTACTCGCTCGCCTCGACGTACGAGTCGAAGGCACCGTCTTCGAGTGGGTCGTCGTCGGGGTCGTAGGAGCGATCGGACTCGCTTCCGCCGTCGAACTCGTCACCGTCGGGTTCGAACGGGTCGCCCCTCGAGTGCTCCTGTTCGGGTTGCTGTGTGGGCCGGCGGCCCTGTTCGCGGTCGTGGTGGGATTCGGTGCGCCGGATAGGCAGGGTTCGGGTTAGAGACGGGAATAGAGGATAGTGATAGGTGCAGGGAAAGCCACCGCGTGGGACGTCCTCTCGCCGCACAGTCTGGCGCTCGCTCGGGCCCCGACCGGCCGCTAGCCTTTTCTGCGGGGTCTCCTTCTATCGATACAATTGAATGATAGACGTTGCGGATCTACGCAAGGAGTACGGCGGCTTCGTCGCCGTCGACGGCAGTTCGTTCTCGATCGACCGCGGCGAGGTGTTCGGCGTCGTCGGTCACAACGGCGCCGGCAAGACCACGACGCTGAAGATGCTCGCGGGGTTGATCGAACCGACCGACGGTACCGCGGTGGTGGCCGGCCACCCCGCCGGCTCCTCGGCGATGCAGCGCCGTCTCGGCTTCCTCCCCGAGGAGTCGCCGTTGTACGAGGAGATGACGCCCATCTCCTACCTCGAGTTCTTCGCGGATCTCTACGACGTGCCAGACAACGTGGCGAGCGAGCGCATCATCGCCCTGCTGGATCGCCTCGACCTCGAGCACCGCGATCGAGAACTGGGCAACATGTCGAAGGGCATGAAGCGCAAGGTCGCCATCGCTCGCGCGCTGGTCAACGACCCCGACGTGCTCATCTTCGACGAACCCGCCTCGGGGCTCGACCCGCTGACGACGAACGCCATCCTCGAGTTCACGCGGGAACTCAGCGAGGACGGCAAGACGATCGTCTTCAGCGCACACAACCTCTTTCACGTCGAGAGCGTCTGTGATCGCCTCGTCATCATGGCCGAGGGCGAGATCGTCGCTCGCGGAACCATCGAGGACATCCGATCGACTTACGGTGGGACGAGTTACCACGTCTTCGTCGCCACCGACGGGACCGAAGTGGTGGGAAGCGACGCGATCGCCGCCCCCGTGACCGAGATCGTTCGCGAGAACGGCGACCTGCGATACGTGGTTCGAGACCTCGAGGGCGTCGACGCCGTCCGCGACGCCGTGGAGGCGGCCGGCGGCTCAGTCACCGACATCCAGACGAAGACGCCGAGTCTCGAGGAGATCTTCCTCGAGGTGGCCGGGGAGGCGGCCGCGTGACGGTCGGTTCCGACTCGAGCGACCCTCGAAGCCAGCGCCAGGACACGAACGACAGCCCGTCGAGATCGGAAGCCGTTCGCGGATTCGTCCGCCGAACCGCTCGAATCGCGCGCTGGGAAATCTCGCGGAGCGCCGGGACGGTCGACCGAAAGACGGTCCTGATCGTCCTCGCGCTCGCCCTCGTCGTCGGTATGGTGGGTGTCGCGACCCTCGACGAGGGCGTGGGTCTCGAGGATGGCCTCTACACCGTGGCCGTCGACGAGGAGAGCCCCTACCACGCGGTCGCCGTCGAGAATCCGACGTTCACGGCCGTCGAACCGGGTACCGACGCCGACGTGCGGGTGTACCGCGGCGACGTGATCGATCCGGGCAGGGCACAGACCTCGAAGGAGAAGGCCGCCTACGCCGCGTTCGCCGACGCCGTCGAGACCTACAACGAGGAGCGGATGTACGCGGAGGACGACCGGACCGCAGCGTTCCCCGTCTCCGTGACACTGACCTACCAGCAGCGATCCGGCCTCGATTCGGCGAGCGGAGGGACCGACTCGAGCGACGGCGGATCGACCGGATCCGGCGCCAGTTCGACGGACGGTGGCGACGGTTCGACGGACGGTGGCGACGGCTCGAGCGACGGTGGCGGCGCTCCCGCGGACTCGAGCGACGGCCCTGGTTCCGGCATCAGCACGCCGGAGTTCGGCGGCGGCTCAATCGAGGCGTCGGGCCAGCCCCAGACGGCGGGATCGATCACGCCGCCGTTTCCCTTCCGGTCGCTCGTGCTCGCGTTCCTGTTCGTCGTCCCGATGAACGTCGTGATCCAGTCCTACGGGAGCACGATCATGGACGAGCGGATCAAGCGCCGTGGCGAACTGTTGCTGGTCTCGCCCGCCTCGCGGTACGAGATCGTCGCCGGGAAGACGCTCCCGTACCTGCTGGGGCTCCTGGGAATCGTCGTCGCGATCGCGTACGGGATCGAGGGGGGTTGGCTGTCGGTCGCCGCCGTCGTCCCCATCGCACTGGTCTTTCTCGCGGCCACGTTCGTCGGGGCGATGTTCGCCCGCTCGTTCAAGGAACTCACGTTCGTCACGGTGACGGTTTCGGTGGTGCTGACGACCTACACGTTCGTTCCGGCGATCTTCACGAACGTCACGCCGATCTCACTCATCTCGCCGCTAACACTCGTCGTCCTGGACCTCCAGGGCGAGAGCGTTCGCCTCGGGGAGTACCTCTTCTCCACGGCGCCGCTGTTGCTCGGCGCGCTCGTCCTCTTCGGCCTCGGCCTCGGGAGCTATCGCGAGGAGGACATGTTCACCCAGAAGCCGATCCCGTCGAAGGCGGTCGACGCCGTCGCCGCCCACGTCCGCGGATACGCCAGCGTGCTCGCGATGCCGGTCGTCTTCATCCCGTTCGTCTTCGCTGGCCAGTTGCTCACCGTCGCGCTCGTCTTCGCGCTCCCGCAGACGGTGTCGCTGCCGATCGTCTTCGTCGTCGCCGCGCTCCTCGAGGAACTCGCGAAGAGCCTTCACGTCTACGCGGGCTACGCCCACTCGCGGTTCGAATCGTCCGTCCGAACGGCGGTCGTCCTCGGCGCGCTCTCGGGATTGGGCTTCTTCCTGGGCGAAAAACTCACCCACGCCGCCCAGTTCGTCGGGCTTCCCGACCTGCTCGAGGGACAGGCCGCGTTCGGTCCGTCACTCTCTGGTGCCCCCGTTGCCGTGGTGGTCGCCGTCTTCCTCGCACCGCTTGTGTTACACGTCGTGACGGCGATCATCGGGGCGGTCGGTGCCAGTCGAGGCCGGACCGCGTACGCACTCGGTCTCACCGCCGCGACACTCGCTCACGCGGTCTACAACCTCGGGGTGATCGCGCTTGTCGCGTGAGCCTCGGGCGGGCGAGGACGACTCGACCCTGCACGCTCGACTGGCCATCGTCCGCCGCGAGTGGCGCTCCCTGCGCTCGGAGAAGACCATCGTGCTCGCACTGGCGATCCAACTGGTCATCGCCGGCTTCTCGGGTTTCCTGGTCGTCGGCCTCGTTTCGCTGTACGACCCCGGCGCCGTCGAGGGTCAGGAGATGACCGTCGCGCTCACCGGCGACGACAGGGATGCCCTGCTCGAGGCCGTCCACCATCGAGAGGCCATCGAACCGCGGCTCTACGACGACCGTGGGGCCGCTTACGCCGACTTCGACCGACGAGCCGTCGCCGCCGTCGTCGAGACCAACCGCCTGGACGACGGCCGGCTCGCGGTCGTGGTCACGGCACCCGACGAGGGGATCGGGACGACGCTGTTGATCTCGGAACTCCAGGGGACGTTCCGCACGGTGGAGTTCGAGGAACGGCGGGCGAACGCCGACCGACTCGAGTCGCCACCCCTGTCCGTGCCCGAGACGAGCGCGACCCCGTACTTCGGGTTCACCTACACCGTTCTGGTGCCGCTCCTGTTGTTCCTGCCGGTGTTCATCAGCGGCTCGATCGCCGTCGACTCGCTGATCGAGGAGCGCCAGCGTGGCACGTTAGAGTTGCTCCGGGTGGCGCCGCTGTCGTTCCCAGACGTGATCGACGCGAAACTCGTCGCGACGGCCAGCCTGGCTCCGCTGCAGGGACTCGCCTGGCTCCTCTTGCTCGCGTTCAACGGGACGGCAATCGCCAACCCAGCGGCGCTGGTGATCCTCGTCGCCGCGCTGGCGTTGCTCATCGTCGCTCTCGGGATGGCCGTGGCGCTGTACGCCCCGGATCGACGCCAGGCGCAGTTGCTCTACTCGGCGGGTATCGTCGGCCTGCTAGTCGTCACGTCCCTGCTACCGGAACACCCCGCGAACACGGTCGCGAAACTGGCCATCGGGAGCGAGACGCCGACGACCTGGCTCCTGTTCGCCGGCTACGTGGTGGCCGGTTTCGGGGCGTACCTGCTGCTTCAGTGGTGGCTCGAGCGGGTCGACCAGGCGGCTCTGTGAGGTGAACGAGAGTGTGGGTCGGCACGCCCGCTGATCCCCTAGCGCCGCGACCCGAGTAGTTATACGCCACCCCGCGAATGTCACCGGCCGTGAACGAAGGAATGACGCGACGGGGCGCGCTCGCCGCGGCCGTCCTCGCGGGCGTCGCCGGGCTCTCACTCTCGTCCGCGGGCGACCTCCTCGAGCAGTTCGCGCCGCTCTCGGGGTCCGCCTGGAACGCCGCCGACCGGGAACGTCCGGACCACGTCGAGAGTCCCTACGGCGACGCGACCGTTCGAATCGACGACGAGGGCGTCCCCCACGTCGAGGCAGACGACGAGCGGGCGGCTTACTTCGCCGTCGGTCACCTCCACGGGTTCGACCGCGGCTTCCAGCTCGACCTTCAGCGTCGGCAGATGCGGGGTGAACTGTCGGCCGTCGTCGGCGAGGCGACCCTCGAGAGCGACGAGTTTCACGTCCGGATGGACTTCGCTGAGGCCGCAGAAGCCACCTGGAACGCCCTCGAGGAGACCCATGCCGGGTCGCTCATCGAGGCCTACGCCGACGGCGTGAACGCGGCGCTCGATGGGACGACACTCCCGCTCGAGTTCGAACTGCTCGGATTCGAGCCGGACCCGTGGGTGCCCGCCGACACGCTCTTGATGGAGAAACAGATCGCCTGGACGCTCACGGGGAACTTCAGCGCGCTTCGACGCCGGGTACTCGAGGAACGGCTCGAGCCGTCGACTCTCGAGGCGCTGTTCCCCGAGCGGATGGACCACGACACGCCAGTATTGCGCACGGACCCGGACCACGTCGACGACCTGGGCGAACTCCGCGGCGTCCGCACCGTCGAAAACGGGTCAGATGGCGATGACGGCGAATCCGCCTCCGACGGCGAGGGAACGACCGGCGCCCGCGACTCGAGTCCCTCTTCGCTGGCGACGTGGCTCTCGCGATTCGAGTCGCCGCCCGGCGTCGGCTCGAATAGCTGGGTGGTCTCGGGCGAGCACACCGAGAGCGGGACGCCCATCGTCGCGAACGATCCGCACCTCCGGTTGATGACGCCGCCGCTGTGGTACGAACAGCACGTCGAAACTCCCAAGACCTCGGTTCGTGGGGTGACGTTCCCGGGCGTCCCCTTCGTCATCATCGGCGCCAACGAGGTCGCCGGTTGGGGCTTCACGAACGTCGGTGCAGACGTCCTCGACTGTTACACCTACGAGATCGACGACGAGAACGAGCGCTACCGCTACCGTGGCGAGTGGCGCGCCTTCGAGACCGAGGAACACGAGATCGCCGTCTCGGGCGACGAAAATCGAACGATCACCGCCAGGAAGACCGTTCACGGCCCGTTGCTCGAGCGCGAGGGCGAGACAGTCGGCGTCGCCTGGACGGGACTCAGCGCGACCCGGACGACCCAGGCCGTCTACGACCTGACGGTCAGCGAGGGTGTCGACGACGCGCTCGTCGCCGGCAGCCGGTTCGACGTGCCAACCCAGAACCTCGTGTACGCGGACGCGGACGGACGGACGCTGTACGTTGCCGTCGGCCAGTTGCCGATCCGTCGGGAGGGCGACGGCTCGAGCGGCGAACCGATCGCAGGAAATCGCGTCTTCGACGGCTCCGCGGGCGAGGGCGAGTGGGAAGGCTACGAGCCCTACGACGTCTCCGACTGGGAGGGCGACGGGTTCGTCCCCTTCGAGGAACAGCCCGCGGCGATCGATCCCGACCTGCTGGCGACGGCGAACCAGCGGACTGCAGACGACACCGAGCATTACCTCGGTACCGCCTTCGCGATGCCTTATCGTGGTCGACGAATCTACGACGTACTCGATGCCGCGGCCGACGAAGGCACGCCAACCGACGTCGCCTTTCATCGCGACCTCCAGACCGACCGTCGCGACGAGCGCGCCGTCGACACGGTTCCCGATCTGCTCGAGGCCGGAACCACGGCACTCGAGGACGGGACGGTCGACGATCCCGACCAATTCGAGGACGCCATCGAGACGCTCGAAGACTGGGGTCCGGAGTACGAGATGGTACGCGATTCCCGCGGGGCCCTCCTCTTCGTCCGCTGGTTCGAGCATCTCCGGGAGGGTATCCTCGAGCCGGTCTTCGACTCCGCCGACCTCGAGCCCGAGTACTACCCAAACGACTGGATCGTCGCAACGCTGCCAGCCGAGAGCCCGGTCTTCGAGGACCGCTCGCGGGAGACGATTCTCGTCGAGGCGCTCGAGGCGACTCTCGAGGAACTCGAGGAGGAGGGGTGGGACACCTACGGCGACTGGAATACCACTGGGCCCGTCGGCCACCCCTTCGGCAGCGAGGCGCCGTTTCTCAGTTACGACGAGCGACCGACCGACGGCTCTCGGGCGACGGTCGACAACTACCGCGTCGAGAGCGCCGTCGGCGCCAGCTGGCGGATGGTGGTCGAACCCGGGGCCGAAGCCTGGGCGATTCTCCCCGGCGGGAACTCGGGCGACTACTTCTCGCCTCACTACGACGACCAGTTCGAGCGGTGGGCCGACAGCGAGTACAAGTCGATGGACCTCGAGGCCGCCGGCGAGACGGCGACGCGGTTCGAGGGGGTGGAGCGATGACGGCTTCGGAGAGTAGAGACGAGACGGCGACGACGGTTCGACCGACGCTGGCTCGAGTTCAAACCGAACGCCCGATTCACCTCCTCGCCCTGCTCGTCGCCGTCGGCCTCGGCCTCGTCCTCTCGTGGCTCCACTGGATCGGTCTCGTCGCCGGGGGCGTTCTGGTCGGCCTCGTCGCACGGAGCCTCCCGCGGGCGCTCGGTTACGGCCTCGGATTCGGCCTCGTCGTGCTCGTCGTCTTCGCGTTCGTGCTCGGTAGTGGTCGAGGCCCGGCGCTCGAGATGGCACCCGCCATCTACCTCACGATAGGGGCCGCACTCGGACTCCCCGTGCTCGGGTCGCTGGTTCGCGGCGTCGTCTGAAACGGGTGGCTATTTGGGCCCGATAGTCGATCATCCCGCATGGAGTACACGACTCTCGGCTCGACCGGCATGGACGTCAGTCGCCTCTGTCTCGGGTGTATGAGCTTCGGCTCGAGCGATTGGCGACCGTGGGTGCTCGACGAGGAGGAGAGCCGCGAGATCATCGAGCGGGCGATCGACCTCGGGATCACCTTCTTCGACACGGCGAACATGTACTCGCGAGGAGAGTCCGAGCGAATTCTGGGGAACGCCCTCGAGGGCCACCGCGACCGGTCGGTCGTCGCCACGAAGTGCTACTTCCAGATGGACGAGGACGACCCGAACTCGGGCGGACTCTCGAGGAAGGCCATCGAGCAGGAACTGGCGACCAGCCTCGACAGGCTGGGGATGGATACGATCGACCTCTACCAGATCCACCGCTGGGACGAGAACACGCCGATCGAGGAGACCCTCCGGACGCTCGACGACGCCGTCCGGCGAAACCAGGTTCGGTACCTGGGCGCATCTTCGATGTGGGCCCACCAGTTTGCGGACGCGTTGCACGCGAGCGAGCGACTGGGCCTCGAGCGATTCGTCACGATGCAGAACCACTACAACCTCGTCTACCGCGAGGAGGAACGAGAGATGCTACCGCTGTGTCAGAAGAAGGCGATTGGCGTTCTCCCCTGGTCGCCACTGGCTCGCGGCTACCTGACCCGCCCGGACGAACGGGTTGATGCGACGACCCGCGGCGATGCCGAGGAACAGCTGTACGCCCACCCGTACCGTGGGGGCGGCGGCCGCGAAATCAACGAACGCGTCGAGGAACTGGCAGAGGAGAAGGGCCTCACGATGGCTCAGGTGTCGCTGGCGTGGCTCCTCCACCAGGAGTGGGTCGACGCGCCGATCGTCGGCACGACGAGCGTCGAGCACCTGGAGCAGGCCGTCGAGGCGCTCGACGTTTCGCTCTCGCGTTCGGACCTCGAGTACCTCGAGGAGCCGTACGAGCCGGTTCGCGTGTCCGGTCACGACTGATAGGGATCTAGCTACGACTGATAGGTTACTGCGAGTCCACGTGGTTTCGTCCTCCGGTCGCTCCCGACAGCCCCCAGTCTTCCCGCTGGTAGGCCATCTCCCAGAACCGGTACTCGAGTTTCGCACTCGTCAGGAACGCGCGTTCCATCGCCTCGCGCTCGCCCGGATACCGTTCGCCACAGCGGTCGACGAACGCGCGCATCCAGGCGACCGAGTCACGAAACTCGTCGCTCGTGTACTTCTCGATGAACGGGGTATAGCGGTGCTCCTCCGTCGCGAGGTCGTCCATGTGAGCGGCGATGTCCAGGTAGCCCTGGCCGCAGGGATAGATCGCGGCGGCGATTTCGGCGATCGACCCTTCGTAGGCCGTTCGGAGGAGAAAGTTCGTGTACGCGACGCACGTCGGTGCCTTCTCGGTGGCCTCGAGATCCGCTCGCGCGAGGCCGTATTCCTCGGCGAACGAGCGGTGTAACTCTAGTTCGTCCTCCAGGATCGAGTGCGCGACCGAGAGCAAGTGCGCCCGCGTGTCGGGGTCTCGAGCCTTCGATCCCGCGATGGAGAACGTACCCGCGTAATCGAGCAGATACCGGTAGTCCTGTCGTACCCACGCGCGGAACGCCTCGTCCGCGAGCGTTCCCGCCGCGAGCTCCCTCACGAAGGGGTGGGTCTGCTGGGCCTCCCAGATCGGCGCGCCGGTCTCGAGTAGCTGGTCGCTAAACGCCATCGTGGGGGTCTCCGGGCTGCACCGAGATATACTTTAGTGGTATTATCCAATGGTCCGCGATGCCGTTCGAGTCGGTGGGAACTCGGTCGGCCACAATACTTATGCTCTCGTTGTAGCAGGTGTCCAATCGTACATGTCGGGGGACGGGGGCGGGGGCGAGAGTCCCACAGAAGGAGACGCATCGTTCGATCTCGGAGCCGTCGTCGCGAGGCTCAGCGATCCAGACCCAGCGGTACGCGAACGGGGCGTGGCGACCGTGCGCCGAACCGTCGACACGAACCCGTCGACCTGCTTGCCGACGGTGCCAGTCCTCCGGTCGATGCTCGGGGCGTCGACCCCCGGCGTCCGCCGTGACGTCGCCTACTGCCTCGAGAAACTGGCCGCCGAGTCGCCGGACGACGTAGCCCCGTCGGTACCGGGGGTCGTCGAGTTTCTCTCGGAATCGTCCAATTCGCTGGACGATGAGACGACGAATCGCCTCCTCGGTTGTCTGGAACGGGTCGCGGTGGAGCGACCGAGCGCGATCGCCGACCACGTCGAGACGGTCTCGGATATATTGCCGGACCCTGGTCAGGAGAGACTGGGGGTCACCCTCGAGTCGGACGACAGCGACGAACGCGAGGACGAGGTGACGAGCGACGAACCCGCCTCGAGCGCCGCCCCCGAGCACGTGGTGAACTTTCACGTCGAGTAGTCCGGAGTTGGGCAGTGTGCCTCTCGAGAACGGAGTGTTCGAGCGGTGCCGTCACGGGAGGCCGTACAAGCGGTGCTGTCACGGGGAGCCGTTCGACGCCGCCATCACAGACCCGGATCGACGGCTACAGATTTAGCGGCCGATCGGCGGAGATACAATCGACGCCGCGATATCCCAATGCACGGGCGAGGAGTTCGTGCTCGATCGACCAGGCGTGAACCTCGAGGCCGAGGGCCTTCGCTCGCGGCACTAGCCGAGTAGCGAGACAGCGCCAGTAGTTCGCCCCGATGACGTCGCAGTCGAGTTCGATGGCAGTCGTCACCGGATGTTCGAGGTGGCGACTGGCCAGGAGGCCGGTCGGCTGGTCGCGATCCAGTTCGCGTATTCGTCGAAGCTCCGGATGGAGAAACGAGGTCGTCACGACCCGGTTTTCGACCCCCTCGAGCGCCTCGAGTACGTCCGCGGCGATGCCGAGTTCCTTCATCTCGAGGTTGACCTCGAGCGACGGTGGCAACGCCTCGAGAACCTCCTCGAGTGTCGGAATCGTGTCTTCGGAGTCTAGGACGGTGAGCGCTCGCAGTTCCTCGAGGGGTCGATCCGAGATGGCGCCGGACTCCACGGTGACGCGCTCGAGCGTGTCGTCGTGGAAGACGACGAGTTCGCCGGAGCCACACCGTCTAACGTCGAACTCGACGGCGTCGGCGTACTCCGCTGCCGATCGAATGGCGGTGATCGTATTTTCGGGGGCCGATCGGGCGAATCCGCGGTGAGCGATGAGTCGCATTGCCTGTGTGGACACAGTGGACGAACCTGCTTGAAGTCTGCCCTGTCGATTGCCGCCGTGGTCTTTCGCATCGGAGTGTGATTTCGCCCGTTCCGCACTCGAGAGCGACCTCGGCTATTCTGCACCGGCGTTCGAGTTTGGTCTTTCGCCCTCGAGTACGACTTTGGCCGATTCGCCCTCGAGTGCGATCCCACTCTACTCGCCCTCTAGTTTGATTCGGCTGGGCGTGGACGGGTCGCCCATGTCGACACCGACACTCGAGTTCGACGGAACCGTCGCAGTCATCACGGGCGCCAGCGGAGCCCTCGGAAGCGCTGCAGTCGACCGTTTTCGGGACGCCGGCGCGACCGTCTGTGCGGTCGATGTCGTCGAACCCGACGACGAGGACGCCCAACTCGACCCCGACGCGGACACCCACTTCTACCAGGCGGATCTCACGGACGAATCGGCCGTCGAGTCCCTGTTCGAGACGGTCCTCGACGATCACGGCCGATTCGACCACCTGCTGAACATCGCCGGGACCTGGCGCGGAGGCAATTACATCGAGGAGACGCCGCTCGAGGAGTTCGAACTGCTGGTCGACGTCAACCTCAAGTCGGCGTTTCTGTCGTCGAAACACGCCCTTCCGCACCTCCAGGAGACCGGGGGTGCCATCGTGAACGTGAGCGCGCGCTCGGGGCTCGAGGGCGGGTCGGGCGACGGCCCCTATCGGATCACCAAAGCCGGCGTGAAAATCCTGACCGAGACGCTGGCCGAGGAAAACCGCGGGGCGGTCAGGGCGAACTGCGTCCTCCCCAGCGTGATCGATACGCCAGCAAACCGGGAGATGATGCCCGACGCGGACCACGACTCGTGGGTCGACCCGGCCGATATCGCCGCAGTCATGGCGTTTCTCTGTAGCGACGGCGCCTCGGTGACCAGCGGCGCGGCCGTTCCAGTGTACGGCGAGGCCTGACCGTTCGCGTTTCTCGAGACTCGAGTGAAGAGGCCTTTTATAGCCCACTCGGAACCGATCTGATCGTACGCGCGGTACGGACCGATCGACGAATCCTCAATTGGCCTAACTGTTTTGTACCCCGACACTGTCTCGTGATCTCGAGGCACTGAGACCGAAGAGTTATTTATACCTGCACTCGCTTGGTTACGTGATAGCTTCACACATGGGAGGTTCAGAATCATTAACGTGGGGAGCCCGCATACGTGAGCAGCCGTTTCTGTTCGTGGCGATTCTTGCGGGGATGTTGTTGATGCTCGACCTGATTGCCAGGCTCGCAGGGGTCGAAATACCGATGATCGGCGGGCGAACGTTCGGTGGGCAACTGACGTTCGGTCGATTCAGAGGACTCGTCTGGAACGGCATCGTAGTCGGCCTCATCTTCGGCCTCGCTGGCATCGGACTCTCGATGACGTACAGCATTCTCAACTTCGCGAACTTCTCTCACGGCGATCTGGTGACCACGGGTGCGTTCACCGGCTGGGGTGCGGCGCTGCTGGTCGCCGGGTGGGGAACGGCGGATACGGGATATCTGTTGCTGGTTCGCTCGGGAAGCGGCCCGAACGTAAACGAAATAGGCGGCTCCATCGTCGAAGCACCGTTCGGTATCCTCCTCGGTGTCGTCGTTGCCGCCGTAGCCACCATCCTCGTGACGGTGCTCATAGATAGGCTCGTCTACAAACCGATGCGCGACAGGGGCGGCATTTCCCTGTTGATCGCCAGCATCGGTGCGGCGCTCGCGCTCCGGTACGTCATCCAGCTCGTCTACGGTGGCTCCAACCGCGGCGTCACCTCGACTCGAGACGTCGAAACGGAGCTCCTCGGTCTCTCCATCGACCTCCACGAGGCGTCGCTGGTCATCGTCGCCGTCGGGTTGATGCTCGGCATGCACCTCATGCTCCAGCGAACGAAACTGGGGAAGGCAATGCGCGCGATGGCCGACAACAAGGACCTCGCGCTCGTCACCGGGATTCCGACCGAACGCGTCGTCACGGCGACCTGGATCATCGGCGGGGCGCTCGCCGGTATCTCCGGCTACCTGTACGTCCTCGAGCGCGGAACCATCGAGTTCAACCTCGGCTGGTTCCTCCTCCTGTTTATCTTCGCCGCGGTCATCCTCGGCGGGATCGGCTCGATTTACGGGGCGATCGCGGGCGGGTTCGTCATCGGCTTCGTTCACGAGGTCTCGCTCGTCTGGATTCCCTCGGACTTCAACGCCGCTGCGGCGTTCGTCATCATGATCCTCGTCCTGCTCTACCGTCCGCAGGGCATCTTCGGCGGGGTGACGACCGCATGAGCGTCGAGACCGAAAGCGGCGGACCGTCGGGCGCCGACGACCCTTCGAGCGACGAACCGACCAACGTTCGCGCTGTCTTGGCCCAGGAACTGGCCGCGACAGATTTCCGGCTCATCCTGGTCACGCTCCTCGGCGTGTACGCACTGTTCGCCGTCTTCACGTTCGCTTCGGGTAACGGTATGGGGGCACTCAAATCGCAGTACACCCGGTTGTCGTTCCTGTTCGCCGCCTACGCCGTCCTCTCGCTGGCTCTGAATCTCCAGTGGGGGTACACCGGCCTGTTCAACATCGGCGTCGCGGGGTTCATGGCCGTCGGCGTCTACACCATGTCGCTGCTGTCGACGCCTCCGGACGCGATTTCGGGCCAGGGTCTGGGCCTTCCGCTACCGATCGGCGTCGTCGCCGGCATGATCGTGGCCGCGCTGGTTGGACTCATCGCAGCCGTCCCCGCGTTGCGCCTTCGCGCTGACTACCTCGCCATCGTGACCCTCGGCCTTTCCGAGATTATCCGCCTCACGGCAAACTCAAAGACGCTCTCGGACTGGACGATAGCGACCTTCGGGTTCGGTACCGGCGGCGGGAGCGGGACGGACCTTCCCGCCCGCCCGACCAATACGCTCGTCGAGACCTACTATGCGGCCAACAACACGCTCGCTCAACGCGCCGCGTGGGTCATCGTAATGCTCGGATTCGTTATCGCCATCTACTGGCTCCTGGTTCGTGTGGGGAACTCCCCGTTCGGACGGGTCCTCAAAGCGATTCGCGAGGACGAACTCGTCGCCCAATCCCTCGGTAAGGACACCCGCTGGTTCAAGATCAAGGTGTTCATGCTCGGGTGCGCCCTGATGGGGCTCGGCGGCATCCTCTGGCAAGGGTCCCAGAGCTACGTCAGTCCGGACTCGTTCCGGCCCATCGTCACGTTCTACGTGTTCATCGCCGTCATCATCGGCGGCTCGGGATCGAACACGGGCAGCGTCATCGGATCGATCCTCTTCGTCGGCCTCCTGTTCGAGGGGCCGCGAACCCTCGGGAACATCGTCTCGAGCGCGGTCAACCTCGGATCGCCACCGGGGACGTTCGCCGGTGCGGTCGAGCCCCTGTTGGTCTTTAACTTCGCGCCGTTTCTGGCGTTCCTGATCGACAACATCTCGGCGTTCCGATTTATCCTGCTCGGCATCGTTCTCGTGATCATCATGCAAAAACGACCGGAAGGGATGCTGGGCCACCGAACTGAGTCGGCTGCCGCAATCGACCTCGGCCGCGACACTCCTGGCGGAACCACCGGAGGTGACCGCGATGAGTGACGCGACCAGCACCGACGCGGAGGATGCGGCGCGGGCGGCGGGGACGACCGACGATCGCCCCGGTCAGTCCACCGACGTCCCGCTCCGAATCGAAAACCTGCGGAAGACGTTCGGCGGTATCGTCGCCGTCGACGACGCGACCTTCGAGGTCGAGGCCGGATCGCTCACCGGGCTCATCGGTCCGAACGGGGCCGGCAAGTCGACGACGTTCAACTGCATCGCCGGTGCACACACGCCCGACTCGGGTACGGTCACGTTCCAGGGTGAGGACATCACGGGGCTCCGCCCCGAACAGATCGCCAACCGAGGACTCGTTCGTACGTTCCAGATCGCGCGCGAACTCGAGGAGATGACCGTCCTCGAGAACTTGATGCTCGCTCCAAAGGGCCAGGTAGGCGAATCGCTCTGGCGCTCGGTAACGCCGTTCGCCCGCGGCGAGGTTATCGAACAGGAGATCGAGATACGCGACCGCGTCTGGGAGATGCTCGACTTCTTCGAGATCGATCACATCGCCCACACACAGGCGGGCACTCTCTCGGGCGGCCAGCGAAAGCTGCTGGAAATGGCGCGAGCACTGATGACCGACCCAGAAATGTTACTGCTCGACGAACCGCTCGCGGGCGTCAACCCGACGCTCGAGGAAAAGTTGCTCGATCGAATTCACGAACTACGCGGGCAGGGGTACACGTTCCTGCTCGTCGAGCACGACATGGACGTTATTATGGAAAACTGCGAACACGTGATCGTGATGCACCAGGGGTCGGTTCTGGCAGAAGGCGAACCGGAAACGATCCAGGAGAACGAACGAGTGATCCAGGCGTACCTGGGGGAGATGGACGTATGAGCGCCGATCAGTCACAAACGAAATCGCAATCGGAATCGCAATCGCAATCAGCGGAGACGGAAACGAACCGAGCCACCGAAACGAACGGTGACGACGCCGTCTCCGCCCTCCGCGACCCGCTCGCGACGGTCCCCGAGGAGACCATCCTCACCGTTCGCGACCTCGACGCCGGCTACGGCGACCTCCAGATCCTGACCGACGTCGACCTCGACGTCGGCGAGGGCGAGTACGTGACCATCGTCGGACCGAACGGCGCTGGGAAGTCGACGCTTATGAAATCCGTCTTCGGATTGACGGCACACATGGGCGGGTCGATCACGTTCCAGGGAGAGGAGATTCACCCACTCGCTCCTGAGGCGATCATCCACAAGGGCATCAGCTACGTCCCCCAGAACGAGAACATCTTCGGGACGCTCACCGTCGAGGAGAACCTCGAGATGGGCGCGTACATCCTCGACTCGGTGCCCGACGATCGGCTCGAGGCCGTCTACGATCGGTTTCCAGTGCTACGAGAGCGCAAGGATCAGAAGGCCGGAACGATGTCCGGTGGGCAGCGACAGATGGTAGCGATGGGCCGAGCGTTGATGCTCGACCCCGATCTGCTCTTGCTGGACGAGCCATCGGCCGGCCTCGCTCCCGACCTGGTTCAGGACATGTTCGACCGGATCGACCGGATCAACGACGACGGGACGGCAATATTGATGGTCGAGCAGAACGCCAAGACCGCGCTCAGGCGCTGTGATCGAGGCTACGTGCTCGCCCAGGGCGAGAACAGCTACACCGACACCGGGGACCGGTTGCTAGCCGACGACGAGGTGCGCCAGCAGTTCCTCGGTGGCTGATCGGTTCCCCGGAATCGGCGAACCCCTTTCGTGCGGTGTTTTGCGGGCTCACTGTTTCTCGAAGGCAGATATCGAACTCGTGATAACCGCGGCTCAAGTTGGGGCACCGAACGCTAAAAAATAGCCCACGGACGACCGATTATTCGGCTTCGAAGTCGATCGTATCCTGCACTTCGATGCTGCCACCCTGGTACCGCATGACGTCGTAGGCGACGCTCACCTGGTCGCCGTTGTCGTCGAAGTCGACGGGCGAGGAAGCACCCACGTAGTCGATTTCCTCGCCACCAGCCACTGCGGCGGCGGCGTCGGCGAGTTCGCTCGGTCCGTACTGTTCTCCCTCAGGGTTTGCGACCACGGGAATGTTGTCACGGACTGCCGTTCCATCGACCTCGTCGCCACCGGCCGAAATCGTCGCGAGGGTGATGACGGCAGCGGCGTCGTACGACTGCGCGTTGAAGACCTCCGGGGCGGAGCCGAACTCCTCCTCGTAGAGGTCGGCGAAGAAGTCCGCACCAGGGCCGGCGGCGCTCGGCGCCGTTCCCCAGACGTCTTCCATGTCGTTCCCGACTTCGCCCGGCAGTTCCGAGTCGATGAGTCCGTCGGGAACGATGATGGAACCCTCCCAGTCGTCTGCGTAGTCGCTGTAGTAATCGCGGAAGAGCGTAATGCCCGACTGCGGGAAGCCGACGACCATCAGTACGTCCGGTTCCCCGTCGAGGGCGTCACCAATCTGTGAACTGTAGGTGGACTGTTCGGCCTCGAACGAAACCTGGTTCATCACTTCGCCACCGGCTTCCTCGAACGCGTCGACGTACGAAGACTCGAGCGCCTGCCCGTAGTCGTCGTTCAGATACAGAGTCGCGGTCGAACTCCCCTCCAAGTCCTCCTCGACGACCTGCGCCATGACGGGGCCCTGGAGCGCGTCGCTCGGACACGTCCGGAAGATGAAGCCGTCGTCGTCGAGGTTCGTGACCGCCGGTGCGGTCGAGGAGGGCGACATACCGACGACCTGGTTCGGGATGAAGGCCTGTCGGGTCACCTGCAGGTTAACGTTCGAGGCGGCCGGACCGACGACGGCGGGCATGCCGCTGTCGACGAGGCTCTGTGCGGCAGACTGACCGGCGGAGGGATCGGTTTCGGTGTCGCCGGTCTGGACGTCGAAGTCGAGGGAGTCGCTAAGCTGGCGTTCGACCAGTAGCGCCCCGTCACGCATCGTCCCTCCGAGACTGCCGAGGTCGCCCGTCTCGGGCATCAAGACCCCGTATCGAACGGTTCCACCGTAGTCGATCTCAGCACCGCCGTTGTCGGTATCGTTCCCGTTCCCGTTGCCGCCGTCTCCCTGCCCATCGAGACAGCCAGCAACACCGAGTGCACCTGCCGCACCGATACCGGTTAGCACCTTTCGTCGTGGTAGCTTGTGTACCATGGTTTTTGATATCGCGGGGGATACAAAGACTTTATGCGTGAAATTGATCACGTTCCGTTATATTACGGGGTTCGGCGATAATCGCTTCCTTCCGACGATTACTCCAGAAATTCGATGACAGACGTGGACCAAGCGGTGTTCGGATTCAATGGGTTCGTTCGGTGACACGCCGAGAGTACGGACGCCGATCGGCGAACACAACCCGCAAACGACCATCCCAGAACGTTTTTTGTGCCCCTGGTCGTTCCCTCGGGCAATGAGCGGACACGGGTGGAACGACCGATGACGATGGAAGAGCGTATCGAGGAACTCGAGTCCATGCGCGAGGAGGCGCTGCTCGGCGGCGGCGAGGAGCGAATCGAGCGCCAGCACGAGAAAGGGAAGATGACCGCGCGAGAGCGCATCGAGTACTTCCTCGACGACGACACCTTCACCGAGTTCGACCAGCTCCGGACCCACGAGGAGCGCAACTTCGGGATGGAAGAGCGCAAGGTCCTCGGCGACGGTGTCGTCACGGGCTACGGCGAAGTCGACGGACGGAACGTCTTCGTCTTCGCCCACGACTTCACCGTCTTCGGTGGCTCTCTGGGCGAAGTCTTCGCCGAGAAGGTGACGAAAGTGATGGACATGGCGATGGAAGTCGGCGCCCCCATCGTCGGCCTGAACGACTCCGCGGGCGCGCGCATCCAGGAGGGCGTCAAGAGCCTCGCGGGGTTCACCGAAATCTTCCGCCGCAACCAGCAAGCCAGCGGCGTCGTCCCCCAGATTTCCTCGATCATGGGCCCGTGTGCCGGGGGCGCGGTCTACTCCCCCGCGATCACCGACTTCATCTTCATGGTCGAGGACTCGAGTCACATGTACATCACCGGCCCCGGCGTCACGAAGACCGTCACCGGCGAGGACGTCACCCACGAGGAACTCGGCGGGGCGCTCACGCACGCGAACAAGACGGGCGTCGCCCAGTTCGCCTGCGAATCCGAGGAGCAGGCACTCGACGACATCCGGCGACTGCTCTCGTATCTCCCGTCGAACAACGTCGAGGACCCGCCCCGCGTCGAACCCTGGGACGACCCCGACCGGCGGGACGAGGCCCTCGAGTCGATCGTCCCCGACAATCCCCAGAAACCCTACGACATGACCGACGTCATCGAGACGGTGATGGACGAGGGCTCGTTCTTCGAGGTGGCCGAGAACTACGCGAAAAACCTCGTCGTCGGCTTCTCGCGGCTCGACGGCCGCTCGATCGGCGTCGTCGCGAACCAGCCGCGGGTCAACGCCGGGACGCTCACCGTCGACGCCTCGATGAAGGGGTCGCGATTCGTCCGCTTCTGTGATTCGTTCAACATCCCCATCGTGACCTTCGTCGACGTGCCCGGCTACATGCCCGGGACCGACCAGGAACACCGCGGGATCATCCGCCACGGGGCGAAACTGCTCTACGCCTACTCCGAGGCGTCGGTGCCCCTGCTCACCGTCATCACCCGCAAGGCCTACGGTGGTGCCTACTGCGTGATGGCCTCGAAGAACCTGGGGGCGGACATCAACTACGCCTGGCCGACGGCCGAAATCGCCGTCATGGGGCCGAAGGGCGCGGTCAACATCCTCTACCGCAAGGAACTCGCCGAGGCCGACGACCCGGACGCCCTGCGCGAGGAACTCATCGAGGAGTACCGCGAGGAGTTCGCCAACCCCTACACCGCCACCGACAAGGGCTTCCTCGACGACGTGATCCGCCCGACCGAAACCCGCCCGCGGCTGATCCGGGACCTCGAGATGCTCGAGACCAAGCGCGAGGACACGCCCGACAAGAAACACGGGAACATCCCCCTGTGATGACGGTGCACGACTCCGAGACGCTTGAGGCCGAGGATGGGGACGAGGCCGATGATGACGAACCGGTCGAGGAAACGGCGCCCGGCGACGCCGCCGTCGACCTCGACTCTGGGCTCGGACTCGAAGAAGACGTCTCGATCACCCTCCCGGCAGACGCCACCAGCGAGGAGGCCGCAGCCATCGTCGCAGCGATCGGTGCCCACCTCCGGGACCTCGAAGCTGCAGCGGCCGCTCAGTCCGACGATACAGAGACCTGGGACGGCAAACGATGGTCGTTCGCCGGCCGGATCGACGCCCAGCAGGGTCGAACCGTTCGCGTTCCGACTCGAGCGCCGACGAATCCCTGGGCTGCGGCGGGACGAGCCGATCGGTTCTGACCGCCCGTTCTGCGTGCGTTTCGCCTCCTTCTACGCCGCGTAGTCGAGATTGGGTCGAAGCGATTCGATCAACGTCGTCGCGGTCGCCTCGAGTTCGTCGACGCAGGCGTCTTCGTCGCGGTCGTCCTGGAACTGGACGACCACGCCGCGTGCGCCGTCGCCGTCGTGAGCGGGAAGCAGGAAGCGCCAGTGGCGAGTCTCCTCGCTGCTCTGGGTACTCTGGTAGATGTCGATCTGGTCGCCTTCGTAGGTGAACGTCCAGTCGATGAGTTCGTTCGTGTCGAAGCCAGTCACCCAGTTGGTGGTGGCCTCCTCGTCGTCGGTAGGGTGTTTGTGCTGCTGGACGAGCACGTTGACCGGGTACGACGCGCTCCGTTTCGACCCAACGTGACCCAGTTGCGCGCCGATTCCGCTCTCCGACTCGTTGATCCCCTCGTTGTACTGCTCGAACGTGTCGGGGTGGTCGAAGTGAATCGGGAACGATCGATCGCCCTGATCGAAGGGGATCCACGCGCCCTCGAGGCTGGCACAGGAGCCTGTCGCGTTCCCGTCGTCCTGATCGTTCTCGTTGCTCCCGTCGCTCTCGTCCTGACCGTCCGCGTCACTGGAGCCGTCGGTGGGCCCATCGGCGTCGTCGACGAGACCATCGTCGCTCTCGTCTGTGCTTCCCGTACACCCGGCAAGCGCGGTCGTCCCCACGAGTCCCGCCAGGGCGAGGAGTCGTCGTCTACTGTACCGGCCGTCGGACCGTGACCCAGAAGCAGTGTACATGAGTATGAATTCCCTGCCGAACGCGCGAGCCGAACGTGGCCGCCAGCACTCGCGTCGTTCGTTTCGAACGTACAGACGACAACTCGAGCGATATACTCACCCCGTGACGAAAATTCGCACGATGAACACACTGTGCCGACCGCGATGGATCGACGCCGTCGACGCGAACCCGTTTCACCGCTGACTCGTTCCGTTGCGAAAAAGTAAGGTAGGCCCCTTCCGTCGATTCGAACAGGAATGTTCAGGAAGGTTCTGGTCGCGAACCGAGGCGAGATCGCGGTTCGAGTCATGCGGGCCTGTGAGGAATTGAACGTTGGAACCGTCGCCGTCTACTCCGACGCCGACAAACACGGCGGCCACGTCCGCTACGCCGACGAAGCCTACAACGTCGGCCCCGCCCGCGCGGCCGACTCCTACCTCGATCACGAGGCGGTCATCGAGGCCGCACAAAAGGCCGATGCCGACGCTATCCACCCCGGCTACGGCTTCCTCGCCGAGAACGCCGAGTTCGCCGCCAAAGTCGAGGAGACAGAGGGCATCACCTGGATCGGCCCCTCGAGCTCGGCCATGGAGAGCCTCGGCGAGAAGACCAAGGCCCGAACGATTATGCAAGAGGCCGACGTGCCCATCGTACCCGGCACCACCGATCCCGTCACCGATCCCGACGAGGTCCGTGCTTTCGGCGACGAACACGGCTACCCGATCGCGATCAAAGCCGAGGGTGGGGGCGGCGGCCGCGGCATGAAGGTCGTCGAGGACGAGAGCGAGGTCGACGACCAACTTGAGAGCGCCCAGCGCGAGGGCGAAGCCTACTTCGGCAACGACTCGGTCTACCTCGAGCGCTACCTCGAGAAGCCCCGCCACATCGAGGTCCAGATCATCGCCGACGAGCACGGCAACGTGCGCCACCTGGGTGAGCGCGACTGTTCGCTCCAGCGCCGTCACCAGAAGGTCATCGAAGAAGGCCCATCGCCCGCGCTCTCGGACGAACTGCGCGAGCAGATCGGCGAAGCCGCCCGCCGCGGGGTCGCCGCTGCCAACTACACGAACGCCGGCACCGTCGAATTCCTCGTCGAGGAAGAACCCGGGCGCGAGGGCGTCCTCGGCCCCGACGCGAACTTCTACTTCCTCGAGGTCAACACCCGCATCCAGGTCGAACACTGCGTGACCGAGGAGATCACCGGCCTCGACATCGTCAAGCGCCAGATCCGGGTCGCCGCGGACGAGGTACTCGACTTCGAGCAGGACGACGTCGAGATCGACGGCCACGCGATGGAGTTCCGAATCAACGCCGAGAACGCCGCGAAGGACTTCCAGCCGGCTTCCGGGGGGACGTTAACGACGTACAATCCGCCGGGCGGCGTCGGCGTCCGCCTCGACGACGCCCTCCGCCAGGGCGACGAACTCGTCACTGACTACGACTCGATGATCGCCAAGCTCATCGTCTGGGGCGAGGACCGCGAGGAGTGCATCGAACGCTCGCTTCGCGCCCTGCGAGAGTACGAGATTGAGGGCATCACCACCATCGTTCCGTTCCACCGCCTAATGTTGACCGACGAGATGTTCGTCGAGGGTCGACACACCACGAAGTACCTGGACAACGAACTCGAGCAATCCAGAATCGAGCAGGCCCAGGAACAGTGGGGAAGCGAAGAGTCGACCGCGGCCGACGAGGAGATCGTCGAACGCGAGTTCACCGTCGAAGTCAACGGGAAACGCTTCGAGGTCAACCTCGAGGACCGCGGCGGCGCCATCCCGCAGGCGGCCAGCAACGGGGGATCGAGCACTGCCGGCGCCGGCGGACCGCCACAATCTGCCAGCGGCGACGACTCGAGCAGCAACGTCGAGATCCAGGGCGACGGCGAGCGCGTCGACGCCGAGATGCAGGGTACGATCCTCTCCGTCGAGGTCGAAGAAGGCGACGAGGTCGCCGCTGGCGACGTCGTCGTCGTCCTTGAAGCGATGAAGATGGAAAACGACATCGTCGCCTCGACGGGTGGCACCGTCTCACAGGTGGCCGTCGAGGAAGGCCAGAGCGTCGACATGGGCGATACGCTCGTCGTCCTCGAGTAACGGAAACGTCGTCCTCGACATCGCTATCGACATCGACCTACTCGCGCCTCTCGTTCACTCGTAGGACGCGAAATCAGCACATACTGACCGCCGCGTTCTCCGCTCTGGTCGAACCAGTTGGACACCCTCGTACCCTCGTACGCTATCGGAAAACTATCGTGGGATTCCTCGTCGCAGTACCGCTCCCCACCACAGGGTGGTGTGAGAGGTAGAGCTATTACTCGAGGGAGTTCGGGAGCAGCGGTTCGTAGTCGTCGTGACGAATCGTCCCCAGTACTTCGCCGTCAAGCAGTTTGAAATGAGAGTACAGCGCTTGCTCCTCGCGAATCGCGGGCATAACCGGCTGGAAGAAGCGTACTTCGTACGAACCCGCGACGAGGATAGCGATCTTCTCCTCGGGATCGAGAAGTTCCGTCACCAGGAACGTGGCTTCGTTTACTTTGTTCTGGTAGGCCTCGTACGTGGTGAAGGTTCCGCGTTCGAACGCGTCGGTGAACGCGTCGGCGTGATTGTTCGGAACAACGTAGACGAACCCGAACCGATCGTCGTCGCCCGAATCACGCGAAATCACCGAGGTATGCACTGTCGGGATCGCGACGGCGTCCCATCCATCGTCGCGGCGCCCCTCGGCCATCGCTTGCATGTCCTCGTTCGTCTGCTTCCAGGCCTGCTTGGTCGCACTTGACGTCCGACGCATGCCTAAGCTGTCGTCCTCGGCCTTGGTCATAGTCCATTTCAGGGGACGAGCATGTTAATGGTTTCGAGTGGTCGAGTGGGGCTCGGGACCGAACCGAGGACCGTCCACACCTCTGAACGGCCGATCAGCACCGAAGGCGTCTCTCGACGCGCTCAGGCAACGCCAAACCACGTTTCCATCAGGTACGAGACGGCGAGGACACAGAGGCTACTCACGAATAACTTCATTGGTGGAGACAGCCGTACGTCCGGTGGCGGTAGTCGTACCCATCGCAGTGGTGGGACGGCACTGACGAACGTCTGAAACGGCGTCCGATGAGTGCCCTTCTCGATGTCCATCGGAAGGTCCGATTGCTCCGTCGACTCGTCGCCAGCAGCCGCCGGTGACGATGGCCACAATCGAATGGTCGAATAAGCCATGAGGATGAACCCCAGCAAAAACAGGACGAACTTTCCCCGTACGAACCCGCCACCAGTGGCGATACCGACCGTGAGAGCGACGACCGTAGCGACCGTCGCAACTACGAGTGCATACGTGAGCGTATCGACGACCACCAGGCCAGCGAGTCGCACTCGAGTACCGAGAGTCTCGCCAGCCACGTCGGTCACCGGTGACGATGCCGCTCGTCCAGGACCGGACCTGGCTCCTCATATGCGTCGTCGTGACGGTGACAGAAGCTCTTTCGCCCGGACTCGCTGACGGTGTAGAATTCGGGCACGTCCTGGTCACAGACGCTGCCGAACGATTCGTTCATGATCTCGAGTGCGCTTCCCTCGTCGTTGTCGCGGACGTAGTTCGCCACCTCCGACAGGATCCGTTCGACGTCTTCAGGAACCGAAACGTCGCTAAACAATTCGTCGTAGATCTCGTCGACAGTTCCGAGGCGGGGATCCTTGCCGAGCAACTCGCGGACCCGGTCACTCATCTTTCGTTCCGTCCGCTTTCGTTCACGAAGAATTTCTCTAAGCGTACCCAGTTGCGTCCAGAGGTCGTCGTCGAGGTGGTCGAACTCGGGTGGTCGAATTCGTGCTGGACACCGCGTGCTGAACGGACACCCATCCGGCGGATGGCGGGGGTTTGGCGGCGTGCCGTGGAGCGTGATCCGATCTTTCTTCGCGGTTGGATCCGGTTCGGGGATCGCTGACAGGAGCGCGTGCGTATAGGGATTGGACGGATCGGTAAACAGCTCCTCGGTTGGCCCAATCTCCATGATGTTTCCGAGATACATCACCGCAACCCGGTCGCAGATGTGCCTGACGACGGAGAGGTCGTGCGCGATGAACAGGTACGTCAGCCCGAACTCGTCTTGTAAGTCCTCGAGGAGATTGATGACCTCCGCCTGAACCGAGACGTCTAGAGCCGAGACCGGCTCGTCGAGAACGATGAATTCCGGCTCGAGCGTCAGCGTTCGGGCGATCCCGATCCGCTGTCGCTGCCCGCCAGAGAACTGGTGTGGATACCGATAGTAGTGCTCGCGCTGGAGCCCGACCTTCTCGAGGAGTTCACGAACGCGTTGTCGCCGATCTCGCGGGGTCTTCCAGTCGAATACGTCGAGTGGTTCGCGCACGATTTCCCCGACGGTCATTCGATCGTTGAGACTCGAATCCGGATCCTGGAAGACGATCTGTGCGTCTCGACGCCAGGCCTTGAGGTCGGCACCGCTTAGCGTGGTAATGTCGGTCCCCTCGAACCGAATTTCGCCGCCCGTCGCTTTCTCGAGCTGGACGAGCGTTCGTCCGAGCGTCGTCTTCCCACACCCGGATTCGCCGACGAGCCCGAGCGTCTCGCCGCGTTTGATGTCGAACGAGACGCCGTCGACAGCCTTGACCGGGTTGCTGCCGAAGAGACCGCCAGTATCGTAGTACGTTCGGAGGTTGTCGACCTCGACCATTACGTCCTCTTTCTGGTCCGCTCGTTCGGTTTGCATCGCTTTCTGACTCATTGGCTATCACCCGTCCCCGTCTCCGTCACTCTCTCGTCACCCGCAGTATGCCACTCGAGGCGGTGCATCTCGGATTTATCCTCCGGATACAGCAGACACGCGGCAGTGTGATCGTCGGCTCCTTCGTCGACTGGAACCGGGATCGGATGGATCTCATCGCAGGCCTCGAACGCCTCCGGACACCGTGGAGCGAACCGACAGTACGTCGCTGGCTCGTTTGGTGTCGGTACGTTGCCTTCGATCGTTTCGAGCCGCTCACCGGTCTGATTGCCGGGAATCGACCTGAGCAACCCCTGTGTGTAAGGGTGCTTTGGATCGCTAAACAGGGTTTCGACGTCGGCGGTTTCGATGATCTCTCCGGCGTACATCACGTTCACGCGGTCAGTGACGTCTGCAATCACTCCCATGTCGTGGGTAATGAACATGATCGCCAGATCGCGTTCGGCCTGAAGATCCTCGAGCAGTTCGAGGATCTGGGCCTGGATCGTCACGTCGAGTGCGGTCGTCGGTTCGTCACAGATCAACACTTCCGGATCGCACGCCAGAGCCATCGCAATAACTGCTCGCTGTCGCATCCCGCCGGAGAACTGGTGTGGGTACTCCTCGACGCGACGCCGTGCGTCCGGAATACCGACGTCTTCCAGCAGAGAAATTGCCTCCCGGGTGGCCTCGCGCCCGCTCATCCCCTGGTGCAGTTTCAGCGCCTCCTTTATCTGGTTCCCGACGGTGTAAACCGGGTTGAGACTCGTTAGCGGATCCTGGAACACCATGGCGATTTTGCCACCTCGCATGGCACGCTGGGCTTCGTCCTCGAGTCGAGTGATCTCGATGAAGCCGGACGTGATCTGCTCTGGAACGCTCGCGTCCCCCTCAGTGACGAACACAAAGTCGGTTTTCTCGACGGCACCGTCCTCGGCGAGACCGAGTTCTTCACCGTATCCGGCTGCGAGGAAATCAGCGAGAGATGCCTCCGACGCCGACGTGTACCCGAGCGTCTCCGGCGTGACGTCGGGAAGTCGCTCGAACAGCGTCTCCGGGTCGTACTGTGACTCGAGGCTCGCTACGTCGACGGTGTTGTCGTCGAAGCGTTTGGCAAACTCACGGACCGTCTCGAGATGGGTAAAGCGAATGCTGCTGGCCGGATCGATTCGGCCAGGGTTGTCTACCAGACCCATGAGCGAACGGGCGGTGACGCTCTTCCCAGAGCCACTTTCGCCGACGATACCGACCGTTTCGCCGGGAACGATATCGAACGAGACGCCGTCGACGGCTCGAATGACCTCTTTGTCCGTGTGGAACACGGTCCGGAGATTTCGAACCGAGACGATCGGATCTGGACGGGTCGAAACTGGATCAGCTACCGATTGCATGGACATCATCCACCACCTCCAGTGGCGGCCGCACTGGCTTCTCCGCTCTCTACGTCACTCTCCGGGTCCATCGCGTCGCGGATTCCGTCGCCCAGCGCGTTGAAGCCCGTCACGACGAGGACGATCAATAACCCGGGAAGCGTCGAGATGTGCCACGAGGCTGTCGAGACGTACGAACGGCCGTCGTTGACGATGCGGCCCCACTCGGGAGTCGGGGGATTAATTCCTAGCCCGAGGAACGACAGCGCTGCCGTCGCGATGATTGCCGCCCCGAGAAGCAACGACGCGTAAATCATGATGTACGCGGCAACGTACGGGGCCATGTGCTTTCGCATGGTCATCACGGGGCTCTGGCCGTAGCTTTTGGCGGCATCGACCCACTCCTGTTCGGCGACCTGGAGCGAGGGCCCACGTATCGACCGCCACAGACCCGGCCAGTAGACGAGCGCCAGAATCAGCGCGATGAGTAGACCACCGTCATAGATCGTTGCAATCGGGTGATTTGCCTGCTGGAAAATTACTGAAACCAGCAAGAGGAGCAAGAATCCCGGGATCGTCATAATCGTATCACTGGCCAGTACCGTCAACAGATCAGCGATCCCTTTGTAGTAGGCCGTGATGAGCGACAGCGACAGCGCAATCAGCGTGCCGAGACCGATTGCGATGACTCCGATCACTAGCGACGTTCGAGCACCGAAGACGAGGAACGTAAACAGGTCCTTTCCGCTCTGTGTCGTCCCCATCGGGGCGAAGCGATCGTACTCATCGTAGCTCATCGGACCGACGTTCTCTGACCCGCCGGTCGATTTCGTCTGTAAGTTCGCCGTCCCGTGAGTGACTGTCTCGACGCTGTCCCCCTCGAGGTATTCGAACTCGTGATCGTACGGGTTGTAGTGATTGTGGTCGATCGAGACGGGAGCGAGGGCCGGGGCCCAGGCCGCCATGACCACGAAGGCGAAGACGACGGCCAGCCCAAAGATGCCCCAGTAGTGGGTTCGGAATCGATTGATGCTGTCGTCTCGCGGCGTCCAGTTGGCTTCACGATAGTGGGTGCGGAAGGTAGTATACCCCTTCCAGATCCACACGAGAAGGGTGAACGCGTACGCGTAGACGACGAGTACGCGAATCGCCCAGGCCTGTCCGGACGAGAGGCCGAGGAAGGTCCCCTCCCACCCGCCATCGGGAGTTCTGTGCCCGGCGTTCGGAATGGTTTCGGTGCTGGTTATCGAAGGAAGGGTCGAGACCCACTCGGTTACCGCCGTCAACCAGCCGATGAGGACCTCGAGACCGGCTCCGAGAGGCGTAAAGACGACGAGTACGACGCCGATAGCCAGCCCCACGGCGACGAGGCCTCGTTCGATGACGTCGTCGATACCGGTCCCTCGGGAGAGGCCGAATTTGTTCACGAGCGAGACGGGAACGAAGAGCAATTTGACGATGACAGCCGCGACGGCGATCAACAGGAGTGCCATCAAGACAGAACCGACGGTTCCGGCGATCGGCCCGAGCGTCCCTTCGACGTTCCTTCCAACCCAGGCAGGGATCGAGGCGGCACCCCCGAGGCCGAATCGGATTCCGCTACCGGCTTTGAGCAAGCCGCTGGCGATCCGTCCGGTCTCCAGGGCGAGCAACACGAGCAACCCTGCCACCCAGATAATGGCTGGTCGTGGGTTCGTGGCGATGCGTTCGCGGAACGTAGTATCGTCGTATTCGTCGTAACTCATGTTTCATACCCCACACGTGGGTCGAGAACGGTGTACAGCAGGTCCTGTATGATGTTCAGCGAGATGGTAATTAGCGCGAATATAAAGATCAGCGACCCAGCAAGTGGAAGGTCTCCCTGATAGGCAGCCAGGAAGAACAATCGTCCCAGCCCGTTGATACCGAAGATGACTTCGACGATGACCGAGCCACCGATCAGGAGGAGTGCCTCGTTCGTGATCACCGGCAGGAGGGGAATCAACGCGTTTCGGAAGACGTGCTTCCAGATGATGACGCGATTCGAGAGTCCCTTTGCCTTCGCCGTCTCGACGTAATTCGAATTGATCGTCTCGAGCATCGCCGTCCGGCCGATTCGAAGCTCTGTCGCCATCGAGGCGGAGCCGAGGACGACCGCTGGCGGGAGGATTACTTTAATCGCGACCGCGAGCGCCCCTCCATCGAAATAGAATCCGTTTTCGAATCCGATGAAGTCGAGAGGTGGCGTGCCGATGAGACTCCTGACGTCGGGTCCGATGGTGTACCAGTCGAATCCGAGAAAGCCACCGCCCTGGGTACGGCGGAGGATAGCCAGAAACATGATTGAGAGCCAGAAGTTCGGCATCGCCAACCAGACGATACCGGAGAAGGACGCGACGTAGTCGGCCCAGCTATTCTGGTTCAGTCCGGCGTAGAATCCGAGCGGGATACCGACGAATAGCGGGAGCAACACGGCCCAGAATCCCAGCCAGATCGTTCGTGGAGCGTACGTCCCGATGAGGGCGTTCACCGATCGGCCGGGGTGAATGACCCACGATTGACCCAGGTCGAACGTGGCGAGGGACACGATGAAGTCAACGTACTGTTGCCAGAGCGGATCGTTCAAACCGAGCTGCTCTCGAATCCGTTCCGCTTGCGCGCCACTCGCTTCCGGACCGAGCATCGATGCAACCGGGTCGAGCGGTCCCATTCGGATAATGACGAAGATGAGCGTCATTACGAGGAAGAGGACCGGAATCATGAGGACGACCCGCTGGAAGAAATACTTCCATCGGCTCATTGAACCTCACCCGTCGTTTGATTATAGACCATATGTCGAATCTTGGAGTGGATAGGTGGTCTACTGTTATATGTATGCTGATTTCGTCGAGTCATTGGACTGTAGCGTGGTACGTTTGTTGGCACTAGAGAACCCGTGCTTCCAAAAATCGAGTAACCGAGGACAGGGGTTACCTGTCTAGCGTAACGGTGTTGTACTGCTGGCGGTGGCCGCCGAGCGGGCCAGTCTCCGGGATGTCGACGTGATCGTACCAGAACCGCTCGTTGAGGTTGTGGTACAGCGGCAGGAGGATCATGTCGTCGCGAACGGCCTCTTCGATCTCGACGTGCGCTTCGGCACGGACGTCCTCGTCGTCGGGCGACGGGTTGTTCTCGATCGTCTCCCAAGCGTCCGCGGCTTTCTGCATGTCTTCGGAATCCTCTTCCTGCCAGTCGAGGTAGTATCCGTTCGCCTCTCCGGGCATATTATCCGTGTTCGTGTTCTCCGGATTGAACCCGAAGTGACCGTAGGCAGGGTCGACCCAACTCCAGATCCAGCCGAGCGAGTAGAAGCCGAGGTCTCCGTCTTCCCCGCGGCTGATGAGCGTCCCGAACTCCGCCTGCTCAATATCGAGTTCGATACCGAGGCCAGCGACCTTGTCTCGAGTGAGCGTCGCGAACTCCTGGAACGCCTCGCTGTCGTACGTCGTGATCGTCAGCTGGAACGGATCGTCCTCCGTGTAGCCGGCCTCTTCGAGGACCTGTCGGGCCGAATCACGGTCGGTCTCGTTGGCGCTGTAGGGCCACTCGTCGACGTAGCTGTTGTACCCGTCGTTTCCGGTGGGCCACATTCCCGGCGGGGTGAAGCTGTACGCTTCCTCACCGCGCTCTTTGAACACGTTCGAGATCAACTCGGAGTGATCGGTGACGTAGGCGATGGCCTGGCGAACCGGCTTTGGCGTCTGGGCGGCGTTGAACGCCACGTAGAAGGTACTCATCTCGGCGACGCCGAGGTAGTTGACTTCTTCCTCGTTCTCGAGCGGGCCGTAGGTACCGACCTGGCGTCCCTGGTCGTCCTCTTCCGCGTCGATGTTGTCCGGCTCGTAGAACGGCGTCGGGATGCCGAACACGTCCGCGTTCTGCTCGTTGACGTACGTCCAGATGGCGTCGTCGTCCTCGAGAATCTGCCAGTGGACACCGTCGACGGAGGCGGCTTCGCCGTGGTAGTCGTCGAAGGCGGCAACGCGTGCTTCCGTGCCTGGCTCCCACAGGTCGTACTCGAACGGACCGGTTCCCACCATCACGTCGGTGGAAATTTCCTCCTGTGTGTATTCGGCGTCGTCGTAGCCCTCGATGTCGTCGACGAGGCCTTCCGGCATGGCCGCGAAGGAGTCGTACGCGAGGATGTCGAGTGCTGCTGGCTCGGGGTCGACGATGGTCACCTCGAGCGTTCGGTCGTCGACGGCTTCGACGGCGAGGGAGTCAGGGGTGACGACGCCCTCGTCGTCCACTTCGGCCTCGATGCCGAGCATGTCGGTGACGAAGTTCGCGCGCTGGCTCTCCCCTGACTCGGCGAGGCGGCGCCACGCGTATTTGAAGTCGGCAGCCGTGAGTTCGCTTCCGTCGTGGTACTGCGCTTCCTTGATCGTGAAGGTGTACGTGAGGAGGTCGTCGGAAATCTCGACTTCCTCGGCGAGCTGGTTCTCGACTTCGGCCTCACCGTTGGGGTAGTGAGTCAGGTTCTCGTACACCTGACCGATGATGATCCCGGACGCGGTGTCAGTCGACTGGATGGGGTCGAGGGACGACACCGTCGAATTGATCAGCCGAAGATCGTTGTCGGATGCACTGTTGTCCTCGCCGTTTCCGTTTCCGTTTCCGTTTCCGGTCTCGTTGTCAGTATCATTACCATTCCCTTCACCGTTGCCATCTCCGCCGAAGCACCCTGCGACTGCGGCAGTCGCGGCACCTGCACCAGTTGCCTTCAGGAAGGTGCGCCGTGAATAGGCGTTTTCGTTCGACATTTCGGCTGAGAAGAACCCTTCGAACCGTATAAAATTTGCTGTCTCGTCTGAGCCGGTATGTCAAACCAATAGATAGGCATACACACACTCGAAAACCGAATACACACAATAATACGAATATTGAACCGGGGGGTGCTTATCATATACGGAATAGCATACCACGATCTGGCGTCGCGTAGATACCCCACCTCACGATCGAATTTCGAATTCGGTAGCTCGTTCGAACGTGACTGGTGTGGATTCAGATTTTGACAACTATCAGTCACGTTAGCGGGCACCAGGTGTTTCGGCACAGGTAAGCACGCTTAAGCGTCGCGAGGAAAAGGCTTCACGTATGCATCCGCGCGATCTGTCCGACCACGTCGCCTATCAGGCGGGTCGAGGCATCGAGGAGGTCGCCCGCGAACTCGGGCGCGACCCCTCGACGTTCGTCAAACTCGCTTCCAACGAGAACGCACTCGGCCCCTCGCCTGCGGCCGTCGACGCCATCGAGGACGCCGCCGGACGCGTGAGTTCCTATCCGAAGGCTGCTCACGCCGACCTCACCGCCGCCATCGCCGACCGCTGGGCCGTCGCGGACGACCAGATCTGGCTCGCAAACGGCGGCGACGGCGCCATCGACTACCTCTCGAGGACAACCCTCGAACCAGGCAACGACGTGCTCGTTCCCGCGCCGGGGTTCGCCTACTACGGCATGAGCGCCCGATTCCACCACGGCGACGTTACCGAGTACGCGCTCGCGCGCGAAGACGACTTCACTCAGGACGCCGAGACGGTCCTCGAGGCCTACGACGGCGAGCGAATCGTCTACCTCACCAGCCCGCACAACCCCTCGGGATCGACGATCGATCTGGAGGCCGTCGCGGCGATCGCCGACCGAACGAACGAGGAGACGCTCGTTGTCGTGGACGAGGCCTACGGCGAGTTCGCCGACGTCGACAGCGCCGTCGCCCTGATCGCAGGTCGCGACGGGTTCGACGCCCGCGACGACGTCGCCGTCATCCGGACGTTCTCGAAGGCATACGGGCTAGCGGGCCTGCGACTCGGATACGCAGTCGTTCCGCACGCGTGGGCGGACGCCTACGCCCGCGTGAACACGCCGTTCGCCGCGAGCGAACTCGCCTGTCGGGCCGGATTAGCCGCCATCGAAGACGACGAACACGTCGAGCGGACGGTCGAGACCGTTGCCGAGGCTCGAGCGACCATGCGCGAGGAAATCGATGCACACGTCTGGCCGAGCGACGGGAATTTCGTCCTCGTCGACGTCGGGGAGGCGACGCCGGTCGCCGAGGCGATGCAGGAGCGAGGCGTAATCGTCCGCGACTGTACGAGTTTCGGGCTGCCGGGGTGTGTTCGCATCACCTGCGGTACGCCGTCCGAAACCGATCGAGTCGTCGAGACGCTCAACGAGGTGCTCGAGGACCGAGGACACCAACGCGAACTCGGCGCCGACGGCGGAACCCAAACCGAGGTGAACGGCGCGTGAGAGTCGCGATTACCGGCACCCCGGGAACGGGGAAGACGACGGTGACCACGATCCTCGAGGAAAGAATCGGTGATCGCCGCGGAGACCAACTCAGCGACCGCCACGAGGACCAACCCGAGAAACAACTCGAGGACTACGACGTGATCCACCTCAACGACCTGCTCGAACGCGAAGGGCTGTACACGGCCGTCGACGAAGAGCGCGACAGCAAGGTCGCCGACCTCGAGGCCCTCGAGGAACGACTCGCGGAGCGAGACGACGTCCTGATCGAGTCGCACCTCGCCCACCACCTACCGGCCGATCGCGTCGCCGTCTTGCGGTGTGAGCCGACAGTGCTCGAGGACCGGTTGAGAGAACGCGGTGAGAGTGCGGCTAAGGCCCGAGAGAACGCGGAGAGTGAGGCGCTCGACGTCATCCTCTCGGAGGCCGTCGACCGTCGCGGCCTCGAGTCCGTGTACGAAATCGATACTACGGACCGCGAGCCCGACGCGGTAGCCGACGAACTGGAGGCGGTCGTCCGCGGCACGCGAGCGCCGAGTGCCGGCGAGGTCGACTTCGTGGGGTACCTGGCATGACCCTCGATCAGCTTCGTCCGTACGTCTCGAGGTTCCTGGATCCGTTCGTGCGTGGCTTCGATCGGATCGGGATGTCCCCCGACGGCGTGAGCGTGATCGCCGGGTTCGTGGCAATCGCTGCGGGTCTCGCGTTCTACCTCGGCGGGGTCGCTCACCCCGTCTGGTACGCCGTCGGCGCGGCCCTCGTCTTCCTGAACGGCTGGTTCGACATCATCGACGGCGCGCTCGCTCGCGCGCAGGGCGTCTCCTCTCCGGCAGGGGACCTGCTCGATCACGTCCTGGATCGGTACGCCGACATCGTGATCATCGGCGGACTCGCCGCCGGCGTCGGCGACTACTGGTTGGGCTTTCTGGCGGTTACGGGTGTCGTCATGACCTCCTACCTGGGCACTCAGGCCCAGGCGGTGGGTCTCGACCGGGTCTACGGTGGGCTCGTCGGCCGCGCCGACCGACTAGCAATCATCGGAATCGTCGGCTTCCTCGCGTATCCGCTCGAGTCGTTCGACGCCGGCGGCCTCTCGCTGGTCGGCTGGCTTCTCGTGTTCCTCGCCGTCGTCGGCCACGTGACGGCTCTCCAGCGGTTCTTTTACTCCTGGAGCGCGCTCGAGTAGCGTCTGACTCGATCCGGCTCTCGTCCGGGCGGGTATCGAGTTCGATACGACCCGTCCGGATCGCTGGCGCCGTACCCTTTATCACGCGTGGTGCGTTAGACCCGACCATGGTTCAGTGCGAGATGTGTGGCGCCGAGACGTCGTCCCCGAAGACCATCAAAGTCGAAGGCGCGAAGCTGGACGTGTGTTCGAACTGTACCGACTTCGGCACCGAGGTGAAGACCGCCTCTTCGTCGAGCACGTCGACGAAGTACTCGACTGGCTCGGGTTCGGGATCGGGATCCGGGTCAGGATCCAGCAACACGTCCTCGAGCGGCGGTCGTTCCTCGGGGTCCGGTGGCTCGCGTCGCCGAGACATGTTCGACGAGATGGACGAGATCGTCACCGACTACGACGACCGCATCCGGCAGGCGAGAGAGAAGAAGGACCTCAGCCAGTCCGACCTCGCGAACGAACTCAACGAGAAAGCGAGTCTGATCCGCAAACTCGAGCGCGGGGATACCCTGCCAAGCGACCGGGTTCAGAGCAAACTCGAGCGATTCCTCGAGATCAGCCTCACCGGCGGATCCGGGTCGAACGAGGACAGCGACTGGGAGGGTGGTTCCTCGAGCGGGAGTTACACGCTCGGGGACGTCGTCAAGCGAAAGGATTGATCGAGCGGCGACCAGGGTTTTTCCCGATCCAGGTGCTGTTCACCGCGACCCGGTGTCCACTCGAGGATCGAGCAACGAGTACGCCAGATCCTGAACGACGTTGCCGACGACGCCGAAAGCGACGACGACGACCGTCACGCCCATCACGACGGGGAGGTCGCGCGTCCAGACGGCGTTGTAGAAGAGCGAGCCGATTCCGCCGATGCCGAAGACCGCTTCGATGATGATCACCGAAATCGCGAGCAACGCGAGCGTCTCAGCGAACACGAGCGAGAGCAACGGTATCGCCGCGTTTCGCAACACGTGTCTGGCGACGTCGAGCCGTCCACCCCCTTTCGCGCGAACGAGTTTGGTGAGGTCCGCGGTGTAGTACTGGCGAGCGTACGCTCGAGCGTAGCTGACGATGGCAGCGAGCAAGGTCGTCGTAACCAGGACGACCGGAAGCACGCGTCCGTAGAGAAACGGCAACTCGGTCACCGTGATGTAGTTGAACTCGCTCCTCCACCTGAAGGCGGCACTGGCAGTCGCGGATGCGCTCAGGATCAGGAAGCCGGCCCAGAAGTTCGGGATCGCAAACAGCAGGTACACCATCCCCGTGGCTCCGTTGCCGTGAATCGAACGCACGTTCATGGCGGCGTAGGCGCCGACTGCCAGACCGAGGGTCGTCGCCAGCACGATCGCCGGGACGACGTACAGCGCCGTCTCGAGGGTAGCCTCACGGACCAGCGGAAACACGGCCTCTCCGCTCCGGAAGGAGTTTCCCCACTCCAGTGTGATCATGTTTCCCATCCAGTCGACGTACTGCTCGATGAGCGGTCGATCGAGCCCTCGATCGGCGAGGTACGACTGGCGAATAGACTCGAGTTCGTCGGGGTCAGCACCGCCGTAGGCTGCGAGCGCGAGCCGTCTGTCGAGCACCCAGTCTTCGGTCGCGGCGAACAGCGCGAACATCACCGTGAGCACGGCCCAGGCGGCGATCGCCCCCAGTGCGAGACGCTGAGCCAGAATTCGCACCACTCTCACTGGCGGTCACCTGCGAGTGGACCAGACGTGATGATGGAGTCGCGAATCACGAGTACTGCACACGTGCCAGCCAGGGAAATATGAGTGTTGCGGTCGTGACGGAACAGAAACACTTATTCGGAGAGGCAACAGGTTCCCGCACGACTCGCAATGATGGAATCGGGATCGAACGAACCCTCCAGCGACGAGCCACCGGGGCGGGCGGACGTCGCAGCGCTCGAGCAGATCGACTGGGAACGGGTCGACTCCTCGTCGCACCGTCTTTCGCCCGAGCGGATCGCGCTCGTGATCGGCGTGATCGTGATTGGGCTGGTGTACCTCTACTACCGCTGGAAGGGCAGCATCTTTCTTGTCGCTCGATGGCACGTCGGCACCGAGGACTGGTTGCTGTTGCTCGCGCTGGCCGTGATCGTCGCGTACGGCGCCGTTCCGATGGTCCTCGATCCGTCGCGCGGCCGCCGACTCCTCGCTCGGCTTCGGCAACGGTGGGCGACCGTTGCCAGCCTCCTGGTTCTCGGCACCGTCGTCCTCACGGCGTTCTACGCGATGATCACGGGGCTCCAGCCCCGGTTGACGCTCGAGTCGGGGACGCCCGGAACCGACAAACTTCAGCCACCGGTCGGCTTCAGCGGTTCTTACCTGGAAACGGGACAGGACTGCGTAGGCCCGGTTACCGGTGACTCGGTCTACGACCAGCAGTGTCACGGGACCTGGGAGTACGTGCTCGGAACCGACCGCTGGGGGTACGAGATGGTCGACCTCCTCGTGGTCGGCGCTCGACCCGTAGCCTACGCCGTGTTCGTCACGGTCGGCGTCATCGTTCCGCTTGCAACGATCGTCGGTCTCGTCGCGGGGTACTACGGGGGCCGCGTCGACGACCTCCTGATGAGCTACGTCGACGTCCAGCTCAGTATTCCGGCGATCGTCATCTACATGATCGCGTACCTGTTCATCGGGAACTCGTTTTTCGTCCTGCTCGCTGCGTTCGGCCTGCTCTCGTGGGGCGGAATCACTCGAATCGTCCGGAGCGAGACGCTGCAACGACGGGAGGAAGGGTACGTTCTCGCCGCACGGGTGCTCGGCGCCTCGAGGCCGTACGTCCTGCGTCGACACGTCCTGCCGAACGTCACCAACAGCGTGATCCCGGCGGCGTTTCACCTGATGGCCGTGCTCGTCCTGACCGAGGCCGCGCTCGCGTTCCTCGGGTTCCACGCCACGTTCCAATCGTGGGGTATGACGATGGGTGAGGGGCTGTTCAGGGCATCTCCGCTCGACGCGTGGTGGGTCTCGACGCTTCCCGCCATCGCCCTGGGACTGACCGTCGCGTCGTTCAAGGTGGCCGGCGACGGACTGCGAGACGCGCTCGATCCACGGGGGACCCATGACTGACGCGGATCCACTGCTCTCCGTCGACGACCTGCACGCCCACATCGCGACCGCCGATGGCACCGTTCGGGCCGTCGACGGCGTGAGCTTCGACGTCCAGCCCGGCGAAACCGTCTGTCTCGTCGGCGAGAGCGGGAGCGGGAAAACGCTGACCTGCGATTCGATCACCGGCCTGGTCTCGAGTCCGCAGGTCGACGTCTCCGGATCGGTGACGTTCGAGGGCGAGGAGTTGCTCTCGGCCGGTGAGAGACGGCTTCGATCGATTCGCGGCAACCGGATCGCCTACCTCTTTCAGAACGCCCAGAACGCGCTGGATCCAGTGTACACCGTCGGCGATCAGCTCGTCGAGGCGATCACGTTCCACCGGGACGTCGGCGACGAATACGCGCGGGGGCGAGCGATCGACCTCCTACAGACCGTCGGCCTCTCGCGACCGGCGGAGCGACTCGACGCGTATCCCCACGAGTTCTCCGACGGCATGCGCCAGCGCGTCCTGATCGCCATCGCCCTGGCCGCCGAGCCCGACCTGCTCATCGCCGACGAGCCGACGTCCGCACTGGACGTCACGATTCAGTCCCGAATCATCGACCTGATCGACGATCTCCGACGAGAGCGAGACCTGACGCTGTTGCTCGTTACCCACGACCTCAGGGTCGTGGCCTCGCTGGCCGACCGCGTCGTCGTCATGTACGCCGGGACCGCCGTCGAGCGCGGGCCGGTCGAGGCCGTCCTCGAGCGACCGGGACACCCCTACACGCAGTCGTTGTTCCGGAGTTTCGTGGGGCACGGTGGGACGGAGGGGCCGGATGACCATACCACAACCGTCGGGCACAACGAGCCGATCCCGCGGGAGGGGTGTCGCTTCCGTCGAGAGTGCCCACACGCAGTCGAGGCGTGTCGCGCCGACGAACCGCCGTTCGAACCGGTCGCCGGCGTCGAAGACCACCGTGCGGCGTGCATCTACCACGGCAACCGACAAGATGCGAGAACGGTCCTCGACACTGCTCCCGATCTCGGCGCTAGCGGGGAAGGGGTGACCGAGGATGACTGAGGCCGATCCATTGCTTTCGGTCAGGAACCTCGAGAAGCACTATCCGATCACGGAGGGGCTCCTTCGGCGCGAGGTCGGGACCGTTCGAGCCGTCGACGGCGTGAGTTTCGACGTCCAGCCCGGCGAGGCGTTCGGGCTCGTCGGCGAATCCGGCTGCGGGAAATCCACGACCGCGCTGTCGGTACTCCGCCTCGAGGAGCCGACCGGCGGCGAGGTCCGATTCGACGGCGACGACGTTCGCGCGTACGACGACGACGAGCTGCGCCGCTTTCGCCGACGCACACAACTCGTGCTCCAGGATCCGGACTCGGCGCTCAACCCCCGTCGAACGATCGGTGAGTCCGTCGAAGAGCCCCTCCGCATCCACGGCTTGCACGGTTCCCAGCGGCGTCGACACGTCGTCGAGGACACCCTCGAACGCGTCGGACTCTCCGCCGCGTCGGCAGACCAGTACCCACACGAGTTCTCCGGCGGCGAGAAACAGCGCATCGCCATCGCCCGCGCACTGGTGTTGAACCCGGATCTGATCGTCGCCGACGAACCGGTGAGCGCGCTCGACGGCCGAACCAAGGCCGACGTCCTCGAGTTGCTGGGACGTCTACAGCGGGAGTTCGACGTCGCGATCGTCTTCATCAGTCACGACGTCGATCTCGTGCGCCGGTTCTGCGATCGGGCGGCGGTGATGTACCTCGGCGAAATCGTCGAGTCCGGGGCGGTCGACGACGTCTTCGAGACACCTCGCCACCCGTACACGCAACTGCTCATGTCGTCGATTCCCAGCCTCGATCCGAACGCGCGCCACGTCGGCGTCGAACCCCTGACCGACGACCTCCCCGACGCGTCGGACCCGCCATCCGGCTGTCGGTTCCACCCCCGGTGTCCGGCGATCATCCCGCCTGCCGACGCGACCATCCCTCGCGACCAGTGGCGAGGACTCGTGCGGTTTCGCTTTCACCTCGAGAACGAGTGGACGACCGCAGACGACGTGGGTGCCGCCGTCGCCGGTGCCGGACGCGGGCCCGAGGGCGCCGATCACGCGGCTACTGGGTCTATCGCCACCACCGACGGCGCCGTTCGATCCGCGTTCGACCTGCCCACGGAACTCGCGGATCCGGACCTCGAGGCGGCGCTCACGGCGGCCGTCGAATCCATCGACGACGGTGACCTCGAAACGGCTCGAGCCCACCTCGCGGCGCCGACCGAAACCGTCTGTGAGCGCGAGTCGCCGACGCTCGAGATCCGTGCTGACGGGCGACCAGTCGCCTGCCACCGGTACGATCCTTCGGTGCCCGGCGAGCCCGAGACGGACCTCGAGACAGCGAACACTCGGTAACTATTTTGGTCGCGAGGGTCTCCTCTCGAGCATGTTCGTTCTAATCAACCTCAAGACGTATCCGTGTGACCCCGTCGCCGTCGCCGAAGCCGCGCGCGACGTCGACGAGACGACCGACGCTCGCATCGCCGTCGCCCCGCAGGCGACCCATCTCGAGAGAGTCGCCCAGACGGGCGTCGAGACCTGGGCCCAGCACGTTGACCCCATTGACTACGGGAGCAACACTGGGCACACGCTCGCAGAGGCGGTCGCGGACGCTGGCGCGGCGGGCACGTTGATCAATCACTCCGAGCGCCGCCTGAAGCTCGCGGACGTCGACGGTGCGATCCGGGCGGCCGAACGCGCGGGCCTCGAGACGGTCGTCTGTGCGAACAACCCGGCCCAGATCGGGGCGGCCGCGGCGCTCGGCCCCGACGCCGTCGCGGTCGAACCACCGGAACTGATCGGCACCGGGACGCCGGTCAGCCAGGCCGATCCGGACGTCGTGGAGGACGCCGTCGACGCCGCCGCACGAGTCGACGAGGACGTCACCGTGCTCTGTGGCGCGGGGATTAGCACCGGCGACGACGTCGTCGCCGCCAGCGACCTCGGCTCGAGCGGCGTCTTGCTCGCAAGCGGGGTCGCCAAGGCCGACGATCCAGCGGCGGCGCTCGCGGACCTGGTCGAGCCGCTGTGAGTGGGACCGGACCAAAGACGGAACGGGGACGGAGACGAGGATGACGCGAGAGCAGGTCGGTGAGCCGGACGCTTTTTGTCCGTCGCCAGCGAACTCGAATCAGTACCGATGAGCGACGACGAGCCCCGCCCGAGCGCCGATGACACGTCGACCGCACACCTACTTGAGGTCACCCTCGAGAACCGCCTGATGAGCCAGGGCGTCTACGTCACGTCGCTCGAGCGAACCGACGACCGAACGCGACTCGAGTACGAGATGGTGCACGACGTACCGGGCGTGACTTCCCACGAGGTCAGCACTGTCGTGCGAATCGTCTTGTCCGTCGCGGAGGAACGTGAGTGGGAGCCGGGAACGCTCGAGGCAATCTCTCGGTCCACCGACGGGGACCGGCGCGGGACGTGGCGAGTCGAACACGAGTGGTTCGATCAGCTGGGGGACGAACTCTCCGAACTCGAATTTTCGGACCTCGTTCTCGATACTATTACACACGCAGGGGCTAAGAAGTAGTTAGATTCATTACGGATTACTGTCTTCGGGTCCGTAGAGCTACCGATGACCGGAGAGCAGGTATTCGTCTCCCACGCACCCGCCGACCTCGACCTCGTGCAGGAGCTGTTCTCGACGGTCAAGAACTTCCCGTTCGGCGTCCACATCGCCCTCGAGGAGATCGAATCCGGTCGAACGCGCAAGCGACTCGAGGGTCGACTCGCCAACAGCGACGTCGTCGTTGCCGTACTCACCGAGGTCTCGGCAACCAGCCCCTGGGTCAACCAGGAGGTCGGGTACGCGCTCGCGAAGGGCATTCCGGTACTGCCGCTATACGACGACGAGGCGTTCCGCGGCGGGTTCATCGCCGACGTCGAAGGAGTCGCCATCGATCGGGAGAACCTCTCGTTCACGATCTTCAACCTGCTCTGCCGGCTTCGGAGCGAACTCTCCCCGCTCGGAGCACTGTCGGTCCCCAACTGGTACGTCCGGTTCCCGTGTACGGTTCCGGACTGCGGCCACCCGGTCACGCTGGACATCACGCAGGGACAGACGAAACTCTGGAAACTCTCGGAACACGGCCAGTTTCTCGAGGCTGACTGCGAAGTCTGCGACGCGGCCTACACCTTCGATCCGGCGACGATCGGGTTCGTCAGGCGCGTGGACGGGCTCGAACGCACAGTGTGACGTCACTTCAGCCGGTCGTAAGCCTCTTTGACGAGTTTGAACGCCGACTCGCTGCCGCTCTTCTTGTCCGGGTGGGCGTGTTTGATCTGGGTCAGGAATGCCTCGCGAAGCTCCTGGCTCGTCGCGTCGTCGCCGACGCGAAGGATCTCCCGCGCCTCCGACTCGCGCATCTCGACGCTGCTGACGACTCCTTTCTCCTCGGCCAGCGCCTTGCAGTCCGGACACATCTCCTCGGTTCGGCCGTCGATCGTCGTCACGTGATAGAGCTCTTCGTCGACGTACTCGTGACACTGGCTACAGAGCGTTCGACGGGTCGCGAGCTCGGTCGTTTCCGCCGCCTCGTCGACGGACGCTCCGGTACCGTCGTCTAGCCCATCCGATGCCGAGGTTCCCGCATCCCCATGGCCGGGAACCTCCTCGAGGCAGTCGGGACAACACGTTATCACCGCTCCATCGGGCAACACGACGTCCTCGAGGTCGTTTCGCGGAACGCTCGAGTGGCAGCCATCGCACGTCCCGCGCGGTCGGTCGATCGACTCGAGTTTGCAGGCGGCCTCGCGGGCGTGGGGCGCACACGTCGGGCAGCACGCCAGCCGTTCTCCGTCCGGCATCGTCACGGTGGTCAGGTTCTCGAGCGCGACAGCCCGTCCGCACCCGTCACACCGCTCACGGCGTTGGTCGACCACGGCCATCTGTCACATCGTTTGTATTCGAACTATATTATTGTAGTCATCTCCTGAAACGCACGACGGACGGGTCGAGAGCGACGGGCGTTACCGAGCGAACCCAGCGATACCAGTGCTAGAACCAGAAACCGTGACACCAATACGGGTTCCGCCCGGACCGATAAACATGGGTGCGCTACCTACCGTATTCGATACCGATCGCCCTGGACAGCGAGCTATCGCGCTAGTCGGGGCGGTCGACCTCACCCTCATCACGGCGATCATGATGATCGGCCGACGCCAGCACGGTCTGCCGATCGCGAGCGAACCGGGAGCCGCCCTCGAGACCGCCTTGCCGTTTCTCGTCGGCTGGACGGTCGTCGCCCTCCTGGCCGGCGCGTTCGCTCGACGAGCGATCACGTCGATGAAGACCGCCGCCGTCGTCACGACCGTCGCCTGGCTCGGCGCGGCGAACGTCGGCCTCATCCTGCGCTCGTCGCCGCTCTTCGACGGCAATTCGCTGTGGGCGTTCAACGTCGTCATCACCGCCATTGGACTACTCGTACTCGGGACCTGGCGCGTCGGGCTTTCGGTGGGACTCCGCAATGTGGGCAGGCTCGAGTAGTCTCCGGTCCGCTATTCCTCCCTCGAGTAATCTCCGGTCAGAGAGTCACGCCCGTTGGTATCACGTCAATTATCCACGTCTCGAGTGCGGGACGACCCGGCCCGAATCAGTCGTCGAAGCGGCCAACGATTCGATATCCGCCGTTCACGGCCCGAGTGTGCACCGATTTCGATAATATCGATTTTGAGAGGAGGTTTCGAACCCGGCTGTTTTCGCCGATTTGAACCACTCGATAAGTTACGAGGATAATCTCCTCCCTATCCAAATCAGGGACAAATTCAATATCGGCTAATTATGGGAAACGCTTATATGCCTATTCCTCATAGAATGTAATAGATTATGGCTGGCTATTATGACCTTGTTCTCGGACTTATCCCGGTCGCACTGCTCGGCATCACCGCTGCCCTGACCGTCGTCGGCGTCTCGTTGACGGCTGCGGTCCCGATTAGCGCCATCGTCGCAATCGGCGTCATCGGTCACGCGATGTTCGTCAACGGTCCCGTCGATACCGTCGAGGACGCCCCAACCACGCGCCCCAGAGTCAACTCCGAGTAACCCCAGCCACGCGGTTTTTATCTCTCGGTCTCCTCGTGGGAGTATGACCGACGTCCTGTTTCTCACCAGCGAAGAGACGGCAGGCCTCGCTTCGCCTGCCGATTACGTTACTGCCGTTCGCAACGGCTACCGCCAGCGTGGCGCCGGTGCGCCCGCCGAACCCCGAACCAAACTCTTTCGCACCGACCCAGGTGGGCTCCTGACGACCTACTCCGCTGTACTCCCGGAAACCGGTGCGATGGGGGGCTACATGTACAGCGCCGGATTCGGCTCGGGCGACGCCTGGTTCGTCACGCCGCTGTTCGACGCCGACAGCGGCGAACCGATCGCCCTGCTCGACGGCGCCCACATGAACCCCTTCAAGACCGGCGCTGCCGGCGCGGTCGCCGTCGACGAACTCGCTCGCCATGACACCACCACGCTCGCCGTGATCGGCACCGGCCCGCAGGCGCGCGGACAGGTCCACACGACGGCGACCGTTCGCGATTTCGAGACGGTTCGCGTTTTCTCGCCGACCGTATCGAACCGCGAGGCGTTCGCCGCCGAGTTCGACGATTTGCTCGCTGCGAGTGTCACGGCCGTCGACTCGAGCGCCGCCGCCGTCGAGGGGGCCGACGTCGTAATCACCGCGACGACCGCGAGCGACCCCGTCTTCGACGGCTCGCTGCTCGAGCCCGGAACCCACGTCACCGCGATGGGCCAGTACCACCCGAAAAAGCGCGAACTCGACGTGGAGACGATCGAACGGGCCATCTACGTTCCCGACCTTCGCGACCGGGCGACCTACGACGCGGGCTCGTTTCTCGCGGCGCTCGAGGCCGGCGCGGTAGATGAAAATCACGTTCACGCCGAGCTGGGCGAGGTCGTGGCCGGCGAGGCGCCCGGCCGAACGAGCGACGACGAGATCACGGTGTTCGACAGCGGCGGGACCGGAATCGAAACCGTCGCAGCCGCGGCGATGCTGTACGAACGGGCGACTGAGGAGGGACTCGGCTCGACCATTTCGTTCGCACCCGCGAGCGAGGCGTTGACGGGGCGTCGTCCCTGACCGGACGTCGAATAGCGGACCAGCGATCGATCGGTCACTTGCTCTCGACGGCGACCTCGTGGACGACGACCGACAGGTGGTCCAGTTTCGGCGGTAAGTGCTCAGGCAGGATCGCGATCGTCGGTTCGACGCTCGAGAGTGACGGATCGTACGTCAACTTCGCGTTCTGGGCGATCGACATCGGGCCCGAGATGATCGATCCCGTGAAGTCGACGCTCCCCGTGCCGATGCAGACGTCGGCCCAGTCGGCGTCGGGCGAGCAGTCGGCGTTGTTCAGGTACTCGTCGACGAGTTCGTTCGTCCCCTCGGCTGGCTCGTCCCGTGGTGCGTAGATGGTTCCCGTGAACGTCCCCTGGCCGATCGCGAACTTCATCTCCGAGGTTCCGTAGAGTTGGAAACGCCGGGGATCGTCGGATTCGACGGTGACGCCGCCGCTACCGCCCCCAATGGCTACGTCGCCGGTCGTGTAGACCCTCGCGACGTGATCCGTCCCCGCACCGTCGACGACCTCGATCTTCGCGTTGTCCAATCCGATGTTCCCGTCGACGAGGACCGTCACGTCCCCTTCGCTCAGATCGATCTCGAGGCCGTCTTTTTTCTCGAGGAGCAACTCGTCTGCGTAGTAGGTCCCGTTCTCGAGGGTCGTCCCGTCGATCGACTGCGCGTCGCCGGCCGACGTCTCGAACAGGTACGCGATGTCGTCGTCGAGCGGCCGCAGGTCGACTTCTTCGCCGCCCGTACAGTTGGCAGGCGCCTCGCAGGTGATGCTGACGTTTCCGGTCGCCGAGATCGAGCCGTTCACGGAGGGATTCCCGCCGTTATCGAGCACGTCCCCGACGGCGGTGACCGCTCCGTCGTACGATCCATCGGGATTGGGCTGTCCGAGGAGGACGGCGACGGTCTGGTTCGCGTGATCGACCGTCACGTACTGGTCACCGACCTGTCGCTCGTAGTGGGCCGCCCAGCCGGCGTAGTACGGGCTCTCGATCGTGACCGTGACGAACCGACCCGCGACGCTCGGGATATCGCGGGTCGGCCGATCGCTCCGCACTTTCGAGAGGCGAACCCGGTCGTTCGACACCGACTCGACGCCTTCGAGTCGCGTAATCGGGAGCCGGAGCGCATCCTGCCGGTACTCGACCTGCGGTGCGGAGACGACTCTCGCCTCGGGGCCCGTGCCGCGGAAGACGGCACCACCCTCGTAGGCGACGACCGTCTCGCCGTCGCGGTACTCGATCGCTCGCGTCGGTTCGTCGATAATAGGATCCTCGAGTCCAGACGCGGTCACCGTTATGTGGCCCGAATCCACGAGAGAAACCTGGCCGTTGGCGTCTGCCAGGCCGAGCGCGACCGATCGCGTGTCGTCGCTCGAGGCGGCGACCGTGTTCAGTTCCGAGCCGAGGGTGACGAACGACTGTTCGACGCGCTCGTCCTCGAGCTGGTCCGACGACGTCGTGAGGGCACCGGTTCCCACGAGGACGATGCCGATGCTGGCGACGGCGACCATGCCGATGATGATCGTCAACGCGAGCACCGGCGTCAGCCCTCGGTCGGCGCGGTCGATCATCGCGTGCCTCGCGAGAGAACACTACACCGCTCGCGGTTTCGTCGTCCCCACCGACCGCCCGGCGTGCTCCCTCCCTCCCCCCGGAGCTGATGGAGCAATTGCGTCATACACGCATTCATGACCGTCACTGGTAATGACGTTTCCCATACGTTCCAGTTCCTGAACACGAATGTTGTTGCCCCTCTCGAAAATAGTCTATCACTCCACGAAGAGTAATTTTCACCATCGGAACGTCTGGCGTCTCGGTGTCGGTTCCCGACCAGGGTTGGGTGGGTCACGAATCGAAACGATTAGGAACGCATTCGACGACCGACAGGACGTGACTCGAGGTGAGACGGGAAGCGGCGACCGTTCACGTCGACTGGCGGGAGCGATGGTGCTCGTCGTCGCCGGCGGACTCGCCCTGTTCGCCCCGGCCGTCCGCCTCCTGCTGGCCGGTCTCGTCCTGCTGGCCGGACCGGTGTCGATTTACGGCGGCCTCTTCGCGTTCCTCCGGGGGAACCTCGGGATGCGCAGTGCGTCTCGACTCGTTCTGGGGCTGGCCGCCGGGACGCTCGCTCCCACGTTGCTCGTCCTGGCAGTGATAGGGTCGGGGACGGTCGCGTTAGTCGTGGGCGTCCTCGGCGCCTCGTGTAGCGTGCTGGCGCTCGTGTTCGCGGCGACGGCGTTCAGTCGCGAACGAACGCCGGCCGAGCGGTACGTCCCGCCGACCGACGGTTGACGGCTGACGTCGAACAGGGAGGATACGACCGAGAAAACGAACGACATCTACTCGAGTTGGATCGCAGACAGCGGCAGAACGGGAACCGCTGTGTGAGAAGGTTCGCCTTCGGTCGTAACGACGAAGTCGACGTCCGCGTAGACGTCGTCGGTCGGGGGCTTCGAAACCGAATCCGAAACCGAATCGGAGAGCACAGTGACCGCATCCACGAGCAACGGTGCGACAACACCCCCGACGACCGTCCGCGGATCCGAAAGGGGCGCCTGTAGCGCGACGCGGTCGCCCGTCTCCAGCTCCCACTCGTCGATGACGTCGTGGGCCGCCTCGAGTACTGTCCGATGACTATACTCGCGCCGGCCGTCGACGAGCAACGGCGTCTCGGGATCGATCTCGAGCGGTGGAAACGACGGGTTCTCGCTCCAGAGACCACTCTCGAGGTGACGGATCCCTGGATCGTCCGGGGAGGAACCGTAGCCGACACGCTGGGCGCTCTCGGGGAGGTCGTACTCCCCGAGATGGCGAACCGGCGCGACGAGCGTTCGCAGATTCTCGCTCCCTCCCAGGTCGTGTGGGGGATCGAACATAGTCCGGGACTCGAGCAGCGCCGCTCCGAAAAACGAGAGCAGCGCGAGCGGGCCCGATCCGACGACGCCGACGGTGACGCCCCGTCGAACGCCCGTGTGGCGCAGGAAGTTTCCGGCCTTCCAAGACGAGGTGCGAAGCCAGTGGGCGTCGTACGTCCGACCGGTTGCGTCCTCGAGTGCCGGCCGCTCGCTCCGCCGATCGCGTTCGAAACACGCAGCCAGCGTTTCCATACCCGACTTACTCATCGGGATTACAAAAGCGCCGCCACTTTCGAGCCGGCTCGAGGGGTGCAGGAAGTAGAGACTAGAAGTCAGGGATGAGAAACTAGAAACTCCGCTTGATCTTCTCGAAGAACCCCTCGCTGACCTCGATCTCCTCACCACCAGCCTCGGCGAACGCCTCGAGCGCCTCCCGCTGCTCGTCGTTGAGCGACTCCGGCGTGACGACTTGCACGCGCACGTAGAGGTCTCCCTGGCCGTACCGACGTAGACGCGGCATCCCCTTGCCCTCGAGGCGGAACGTCTCCCCGCTCTGGGTTCCCTTCGGTACCTCGAACTCGACGGACCCTTCGAGCGTCGGCACCTGCACGCTGTCGCCGAAGGTGGCCTGCGGGAACGAGATCGGTAGCCGGTAGTGGAGGTCGTCGCCCTCGCGTTCGAACTCGGGGTGGTCGGCGATCGAGATGTCGATCAGCAGGTCGCCGTGTGGCCCACCGTTCGGACTCGGGGCTCCCTCACCCTCCATCCGAAGAGTCTGGCCGTCGTCGATGCCCGCCGGAATCTCGACGGACAGCGAGGCCTCGTTGCGAACGTATCCCTCCCCACGGCAGTCGTCGCAGGTTTCAGAGTACAGCGTCCCCTCGCCCTCACACCGGGGACAGGTCGTCGTCTGCTGGACCCGACCGAGCGGCGTCTGCTGGACCTGGGTCACCTGGCCGCGGCCCTGACACTCCGGACACGTTGACGCCTCGGCTTCGGGAGGATGGCCCTCGCCGTCGCAGGTCTCACACGCCTCCGGGCGCTCTACCGTGAACTGCTTTTGGACGCCCTCGAACGCCTGCTCGAGATCGATCTCGAGACCCGTCCGGAGGTCGCGGCCCTTGCGGGGCCGGTTGCGACCGCGGCCGCGACCACCGCCGCCGAAGACCTGCTCGAAGATGTCGCCGAGACCGCCGCCCATGCCACCCATACCGCCCATGCCGCCGAACGGATCTCCGCCCATTCCACCCGGGCCGCCACCGCCGGCGTCGAACCCGTGTTTCTCGGCCTGTTCGAATCGGTCGTGGCCCATCCGGTCGTAGGCCTGGCGCTTCTCCTCGTCGGTGAGCACCTTCTTCGCCTTCTGAATCTTCTTGAACTTCTCTTCGGCGTCCGGATCGTCGCTGACGTCCGGATGGTACTCCGTGGCCTTCTTCCGGTACGCCTTTTTGATCTCCTCGGCAGAGGCATCCTGGCTCACGCCGAGCACGTCGTAGAAGTCCTCGCTCATTCGTTATCCACTGGTATACCGTTGAGACACTTGAAACGACCGTTCTGCGTTCACTGCTCGAGCGAGGGTAGAGTCGCGAGAGCGAAACGGCGGGGGCGCGAACTCGAATCACCAAGTCCTTGGAGTCAAGCCCCCGCCCTCGGATCGACGCCCGGACGCCGCTCTCGATCAGGCTCGTAACCAGGCACGTAACGGACGCGAGTGGGGCTGACGAGTACCTACCCGTATCGCCCTCGACAGCGAAAATCAGCGCGTTGCCGACGACCGATTTAGACTTGTTCCCCGTTACTCGTCGTCGTTTTCTTCGACAGCGCGAATCGAAGATTCGCTGGCAGACGAAGACTCGTCCGTTCAGTTTTCGTCTTCGTCGACGTCTTCGAAGTCGGCATCGACGAACTCTTCGCCCTCGTCGTCGCCAGCCGCACCGCCGGGGCCGGGATTCGGGCCGCCGCCCATGCCCGCGCCGGCTCCAGCGGCGCCCGCACCGCCTGCGCCACCAGCACCGCCAGCGCCGCCGGCACCCGCCGCAGCCTCCTGGTAGATCTGCTTGCCGATCTCCTGAAGCTCCGTACTCAGGTCCTCGGTCGCCGATTCGATCGCCTCGGCGTCGGCATCCGAATCGTCGATCGTCTCCTCGAGGTCGTCGACGGCGGCCTCGATGCTCTCGCGGAGATCGTCGTCGACGTCGTCGTTCTCCTCGAGGAGCGTTTCGGCGCGCTGGATCGTCGCCTCGGCCGTGTTTCGAGCCTCGATACGGTCGCGACGCTGCTTGTCCTCCTCGGCGTGTTCCTCGGCCTCGCGCTGCATGCGTTCGATCTCGGCATCCGACAGTCCGGCACCACCTTCGATGGTGATCTCCTCGCTGGTCCCGGTACCCTTGTCCTCGGCGCTCACGTTGACGATACCGTTCTCGTCGATAGAGAAGGTGACCTCGATCTGTGGCGTTCCCGCGGGCGCGGGCGGGATGCCGGTCAGGTGGAACTCGCCGAGCATCTCGTTCTTGTTCGCGAGTTCGCGCTCACCCTGGAAGACCCGAACCTGGACGGACGTCTGGTTGTCCGCCGCGGTCGTGAAGATCTTCGACTCCTCGGTCGGAATTGTCGTGTTCTTCTCGATGAGGCGCTCGAAGAGGCCGCCCTTGACCTCGATCCCCAGGCTCAGGGGGGTGACGTCCAGCAGGACGATGTCGTCGACCTCGCCGCCCAGCACGCCGCCCTGGATCGCCGCGCCCAGTGCGACGGCTTCGTCGGGGTTGACGTTCTTCTGGGGTGCCTCACCGATCAGTTCCTCGACCTGTTCGCTGACCTGGGGCATCCGAGTCGACCCGCCGACGAGGATGACCTCGTCGATGTCCTCTTTCTCGTAGCCCGCGTCCTCGAGGGCCTGTTCGGTCGGTTCGACCGTGCGCTCGATCAGATCCGAGGTGAGCGATTCGAACTTCGCGCGTGTGAGGGACTTCTCGAGGTGGATCGGACCGTCGTCGGTGGCCGTGATGAACGGGAGGTTGATCTCGGTCTCCTTGCGCGAGGAGAGTTCGATCTTGGCCTCCTCGGCCGCGTCCTTGAGCCGCTGGAGGGCCTGTCGGTCCTCGCGGAGGTCCATACCGTGTTCGTCCTCGAACTCCTCGGCCAGCCAGTCGATGATCGCGTGGTCCCAGTCGTCGCCACCGAGGTCGTTGTCCCCGTTGGTCGCGACGACCTCGTAGACGCCGCCACCCAGGTCGAGGATGGAGACGTCGAAGGTGCCGCCACCGAGGTCGTAGACGAGCACCGTCTGATCGGAGTCGTCGTCGAGGCCGTAGGCCATCGACGCGGCCGTCGGCTCGTTGATGATACGCTCGACGTCGAAGCCGGCGATCTCGCCGGCGTCCTTGGTCGCCTGGCGCTGGGTGTCGGAGAAGTACGCCGGAACCGTGATGACGGCCTTCTCGACGTCGTCACCGAGGTACTCCTCGGCGTCGCGCTTGATCTTCTGGAGGATCATCGCCGAGATCTGCTGGGGCGTGTACTCCTCGCCCTCGATCTCGACGGTGTAGTCCTCTTCGCCCATGTGGCGCTTGATCGACGCGATGGTCTTCTCCGGGTTCTGGATCGCCTGGTTCTTCGCCGGTTTGCCGACGAGGCGCTCGTCGTCGTCGGTGAACGCGACGACAGAGGGCGTCGTTCGGTCGCCCTCAGCGTTGACGATAATCTCCGGATCGCCGCCTTCCATCACCGCGAAAGCGCTGTTCGTCGTTCCGAGGTCGATTCCGAGAATCTTGTTACTCGCCATCTGGTCCCCACTTGTGCGCACTTTGGTTTAAAGGTTACTACACGGTTCGAGGTGGCGAATATAATCCGACCGTCGTGGTCGAACGAGCCGATAGATCCTCGTATTCAGCCGAGGACAGACCGGTAGTTCCTCCACTTCGACGAGTAGTTCTCATCCAAACCAGAGAACAGACTCGAACGATCGCGAGCACAGCCAGCCAGGTTCCAGTGATTCCCTCGACAGTAGCTGGAGTTTTCAGTGCGGAGATATTCAGATGTGGGGTCCGCTGCCCAATTTCGTATTGTTCGAATCAGTACCAACGCTCGTCGTCGTAGCGATAGTAATAGCATACCACGTCCCAACTTTCGTTCAATCATCGAATAACAATATCCGGTTCACGACACTGTCACGGTATGGACAAAGTCTTCGGTACTGCACTTCAGAAAAACCCGGCGCAATCCGAAACAATATGTCAGTAAAACTGCCTGAAAATCGCGAGACTCCCTGGCCGGTTCCGTTCCAGTGTCCGAACTGTTCCACGACCCTTCCGTCGGATTCGCTCTCGTGTTCGACGTGTTCGTTCGGCGGTACAACTCGGAACGGAATCCCAAGTTTTGCCCCAGTTTCCGATACCGAACCGAAGTCGGAGTTGAGCTCGTCACAGGCGGACAGGGAAGAGCAACTCACGGGAACGACCGAACGAGAGGCGATTCGAAACACCATCACGACGTCCCCCGACATGGACGAATCCACCACCGGGGCGCTCTCTGAACTGTACGATGTCAGCAGAGACGGCTGGCGCGTTCTCGTCTCGGAACATCTCGGGGGGCATTGTCTGGACCTGTCCGCCGGATTTGGGAGACGTTCGATGGTGTTAGCGGAGGTCGTCGATTCGGTGTACGCCGTCGATTCCGATTTTTCCAGACTCAGTGTCCTCGATGCTCGTACCGATTCCGACGACGAGGCTCGAGTGTACCCAATTCACGCACGCGAATCAGCCCTACCATTTGGGAAACAGGCGTTCGACACGATTGTCACGGATATGGGCAATTCGAAGCCCACCGACGTCGAGTCGCAACTCTCGATGCTCGAAACGTTTCTGGCCCCTAGTGGAACGTTGCTCTTCAGTATCGACGGATGGACGCGCCGAACCGGGCTGTCACGATTCGTCGGAGTGACCGACTCTACGGACGCCACGACCAGCAGCTCTGGACTCGATAGTGGTTTCAGCCTCCGCCCGGAGACACCCAATTTCTATCGTGCGCTCGCCCGCGAGGCAGGGTTCAACCACGTTGAAAGTTATGCCCTGTTTCCGACCGCCGAAGATCCGACGTTCGTCTTCAATGTCGAACACACCAGTGCTGCTCGTCGTATGATCGAACTGCTCGGTAGCGACGGATCGCTGGACCAATCTGCGATACAGTCCGCGCTTCCATTCGCGATACGGTGTGGCCTCTTCAAGCGAGTGTTGCCGAGCTATCTGCTGGTATGTACGAACCGTTCCCGGTCGTCCGAATTCGGATTCGAAGAGCCGTTGCTGGTCTCCGGACGAGCCCGATCTGTCGTCCTCGACGTACCGAACGGCGACCTCCGTCGAGTATGGAAGGTTCCGAACAAGAAGGCCCACGTTCCCCTTACCGAACGAGAACACTCCCTGCTCTCGTACCTAAACAGTCGAAATGCACCGGTCACAGAGCCGTTGCCGTCGGGAAGCGCATCCGATACACGGTTCGGCCTCTCGAGGCTCGAAGATCCAGTCGAGGGGCAACAGCTCGCAGACCGGCTCGGGACGGACGTCGACTCGTTCGATTTCGTTCTTCGAAAGGGATTTGAGTGGCTCATACAGTTTCAACGCACTTTCCGCGGCGACGCGGTCGTCTGGTCGGCTGAAGCGGTGCGCGACGAACTCACCTTTGAGCCCGCAGGTATTGAACCTCCGTCCGTGAGCGGTCCAGTCGAAGCTTTCTTCACCCCCATACACGGGGATTACGTCCCGCAGAATATACTCCTCCAAGACGGGGCCGTTTCCGGCGTCGTCGACTGGGAGTACAGCGCCGCCGAAGGAAACCCACTTGTCGACGCAGGATTCTTCCTCCTCAGCGCAGCGAATCTCGTCTGCGGCGGCCTGCAAGAGGGTCACCGGACTATTCTCTGTGGGAACAACGACTACGCGGCGATCGCCCGTAAGTGGATTCGCAGGTACTGTGAGGCGCTCGACCTGTCCGAGCGGACGTTCGGACTGTTCCTGTCTTCGGCTTATATTCACCGCCTAAAACTCGACCATCGCTTTGGTACCGCGAGCGCACGCTCGAACACGATGGCAGTACGGACGGATCTCGTCGACTACCTCCACGAGAACCGTCCCGCGTTGACGGTCACTCGTCATCCCGGTTTCGAACGCGAAGAACGAGACTGCAGAGAAGCTGCAGTCGACCAGCGACGTCCGACGTCACAGGGTACCTAATCGGCCGTCTCGAGCAACGGTCACCGCGTTGTCGAGAGCCGAGGAACACTCGAGGGTTCGATAGTGAGTGCGCTCTCAGTCTGAGTGACGGAACAGTATACGTTCGGGAGTAATGCGAGTCTACCGCACGTAATCCACCATTATTGCCCCTTCTATACAGAGAAAGAAATATAAATAACTCTGATAGAATATTTCAATAGTAAGTATAAAATCGGCATTTATCTCCACATTTGATTAATGGTTTCTTGAATTTCTTCCCATAACACTCATCATTTCCCGATAGAGTTATAAGGTTATACTCTCGTTACCTGAATGCATGGCACGCGAACAGGTAGAACTGGATGAAGAGACATCTGCCGAGAACAACACCAAACGACCCGCAGAAGGAACGACAAAAACGCTACTCAACCGACGGTCATATCTGGCGGCGGCCGGGGCGGTGACAGCTGGAACGGCGTTCGCTGGAACGGCGAGCGCCGCTGAGGACTACGAGACGATTACGATCTCGCCCGGAGAACGCCGCGTGATACGCGTCGGCTCCGGCGAAACGTTCGAGAACGTAATCTTTGACCAGACGGCAGAGGGCGCGGCCGCCGTCCTCGTTGCTCACGGAACCAACTGGACCGTCAGGAACGTTGGCTGGAAAGGGCCTATTTCCGGCGATAATCGTGCATTTACTTGCTCGGACCAGGGCGGGAATACGTCGGTCGTCGAGAACCTCTACATCGGCGATGGGGTCGTCCGTGACTCGGTTTCGTCGGACCAGTACGCGCCGGCGCTCGGTATCTGGGTCGATCCGGACCACTCTGGACACATCGACTTCCGAAACGTCTACATCGAGGGAGCACTCGACAACGCGTTCTACTGCTCCGCGCCCGGGTACACGGGTGCCGGCGGAACTGTCCACATCGACAACTGTTACACGAAAGACAACGACATCTCGCACTATCGGATCAGCTCCACGGGTGACAAGGTGACCAACTGCGTCGCAGTCAACACCGGCTCGTACCGGGGCCGCGGCGTCTGGGCGTGGGGACCGGGACCCGCCGAACTTGAGAACTGTCACCTCGACGCCGGGGATGGCAACTACGCGATCGTTGCCGGCTCAAGTAACAGCGGCAGTTGCGACGTCAACTGTCACAATGTTCAGTACAGCACCGAATTCAACGGCGGCGTGCGTGACGGTTACGGGTCGATCGTCTCATTCGACGGGGATTCGGGAACGAACCCACAGGATTTCGTCCCTGACGGCGTTCCAACGAGCCCCGAGGAGGCCGCAGGAGGCACGTCGTCGGGTGAAAACAAGAATACGGGATCCGCTTCGTCTGAATTGGAACCGGAACCGGACTCCGGTTCAGATTCAACAGAGGAATCCAACTCCGAATCAGAGATTGGACCGGCAGGTACTCGTCTCCGACTCGAGGGCACCGCGTCCTACCGGATCGAAACCGACGGCTCGATCGAACCCTATCCTGAGTTCGTCCAGTACCTCGACGAGGGCGAAAATTACGGCGACGACTGGGCGGACTGGTGGCTCGCTGACTCCTGGACGGAGTGGTACGTCGACGGCGAAATCACCACGTTCGACCTGGAAGACGTCGACGGGAACGGACCGGACGTCACCGTCTACTACGACGGCGAGGAAGTCGACCCCGATGCTCTCGCCGGCGACGACACTGCTGGTCGGGACGGGAGTCAGGGTCCCGAGCACACGATCCGTCTCGTAGGCGAGTGTGACTATCGAATCGCCGTCAGCGGCGACATTCGTCCGGACGATGCGATTGCCCAGTACGTGACCGAAGGCGAGCAGTACGGCGACGGCGAGGTCGACTGGTACCTCACCGGATCGTGGACCGAGTGGCACTACACGGGCCAGATCGAGACCCTCGAAGTCGACTCGACGGACGACCTCTGCGTGTACGTCGACGGCATCAGAGTGAACACGAACCTGTTGTAGTTCATCGATAGTCGAACAGTTCTCATTTTCACGGTTGAATTCCTCGCGGCCGAAACGATCGACCGCTCACTCGAGTGTGTCGATAGCGTAAGGACGTCCTGATGATAGGGTGTGAGTACTGATCGGTATCGGCATCTCAGCCCTCCAATAACAATATCCATCTCGGCGAACTGTCACTGTATGGACGGACAACCCGCGGGAGGGGAACGACCCGCGATAGGTGAACGCACGAGGACCGGGACCACTGGTATCTGGGAACGCGACTCGCGACCATGAGTCGCTCCGACTCAATCGGCGCACGGTTCACGGCCGAGTTCGTCGGCCAACTAATTGCGGCAATTGCCGGTGGTCTCCTGACGGTCGGGCTCGCCCGGTTGCTCGGCCCCGACGAGTACGGATTGCTGTTTCTCGCTATCGCCGTCTTCGGGTCGCTCGGCATCTTCAGCAAACTGGGCATCGCCAAATCAGGGGCCCGCTACATCGCCGAGTACAAAGAGCAACGCCCCGAGCAGGTCCCCCATATCCTCCGGACGACAGCCTGGTACAACCTGCTCGCGATCACCGTCGTCGGGGTAGGACTGCTCGTCGGCCACCGTCATCTCGCTCGAGCGATCGGCGAGCCGTCACTGACGCCGTTTCTCCTTCTGGGTGCGCTCTACCTGGCGCTCGAGGCAATCAGCACCTACGTCCGCCTCACCCTGCAGGGCTTCGAGTTAATCGAAGTTTCGGCGACCCTCCACGCCCTCGACCGGGTGAGTCGCCTCGTGTTCGCCGTTGCTTTCGTTCTTCTCGGGTTCGGTGCACTCGGCGCGCTCGGAGGCTACCTGTTGAGTTTCGCGCTGGCTTCCGGAATAGGCCTCGTCTATCTGTACCGTCGGCAGTACCAGCCCCACGTTACTGGCTCGTCGATCGAGGAAGGCCTTCGACGACGGATCGGTTCGTACACGATTCCGCTCACCGCGACCAGTACTGCCAACACTCTCGACAAGGAGATCGACATCGTTCTCGTCGGGTTTTTTCTCTCGCCACTCGCCGTTTCGTATTACGTTCTCAGCAAACAGATCGTCCACTTTGTCGAGATGCCGATGTCGGCTCTCGGCTTTACCCTGTCGCCGACGTTCGGGGCCGAGAAAGCGAGCGACAACGTCGACCGGGCTGCTCGCTTGTACGAGACCTCGCTCGTCTACTCGCTGCTCCTCTACGTCCCCATCGGCGCGGGCCTCGTTCTGGTCGCCGAACCGGCCGTCATCCTTCTGGTCGGACAGGAGTACCTCGGTGCCGTCCCGGTACTGCAGGTGCTCGCCCTGTTTGCCGTCCTCCAAGCCGTGACGAAACTGACCAGCAACGGCCTCGACTACCTCGGCCGCGCTCGCTCTCGAGCCCTCGTCAAGGGATCGACCGCTGTCCTGAACGTCGGCCTTAACGTCCTCCTGATTCCGACGATGGGCGTCGTTGGTGCCGCCATCGCCACCGTCATCACGTACTCGATGTACACCCTCGCCAACGTCTACATTATCGACCAGGAGTTCTCGCTCCGGATGGGCTTTCTGGCTCGACGACTTGCCGCAATCTGTGCCATCACCGGCGTCATGGCGCTCGTCGTCTTCGCCGTAACCGATTACATCACCTCGATTCCGTCCCTCATCCTCGCCGTCAGCCTGGGCGTAGTCATCTGGGGGGTGCTCTCGGTGGCGACTGGATTACTCGATATCACCGACGTTCGCTCGAGTCTGCAACAGTCCTGATATCGTCGCCGGAACCGATCGGTCTTCCCCTCACTTCCTCACTCCCTCCATCTCCTTTAGTCGCGGCCAGTGCTCGCGCGTCCACAACGTTCCACTGCGATCTGAACGATTTCCGTTCGATTCGTTAGCCACACCTCTTGAATTACCTTCCCTTTGAGGTCACCAGTCTCGGAGTGGGAAGTGACCACTGTCAGGAGTTGGTATCCACGAAAAATGGCCAGACGCGAGTATAAACAACGATCACCGCTTACTAGTACCGACTACCGCGACAGAACGCCAGTCAGATTCCCGAGTAATCTTTCGGAATTCTGGTGCCTGCCGTGACGGTTTCACCGTCGTAGCCAGGAATCGAGAGGTGGGTGCCGTTCCGTTCGATCGTGAAGTGCAGGTGAGGACCGGTCGAATTACCGGTGTCGCCCATGCCACCGATCTTCTGACCACGTGCGACGCTCTCTCCTTGCACCACGTCGAAGCTGTTCAGGTGGCAGTACATCGTCTGATAGCCGTTTCCGTGTCCCAGTTTGAGGTAGTATCCACAGCCATCCGCCTGGTAACTTCGGATGTCCACGACACCGCTATGGGCCGCGTAAATCGGTTCGCCGATATTGCCGTTAGCGCCGAAGTCCACTGCGTAGTGACCGGGACGAGCACCGTACGGAGACGTGATATAGCCGGTAATCGGCCAGTTGAAGTCCGACTCCGAGCCGCCGGAGGTGGACTGGAGGTACCGTTCGACCGACCAGCCCCACACGTTTCGATTGAACCAGTGGACACCCCACCACCGATAGCCGTCCTCGTCGATCGGTCCGTTCATGATCTCGCCGACCTCGCCGTTGTTCAGTGTGGTGACGATTGGTGAGTCGGTACCGGGTTGTTCCCGAGTGTTCAGTGCGCTTGCGGTAACTTCGACGCGCTCGCCGTCGCTAAACGCGCTCGCCGAACCGCTCAGGGCCGCGGTTCCGGTGATTCCGGTCGCGGCAATCCCGAGCGATTTTATCATGGAACGTCTGCTGAATTTTCGCGACATGATCAAGCACAAAATATAGTCATGTATGTTTAATAGTTACTGTTTTTGATACCTATATTACATAAATTCCCATCAATAGAATGTTCAACTAGTGATGCATTCGCGCTGTGTATTCAGTAACACTGTGGAAACCCATCACTGCTCGAGGATTTCAACCAGGTCCGAATATCTTCTGAAGCTTAGAACGCCTCGATTACGCAGGGTAGCGCTTGATTCGGGCTCCGATACGCTAGCGCAGAAAGCGGGCCGAACGTGATCTTGAACGATGCCCAGAAATACTCACTTCGCTGTGGCTTTCTGGTCTACCTCAAATCGTAGGGCTGTATTGTCGCTCGCGAATGTGCTCGTGGCAAAAGCGGGCCGGGCGCGATTTGAACACGCGGTCGGACGTGCTCACTGCATTGCGCGCGACCTCCCTGCGTTCAAATCCCACCGGTTCCCTTACCTGTCACTCACGGGTATGTTCGCGACGGGATAGCGGGCCGGGCGCGATTTGAACACGCGACCGTCTGATTAAGAGTCAGACGCTCTGCCTAACTGAGCTACCGGCCCTGTACATCTGCGTTTTTGCCCGCCGCTCAAATAGGTTTCCTTTAGGACGCAATGTGGCACGCACGGACACGCCGTCGGCCGGACAGTGCAACGACAACCGTAACCGTCTTCGGGAACGTTAAGTACAGTCGGTTCAACCGGACTGTCACATGAGTACGGGGGTTACGATTTCGTCGATCTCGGACTACGCGATCCTCGGGTGCGGGAGCGTCGGCTACGCCGTCGCCGAGGAACTCGCCGAGCAGGGAAAAGACGTCCTGATCATCGACCGCGACGAAAACCGCGTCGAGTCCCTCCGCGACCAGGACCTCGACGCCAGAACCGCCGACATCCGCGAGGTCGAGGCCGCCGAACTCGTCGCCGACCGCTCGGTCGTCCTCATCCTCGCCTCCGACGTCGAGGCCAACAAACAGGCCGTCGAGCGCATCCGCGACACCAACGGCGACCAGTTCATCGTCGCGCGCGCGAGCGATCCCGTCTCCGGCGACGAACTCGCCGACCTCGGGGCCGACATCGTCATCAACCCCTCGACCGTCATCGCCGACTCCGCGCTGCGGGCCCTCGAGTCCGGCGAACTCGAGCACAACGCCGCGACCCTCGCGGGTCTGCTCGAGGAGACGACGGGCCGGCTGGCGATCCTCACCCAGCCCAGTCCCGATCCCGATTCGATCGCCAGCGGGGCGGCGTTGCAGGCGATCGCGGCCCACCTCGGCATCGAATCCGACATCATTTACCTCGGTGATATCGGCCACCAGGAGAATCGGGCGTTCGTCAACTTACTCGGCATCGACCTCCTGCAGTGGGACGACGTCGAGGATCAGTCGGTCTACGACACCGTCGCGCTCGTCGACCACACGAGCACCGAGGACCTCACGCTCGAGGTCGACGTGCTCATCGACCACGCCGAGCCCGAGGAGGGGATCGAGCCGTTCTTTACCGACATTCGACCCAACATGTCCTCGACCTCGACGATCATGACGAAGTACATTCAGGAGTTCGACATGAACGTCTCCGAGGAAGTCGCGACGGCGCTGCTCTACGGCATCCGAGCCGAAACTCTCGATTTCAAACGCGATACGACGCCCGCGGACCTCACCGCCGCCGCCTACCTCTATCCCTTCGCGAACCACGACACGCTCGAGCAGGTCGAGTCACCCTCGATGTCACCCGAGACGCTCGACGTGCTGGCCGAGGCCATCGCGAATCGGGACGTCCAGGGGAGCCACCTCGTTTCGAACGCGGGCTTCGTCCGCGACAGGGAGGCGCTGATGCAGGCTGCGAGCCACCTCCTGAACCTGGAGGGCGTGACGACAACGGCCGTCTTCGGGGTGGCAGAGGAAACGATCTTCCTCGCCGCTCGGTCGAAGGACATCCGAATGAACATCGGGAGCGTGCTGGCCGACGCCTACGGCGAAATCGGCGAGACGGCGGGCCACTCGACGCAGGCCAGTGCGGAGATTCCCCTCGGGATCTTCACGGGAATCGAAATCTCCGACGACACGCGCGAGACCCTGTTGACGCTGACCGAGGAGGCCGTGAAGCGAACGCTGTTCGACGCGATGGGCGTCGAGGGCGAAGGAAACGGGAGCTAGGACGGTTCGCTCTCGATGGGATAGAGAGAAGCGAATTCAATTTCCGCGTCCGCGTACCGCCAGCCTACGCGACCAGTTCGTCTTCTTCCTCGTCCGGTTCCTTGACGCGTTCGACGACGTCGGTCACGAGGATGATGTCGCCGACGGATCGCACCCATCGGTACGGTAAAATAACGCCACGAGCGGTGGTGACCTCGTCGCCGAAGAGTTCGTAGTTGAGTCCCCCCAGTGCCAGTCCAGTGACGGCTTCGCCGCCGACGTTCAGTCGCAGGTCCTCGACTTCGCCGACGAATACGCCGTTGTTCGAGTAGACCTCGCGTCCGACGAGCGAGGTAATCTCCTGTGGAGTGTCGTCCATGTACCCACCCATGCACGGTGGACTCTTAATTCTTAGTCAGACAGTTCGGCGCTCAAGCGGGTGTCCGTCGATCACTCGATTACTCAATCTCTTGATTACTCAATCACTCGTTCACTCGAGTTCGCGCGGCCGATCGAGGATCGGACCGGCAGCCGTTCCCGAACGATTTTGTCGACGGCCACGAACGAGTGTCCATGAACGACGTTCTCGATCGGGTTCGTCCCGTCGCCAGATCCTACTTCGACGAGGCGGTGACGCCGGCCCACGACTGGCACCACGTCAGGCGCGTCGAGACGAACGCGCGCCACCTCGCCGCCGAGCGAACGGACGTCGACCAGGACGTACTGCTGTTGGCTGCGGTCCTCCACGACATCGGCCGACCGAAGGAAGATGCGGGCGCCATCGACGACCACGCCGAGTGGGGCGCCCGCGAGGCCCGGACGATCCTCGAGTCGGTCGACCAGCCTCCTGAATCGGTCGACGCCGTCGCCCACTGCATCCGCGCACACCGCTTCTCGAACGACGTCGACCCCCGGACGACCGAGGCGCGCCTCCTCTCGGACGCAGACAACCTGGACGCGCTGGGAGCCATCGGCCTCGCGCGCACGTTTTCTTACGGAGGCGAACTCGGAACGACGATTTACGATCCCGCCCTGTCGCCTGGCGAGGACGACACGCGCGCCGGCGCGACCAGCGTCAATCACGTTCACAAGAAGTTGCTTCGATTACCCGAGCGAATGTACACGCCAGAGGGTCGGACCGTCGCCGAGGAGCGCGCTCAGGTCGTCGAATCGTTCCTCGAGACGCTCGAGCGCGAAGTGAGCGGCGAGGACGAGGTGAGTAGTGAGCCGATAGACAACGACTCGAATACCGATCCGATCGATCACGACTCGAGCGAGGAGCAGGGTGCGTGAGCCGATGCCCGTCCACGACCTCTCGTACCCGCTCGAGACCGGTATGCCCGTCTATCCCGGCTCGCCGCCGGTCGCGATCGAACCGGCGACGACCGTCGAGGACGACGGCTACGCGACCACGGATCTGTCGTTCGATTCCCACACGGGAACGCACGTCGACGCACCCGCGCACATGCGATCGGATGGCCCGACGCTCGACGACTTCGACGTGGAACGGTTCCGATTTCGGACCCTTCTCGCAGATTGTCGTCCGCTGGAGCCTCGAGAAGCGATCGGGCCGGACGACCTCGAGCGGGCAGTTGCTGGCGGTGTGGACGCGGATGCGGACGTCGATTCGGACGCGGAAACGGACACAGATACGGACGTCGGCGTAGACACGATCGGATACGGAGACCTCGACCTCCTCGTCTGCCGAACCGGCTGGGAAACCCACTGGGGAACCGACCGGGCGTTCGACCACCCCTACCTGACCGCCTCGGCCGCCGACTGGCTAGTCGAGCGCGAACTCGACCTCGGCATCGACACGATGAACGTCGACCCGACGCCCGGGAGCGAACCCGCCAAGGACGAACCGGACGGCTACCCCTTCCATCGGACGATGTTCGCCGACGACCGGATCCTCCTCGAGAATCTCAGGGAACTCGAGGCGCTCCCCGCCGACGAGGCGTTCACCGTCCACGCGTACCCGCTCGCGGTCGCGAACGCCGACGGCGCCCCCGTTCGAGCGGTCGCCGTGCTCGAGTGAGACGGGCGAGAGCGGGAGTGGTGAGGGTGAGGTGGTCGAAAGCGAAGTGGCGGGGACGAGATGGTCGAGACCGAGACGTCGTCTCAGAACGCTTTTCCCCCGATCGGTCCTTGCTCGTGGTGATGGCACTTCCCGCCCAGCTCGTGATCGCCCTCGTCGGTGCCGTGCTCGTCGCCGTCGCCACTATCGTCGTCTACCGGGACGCCAAGCGCCTCGAGTTCGAGCGTCCGTGGCTGTGGGCCGCTGTCGTCGCCGTTCCGATGCTCCTCGCGCTATCGCTCCACCTCGTGGTCGGGACCGTCCCGATCCCTGGCCTGCTCGTGCTCGTGGTTGCGGGCCTCGCATTCTACGCGTTCGAACGCGACGACGCGGTCCACGGCGACGAGACCGCCGATCCACACGTCCTCCCCGGCGGGCCGGGAGCAGGTGAGGGAACTCCAGTCAGCGATCCCGGGTCGGAGGGAGACGAAGACGGGGCCGAAGGCGAGGACGGCAGTGGAGACGGCGACCGGTGACCGGAGCCTGAACGGCCGAGACACGAAATTGGCCCGTCACACCTTTTGCCAGCCAGCACGTACGACACCCATGGAACGAGCGACCGTCGGCGGCGGCTGTTTCTGGTGTGTCGAGGCAGCATACAAGGAACTCGAGGGAATCGAATCGGTCACGTCGGGCTACGCGGGGGGCCACGTCGAGGATCCGAGCTACGAGGCCGTTTGCAGGGGCGAGACCGGCCACGCGGAGGTCGTCCAGCTCGAGTACGACCCCGAGGTGATCGGGTACGACGAGATTCTCGAAGTCTTCTTCACCGTCCACGATCCGACGCAGGTGAACCGACAGGGACCGGACGTCGGCACCCAGTACCGGTCGGCCATCTTCACGCACGACGACGAGCAACGCGAACTCGCGACGGCGTTTATCGAGGAACTCGAGGCAGAGGGCGTCTACGACGACGAAATTGCGACCGAGGTCGAACCGCTCGAGGCGTTCTACGAGGCCGAGGCGTACCACCAGGATTACTTCGAGAAAAATCCCACGGACGCCTACTGTCGGATGCACGCCGCACCCAAGATCGACAAGGTTCGCGAGCGGTTCACCGAGCGCGTAGCCGAATCGACGCAGTAGCGAGTAGACGGAGCCGTTTCGAACCTGGCAACGCCCGAGAGTTATTAATGCCTCGCCACGAACCACGAGACGAACTGGTGCATGGACGAAGTACTCGCGACGCGAAACGCCCTCCTCGAAGCCCTCCTCGAGACGCCACGGACGAAACCCGAACTCGTCGACGAACTGTCCACGTCCCGTTCGACGATCGACCGCGGGATCGCATCGTTGCTCGAGACCGGGTGTATCGAACGACGCGGCTCGGCTTACCTCGCGACCGAGACGGGGCGACTCGCCTGTCGCGCTCGACGGGACTACCTCGCCGATCTGAAGCAGATCGAGCGGGGGAGGCCGGTCCTGAAGGAACTCCCCCTCGAGTCGATCGACCTGTCATTCCTTCGCGAGGCATCGATCGACGTGCCGAGTCCTCAGGCGCCGTGGACGGCCCTCGAAACGAGCATGCAGTACATCCGCGAATCGTCAGCGGTGTACGGCACGGCCCCGGTGGTCTTCGACCTCTACTTCGACGAGTTCCTGGAATCGATCGAGAACGGCGGGTTACGCGCGGAATTGATCCTCGACCGGAACCTGTTTTCCTCACTCGACGACGAGCAGCACGACCGACTTCGGGAGATCATCGAAGCGGACTGTGGTCGGCTGTACACGACCCCGCTCGAGACGTCGTACGCCATCTGGATCGCCGAAAGAGAGACCGTCGTCGCCGGGTTGACGGTGTACTCCGAGAACGGGCTCGCGGGCGTCCTCCGAACCGACGATCCCGAGAGCGTCGACTGGGTTCGCGAACGGTACCGCGAGCGCCGAGGTGAGTCCGAACTCGTCTGGAACCCCGACTGATGCCGATCGAGGCGGGGGAAGCGGTCGGGAGCACAAACGGTTAGGTCGTGACGGTTCGAGATTGCCCATGGACGAACCAGCGGCGAACGGCGGCGAACGTGAGGCCGACAGCGATGGCGAGCGTGAAGACAACAGCGACAGTCAGCGTGGGGGAGACAGCGGCGGCGAACCGGAAACAGTGGCCGGCGGCGACGTCGAGACCGGCCTCCTCGAGAACACTCCCGGCGGCGGGGACGCTCCTGCCGCTCGACCGATCACACCCGACACCCCCTCGGAGTTCGGCCTGGTACAGGTGTGGTGGGGCGACGGCAAGGGAAAGACCACGGCTGCGATGGGGATGGGACTACGGGCTGCCGGAAACGGATTTCGGGTCCACATGCTCCAGTTCATGAAGGGCGGCGCCTCAAGCGTCGAGGCCGTCCGCGGCGAGTACAACGCCATCGAGGCACTTCCCGGGTTCAGCTACGAGAACCTCGGTCACTACGGCTGGCACGGGATGGCCGACGGGAGCGACGACGTCGACCACGAGCGCGAGGCCAGATCCGGACTCGAGCGCGCTCGCGACCTGGTGTCAGCGGCGAACGAAGCCGACCTGACGACGCCGTTCCCGCTCGACTCCGATCCCGACGACGGCGTCCACATGCTCGTTCTCGACGAGATCCTCTACGCCGTCGAGAGCGACCTCATCGAGCCCGAATCCGTGATCGAACTTCTCGAAACCAGGCCGGACTCGCTCGAGGTCGTGCTCACGGGCGGTCACACCGAACCGGCGTACCTCCTCGAGCACGCCGATCTCGTGACGGAGGTCGCCAAGCATCGTCACCCCTTCGACGACGGCCAGCGAGCACGGCGCGGGACGGAGTACTGACGCGGGATGGAGTACTGATTGTCCGAAAACGACCCGTCGTGCTGTCACTCCTCGACGGAACGGACAGTACAGTTATGGGGAACCCCCGACGAATCGTCCACAGCAATGGTCGCGCTCCGCGTCGCCGGACTCGAGAAGTCGTTCGGGTCGGTGACCGCACTCTCGGGGATGGATTTCGCCGTCGAGTCGGGCGAACTCTTCGGGTTTCTCGGTCCCAACGGCGCCGGCAAGACGACGACGATCGGCATCCTCACGGGCCGACTGGCTCCTGACGCGGGCGAAGTGTCCGTTCTGGAGACCGATCCCACGACCGAGCCGGTCGAGACGCGCCGGCGGGTCGGAATCCTTCCCGAACAACAGTCGCCGCCGAGTTTCCTGACGCCACGAGAGTACTTCGAGTTCGTGGGCTCGATTCGCGGACTCGAGCCCGACATCGTCTCGGCCCGCGTCGACACCTGGGCCGACCGCCTCGGCTTCGCGAGTAAACTCGAGACGCTGCACACCGACCTCTCGCGAGGCCAGCAACAGAAGGTGATGATCACGCAGGCGTTCCTCCACGAACCCGACCTCGTCTTCATCGACGAACCGCTCGTCAACCTCGACCCGCTCGTCCAGGAACGGGTGAAGGCGTTCCTGCTCGAGTACGTCGACCGCGGACACACGGTCTTCGTGTCGACGCACAACGTCGACGTCGCGGAGGCCATCTGTACCCGCGTCGGGTTCGTTGCCGACGGGACCTGCCGGATCGTCGAGACGACCTCCGACGGTGGCGGACTTCGCGAGCAGTTCCTCGCGTACGTCGAGACGACCGATTCCGAGGACGTACCGACGCTCGAGGACGAGGGCTCGACCCCGGCACCGCGACAGTAGCCCCGCCGACCCACGAACCCACGTACTACCGTACTCACGCACCACCGAACCAATGACCGCGTCCCACGATTGGCTCGTCTTCCGCGCGCTCGCCCTCGAGGAGTGGCGACTCCACGCCCGACTGTTCGGCGGCCGACGGTTCTACGCCTTTCCGCTCGTCGTCGCGGCCCTCGTCGTGGCCGGCGGGTTCGCCCTGCGCGAGACGGGCTACGCGACCGACTCGATCCTGGCCGGCGTCCACGTCGCGGCCCTCGCCTTCGGCCTCTACAGCGGCACCGCCGCCCTCGCCGGCTCAGAAATGCTCGAGAACGTCTTCGGCGACCTTTCCTTGCTCCTCTCGAGCGCGGACACCCTCCCGCTGTCCCGACGACGGTTGCTCGCACACTTCCTGCTGAAGGACGCCCTCTTCTACGGGGTGACGATGATCCTGCCGCTCTCGCTGGTGGTCGTGGCCCTCGAGGGGCTCTCGGTTTCGACGCCCGGGGACGTCATCTGGCTCTGGCTCACGCTGTGGCTCGTCTTCGCTGCCGGAATGACGGCGACGCTCGCGCTCATCGCCCTTCGAACCCGCGGTCTCTCGACGCGGGGCGGACTGCTCGGCGTCCTCGCGGTCGGCGGCGCGTGGTTGATCGCGGGTCGTCCTCGCCCGTCCGTCTCCGTGACCGACCTCGTCCTGGTCGGGCCGCCGCTCCGACTGACCGCCTCCCTCGTCGCCGTGCTCGTCGTGACCGCCGCGCTCTCCGTTCGAATCTACGATCCCGCGTACGCGCGCTCGACGCGAACGCACCGCCAGCGCTTTCGTGCGCTCGAGTCCCTGCCCGGGAGCGACCCCCTCGTCGCGAAGACGCTGCTCGACCTGGCTCGCTCGAGCGGTGGCGTCTGGAAGCCGCTCGTGTCGGTGGGAATCCTCCTCGGCCTCGTCGTCGTGCTCGTCGGGGTCGTTCGAGACGGCGTCGGGATCGAACCCGCGCTCGGTCCGTTCTTCGGGAGCGTGCTCGGCCTGTCGGCCTTCACGACCTACAACTGGCTGACCCAGTTCGACGCCGTGGAGTCCTACGCGGCCTACCCCGTCTCGGTCGCGGCTGTCTTTCGGGCGAAGCGAGTCGCCTTCTACCTCGTCGGCCTCCCGACGATGACGCTCGCCTACCTCGTCGCACTCGCCTGGGCTCGACCGCCGCTTCTCGACGCCGTCGTCGGGTTCGTGCTCCTCGTCGGCCTCGCGCTGTACTACTACGGGCTGACCGTCTTCGTCGCCGGCTTCGATCCCAACGAGTTCCTCTTCGACGCGGTCCGGTTCGGCGCGTTCACCCTCGGCGTCGCCGTCGCCCTGGTGCCGACGCTCGTCGTCGGCTTCGTCGCCGCACCGCTGACTACCGCCGTCGCGGCCGTACTGACGGCGATCGGCTGTATCGCCGGGGCGCTCGGGTGGTGGCTCGCCGTCCGTTCGGAGCCGCGGTGGACGCGACGGTACCGCCGCGGGTGACGAACCGACGGAGCAAAGACCGTCGAATCGAAAGGATCGGCGAATGCCCGCTCGCGTCCTCCAGTACTCCGACGTCGAAAACGCCTGCGACGAGCCCGCACGGATCGGTCGGCTCACGACCGCCCTCCAGCAGTACCGGGACGAGGACACGGTGATCGTCGGCACCGGCGACAACACGGCACCCGGCGTGCTGCCGCTCGTGATGGAGGGGAGACAGGCCCTGGAATTTTACGACGCCGTCGATCCCGACCTCGAGACCTTCGGCAACCACGACTTCGATTTCGGCGTCGACGCGACTCGCGAGATCGTTCGCCGCTCCCCGCAGACCTGGCTGAGCGCGAACGTGCGGCGCAACGGCGGCCGGTTCGGGTCGGACGTGGGCGTCCGGCCGTGGACCGTGCTCGAGCGAGACGGAACGCGGGTCGGTTTCACGGGGGTCACGACGCCCCGGACGGTGTCGCTGAACCCGATGGCAACGGACATCGACGTTCACGACCCCGTCGAGACGGCGCGGGCGGCGATCGACGACCTTCACGACGAGGGGGTCGACTACGTCGTCGTCTGCTCACACCTCGGACGGGGCGACGACGACCTCGCTCGGCAGGTCGACGCCGACGTCGTCCTCGGGGGGCACGTCCCGAGTGCTCGGAACGAGGTCGTCGGGGGGACGCTACTCACGCGACCCGGCGACGGCGGGACGGCGATCGTGGACCTCTCGTTCGAGCGCGACGGGCCGACTGCAACGATTCGGCGGACGACCAAACTCGAGCCCCACGAGGACGTGCGCCGGTCGTTCGAGACCCTCCAGGCCGAGACGGGACTCGACGAGGTGATCGCTCGCGTCGACGAACCGCTCGACCGATCCGAGACGACACTCTTTGGCGGCGAGGCCAGGCTCGGGAACTTCGTCACCGACGCCTACCGCTGGAAGACCGGGGCCGACGTCGCCATCCAGAACAGCGGCGGGCTCAGGACCGGGACGACGCTCTCGGGTGACGTCACGGTCGCCGACGTGATCAGCCTCGTCCCGTTCGAGGAACCCGTCGCCGTCGCCGAGGTCAGCGGCTCAACCCTCGAGGCCATCTTCGAGGGGGGCGCCGGGCTCGACCTGGGCTTCGCCGAACCGGACTGGTGGCACGCCCAGGTGAGTGGCGCCGTCCTCGAGTGGGATCCGACGGATCACTCCGTCACGGTCGACAGCGTCGGCGGGGAACCGCTCGACCCCGACCAGCGTTACCAAGTGGCAACCTCCGATTACCTCTTTCACACCGACGACGAGTTTCCCGCGCTGGACCCGGCGGACCGCATCGAGCGAACCGAGGTTTGCCAGTACGACGTGCTGGTCGAATACGCCAGACAGAACGGCATCGACCCCACCATCGAGGGGCGCGTGCGACGACTCGAATCACGACTCGAGTCGAGCGAACGCACCGAGTGAAACGTTTACCACTACGGACCGCGTTTCCTCTCGTGATGACACTGGTCGTGGTCCCCGTTCGGTACCCATTAACGAATAATTCTCGTCGCACGCTCGAGGAGGCTATCGAGGTCGCCAGGGAGCGGAACGCGGCTCTCTCGGTGCTGCACGTCAATCTCTATCAGAACGGCAAGACGGTGACGCGGACGGATCTGAAATCGGCTGTCGAGCGACAGTTCGGTCGCCTGGAGAACACTCGATACGTCGTCCGATCTGGGTTTCTCGTCGAGGAGACGATTCTCGACGAAGTCGCCGGCGAGGAGGCGGACGTCGTCGTCGTGGGCACCAAACAGGTGAGCCGCTGGCGACGTATCCTCGGACGGGTGATGGACAATCCCAACATCGAGCGCTACCTCAAGAACCACCTCGAGTGCGAAGTGATTACAGTCGGCCAGGCGGTCGCGTAGGCGGATTCGGGGACGCTTTTACGGCGAGAGTGTCAGTACGTTCACGGCCAGACTGTCGCCGCTCGGCATCACTTCTGTAACCCGGCTCTGGACGGCTACCGGTCGGGACCGTAGTACGGACTCCAGGGGCCGCTCGAGAGCTATTCGTTCCCGCTCGCGTCTCCATCCCCGTCGGCGACCTGTTCGTGTTTTCGGCTCGTCGGCCGGGGCTCGAGCTCGCGGTCGACCTGTGCGACCCGGGCGGTGCCGCTGGTCTCGTCGAAGACGTGGTGGGTGTGCGGGTAGGCGAACTCGACTCCCTCTTCGCTGAACCGGTCTCGGATCGCCCGATGGACCGCCGAGCGGACGACCGTGATCTTGTACGGGTGATTCACCCAGTACCGGACCTGCAGGGTGACGCCGCTGTCGCCGTACTCGAGGACGTCACACGTCGGCGAGGCGGCGTACCGGGCGCTCCCGATGCGAATGTCCGGGCCGCCGGCGATCACGTTGTCGACGCCTCGCGTTGCTCGTTCGGAGACGCGTATAGCCGTCTCGAGGTCGCTCTCGTAGGTAATCTCGAACGAGACGGACAGCCGCGTCCGCTCGTCCTCGGCCGAGAAGTTGACGACGTCCCGGGCGTTGATCTCCGAGTTCGGGATGACGATGAAGGTATTCTCGAGCGTGAATATTTTCGTATAACGGATCGTGATGTCCTCGACGAACCCCCGGTGGCCGCTGTCGGTGACCTCGATCATGTCGCCGATTTCGTAGGGTTGGTCCGAAAGGACGAACAGGCCGTTGATCAGGCTGCCGACCAGGGGCGCGAGCACGATACCCACCATGGCCGAGATGACGGTCACCGGAAGCAGAATTTCGACGCCGGTCAGACCGAGAATGTTGGCGGCGATCAGGACCGTGAACGCGATGACCGTGATTCGAACGGCCCGCAGGACCGTCCGCGTCACCGACGGCCGTTCGATCTTCTGGGCGATCGTTCGGCCGGTGAGGCGAACGACGACTTTCGAGAGGTACCAGCCGACGATCAGCACGAACGCGGCGAACGCCACGTCGACGACTCCGGGCGGAACCCAGTCGGGAGCGAGTGACCGCAATCCCTCCTCGAGGGCCGTTTCGTTGCCACCCGTGGCGTTCTGCAGCATACTCTCACTGTCAGGGGCGTCGTGGTTAAGCGTTCTGAAGGGTTCGACGCTGGGTACTCTGTTCTGGAATCAGGTGCTACTCGAAACATAAGAAATGTTTTAGCGGTCGCGTTCGATGACCGCGTATGGCCACTGACGAACTGCGTTCGACGGTCGAACGCGTGGGCGATCGATTCAATCTCGGCGAGTACGAGATCGACGCCTACCTGACCGTCCTCGCACACGGACAGCTCACGGCGAGCGAGATCGCCGATCGAACCGACATTCCACAGCCGCGCGTCTACGACACGGTACGCAGCCTGAGCGACCGAGGTCTGGTCGAACTCCGCGAATCCCGCCCGATGAAGATCGTCGCGATCGACCCCGGTAACGCCTTCGACGACGTCCAAGATGCCCTCGAGGAGATGATCGACGAACTCGAGGCCCGATACACCGCTCCGGCACGGGAGACCGAGGCCGTCTCTCTCGTGAAGTCACGGTCGACGATCCTGCGCTACCTCGAGGAAATCATCGAGCAGGCCGAGTACGAACTAGCGCTCTCGTTGACCCCCGACCTGCTGATCCGCTTCGAGGACCAGCTCCGGGCGGCGACGAGCGCTGACGTCAGCGTCGACCTGATCGTGACGCCCGCCGTGGAGGCGCCCCTCCCCGCGGAGTTCGACTACGAGGCCGTGGCGACGACAGCACGCGCCCGACGCGGGATCACGACGCCGGTCATCGCCGTCGCCGACGGCAACTACTCGATGTACGCGACCCAGGACGCCCTCCGGGACGACCAAGACCGCTACGGCGTCATCTTCAATCGCTCCGCGCTCGGCTTCCTGGTGTCGGGCTTCTTCGGCACCGTGCTCTGGACGACCGCCGAGCAAATCCTGGGTGAGAACAGCGAAGGTCGCCCCTACCCCCGGAAGTACGCTTCCATCCGCCGCTGCGTCAAGGACCTCATCGAGGACGGCGGCGAGTTCTACGCCACTATCGAGGGGCGTGACGTCGAGCGCGGAGGCTCGCGGGTCGTTCGCGGCCAGGTCGTCGACGTCTCCTTCGAGATGAGCGAGGAGGTCGCCAGCCTGACCCTCGAGACCGACGACGGCTCCGTGAGCGTCGGCGGCCGGGTCGCCGCACTCGAGGACGTCGAGGCTCACGAGATTCACATCGGTCGCCAGGAACCGCCGACGCTCGAGTAGCGCGTGAGGCGGTGCGGTTCTCGGTGCGTTGGGGCTCGGAACTCAGCGCTTTGGGATTTGGGATTCGGCAGGTCGGGACGTGTCGGGCCACCACTCGGGACCCGAGACTCGATCCGAGACCGCACCCGAACCGCGAACGCCGCCCTCGACGACCGAATGATAAAGGTTCTTGATGGGATTCCCCGACTAACGGGTATGGACCCACGCGTCCGCGAACACGCCGAAATCATCGTCGATCACTCCGTCGACGTACAGAAAGGCGACAACGTCAGAATCAGTGCACCGCCGATCGCCCAGGACCTCGTCGTCGCAATCCACGAACTGCTCGGCGAGCGCGGCGCCCACCCATCGCTCAGCGCGTCGAACAGCGCCGCCAGCCGCGCCTACCGACGAGCCGTCGATCCCGAGGACCTCGAGTGTCCCAGCCACGTCCTCGCGGCCGCCGAGGAGACGGACGTCTTCATCTCGATCCGGGCCTCGGAGAACACCTACGAGACCAGCGACGTCGACCCAGAAGTCACCGCGGCGTTCGGGCAGGCCTACAAGCCCATCCAGGACGAGGTCATGGGCAAGCGCTGGGTCGGCACCCAGTACCCCGCGCCGGGGAACGCCCAGGACGCGGAGATGAGCACCGAGGCCTACGAGGAGTTCGTCTGGGGCGCGATCACCAGAGACTGGGACGCCCAGCGGGAGTTCCAGCAGCAGCTTGTCGAGATCCTCGATCCCGCCGACGAGGTTCACATCGTCAGCGGCGATACAACGGACGTGACGATGTCGGTCGCGGGGAACCCGACGCTCAACGACTACGCGGAGAAGAACCTGCCCGGCGGCGAGGTGTTCACCGCGCCCGTCCCCGACAGCGTCGAGGGCGAGGTGCTCTTCGACAAGCCGCTGATGGCCCAGGGACGAGAGATCACGGACGTGTACCTCGAGTTCGAGGACGGCGAAGTCGTCTCCCACGCGGCCGAGAAGAACGAGGAGGTGCTCTCGACGGTACTCGAGACCGACGATGGCGCCCGTCGGCTCGGCGAACTCGGCATCGGGATGAATCGCGACATCACCGAGTTCACCTACAACATGCTGTTCGACGAGAAGATGGGCGATACGGTTCACATGGCGATCGGCCGCGCCTACGAGGAGACGGTTGGGGAGGGCAACGAGCGAAACGACAGTTCCGTCCACATGGACATGATCGTCGACATGAGCGAGGAGTCGTTCATCGAGGTGGATGGTGAAGTCGTGCAGCGGGACGGGGCGTTCGTGTTCGAGGACGGGTTCGAGGGCTGAACAGCCGCTTTTTGGTCCAGCTTTTGCGAGCGAGGCACGAAGTGACGAACGAGACAAAAGGTGGGTGTACGTCGTGCAGCGGGACGGGGCGTTCGTGTTTGAGGACGGCTTCGAGGGCTGAACGGTCGCTTTTGATCCAGCTTTTGTGAGGGAGTCGCCGCGGGCTACAGCCGACGCATGAACTCGGGTAAAATTCCGCGTTCGTCGGAATCCCCACCGGTGGGAGTCGGTTCCGTGCCAGGGAGGTCGACGCCTGAGTCCTCGCTCGAGACGTTCGGTTCGGTCTCCAGTTCATCAGCGTCCTCGCTTTTGTCCTCGTCGCCGTCGTCCGTTGCAGCTACGGCCTCCTCGAACTCCTCCGGCGAGTCCGGTCCGAAGTAGTACGGTTCGGTGGGCTCGAGGGTCGCCATCAACTGGAGGTTGGCGTACCCGGCGATGACGAGCGCCAGCGGAAAGATAACGTCCGGAAGCAAGATGACCAGGAAGACCGACAGCGGCGAGTAGATGAAAAAGGCGGCGACCCGAAACCAGTTGGCGACGTAGGCGTCGACCACGTAGGCGTAGAGGCCGTACGCGCCGATCACGATTCCGGCGTCGAGGTAGAGACCGACCGGCATCCAGACCCCGCCTGCGATGACCGAGTGGGTGTAGAGAGCGATCGCTCCCGTCAGCACCGTCGCCCGATTGACGTAGGTCTCGTCGAGAGCCATCCCGAAGACGAGGATACCCAACTGTAACAGTGGCGCGGCGATCCACCACGGCAGCGATTCGAAGATGAGTCCAGAATACACGTGGGTCTCCCTGTCGTCGTCCGAAGAGAGCCACGGAGACCCCTAAAACGTTCGCGCCGTTTCGAGCGTCGATACGAGTCTCGAGCCTCGAACCCCCAGGCTCAAATCTCGAGTTTCGAGTTCGATGAGTTAATATCAGAAATTCGATTTTTCCCGCAACAATAATGCTGTCGTAGCAGTGAGATGGAAGGTATGGCAAAAGATACCGTCAGATATCCCGACGACGTCGTCGAAGCCATCGACAACCTCGTCGACGACGGTATGTTCGAGAGCAAATCGGAGTTCTACCGGTTCTCCGCGGAGTACGTGCTGACCCTGATCAATCCGGAGCACGAAGTCGAGACGTTCAACTTCGACGAGATCAAGAGCGAGTTGAACATCGACCGACCGGCTCGATCCGAGGAGGTGGGCGCAGACGGCGGGACCTTCTTCCTCGACGCGCTCATCACCGTCCGAAAGTATGGACTTCGCGGGAACTACGAGGACGCCGAGGACTTCATCGACATGCACTACGAACCGACCGACCAGGAGTGTCTAGTTCTCGAGGAGGTGCTCGGTACCTACCGCGAACGGTCGGGCTGAGACCCGGAAGGACAGCCATTTACCCGCCGATTCCGTAACGGGTGGTATGCAAGCGGTGGCTACCGACGATGGGGACACGGTCTACGTCGCGACGACCGACGGCGACCGCGGATCCAAAGGACCGTTCCTGGTCGCCTACGAGAGCCGCGAGCGGGGGCGTCGCTACGGCTGGTTCTGTTCGAATTGCGAATCGATCGACAACGCGATGGACCCGATGGGACGTATCCTGTGTAACCAGTGTGGCAACCTCCGGAAACCGACCGAGTGGGACGCTGCGCACGAGTAATTACCAGTGGTAGTCGACGTAGCGACGTCCTTCGAGACGCCCGTTGACTGTCGCCGTGCAAACGTTTATCACGGTGTCCGATGTAGTTCTATTCGAATGGGTCCTGTTAACATGCGACTCGTCGAGCAGGCCAGGTCGATCTTCGCTGAACTCGGCTACACGGTCGAGGGCAACGGACCGGATTTCCGGGCAGAACGGGCGTGGAAGGTCGTTCACGTCAACGCCGTTTCCGACGTCGAACAGCTTCCCCGATGCTCGGGACAATTTCACTGTTTCGTCACTGAACCCGGTGACGTAGACGACCTCGAGGACCGACTCGAGAGCCTGGATCCGGGCTACGAGTGGGCCATCATCGCTGCCGACGGCGAGGATTATCAGGTCGAACGCGCACCGCCAGGACCGACAGTCACTGTCTAACGACAGTCCCCGCACTCACTTATCGGAGGGCCTCACGACACGCAGCGACGCCGCCGTCCGGATCGACGTCCGCACCGAAGTCCTCAAGCACGTCGCCCAGCGCCGCGACGAGGAGCGTGACGTTCTCCGGACGCGCGGAGTAGCCCATACAGCCGATACGGAAGATTTCGCCGGCGAGGTCGCCCAGGCCGCCCGCGATCTCGAGGTCGTAGCGCTCGAGGAGTTCGTCACAGACCTCGCCGTCGTCGATCCCGTCCGGAACTCGGACGGCGTTGAGGCTTGGGAGCCAGTACTCGTCGTTCGGGTTCATCTCGAGACCCATCCCTTCGGCCCCGGCCTTGAGCGCGCCAGCGAGTCGTCGGTGGCGCTCCCAGCGGTTCTCGATTCCCTCTTCGGCGACCAGCCGGAGGGCCTCCCGGATCGAGTAGACGTTGGTGATCGGGGCCGTGTGGTGGTACGCTCGTTCGTCGCCCCAGTAGCCCTCGAGCAGGGAGAGGTCGAGGTACCACGACCGGGATGGTTCCTCGCGCGAGAGAACCTTCTCCATCGCCTCGTCGGAGAGGGTGAGCGGACTGGCCCCTGGCGGACAGGAGAGACACTTCTGCGGGCCGGAGTAGGCCACGTCGATGTCCCACTCGTCGACCCGGAGTTCAACGCCCCCCAGCGAGGTGACGGTGTCAGCGATCACGAGTGCGTCGTGGTCGTGGGCCGCGGCGGTGAGTTCGGGGACGTTCGGCTGGCGGACGCCCGTGCTCGTCTCGGCGTGGATGAATCCGAACACGTCGGGATCGTGTTCCGCGAGCGCGTCCGAGACTGCCGCCGGATCGAGCGGTTCGCCCCATGGCGCGTCGACCTCGACGACCTCGCCGCCTGCGCGCCGGGCCATCGACGCCATGCGCCCGCCGAAGTAGCCGTTGGTCGGGACGAGCATCGTGTCTCCCGGCTCGACGACGTTGCCGATCGCGGCCTCCATCGAGGCCGAGCCGGTTCCCGAGACGGGGATCGTCCACTGGTTGTCCGTCCGGAAGGCGTACCGGAGTAATTCCTGCACCTCGTTCATGATCTCGATGAACGAGGGGTCGAGGTGTCCGACGAGAGGGGTGCTCATCGCCCGGAGCACGCGCGGGTGCACGTCGCTCGGCCCCGGTCCCATCAAGGTTCGCGTCGGCGGCGTCAGTTCGCCGACCTGCGGTGCGCTCGAGTCGTCGCTAGCTGGTGGCATGGCAAAGAGTGGTGTGGGAACCACCAAAAGCGTTCACTCCCCGGCGAATCTGTGGCTCGGGCTCTCGAGCGCTCCCGGAGTACGTCTCGGCTCGAGTGAAACCCCGTGTCAGTGGTGGCCATGTGGGGACGTCACCAGGTGGAATCGAATCCGTGCCCTTAAGTACGTGACCGAGAGAGAATACAATCCGTAAGCAAAACCGATGCACCTCCCGGCGCAAGCGAGGGAGGGAAGGGTCGATGTCACCAGCCGTCTACTGGTGGCAGATGAGACCGTGTGTACGTGTAGTCCAGGCGTCCACTGGACCCGTTCCCGGGTCACAACCGCTGCATTCTGTGCAGCACCGATCCGAAAG